>JACPYL010000010.1:0-685957 GCA_016196065.1 Acidobacteriota bacterium | reverse complement strand
AAAGTATGGGCTGTCTTCATGATTGGTTAGTCCAGAAAGAAGGATCGCGAGAGCCAGATTTACGACGATTGACGACCACGTCAGCACCGACAGAAAGCTCGTCGGGAGCGGCTTCGAGAGCCGCTGGAGCCAGAAAAGCTCCAACACTCCCAAGCTGAAAACAAACCCGATCGCGATCAGCAACGATCGTGATGGTGGTCCCCAGAACGAGGCGAACAAGTGATGCAGAAACACCAGGACCAACAGCAGAATGAGGTTAATAACGACGAAGATTGTTTCCTGACGCTGGAATGAACCCAGGTCCGAGGCGAGTAACGACGGAGAGGGATAGAATTTCTTGAGCACAGCTCCTCAGAGAGACTAAGAATTTGGCACACCACACCATTTTCACTTTACGAATGTCACTGCAGGCGCCGTATGACGCAGATCATACATGGTTGTGATGCGATCGTAGGCCTGGGTGTCCAGAGCTTTTGCCGTCCTGTTCAGAGTTTTGTACCTCGCCCGTCTCAATTTCGCTACACCGGGCCTGAGCCACGCCCTGCCTGAGTCTCGTTTTTTCGGGGCACAACTGAACCCCGAACATGCAGTGATCTGTTTGCAACATGCCGCGCAAAACCCACCCGCCCATCGCGTTCGCCGCCTAACTTGTCCTGCCGGCTCGCTTCGCACTACACTTCCTTCCGCAACAGGCGCTTACTTGTCCGTGAACCCACAAGGCGAAAGCTTCCCACTGACGCGTCATTCCGTGCTTCTCGCTGCGCGGAGCGATGATCCTGCCGAACGCTCGCGGGCGATCGACGTCATCACGGCCGCCTACTGGAAACCGGTCTACAAATACGCGCGCATGAAGTGGACGCTCGCCGCCGAAGATGCCGCGGATTTCACGCAAGATTTCTTTACCCGCCTGCTGGAAAAAGAATTCCTTGATTCGTACGACAGCAGCAAAGGACGCCTGCGTACCTTCCTACGAACCTGCGCGGACCGGCAGTTCATGAATCATCTGCGTGATTCCAACCGGCAGAAGCGGGGCGCGGGAAGTGAGCATTGCGCGCTCGATTTCGATGAGGCCGAGCGGGAGCTTGCGACCGTCGCGCACACTGAATCTCCCGAGGATTACTTTGACAAGGAGTGGGTACGGAGCCTGTTTTCACTCGGCCTGCAAAGGCTGAGAGGCCACTGCGAGAACGCAGGCAAGACGATCCAATTCCAGTTGTTCGAGCGTTACGACCTCGATGAGTCGGACCCCAAGCCGTCGTACGGTCAACTAGCTGAGGAATTCGGCCTCGCCACCACGGATGTCACGAACTACCTGGCATTTGCCCGGCGCGAATTTCGGCGCTGCGTGCTCGATCAATTGCGGGAAATGACCGCCACCGAAGAAGAATTTCGCCGCGAAGCGCAGGCGCTGCTGGGAGTAGAAATCAAGTGACACAACTTTCTGACAGAGTCGTCGCCAAGCTGCAGGCCGGCATGCTGGCTCCTGATCTGACTGGGACTCGCTATGACGCCATCCGCTATCTGGCGCGCGGAGGGATGGGAAGCGTCTGGCTGGTCGAAGACAAGTTGCTGCATCGTCACGTCGCGCTCAAGGTGCTGGACTCGGTGGCGACAGCTGACGATCTCGCCGTGCGACTGCTGCAGGAAGCTCGCATCCTGGCCGGCCTGGAACATCCGGGGATTGTTCCCGTGCATGATGCCGGCACGCTGGCAGATGGACGCGCGTTTTATTGCATGAAGTACGTGGTTGGCGAGACGTTGGCGCAGCACGTCGTGGGAATGAGCCTGCCAGACCGGCTGCGGCTGCTGGAACGCATCGCGGAACCGGTCGACTTTGCGCATGCGCGCGGCTTCATCCATCGCGACCTGAAGCCTGACAACATCATGATTGGCGCGTTTGGCGAAGTGCTGGTCATGGACTGGGGACTGGCTAGAGTGGGCGCCGCTGACCCAGACCAGCGAAATGAAATTGCTGTGACGCAAGAATCGTCGAGCGCCTCTTCCCACGTTACCGGAGAGGGCAGCGTCCTTGGAACTCCCGGCTACATGTCACCGGAACAGTCGCGCGGTGAACTCACCGTCGACTATCGGACGGATATTTTTTCGCTGGGAGCGGTCTTACAATTCCTCGCCAGGAAGCCGGGCCCGCCAAATTCACTACCGGAAGAAAGCAGCGTCCCTCGGAGGCTGCAGGCCATCTGCGAAAAAGCTATGGCGGCGGATCCAAATACGCGCTACCAGTCCGCCCGCGAAATGACCGCTGACGTCCTGCACTATTTAGGCGGTGAGCCCGTCAGCGCCTACCCAGAGAGCCTGCTCGAACGCGCAGGCAGGACCTACGCGCGGCATAGTACGGCGGTAATCCTGGTTGCCGTCTACCTCCTGATGCGACTTCTTTTTATTTTATTGGCGCGGCGTTAAAGGAATCGCGAAAAACGGGTAATACCACAGTAGAAGCTGAATTCAACGCGAGGTTAAGTTATGAATAAGGTTTTACTAGGGATCGTCCTGGGAGCAGTCCTTGGCGCTATCGATGGAATGACGGCGTGGTTCACGCCCGCTGTGCGCGCACAATTGGCGGGAATCGTCATGGGCTCGACATTTAAAGGAATCGTGGCCGGTATCCTGATCGGAGTTTTTGCCCGCAAAGTTCATTCCCTGGCTCTGGGAATTGTCTTCGGCCTTGCCGTCGGCCTGGTGCTGGCCTTCATTATTGCTCAGCTACAACATGGCTACTACTTCCAGATCATGCTGCCGGGCGGCATGGTTGGCCTGATTGTTGGCTACGCAACGCAGAAGTATGGAAGCCTGGCCAAACCGCAAGAGGCCTGAGCACACTCGAGCAACTCATCCAAAAGTTCGCGGGAAGTATTGCTCGTGGCAGCACGATCGCGTACCTGTCTGCGACCAATGCAGGCACAAAAGATCAAGGAGTGATTCAATGAAACGATTCACCATCACAACAATGCTGCTCATGGCGGCGTGCGTTATGGCATTCGCGCAACAACCCGCCACCACGCTGCCACCCCAGTCCCAAATCAAGATGACGACCTACGTCCTCGGGATCATTCGCAAAGGGCCCCACTGGGGAGAGGGCACAGCCGAGGAGCGAAAACTTGTCCAGGACGGCCACATGGCCAACATCCGCAAGATGGCCAGCATGGGAAAACTGATCGTAGCCGGTCCGATCGACGACACGAACCTGCGGGGAATTTTTATTTTCGGCATCGGTTCCGTCGAGGAAGCCAAGGCGCTGGTGAAAGACGATCCCGCGATCGCGTCCGAGCGGCTCGTGGTGGATTTCTATCCGTGGTACGCGGCTGTAGGGTTGAAAGTCGACCTGCAGACGATCTCCGCGACTGACGCTCCGCGCGAGCAAGTGGTCAAACTCGTCACCGCGATTCAACGAGCCGACTATGAAGGGGATCGCCCGGCCTTGCACCGTTTATACAGCGAACTCGATCCCTTCGTTGAGACCCAAGAACTGGCCTCTCGAGTCCGCTACTGGCGCGGGTTTGCGCTCTGGCGTAGAGCTTTCAACGGGTTCAACGAATCTGCGGATCCAAAAGATCTCGCAGACGATCTGGAGCGGGCCGTTCGAGAATTCCAGCAGTCGGCCGAAAAAGATCCAAATTTTGCGGATGCAAAAATTGGGGCTGCTTCGTGTTTGAGCAATCTCATGTTTCTCCACCGCAGCGATCCAGCCAAGGTGCAGGAATTGCTTGCGCAGGTGAAGACACTTCTCAGGGAAGCGGGGAATGCAGATCCCGGGAATCCCCGACTGTCGTGGGTGACTGGTCCGAACCTCTGGTATGCACCACCGGAGTACGGCGGCAGCCAGGAGAAGGCGATGGAAACTTACCTGAAGGGTCTGGAGTCTGCCAAGAAACTCAAGGCGACTGCTACAACCGATCCGCTCAATCCTTCGTGGGGCGAGCCGGAATTGTTGATGAACCTGGCGTGGTCCAATCTGCACCGGACTACACCGGACATCGATGCCGCGGAGTCATACGCTCGCAAAGCTCTGGATATCGTGCCGTACTGGCACTACGTTCGCGACATTCTGCTGCCGCAGATTCGGGATGCCAGGAAGCACACGAAGCTGGAAGTGGATCAATCGCCAGCATCACAACTCGGAGCACTGCCTGGGTTCTGAGACGCGGGCAAAATGCGAGGCAGTGGAAGAGATCGCTTTGTTGGACACAATGTGTTTCAGTTCGGAGCCGAGAAAGAAATGGGCGCCACCCCAAGCGGCGGCGCCCACCTTGCTCATCTTTTTTCCAGGGACTTGATCTCCTGCTTGATCGTCGCAGCCGTCACCGAGATTTGTTCCAAGGCGACTTCCAGGACTTTCGCCTGCAGGCGAGGCGACACTCGTGCAGCGGCTTGCGCGAGTGTGATGGCCGCAACGAACTCTTGCAGCCACGGATCTCGCGGCGGTGGCGGCACTAGACCACCGAGAGTCTTGTACCACCACCACGGATCATAAGTAGCCTCGTAAGGCGGCACGAACTGCTGCTGCTTGACCTCGTTGTAGAAAGCGAACGCTACCACGCGATCGTTGTGATGCACGACGATGTCATGGGTACCGGGCGCCCCTACCGTCGCGGGAGAGGCTGCGTTGCCATTGAGCTGTAATGGGCCAATGTTAAACCAGTATCCAAATGCCTTTGCCGGAAGCGCATCGCGGGCGACCACCTTCAACGACGAGCCAGCAGCGATGTCCGCAGTGGTGTCGATGAAGCCATTGTTGGCTTCACCAGTCAGCGTTCCACCTGGGTCCGGCGTTGCATCGACAAAGTCGTCGCCGATGAAGTCTCCTGCCTGGATATCGAATGCGTCGATCAGAAGTGGTGTGTGTCCACCACCATTTCCATTTCCGCCGCCCGCGAAGTTCCAAATGTAGTAAGCCTTTGCGGAAATCCCCCATTGCCCGCCGGTGTGGGAGTCGTTGGCAGTCGTTCCCGTCTGAATCTGCGCCGAGGTTTGTGAAGACTGCGTATCGTGAGCGCTCAAGGACCAGAACGCGAAGATGTAGTCCTTGCCGTCTGGAACATAGTGAATCTGTGGCGGAGCGGGGGCAGACACCCAGTTATCGGACGAGGGCATGTCTGTGCCGGAACCAACCACCGGAGGCGGACCACCGGTACGCCTTTTCACTCGATATCCTGTGCTGGTGTCACCGTTCAGGAGAATGTACTGCCAGGAAACACTGGTGATCATGAATTGAACCTCTCTGCTGGACGCCGCAAGCAGCTCGGGACAGGCGTCCCGGCCGCACGACGTCAGATTTCACTACCTGTTTAGTGAAAATGGCAGGTCTATCGTTTCAGGCAAGAATGGAATTTCCGCCAGGAGGATTCTTACTGCAGCGTCTGCGTCCCCGCTTCTTCTTCTCGCAACCCGATGTTATATCTCTTGAGTTTGCGGTAGAGCGTAGCGCGGCTGATGCCGAGCATTTTTCCGGCGAGGGCTTTGTCGCCGTTGACTTGCACGAAGACGCGCTCGATGGTCGCGCGCTCGATGTCTTCGAGATCGGTAGTGGGATCTCCGGATGCAGAGATATCAAAGCGTGCGGGCTTCTCGGGAGCGATCCCCAATTCTTCGGCGTGGGCGATCGTGGGCGGCAAGTCGTTGAGGTCGATGCGCTGCTGGTCTCCGAGTGCGACTGCTCTTTCCAGGCAATTCTCCAGTTCGCGGACATTGCCGGGCCAGT
Organism: Acidobacteriota bacterium; assembly: GCA_016196065.1. Classification (NCBI taxonomy): domain Bacteria; kingdom Pseudomonadati; phylum Acidobacteriota; species Acidobacteriota bacterium. The sequence goes on along the minus strand of JACPYL010000010.1, from coordinate 680,241 downwards.
CATACGCAAGCAGTGCTTTCATCGCGGCGCCGCTGACAGAGGCATTGCGTCCGGGCGCGAGGCGCTCCAGGAACCAGTTCGCGAGAATGGGAATGTCGGAGCGGCGCTCGCGCAACGGAGGCAGATGAATCGTCACGACATTCAACCGGAAATAGAGATCTTTGCGGAAAGTCCCCTTCTTGTATTCCACTTCCAGGTCGCGATTGGTGGCGGCCATGATGCGAACGTCCACTTTGACTTTCTCGTTGCTGCCGACTGGGCGCACTTCCTTTTCTTGCAGGAAGCGCAACAGCTTCGCCTGCATCTCCAGCGGAAGCTCTCCAATTTCATCGAGGAAGATGGTACCGGTGTCGGCGGACTGAAGTAGCCCTTGCTTCGATCGCAACGCGCCAGTGAACGCGCCTTTTTCGTATCCGAACAATTCGCTTTCGATCAAGGTGGGGACCAGCGATCCGCAATCGACCGCAACAAATGGACGGCTCGCCAGGCTTCCACGATAGTGCAACGCGCGCGCGACCAGCTCTTTCCCTGTTCCACTCTCGCCGGAAATCAAAACAGGCGTGCGCGTGTCCTTGAGTCGCGAGATCAGTCGCAGCACATGCTGGATGCCAACGGAATTCCCAATAATGCCATGCACGGCGGTTTCAGTTTCCGAGCGATCGCGCAGATACTGGTTCTCTTCTTCCAGCCTTACTTTGTCGGCCATGCGGCGCAGGAAGAGACGTAGTTCATCGAGCGGCGCAAAAGGCTTGGAGATGTAATCGTAGGCGCCCAGTTTCATCGCCTGCACGGCGGTTTCAATCGATCCGTGCCCGGTCATCAAAGCCACTTCGGTGCGCGGCAGCATGCGCTTCACTTGTTCGAGAAATTCGAGTCCCGACATTCTCGGCATCACCATGTCGGTGAGGACCATGTGGGCGGGCTGCTCTTCAAGCAGGGCGAGCGCGGCTTCTCCGCTCTCGGCTTCGCTGCAGACAAAACCCAGCGACTCGCCGACGGTCATGCAGAGTTTGCGGATGCTCTGCTCGTCGTCCACCACGAGCAATCGGACTCGGTACTGCTCACTCATGACGCGCGACCCATCGTCCTCTCGACCACGGAAATAAATTGCTGGACTCGAAACGGTTTTTCCACGCACGGCGCGCCCGTCTTTTGCAGAACAGCGACGGTTTCTTCGTTGGCAATGTCACCGGTAATGAACACCACTTTACCGGCCAATTCCGGCCTGTGGCCCGCGAGCCACTCGTGGACCTGAGCGCCGTCTACGCCACCCGGTGTCCGCATGTCCGACACGATTCCCTGGAAATCGCCATGAGCCAGCATCCGCAGCGCCTCTGCGCCGGAAGCAGCCGTGACCACCTGATAGCCGCTGCGTTCGAGGGCGGCACAGACGTAGGCCATGACTGCCGGCTCGTCTTCTATGAGAAGCACCGGCGCGGACGCGGGTTTGGTTCCTGTATGGGTCATTTGGGTTGAACTCCAGCCACAGCTCCAAAGCTAGCCGCTTCCGGCGCCGCCGACAGGCGCACCACAAAGGTCGCTCCGTCAGAGTCCGGATTGTTGTGACACACGATTTCGCCGCCATGTTCGCGGACGATTCCGTAACAAATGCTCAGGCCGAGGCCCGTTCCCTTCCCTACTTCTTTCGTCGTAAAGAACGGATCAAAGATTCGATCGGGATTGGCAATTCCGGGACCGTTATCCCGGAACGATACTTCCACCTGCTGCCCATTCCGCGTGCTCATGATCTCGATGCGCGGCGGACGGCCGGTTTCGCGGACCGCATCGTGCGCGTTGTTCATAATATTGAGGAATACCTGCTGCAACTGCTGCGCATCGCCAACTACTTCCGGCAACGATTCGTCGAGTTGCTCGAGAATCTCAACGCCATGCGACAGGAAGTCATACGCCCGTAACTGGAGTGTGCGGCGCAGGATTGCATTCAACTGCACATGCCGCCGTTGCGCCGGCATCTGGCGGGCAAAGCTGAGCAGGTTCTGGACAATTTGTTTGGTGCGCTGCGCTTCCTGCAAAATCACCCGCAGATCGCGGCGTGCGCTGTCCGGCAGGTCGGTACGTTCGACCAGCAGATCGGCAAAACCCAGGATCGCCGTCAGGGGATTGTTCACTTCGTGCGCGACGCCGGATACCAGTTGCCCAACCGCCGCCATTTTTTCGGTGTGGATCAGCTTCGATTGCAACATGGCGGAATCGGTCACATCGGTCATGACGACCACAATGCTGCTGACACGGCCGTCGTCGCCACTGATGGGACTCAGATTCACGGAAAATTGGCCGAGCTGTCCATCCCCGCGGAGCAGTTGCATTTCGAAGTTGTCCACCTGCTGGCCCCGCGACACGGAGGCCAACGCTTCACACAATGCGGATTGCCGCGCCGGCGCAGTGAGTTCGGTGAAGGAATGCCCCAGAAGCTGGGCCTGCTCGAATCCGAGTCCGCCCCAGCGTCGATTGGCGTAACTGATCGTCCCCAGTGTGTCGGTCACGAGAATCAGGCTCTGGGTGTGGCTGAGGATCTTGCTGGAAAAATCGCGCTCGCGCTGCAATTCGGTTTGTGAATGGCGCAGGCCACTGACGTCGAGCAGCAATCCTCGATATTGTTGGATGATGCCGCGCTCATCCCGCACCGAAAAGCAATTGATAAGGACGTGCACCGGCGATCCATCTTTTCGGCGCAGGATTTCTTCGTGGTTGTACATCCTGCCGTCAACCACCAGGGTCGTGGATATTTCCTTACGCCGCTCCGGATAGAAGTAAATCGCGCTGGGAATGTCGACTTGCAGCAACTCCTCCCGGCTGCTGTAGCCGAGAATGCGGACCATCGCGTCGTTCACCTCCACGAAGCGGCCCTCGGGAGTGGAGAAGTAAATCCCTTCCTGGATATTGTCGAACAGTTCGCGATAGCGCTGCTCGGCCTCGCGCCGGTCCGTGATGTCCTTCAATACGTGCACGGTCTGCATCTGTGCACTGGCGGCGGCATGAATGCGCGAGGTCGCGATCAGATACGTGCGGTCCTGAATATTGTGCACGTACTCATCAATACCGTCGCCGGTCCGGCAGAACGGACACGCACGGGAACTGCTCAGGGGGAGCGCTTCGAGGGCGCTCATGCTGACGCCGATGAGTTGTTCGGGCGCGATCCCGACGAAGTCCGCCAGCGATCGATTCACTCGCAAGATGACATGCGATTCGTCGTGCACAACGATAAAGTCGCTGATCGCGTCGAAGACTTCTACCCAGTGGCGGTTGGCCTGTTCCATGCGGGTAAACAGACAGGCATTTTCCAGCGCGATGCTGGCATGGCTGGCAACCGCGCGCAGCAACTGTTGATCTTCTGCCGTCGGCGTTACGCCCCGGTCCGCCAGACACAAGACGCCGATCAGTTCTCCGGAAGATCCTGCCAGACGCACCAGCGTGCAATCGGCCCATCCCAGACTGGAAGCGAGCGAGGCGCCGAGCAGATCGCCCGCCGACCGGAAGACGACATCACTTTCGTTGCTGGAGAGCGCGCCGCCGATCGCCAGGTTAAAGCGGCGCAACAGAGACTTATCCTCGACCTCGGAGGCGCCTTGCAGCAGCACGGTCTCCTGCGTTGCACCTTGAAACAGGCTGAGAGCGACCGCGCGACCGCCCAGAAGGTCGACCGCGCGACGCGCGAAATTACGCCGAAACTCCGGCAAATGCAGTACGGTATTCAGTTCCAGCGCGAGCGCAACCAGCGATTCTGCGCGGCGGCGGTGCTGCTCTGACTGGTGCAGATTCGCAGTCAGTTCAAATGCGATCGCGGCTTGGGCTGCCAGTGCCTGCGCACGGCGTACATCTTCTTCCGGGATATGCCCGCGCTGCACGCGATCAAGCATGCCAAACATTCCCAGCACCTCGCCGGTTGACCCCAGCAGCGGCACGGCCAGGAGTTGGCGAATTTTGAAAGTACTGACAAACTCGAAATTTGCGCCCGGAACCAGCGATGCGTCTTCCGTGAGAAACACCTGCTTGTTACGAAGCGTGCGCGTGGCCACACCTTCCGGAAGCACAATTTCCACCGGGCGCGTCCGCCCATCCTCGGCTCCCCAGCGAATGCGGAAGCTATCGCCTTCGAGCACACCGATGAAACAACGCCGGAATCCGAGAAAGCTCGACGCCCGGGTGACAAATGTTTCCATGAACTGGGCGAGTTTGCCGGCGGCACCGAGTTCTACTGAAATCTCCAGGATCTGATGCAGTTCCTGCGCCTGCGCGCGAGCCATGACATACAGTTCGGCATTCGCAATTGCAACCGCGCCAAATCCCGCCAGCGCAGTCACCAGCATCATCTCTTCGTTGGTAAAAGGAGAGGCGGTCCGCGGATATACCAGAATCGCTCCCTGGGAGCGGGAAGTCCGAAACGGAGAAGCGATCAGCTCGCCCGACGCTCCACCCTCTCCCAGATGGGACACTCCATCGATACTGATCGTGATCCGCTCTCCGGCTGTGGCAGCCCGGTTCGCGACTTCGATCGCCGACTGCAAATTGTTCTCCTGATCGCGAGCCCGAATCGCGTGCGCCAACGACGCCATCTCGGCGGAGACGGCCTGCAACCGGAACAATCCTTCCTGATGCACGAAGACGAGGACCGCTGGAGAGTGCAGCAAGACGCGCAACCGGTCGGCGACACCTTCCAGTACTGCGGATGTGTCCGGCAACCCATGGAGGGAGGTCGCGAGTTCCGCCAGGATCATGGTGCGGCGATGTTCTTCCTGAGATACCAGGTTCAGGCGATGAGCTTCCAGGGCGGTCCCCAACTGAGCCGCCAGAATCGTGGCCTTCGCGGCCGCGTCGTCATCGAAACGGATCTCGGACGTGTCATGGAGAAACGCAACCGCTCCAATGATCTCTCCCGAAACCAGCAGCGGCGAAGCCAACACTGCTCGCGCCTGATATTCGGCGAGACTTGGATAACGCGCCATATCCATGTCGTTGACGAAAACGGTCCGCCGATACTGCACCGCTTCCATGGCAATCGATGCATCCCCCGGCTGCAAACGCATATTCCGAAAGCGTTCTGCCCCGTACCCGTCCGCTTCCGCTCCAACCAGTCCACCTTCCGGAGAACGGCGCCAAAAATACACTCCGCTCGCGCGAAAGAACTCGCGTGCCGATCGGCAAAACAGCTGAATTACTTGACTGGCATCGCTTCCCTGAAACGCAGCATGAGACAGATCTAGCAAGAGTTTCTGAAATGTCTCATCAGAATGAGATGACGGGCCGGAGGCCAGAGTCGAATTACCGGGTTGACTCAACGGTTAGCACCATCCGTCATCTAAGCGATTGAAAACAATTGAATTACTTATCAAAGCTACGCTGTATTCTCAAATTGAGTCAAGCGAATACAGCGGTGAAGGTGTCAAAGTGGGAAACCTCGAAAATGAAGCGCCGCGGCCGCGTCTCACAATGACCAGTTCCCAAAAGCGGCATCGACGCCCGACGCTTCCGTGCGCGCCGCCGTCGAACGCGGAATGACATCGCGGTGCTAAGCATCCACGACTGAACGACTTACGCCCATCACTAAAGTAATCATTCCGAAGAACTTTTGGGTTCCCACTGGAATACTCCATGACAAACTTAGGCTCGTAGTGGAATCAGAATTAGGGAGGAATGCGTGCTTTTACGAAGCCGAGTTCATCGCCTGGTCATGGGCCTATCACTGATCATGGCGCTAAGTACTGTCGGTTCGTCTTTTGCCCTTGGGCAAGATCAGCAGGAAATCACCCGCAAGGTAAAGAGCAGGGTTTCGCCACTCTATCCCGAACTGGCGCGACGCATGAATATCACCGGGGTGGTGAAGGTCCAGGTCACGGTCGATAAAAACGGTACCGTGAAGAACAGCAAACTGGTCGGCGGTCATCCCATTCTCGCCAACTCCGCGCTCGATGCAGTTCGCAAATGGCGATTTGAAAGCGCTACCGAAGAAACCACCGGAATTGTGGAATTCCACTTTGATCCAACCCAGTAGATGAAAAATCGATTCCCGCTCGCTGCCCCCGGGCAGAGGATGAAAAGCGTATGAACATTGGAAAAAAGCTTTACCTGAGTTTCGGAGGCGTTCTCGCGACCGTCCTGATTTTAGCGATGGTAATTCTGTTTGCCGTGTGGCGCGAGCACGAAACTAAGACCGCCGCGCAACACTCCATGGACATGACGCAGGCCACGTCCACGGTCCGCTTCGAAATGATGCAGAACCGTCTCCATCTCCAGAACTACCTGTTGAGCGGTGACACGCGCGACGTGGAGAAGATGAATGACGGCATCCGCCGTCTGACGGACGCTCTGCGTCGTGCCCAGGGTCTCGCGACCAACGACCAACAACGCTCGAGCCTCGAGAAGGTACAGCAGTTCGAGCAGGGTTGGGGCAATGAATTCGCGACTCCACTGGTGGAAAAGCGCCGTCAAGTGGACAGCGGCAATGCCACCGTCGCCGAACTGCAGATCTTCTATTTGCAGAAGGATCCCGGCTCGTGGGTGTCGCGCTCCAGCGAAGTGCTCGACCAGGTTGATCAATTCAACCTCAAGCTGTTGGAAGAGCGTCGCCGCTCGGACGAATGGCAGGCCACATTCACGGTCGCCATCACTCTGCTCATCGCATTGGTCGCTCTCGGCGTCGGGACGATGATTGCCTACCGCACTTCGAAAGGAATCACGGATCCGCTCAATCGCCTCATCCACGTGGCCCAGCAGATCGGCGATTCCGGCGATCTGGAACATAACATTGACGTCAAGGGACAGGATGAAATCGGGCAACTGGCTCGCACCTTTGACACCATGGTCAAGTACTTGCGTGAAATGGCAGCCGTATCCGAGGCCATCGCGGGTGGAAACCTCACCGTCGACGTCCAACCTCGTTCGGCCAATGACACGCTCGGCAATGCCTTTACAAAGATGGTGGACGGCCTTCGGGGACTGGTGCGCAATGTGCGCGACGCCGCTTCCCAGGTCGCCAGCGCCTCTACGCAGGTCGCCGGCGCGTCCGACGAATCGGCCAAGAACAGTCTGCAGACTTCTTCCGCAATCGATGAAGTCACCAGCACCATGCACGAGATGAGCGTTAACGTGCAGAACATGGTGAAGAGCACGCAGACGCAGGCGTCCAGTGTCAGCGAGACTTCTGCGTCCATCGATCAGATGGTGACCTCGATCCAACGGGTCGCGGACACAGCCAAAGTGCTGCTCGACATCTCCAACCGTTCTCGCGAAGAAGTCCATAGCGGGATTGGGACCATGGAAAAAGCCACCGATGGTTTGAACCGTATCAACACTACGATTCGTTCCTCGGGCGAAATCATCGACGCACTGGGTTCGCGCGCCGACAACATCGGCAAGATTGTCGAGGTGATCGACGATCTCGCCGAACAAACCAACCTGCTGGCGTTGAATGCCGCCATCGAAGCAGCTCGCGCCGGTGAGCATGGGCTTGGATTTGCCGTTGTGGCCGATGAAGTACGCAAGCTGGCAGAGAAGTCGGCTCAGTCCACGAAGGAAATTTCGGAATTGATCCAGAGCATCCAGAAAGAAGCACGACGCGCGGTCGACAACATGGAAAAGAGCACCGCGATCGTGAACGAAGGCTTGAATCTGGGACAAGACCTCAACGGTGCACTGCGCAAGATTTCGAACGTCGTCACCGAGGTTTACAAGTTTGCGCAGGAAATCGGCGCCGCCACCAACGAACAGTCGCATGGTTCGTCGCAGATTGCCCGTGCCACCACTCGCCTGAACGAGATTACGCACGAAATCAATTCCGCGGTCGAAGAACAGGCTTCGGGAGCACAAGCGGTCGTGAAAGCCATGGAACGCATGCGGGAACTTGTGCAGAACTCGACTTCGGGTTCGACAGAACTGGCCGCTTCGGCGGAACAGATGTCAAAGATGTCGCGCGACCTGCTCGGCTCGATGGATACTTTTTCATTACGGCCGGGTGAAGGCACGTCCAGCATGTCCCGGGGCGCGGCCCGCCATGCCACCGCTGGAGGGCGCCAGTAGCCTATGAGCCGGGAAACCCAAGTCGTAGGTTTCCGAGTAGGACGCGAAACCTACGGCATACCCATCGCGTCCCTGCACGAAATCGTGCGCGTACCAGAAATTACGGCCGTGCCGGATGCTCCCGCTTACATGGAGGGAGTCATCAACCTGCGCGGCAAGATCGTTTCCGTACTCGACCTGCATAAACGCTTCGGTAAGAGTGCGACTCCTCTGCACCGTCGCAGCCGGATTCTGGTGGTCGAACACAAAGGGCGACTGGCCGGAATGATCGTGGACGAGGCCTCCGAAGTCATCAAGATTCCCGAATCCGAAATCGAACCTGCCCCTGGCATGATGCAGGAAGGCGGGTTGGACTGCGTAACCGGGCTGGGGAAATACCTGGGACGGCTCATCATCCTGCTCGACGTAGGAAAGATATTGGAATTCCGGCAGACCGCTACTCCGGAATCGGCATCGGACACCGCAGTTGGCACTACCGGCAAAGCGGCGGCGCAAAGCGCAGTCGCCGGGAAAAAATAACACTGGCACGCGACCAATCATGAATACAAGCGAAGCGCCTTTGCTCACGGAGTCCGAACTGAAGCTGTTGCAGGCGCTGATCTACCAGGAATGTGGCATGCATTTCGACGAGCGGCGCACTCATTTTCTTGAGGACCGCCTGCAACGGCGCCTGAAAGAATGCCAGCTCGATTCTTTCTACAGCTACTACCGGTTATTGATCAGCCAACAGGGCAAGGCGGAATTGGCCATTCTGCTGGAAAACCTGACCGTCAACGAAACCAGCTTCTTCCGCAACAAGGCCCAGCTTGAACTGTTCCAGCGGGACGCTCTGGAAGACATTCTGCGGCGTAAGCACGAACGCCATGACTACAGCCTTCGCCTCTGGAGCGCGGGATGCTCCACCGGACAAGAGCCGTACACGATGGCGATGATGATCGCGGACGCGCTTGCTTATTACCATCTGCGCAATCCCATCGCGCACGAAAACACTTTCCCGAAGCCGTTGATTCCGGCGCCGTGGCGTCTGGAGATCCTCGCCAGCGACATCAGCTATTCCGTCCTGCGCGCCGCCCAGGAAGGCTTTTACAACGAACACCAGATGTCGACAGTGGACTATGGTTCCCGGCTGCGCTACTTCGACAAAGTAGGCGACCGCTACGTAATCAAGAAGGGATTAAAAGAACTAATCCACTTCGACTTTCACAATCTCAAGACCGAATATCTGCCCCAGCGCAACGATGTGATTTTCTGCCGCAACGTAATGATGTACTTCGACGAAGCGGAACAGAAGCGGCTGGTGGAAAAGTTCTATCGCTGTCTGAACCCGCAAGGATACCTTTTTGTCGGCCACGCGGAGACCCTGCGCGGACTGAGTGAAAAGTTCCAGATGGTGCACCACAACGCGGGAACCGCTTACCAACGCATTGAGGTGAATGGGTGACGTCTCCCCCCGATGACCGGATGTCCGAGCTGCACGACTTGTTTTTTGAGAGTGCCGGGGAACTCGTCCAGGCTCTCAACGAGCAGGCGCTGGTGCTCGAGAAGTCGCCAGGCGACGCGGAAACGCTGCGCGGCATCCGGCGGACGGTCCACACTCTCAAGGGAGACGCGGCGGCCTGCGGGTTCAACGAACTCAGCGAACTGGCACACGAATTCGAAGATGTCCTGACCCTGGAAAACCCTGAGGCCAATCCATTCGTGCCCGACGTCGCCCTGCGCGCGGCTGACGTTTTTGTCGCGTTGCTGGAAGCCTATCGAAATCAGAAGAAGACTCCCGATATCGGACCGTTGCGCGCCGAGATTGCCCGATTGGCACATCCCAGCGCAGCCAAGGCGGCTGAAAAGAAGCCCAGCAAGCGAGTGGTGACGGTCACGCCCTGGTCAGAATACGAACAAGTCACCATCGATCGCGCAGTCAGCGAAGGCCGGCGCGTATACCACATTCGCGTGCAGCTCGATGCGCAATGCGCCATGCCCATCGCTGCCCGCCAGCTCATCCAGGTGGCACTGTCTTCTTTAGGAGAAGTGCTGGCCATCTATCCCGAGAAAGAGGCGGTCGTCAGCCAGTTGGAGATTGCACTGGCTTCGGAAAAATCCGCCGAAGTGATTCGAGCTAAATGCCGGATTCCGACCATCGCGCAAAGTGCCAAGGTCGTGCTCTGGAAAGGAAAAGTTTCCTCTGGCACCCCCGCGGTGGCTTCTCCGGAACCGGAGACCGAGGGCCCGGCGGCCGCACCGTCGCGGGAAGTTGCGACGCATGTCCCGTCCGAGGAATCGGCGGCGACAGTCGCCTCTCCGACCACCGACAACACGCTGCGAGTCGATGCCGAAAAGATCGATACTGTACTCAACCTGGTCGGCGAACTCATCCTCGCAAAATCGATGTGGCAGCAGACCTTGAACGAATTTGGAGAGCGCTTTCCGAAGGACGATCTCCGCGGCAAGTTTTCCGATGTCATGGCCTTTCAGGCGCGCGCGCTGAACGATCTGCAACGCTCGGTGATGAAAATCCGCATGGTTCCGGTCGAACAACTTTTCCGCCGCTTTCCACGCGTCGTGCGCGACGTCGCCCGGCAGTGCGGGAAAGATATTGAACTCGTTGTGAAGGGTGCCGACACCGATCTCGACAAGCGCATTCTCGATGCACTCGCCGAACCGCTCACTCACTTAGTGCGCAATGCCATCGGACACGGCATCGAAACTTCCGAAGAGCGCGTGCGCGCTGGGAAACGTGGGCAGGGAACGCTGCGCCTGAACGCGTATCACCAGGGCAACCAGGTCGTGATCGAAGTCTCTGACGATGGACACGGCATTGAAATCACCAAAGTGCGCCAGCGTGCGCTCTCGCAGGGTCTGCTGACTGCGGAAGAAGCAACCATACTCAGCGATGCGCAGACGGTCGAACTCATTCTTCGCCCCGGCTTCAGCACGGCAGCCGAAATCACGGAGCTTTCAGGTCGCGGAGTTGGTCTGGACGTCGTGCATAGCGTGATGGAACGCTTGAAGGGCACGGTACAGATCGAAACCGAAGCGGGCCGCGGCACCACCTTCCGGCTGCGTCTGCCGCTCACGCTGGCCATTATCAAAGCGCTGCTGTTTAAAGTGGAGCAGAGGCTCTACGCGATTTCATTGAACTCGGTGGTAGAGATTACCCGCACCACGGAAGACCAGGTCCATCAAGTCGAGAATTACGAAGTGCTGCAACTGCGCAATCAGGTGCTGCCGCTCTTGCGCCTGGGAGCACCCCCGCAACCGGGGACTGCCTCCGCGAGAGACAAGATCTTTGTGCTCGTCACCAGTAGCGGCGACCGCAAGTTTGGCTTGATCGTCGACGACCTGGTAGGCGAAGAAGAACTCGTCATCAAGGCGATCGACGACCAGTCGATTGCAACCGACCTGATCAGTGGCGCGTCGATTCTCGGCGATGGCCGCGTGGTCCTGATCCTCAACCTGCTCGCGCTGGTGGAACGCTTCACCAAGGCGGGCGGCCGGGCAGCCGACAGCCGGCTTGCAGGTTTGCTGCGAACCGTGCCCAAAATTGCACCGCAGGCGCACCACACGGCGGGAGGGCACGCATGAGCAATCCCGTACGCGTGCTGGTAGTGGACGACTCCGCACTCATGCGCAAGCTGATTCCGAAGATCCTGGAACGCGACGACTCCATCGAAGTCGTTGGCACGGCCATGGACGGAAACTTTGGCCTGAAGAAAATTGAAGAGTTGTCGCCTCATGTCATCACGCTCGATCTGGAAATGCCGGGCCTGAATGGCATCGACACGCTGAAAGAAATCATGCGGCGCTGGCGGCTTCCCGTAATTGTGGTCAGCTCGCACAGCACCGCAGGTGCATCGATCACCCTAAAAGCGTTGGGGCTCGGCGCGTTCGACTTTGTTGCCAAACCCGCCGACGTATCGGCGCGCATGCCTGAGATCGCCAACGAACTGATCGGCAAGATCAAAGCTGCAGCCCAGAGCAAGAGCTTTCGCGCCCGTCAGGTGCCCGAGGGGTTACAACGTGGTCAGAAGGCAGGGTCGGCTCGAACCGGCGCACCCTCGCGCGTCATTGCGATCGGAGTTTCCACAGGCGGGCCGAACGCACTGCAATTTCTTTTCTCACAACTTCCGGCGGAATTTCCAGGCAGCATCCTGGTCGTCCAGCACATGCCGGACGGCTTTACCGAGATGTTTGCCAAGCGGCTCGATGAAACCTGTGCGATTCGCGTCAAGGAAGCCCAATCCGGCGACCTGCTGCTGGCGGGACGCGTCCTGATCTGCCCGGGCAACCGGCATATCAAGGTAAAGAAACTGCCATTGGGAAACGTCGTCATTTTGACCGAAGACGCGCCCGTCAATGGGCATCGCCCTTCGGTAGACGTGTTGTTTCGCAGCATGGCGGAAGAGTTTGGCTCGCAAGGCGTCGCTGTAATCATGACGGGAATGGGCGACGATGGGGCATCCGGTCTGGGCGCAGTACGGGCTGCCGGAGGGGTCACAATCGCGCAGAGCGAAGAGTCCTGCGTGGTCTATGGCATGCCAAAAGCGGCCATTGACAGGGGTTTTGTAACCAGGGTCGTTCACCTGGAAGACTTACCGAATACCTTACAAGCACAAAGCGCGCCCGAACGGACCAAGGCAGACTCGGGTCATGGCCGGACGACTAGTGCCGGAAGTAACTAGGGTTACCTACCGAAAGGTGGATATCCCGTGATATTGCTTAGGAGGGGAGAAGTGTCATGGAACAGTTTGCGCCCGTAAAACGGAGCGAAGACGGACAACCCGTTCGCTACCTGATTGTGGACGACTCTGTTTTCGCCCGCAAGAATCTTGCCCGCATGGTGGAGTCATTTGGCGGACAAATCGCAGGCGAGGCCGGAGACGGAATAACCGCCATCAGCGAATACGATCGGGTCTCGCCCGACATCGTTCTCATGGATATCACTATGCCGCAGATGGAAGGCATTGAGGCGGCGGAAAAAATCGTCCGCGAGCATCCCGATGCGCGCATCGTGATGGTCTCTTCCGTCGGCTACCAGGAAAATATCGTCGCCGCATTGCAGCGCGGCGCACGGCATTTCGTGCAGAAGCCGGTGAAGCCCGAAGTCCTGTATGAAGTGATCAAGTACGTCATGAAGGATGATGGGGCTGCAGCCCGCACCGCTGGAGCAGGAGCCTAGTCCGATGCGCATGGAGCTGATCCAGCCGTTCATCAACTCGGCGGATGCGGTCCTCGCCCAGGGACTGCAAGGTCCTACGTCCGTCGAAAACCTCAGTATGGAAGAAGAGGCTTATCGACGCCGGGGCGTGGCCGCCGAAATCTGCCTGACCGGCGACATCGAAGGCCGCATCATTTTTGACCTGGCCCCCGAAGTGGCCGTGAAAGTAGCCAGTTGCATGGCCGGCGAGGAGTTGCCCCAGACCAACGACCTGGTCCGCGAAACCGTCTGCGAACTTGCCAACCAGATTATCGGCAACGCGGTCACCACATTGAACGACCAGGGATTCCACTTCCGCGTTCATCCCCCGCACATGCTCACGACCGAGCACGGCACCAAAAGCAGCGAAGACACAGAAGCCCTCGTGATGTGCTTCAATACCACCAGCGGGACCGTCTTCATGAATGTCGCCCTGCGCTATCACCCCAGCGGAGTCGCGGAACACGCCGTCGCCGGGTGACAAATCAGTGGTTCGTGATTAGTGGCTAGTGGTTCGTGGTTCGCTCTCGCCTGCCAATTTCTTCTTTACCCGTGGTCCGCCGTTGATGCTTGCTAGTACCTTGCCACGATCTTGACCACTCCCGTACTCCCCGCCGGAATCGTAATGCTCTCCTGCGCTGGATCAAATTCAGTCCACGTCTTGCCATTCAGAGTTACCGACTTCAACTGTCGTTGGCCTGGCGTTCGCAGCCGCAATTTCGTCGTCGCTCCAAACTGATTTTTCGGCAGGTCGATTGTTGCCACGATCTCGCCTTGCTTCAGATGCGACTCCATCGACAATCCGATTTTTCCCCAGCGTGTCGGTGCTCCCGATACAGAAATCTTCTTGCCGTCTTCGAACCACTGCCTCGGGATCGCTTTCCCGAGCCAGAGTGTCTCTGCCATCGGATCTTCAAAGACCAGGATCCATCGCGTCATCATCGCGACCGCTAACTGTGCGGGCGTGCAATATGGAGCGGCCGGACTCTCGTCGAAGACTGGACGCGTCTCGGGCGCGGTCCACGTGCCGCGCGTGAACTGATGCGCCATCACGGAATACATCAACAGCAACGCTTCGCGAGTCATGTCGTGCTGGATCAACCCGTAAGCATAGCCATAGGACAGGAAGCCGGCCATCGCGCCAGTCTTGTAACCGTATGCGGTCGGCACTCCCAGAATTACGTCGTGATGTTTCGAGCGGTACTGCACAATCGACGCCACTTCATCTTTGGACAGGATGCCGGAGTGCAACATCTCCATATACGCTCGGTAGGAACGAAACTGCGGGTCTGAATTATCGCGCGGCACGACCACGTGGAACGGTTCCTTCACTCCCGCAATGGAGGGCAGAATGGTCTCGCCATCCACTTTCAGATACGACTTCGTGATCGCATTCTGGATGTCGGCCTGCAATTCCTTCGATTCCGCAACCAGGCGTTTGCCCCATGCGCTCAACTCTTCGTTCTTGGTCTGCTGTCCGATCTTGACCCACACTTGTCCAAGATCCCGGAATCCCCGCGCTGCTTCTGTGCTGTTCGAGAAATAGGGTTGCATGTAGCGCGGCGGATCGGCATCAAGGCATGCGTCAGCCTCGCTCCATCCCGCGATCATTCCGTAGGCGGGATCGCTCTTCGGCAACTGCTTCGCTTTCTCCCGCAGGCCAAGCAAAAGTTTCGTCACGCCATCGATGCGGCTCCTGCGCTTGATGAGCAGAGCCGGGTCGCCGCCATAGTTCGCAAATTGCGCGAGCACCGTCAGCATCCGCCCGTACTGCCCTGTTTCCGGGCCGCGGTAGAGGATGGACCCATCGTCGCGGACGAACTCTCCGAAATAGTTGTCGATATAGCGCCCCGCTCGATCGATCAGTCCCCATTCCAGCATGGCCGCCGTGTCGACGTTGAATGTGTCCGGGAACCCGTCGTGCTCGCTGCCCGCATAGTCCTTGTCGACCACGCCATATTTCGGAAAGTCGGCGACTCGCGTCATCATGTCCCGCACGAGGGCGAACCGCGCCATGTTGCCGACGCGCTCATCGGGGACATCAATCTTCATCCCCGGCGCCAGCATCCGCTGCCATCCGTCGTGCAGATCCACTAGGTCGCGGTAGAAAACCTTGGCATCGTATTCCGTTCGTGGCGGGAAGGGATGGTACGAGTCGATGTAGTGAACCCATTTCATCGCGCCGTCTTCGACGTGCACGATCCGGTACCAGGCGGGTTGAATGCGGTTGTTGCCGTTTGAAATTCGCAACGGCGCGAAGGAAATCATCTCCGTCCAATTGCCGGGAGACTCCGGATAAACGAACCGCACAACCGGCAAGTAACCGCCCACCAGGCCGTCCCATACTTTTCCCTGCCGGCGAATCTCGTTGATCGGCGGGTAGTACGGAGCGGGATCGAATTCAGGTGTGCGCCCACCATACTGGAAGCCGATCTTGTCGATGGATTCAGGAGTGCCCACGAAACTGTATGTCTGCATCTTGCGAATCGGAGCAAAAATTCCAGCGATCTCCTCGTAGTCAGGATCGCCCCTCTTCGCCAAAATCTGATCGCCCAACAGGTCGGAAGCGCTATTCATAATCTCGGCAAGTGTGTGCCCGAGGTAGAGCTTGGCCGGATCTTCCGAAGTTGACTCGAGAGATTTCGGCAAATCGAGCCGTACTCCCCGCAGATCGACGACCAGCAGATGTCCCGTCTGGCTCGTGAAATCTTCCAGAATGGCGGAAGCGGGCACCCCCTTCGCGTCGCTGGCAATCTCCATCAGCGTCCATTCGCCGAGTCGCTCTCCCACGTGGACAAGCGAAGGCTGGCCTTGAAAAAGAATCCCCGCTGCGGACGGACCCGCAAAGCGGAGAACTTTGATCTTCGCGTCACCGGCGCTCTGCGCGTTCGCCAGCGCGGAAAACAGCACGACAGCTAATGCGGATAGATAGACCACCATCGATTTTCTGGACACGTTTTCTCCCCGGACACATCCAGCACCAGTGACTTCGTCGCTGGGGCGGAGGTCTTCAGCGCAAGCGAAGTCTGACGATTCGTTTTGAGCGCACCATGAAATCGTGCGCAAGTGAATGCAAAGAGCACAATGATTGACGGGAATGATCTTCTTCTGGGTGCAGGCCAGCTTCGTCCCCTACGGCCCCGCAATCAACCACACCGGATTTTGAGGCGGCGGCTGGTTGTCACTATTCGGCGGCCGCGAACTTGCGGGAGCTTTCAGATTCAGCAAGTAGGTATCGGTCGAGGTATCCACCACATTGACATTGCCCGCGTCGCAGCTTGCGAGATAGACGCGAGAACTGTCTCCGCCCGCGGCCATCGTGAAGCGGAAGGCTGTCGTCCCGCATATTGGGGGCGATGAAGGAAACAAGCTCGTGAATCCTGGGACCGCCGTCGCGGTCTTGATGGTGTGGCTCGAAGTATTGATCACGGTGACTTGCGGACAGATATTGCTCGCGGAATCGACGTAATAAGATCCGACGTAAATGCGGCTGCCATCGGGCAGAACTGCCACCGACACAACATTCAGCGGAGTTGTGGCGGTGGCTGCACACGGATCCTGTGCGCCGCGCGCGGAAGGTGGAACGGTTGGGATCGAAACCACTAGCGGAGCCGGTGGTTGCGACGAGGACACGTCAACGATCGCCAATTGAGGCACATTCCCCGCGCCCGAAGGTATGTACAAGCGGTTCAAATGGCCGTCGTACACCATGTACTTCGCGCCGGCTGCCGTAACACTCGATTCGGTCACAGTGTCAGGCCCGGCGGTGGCTGTCGTGTCTAATGTCGCCAGGGAACCGTTCGCCTCCAATGCGTAGACGCGCTGGCTATCCGAACGCGAGACCATCCAAAGCGGCGCCGAACTCAGCGCGATTGGAGTTTGGTTTCTGGGCGACCGGTCAATCGTGTTGAAGTTGCTGATGGTGCCATCGCCATTGTTGGCCACGTAAATCTTCTTCGCATCTTGAGTTTCAACGACTGCGACCGGACTGGCTCCCACGGGAATCGTCGCGACTGTGCTGGTCGCAGTGTTGACCACGGCCAACGAGGGTACAACGACGCCTGGGTTGTTGATCGGGTCGGGCACAAAGTTGGGTAGCGTAACGTAGGCCGTACCCGACTCCGTGCTCGCGACGAAATTCGGTGCGGAGTCCGGCGGCAAGGCAATCGTATTCGTATTCGCAATCTGGGTTCCGAAGAATGTGACTCTCGTCAGTGAGTCGCCGATTGCCCCGGTCACGGAATGATTGACCACCAGGACCTGGTTCGCGGTCTGCTGCACTGCGTGGACGGGAGCCAAGCCGACATCGGCCACTCCCACCTCCGTATCGCCGGAAACGTTGATCGCCGTAACGCTGCCGCGATCGCTCTGCGATCCGTTGGTATTGTTGTCGCTGATTGCCACCACCGAATGGGCGGCACGGGGATCGGGAAATTTCGGCGGATTAGGAATAATCACCGGACGGAAAGTGTCGCCGCATCCCGTACAAATCAGGAACAAAATCACAATCACGCACAGCCACAGAAACCGCTTCATTCGCACTCCGTTGAAAAAGGGTCACCGATAGACGGAACCGATATTGTAGCGGGAAGGACGGGAGAAGGGGAAATTGGGCCGAACGGAGCTGGCCGCCCGTCCTTTGCTGTTCGTCCTTCGCGCCTCAGCACCCGCACCGAATGTTGGATGCGCGTTGGTGCTCCTAAAGCATCTGGTATTGCGAAAAGCGAACGACGAAAAGCGAACGACGTCTTCGGCTATCGGCTCTTCCGCGACTTGGCCGGAACCTCTTCCTTCTCCGAAGCCGCCGGCTTCTTCGTCTGTGCCAGGCTTTCCTTCAGGGCCGCCATCAGGTCGATCACGGGCGCCAACTTCTTCGGCTTCTCCACTTCCTGCACTTCTCCGCCCTCGAGCTTGGCTTCGATGAGCTTCTTCAGGTTTTCCTGGAAGGAGTCGTGATATTTATCCGGATCCCAATCGCCCGCCAGCGCTTCGATCAACTGGTGCGCAACTTTGAGTTCCGCGTCTTTGATTTCTACATCTGGTGCGCCAAACGATTCGACTTCCTTCACTTCCTCTTTGTAGTACATCGTGTGCAGCATCATTCCGCCTTTGTGCGGACGCAGGAACACGGTGTACTCGCGGTTGTGCATGGTCAGCTTGGCGATGGCGACGAATTCACTTTCCTCAAGCGCCTTGGTAAGCAGCGCGTACGGACGCCGTCCCGCCTCTTCCGGAGTCATGTAATACGACGACTCGAAATACACAGGATCCACGTCGCTTGCCTTGACGAATTCGAGGATTTCCATCGTCTTGGCAGTCTTCGGTTCGATCTTCTTGATCTCTTCCGGTTCGATGATGACGTATTCGTCCTTGCGATACTCGTAGCCCTTGACCGTATCCGAACGTTCGATCACCTGGTTGTCCGCCGGACAATACAGTTGCTGCTTCACGCGCTGATGATCGGTGCGATGCAGCATGTTGAACGAGATCCCATTACTACGCGCCCCGGAAAATAGACGCACGGGCATCGAGATAAGTCCAAACGTCAGATATCCAGACCACACCGAAGCTGCCATCGTGTCACCCCAAAGACTTTTTAGGTAGAGACGAGGCTTGCCTCGTCTCGGGTCGTACAGGAGACGCGGCGAGCCACATCTCTACGCAATATTTTGATGTTGCAACCCGCGATCGCAGAAAAACAAAACTCCGCCAAGCGTACAGAAGTGTAGCCTACTGTCCTGGGGGCTCTACCACCAGATTACGGGGCGAATCCAGAGGACAAGCACTACAGGAAGCGGTTGCCCCAACGCCGGCCCGAAATATAGTAGGTCGGAGCCTTGTAGACTGCAAATGCACCGTTCCTATCGAGGTTTTGGATGCTGAAGTTGTATCTGGCGTATAGCTGGACTTCGTCTCCTGGCCGCATCGCAATCGCGGTGGCAGTGACGATCAGCTTCGCCCTACTGGCCCGCGCTCTGCGTGGAGTCACCCGTTCCGGCATGTTGGCCGGCGGAGCGACCTGCCTCCTGCTCCTCGCCGGCGTTGGACCCGTCGCCTTTGCGGCACTGGCCGCACTATTCCTATTGACGTGGGTCTCCACGCGCTTCGGATATCGCCGCAAGGAGGACATCGGCGTCGCCGAACGTGGCGATGGGCGCAACGCGCGTCAAGTCCTCGCCAATCTTGCGATACCGGCCCTGGCATCGGCCGCTTTCGCGGTCACCGGAACTCGCGCATGGATTGTCGCCGTGATCGCCGCGCTCGCTGAAGCCGCCACCGATACAGTTGCGAGCGAAATCGGTCAGACTTCCAGCCCCACCGCTTTCTTGATCACCACCGGACGGCGCGTGCGCGCCGGCACAGACGGAGCCATCACGATCTCCGGCACCCTCGCGGGAATGATTGCCGGCGCCGTAGTAACCGCGGTAGCCGCGTTCGGCGGCCTGATCCCCACATCGCAATTGTGGATCCCATGCACAGCAGGATTGGCGGGAATGTTATTCGACAGCCTGCTAGGAGCAACGCTGCAACGTAAAGGATGGATGAGCAACGAAGCAGTAAATTTTTTCGGCACGATCGCGGCAGCAGTTTTAGGTTTAGTTCTCAGCAGGTAGGCGGGAGGGTCAGCTAGTGGCTAGTAGCCAGCAGCCAGTAGCTGCTCCTAAGTCCTCTGCTTCAATCGGTCCAGCAGCGCGTACAGAAAGACTCCGAGGACCGCGTTCGCGACAGCCGATCCCAGTTCGTGAGTCCAGCTCCATTCCAGGTGGAGGGTGACGAGTCCACGAGCGATTGTGAAGTAGATCACTTCGTGGACGACGTAAAAAACTAGCGTCAGCAGGAGGCGCGCCCCGGCGTTTTCAACATCCAGCTTGATGCCAAGCGAGGACGCGAGGAATCCGATCACGGTCTTCGAGATTCCGTAGAGTCCGATCGGTTGATGGGTGAGAGCGTCTTGAAAAATTCCGATCAGTGCACCGGTAAAAATTCCGGCCATCTGGCTACGGCGGGCAATTGCGAAACTGATCGTCACCAGGAGTGGCAGATCGAAGATCGTCAGAAAATGGAGCGGCCCGCGAGGCAAATATGCCTGCAAGAAAATTGCGGTCAGCGGAATCAGGATGGTCGCCGGAATACCGAAACGGTAAACCTCAACCTGCTCGCCGGATGTGTAAGTAAGGGCCACGTTATTGAGGACTATCCTGAGTTGGAGGTTGCGGTTTCGGTTCAGTGGCGGGCTTGGCAGCTTTGGCCGGCGCTTTCTCAGTGCCAGTTCCTGATGCTGCAGGCGAACTCGTCCCACCGGACGGTACGGTTGAAATTGCTTTCCGCGTCACCACAGCCCCTGATCCTTCTCCGGCGGGATTCGCCGTCTTCGGTTTGGCCTGTCCTGTATTGCCCGCTGCTGCCCCTGGCGAGGGAGCCGCGCCCGTGACGGCATCCGCTGGCTTGGGTGGCACGGTCGGCAGACGCTCCGCCAAAATGTCCGCGGCGCGCGACGGTCCGGTGGGATCAGGCTCGGCCTGCCGCTCGTCAATCTTGGTGACGACCAGAACTTCTTCGAGTTTGCTCAAGTCCGCCGTCGGCCTTACCTGGATATTGAGGAAGAGATCTCCCCCCGGAGTCACTCTCGCCACGCGTCCAATCGGCAGGCCTTTCGGAAAAATTCGGTCTCCGCCGCTGGTCAGCACCAGTTCTCCTGCCGGAACCTGCTCATCGCTCATGACTCGTTCGAGAGCAACTTCGCCGGACGGCATCCCTCGCAGGATGCCCTGCAAACGCGACTTCTCCATGATCGCTCCGACGCCGCTGGTCTGATCGCTGATCAGCAGCACGAGCGATGTTGAACGGTAGACGTGCAACACTTTCCCGACGACTCCCTCGGCAGTGATCACCGCCATGTCGCTCTTGATGTTGTCCCGTTCACCCTTGTCGATGTAGATCGCGCGCGATTGCTCGCTGCCGGTCGATCCAATGACTTGGGCGGCCATGGTTTGCGAAATGAATTGTTCCTTGAATGCGAGCAGCGCCTGTAAACGCCGCGCCTGGTCCGCATCCTGAGTCAGACGGACCTGGTCGATGCGCATCTGCTCGATCTGCTGTTTGAGATCTCGATTTTCCGCGCGCACGCCACGCAGAAAGAGATAGTTATGCCAGACATTGCCGGTGGAACTTTGTACCCAGACCAGAGCCTTTTCCAGTGGGGTGATAGCTCCCACCGTCCACACGCGAATCAGACGGCTGGAATCAGTGTCCGTCGTGCGCTTGACCTGCACGGCCAGTCCCAGCACCTGGACGAATAAAACTCCGACCAGCACAATCAGATTCCGGTAGCGGCCGAGGACAGTTTCCATAACACCAGTGGAGAGTGGTCAGTGGCTAGTTGTTAGTTCTCTGCGAACCGCCATCCTCAAGAATTGTCATCCTGAGCGAAGCGAAGGACCTGCTGTTGCTCGCTCGAAGCTCGGAGCCCGAAGCTCGCAGCGCCCTTATTCGATCGAAATCTTGCGCAGCAGCTTGAAATCCGAAAGCATCTTGCCGGTCCCCAACACCACGCTGCACAAGGGATCGTCCGCAATCGAAACCGGTAGTCCGGTTTCTTCGCGGATTCGCTTGTCGAGATTCTTGATCAGCGCGCCGCCCCCTGTGAGCACGATGCCGCGATCGCTGATGTCGGCCGAAAGTTCCGGCGGCGTACGTTCGAGCGCCACGCGGACAGCGTTCATGATCGTCGATACGCACTCGCTGAGTGCTTCGCGAATTTCGCTGTCATCCACGGTGATCGTCTTGGGCACGCCTTCAATCAGGTTGCGCCCTTTGATTTCCATCGTGAGCGGCTTGTCGAGCGGATACGCCGATCCAATTTCCATCTTGATCTGTTCGGCGGTACGTTCGCCGACCAGCAGGTTATATTTGCGCTTCAGGTAATTCATGATGGCTTCATCCATCTGATTACCCGCCATCCGCACGGACCGCGAATACACGATGCCGCTCAAGGAAATGACCGCGATATCAGTCGTACCGCCGCCGATGTCGACAACCATGTTGCCGCTCGGTTCGGTGATAGGGAGTCCCGCACCGATCGCCGCCACCATCGCCTGTTCCACGAGATACACTTCGCTGGCTTTCGCGCGATACGCCGAATCCATGACCGCGCGCTTTTCTACCTGAGTGATTTCCGAAGGCACGCCGATCACAATGCGCGGGTGCACCAGCATCTTGCGGTTGTGCGCTTTCTGAATAAAGTAGTTCAACATCTTCTCGGTGACTTTGAAGTCGGCGATGACGCCATCTTTCATCGGCTTGATGGCGACGATGTTGCCGGGCGTGCGGCCGAGCATCTCTTTCGCTTCTTTGCCGACGGCTTCCACTTCATTGGTGTTCTTGTTGAGCGCGACAATGGAAGGTTCGTTGACGACGATCCCTTTGCCGCGCGCGTACACCAGTGTGTTGGCCGTGCCGAGATCGATTGCCAGATCGCTGGAGAACATACTGAACAGCGAACGCAAATTATGAAAGCGCGAGGCTCCGTTATGAAACCCGTTGTTTGACATGGGAGTACTTCTCTCTTTTTGGGCTGTTCCCCTATTTTATTGGATATTCAGACAAACCGCTCGCCCCGGCTGCCACTCGCTTGTGCTGAACATCAAAATCGCTACTGGATGACGATTTTTTCCTGACGGGTATTCACACCGCCCTTGGAATTTTGCGCCGTCACCGTAATCATATTCTCGCCGTTCGGCAGCGGTGGAGTGAAATAGTGGAATGACCCATCATCGGCAACAATCGGCACTTCCCTGCCGTTGACCATCACCCGCGCACCACCCTCGGTCTTGCCTTGCACCTCGATCACGTGCCCATGCTGGATGAAAGGATCGAGGTCCAGCGAAAGTTCTACCTTTTCTTTTGCTCGCGGAATAATCGTGAACCGGTTCTTTTCGCTCTCCACCGATTCTTTACCCGCCGCGTCATAGGACTGGATATCCCAGTAGTACGCGCCCTGCCCCAGTCCCGTCACCATCACATTCGGACTTTCTACTTTTCGGTCCAGCAGCAGCGACGAGAAGTAAGGATTGTGCGAAATGCGCAGCCGGTATCCCACTGCGCCCGCCATCGCGGTCCAGTTAAACTCCACATCTTTCGACTTTTCGCCCTCGGTGATAAAGATCGGCATCATGTTTCCTGGCGCCATCGGAGTCGGTGGCCCGACTTCCTTACCTTTATCCATGCTCTTGGACGCAACTTGAAAACTGACCTTCTCCCAGTTCGACAGCTTGACCACCTCGCCATTGCGCTCGATGTCGCCGCTGCCCTTCTTCACCAGAATTTCGTGCTGGTCGGATCGCGGATCGTTGCGCACCATCGCCGACGAATCCGGAGCCAGTGAAGCCTTCGCTCCCGCAACGATGACCTGCGATTTCGATCCCTGCACATACGTCGCGGTCGTCAGATCGACGGTGCCTGTCGTTACCGCCACCGAAACGTTGGTCTGCTGCTGATCGTTCGCGGAGTTTTCTTCAATCACGATCAGCGAATCCTGCTTCACGGTGTAGTTCGTGCCGTCGTTGAACACAACCTTCGCCATTCCCTCGGCGCCGGTCTGTACAACGTCTCCCTTTTCGAGTGGGACGTTGTAATCCGCTTTGATCCAACTGTTGCCGTTCGCTTTGCGGACGCGGATGGTTCCATCGAGAGCCGTGAAATGCGCCTGCTGAGAAACTGCTGCGGAGGTTTTCTGGATTGGAGGCGCGAGCCCGGCAACTTTTTCAAGCAGCGAGGTCGTAAAACCCCCTACCGCTTTCATTCCGGAATCGGTGAATTGCGGAAATGCGAAGTGCATCGCCGCAAAAAGGATCAAGGCTCCGCCTAACAGCATCAGAAAGACGCTGCGGTACGTTACCGTCTTCCAGGCAACGTAAATTCCCGGCTTCGCTTTATTCGACACGAGCCTCGCCCACCTCTGTAAAATCTCTGAGATTGTGGCTAATCTTCAACTAATGACAATCATATCCCCGTGAGTGCTGGTAACAGATAGGGGTCAGGGGGTTTAGAGGTTACGAAAGTGACCTCAAATGAGCCGGCAGCGAGCGGGGACAAAAGCGGAGACGGCAGGCATACGCGGGAGTCCCTCTACACGCGACCCTCGGAAACAATCTCGGCGTCCGACGCAACCCCGGCCATCATGATCGGGTGAATCAGATCGACCGCCAGTTGGACAAATTCCTCCTGCGGCAACCGGTCGGCGCTGTCGACCCATTGCTTCACCGCTCCGTAGATCGCCCAGCTCACGGTGGCTGCGATTGTTTCTGGAGCCACGCGGCGTTCCATCGGGTGTTGTCGGAACCCGTCCAGCAGAACTTCGCGGATCTGATCGATGACCTTCGACTGAAGAAACGGTTCGTATTGATGTTGTTTGGACGAAAGTGACTTCTCCGCCTCAATCAGATACTCGCAAACCGTCAGAATGATGACCTGCAACGCGGAGGGGCACGTGCCGTCAAACTGCACATTTTTCTCTTCCAAGATGTCCAAAAAGCTGACCCGGATGAATTCCTCGAGAAGCGCGAACTTGTCGGAGTAGTGCGCGTAAAAAGTCGCCCGGTTCAGAGTTGCCGCCTCCGTAATGTCCTGGACCGAGATCTTGTCGAACTCTTTCTCTTCCAGCAGGCGTCGCAAAGCGTCCTGCAGGAGGTTTCGCGTCCTGCGGATCCTTGGGTCCAGGCGTTCGCAATCCTTGTGAAGCATATATATCCCTCAACCACTTAGAAGCTTATCAGAACCTCATGTGTTGCCTATAGTACATCTGTTGTACGATAGTTATGCAACGTTTGTCGTTTACTAGTCATCTGATGTTTTATAGGCAGAAAGAGGCAGAAAATGGCAACGTTAATCAAGTTTGATTCCAGCCCAATGGGCGACCGCTCCATCTCCCGAAAGCTAACAGAGAGTTTCGCGGAAACCTGGTTGGAAACCCATCCCGGGAGCAAGGTGATTGAGCGGGATCTGAGCCAACTGAATCTGACCGTAGTCGATAGTCTTTGGGTCTCCGCCGCGCACACGCCAGAAAATGCGCATAATGCCGATCAAAAGCAGGCGCTTGCCCTTTCCGATTCCCTGATCGCGGATCTGCAACAAGGCGATGAATACGTTTTCGGCGTTCCCATGCACAACTTCAGCGTGCCCGGAAACCTCAAGTTGTGGATCGACCAGGTGATGCGCGCCGGCAAAACATTTTCCTACACAGCGAACGGGCCCACCGGCTTACTGGCCGGAAAGAAGGCAACTCTCCTGATTGCCAGCGGGGGAGCGTATGGAAAAGGCAGCGCGATGGCTTCGTTCAACTTTGTCGCTCCCTATCTCGAAACCGTACTCGGCTTCATGGGCATCACGGAGGTGACCACCATCTCCGCCGAGGGGACGTCCCAGCTCATGTCCGGCAAAGTGGACCCCAAAGTCTTTCTGGCGCCTTCGTTGGAAAAAGTCCACGTGCACGCCAGTCGTTAAGAGTTCGGATTGCGACTTCAACAAGGAGAAATATCGATTATGAAAACAGCATCTCTGATCGCACGTCTGCTGCTGGGCCTGATCTTTCTGGCGTTCGGCCTCAACGGCTTCCTGCACTTCATTCCTCTGCCGCCCCCGACAGGCGCCGCCGCACAGTTCTTTGGCGCGCTCTTTTCCTCGCCGTACTGGATGACGATCTTCGCCTTGCAAGTGCTGGGTGGGATACTTCTTTTGATAAACCGCTACGTACCTCTTGCGCTCGTGTTTCTGGCGGGAATCATCTTCAACATCCTCTTCTTCCACATCTTCATGGCACCAACTGGCCTGCCGCTGGCGTCCTTCGTGATCGTGCTGTGGATCGTTGTGGCGTTGCGGAACAAGCAGCACCTTGCCCCCATCTTCGTCGCGCGCTCGGAGTAAGAGTGCGCTCTGCGGGCGGAGCCATGAAGCGTGGAAGCCGCCCTCCCTTGCCCGTCTTTGCCTCGGTTGTTAGCATAGACATTCTGCAATTTTCGAGGAGGCTTTATGGCGACCGATACCATCACCGGCCCGGCAATCTTAGGGAGCACCACCAAAACGCGGGTTTTCAAGAACTACATCGACGGCGAATGGGTTGAGTCCCAGGGCGGCCAGACTTTCGAAGACCGTAATCCCGCCGACCACCGCGAAGTTGTTGGCATCTTCCAGCGCTCGAATAAAGCCGATGTCGATGCCGCCGTGGACGCGGCCAAGCGCGCGTTCGCAAAATGGCGTCTGGTGCCTGCTCCGCGCCGCGCGGAAATGGTCTTTCGCGCCGCTGAAATCCTCATCGAACGTAAGGAAGACTATTCCCGCGAAATGACCCGCGAAATGGGCAAGGTTCTCAAAGAGACCCGCGGAGACGTGCAGGAAGCCATCGACGCCGCCTATTACAACGCGGGCGAAGGCCGCCGCATGTTCGGTCCGACCGTGCCATCGGAGTTGCCCAACAAGTTCGCCATGGCTGTCCGGCAGCCGATCGGCGTCTGCGGCATGATCACGCCGTGGAATTTTCCAATGGCCATCCCGTCCTGGAAGCTGTTGCCTGCGATCGTCTGCGGCAACACCTGCGTGATCAAGCCTGCGCAGGACACTCCACTCTCCACTTTCAACCTGGTCCAGGCCCTGACTGATGCGGGCGTTCCGAAAGGCGTTATCAACATCGTTTCCGGATACGGCAATGAAGTCGGCACGCCCCTCACCGAGCATCCCGTAGTTCGTGCCATCTCGCTGACCGGATCTTCGGCCGTCGGCAAGATTGTGGGAGCAACCGCTGCGCAGAGTTTCAAGCACTGCTCGCTCGAACTCGGCGGCAAGAATCCGATGATCGTCCTCGACGACGCCAACCTCGACCTCGCCATTGAAGGCGGCCTCTGGGGTGCGTTCGGCACCACCGGACAGCGCTGCACCGCCACCAGTCGCATCATCGTGCAGAAAGGTGTGTATCGCGAATTCGTCGACCGCTTCGTTGCCCGCGCCAAGAAACTGAAGATCGGCAACGGTCTCGATGAAACGGTGGAGATGGGTCCGGCCGTCAACGAGAATCAGATGAAGACCGATCTGAAGTACATCGAGATCGCGAAGGCGGAAGGCGCGAAGTTGATGTGCGGCGGCAATCGTCTCGACAAAGGCGACTACCAGTACGGATGGTTCCTCGAGCCCACGGTATTCATCGATGTCGATCCCAAGATGCGCATCGCGCAGGAGGAAGTCTTTGGTCCGGTGGTCGCGATCATTCCCTGCGACGATCTCGCCGACGCCATCGAAATCGCCAACAACATTGAATATGGACTTTCGTCCGCCCTCTATACGAAGAATGTGAACCAGGCATTCAGCGCGATTCGCGATCTGGACGCGGGCATCACTTACATCAACGCTCCTACCATCGGTGCTGAAGTTCATCTGCCCTTCGGCGGCGTCAAAGCCACTGGCAACGGCCATCGCGAAGGCGGCATCGGCGCAATCGACTTCTACACCGAGTGGAAGGCCGTCTACGTCGACTACTCCGACACTTTGCAAAAGGCGCAGATTGATCGGCCGGAGTAGTCCGCGATCGATCTTCAGCACGACTCAGCACCATGATTCAGCCGCTCGGACTTCGATTCCAGCGGCTGATTTCTTTTTTGAGAAAACTTTAGCAACATGAGCCACATTTAATGACAGCTGTAATCTTGCTGACCCTCTCCCGGTAGAACTACCGTATTCCTTAGTACGTGATCGCGGAGATACGGTGTCTCAAGTATTCGTCAGGCTTTTCCGTTCGCTTGCTCTTGCTGCCCTGCTCAGCTTTTCTCTGATTCCAAACGCTCATGCTCAGAACGACCAGAAGTCGCCGAAAACTCCCCGCCGCCTTCTGGTCAACATCAAGCCTGACTACCCTCTCCCCATGCGGAACGCTCATATCGGGGGGATGGTGCGGATGAATGTCACCGTTTCTCCGGCCGGAAATGTAACGAAGATAGAATTGATTGGCGGTAACGCTGTTTTTTCCGAAAGCGCTGTCAAGGCCGTCATGAAATGGAAGTACGCTCCGGCCGCCACTGAGACCACGGACGAACTGCAGTTTCGCTTCAATCCCGACTCTCCCAACTCTCGC
This sequence comes from Acidobacteriota bacterium, assembly GCA_016196065.1. NCBI lineage: Bacteria > Pseudomonadati > Acidobacteriota > Acidobacteriota bacterium. The sequence goes on along the minus strand of JACPYL010000010.1, from coordinate 651,901 downwards.
TAACCGCCGCTGAATGGCGCCGTTCGGCCCTCGAACTCCTGTACAATTTGAGCGAAACGGAGCGCCTCGCATGTCCGTAACTCAGACCCACGAAATCTGTTCCGCCGACCGCCTGCGGCATGTCCGCTATGCGATCCGCGATCTCGCCTGCATCGCCGACGAAGTGGCCAAACAGGGCCACAAGATTCTTCCTCTCAACATCGGCGACCCCATCACGTTCGACTTCCAGACACCGACTCATCTCATCGAGGCGGTCTACAAGGCGATGCGCGACGGTAAGAACGGATACGCTCCTTCGTCGGGCGTGAAGGAGGCGACCGACGCGATTCGCGGTGAAGCCTCACGTAAGGGGATCACTACGATTCAAGACATCTTCGTGACTTCCGGGGTCAGCGAAACCGTCGACATCTGCCTGGCCGCGCTACTCAATCCCGGCGACAACCTGCTGACGCCCTGCCCCGACTATCCGCTCTACTCAGCGGTTCTGGCCAAGCTCGGTGTCGAACTGAATGCCTACTACCTCAACGAAGACGATGGATGGCAACCGGATCTCGAAGATATCAAGAAGAAGATCACGCCCCGCACGCGCGGGATCGTTCTCATCAATCCGAATAATCCCACCGGCTCGGTCTGCACCAGAAAGATGCTTGAGCAGATAGCTGAACTCGCGCGCCAGCACAACCTGATCATCTTCGCCGACGAAATCTACGACAAGCTCATCATGGACGACGATCCTCACGTTGCCGTGGCCGCAGTTGCGCCCGACGTTCCGGTCATCACCTTTGGTGGACTATCGAAAAACTATCTCGCCCCCGGATGGCGCATCGGATGGGGCATTGCCAGCGGGGATGCAGCGGCCATCGGCCCGTATCTCGAAGGCGTCAACAAATTACTGCGCTCGCGTTTGTGCGCGAATCATCCCGAACAGTACGCGATCAAGCCTGCACTCGAAGGCCCGCAGGACCATCTGCCCGAAGTGAAACGCAAACTTCGTTCCCGTCGCGATCTGACGATGAAGTGGTGCAGCGAAACTCCGCGCGTCAGTTGCGTCTCTCCGCGCGGCGCGTTCTATGCCTACCCGTCGATCGATATTCCGGAAGGCGATGACATCTTCGTCACTGAACTGATTCGCCAGAAACACGTCATGGTCGTCCATGGATCAGGCTTCGGGCAGCGTCCCGGAACGCAACACTTCCGGATCGTGTACCTGCCAGACGAGCAGATACTCTCCAAGGCATACGGAGCGATTGCTGACTTCATGCGCGAACGCTACGCATAACCTGTCTACCAGATTCCCGGGATCACCGCGGGCACTTGCTTCGTGTAGTCGTCGAACGCACTCCCGAATTGTCCGCGCAACAAGCGCTCCTCGATCCGCACCCGGATGTATGTCCCTGCCAGGAACACGACAATGGCGACTAACAATGCCCACCATTGCGTAACCGCGAGTCCCGTCGCGACCATCATTCCAAACATTCCCGTATAGATCGGGTTCCGTACCAGGCGATAAGGTCCTTCGGTGATCAACTTGTGCCCTTCTACCAGACGCGCAGCGACAGCCCACTGCTTTCCGAGCACACGCACTGCGGCATTCACCATCCAGACGGACGCCACCGCAATCGCGAGAGTCAGCGCAGCCAACGCCACTTCAAGCCCTCGCGGCATCGGCACCAGTGGCCCGAGCGGCATGCGCCGCAGTGGATAGAACCAGACAATCGCATAGCCGATTCCCTGGATCAACATTCCCACCATCGCATTCCAGTCGCGACGAGTCTCCCGGCTCTTCCCAGGTCGTATCCGCAAAACAAACGTCACCGCAAACAGGCACCAGCAGACCATCACCCCGTAGAATACGAATTTCGCGATTGCGTCCACACTGCCTTCCGTCATGATTGACTCTCCGATCCGAATTCGCCATCGAACCCAGCTCAGAATGCCGGCCGACGGGCGCAATCGCGTTCTAACTCATTACTCGCTCGTGTAACTAGTAGCCCGGTCTCCTAAACACCTTCGTAACTGACTTTCTCGTTCTTACTTTCCTATACTTGCGGTGGAGTATCCGCCATGCGTCGAACGATCTCGCCCGTTGCCGTTGTCCTGCTCGCCGCCATCAGTTTCGCACAGAGTCCGTCTCCTGAGGCGCTTTACGAGCGCGGCATGGACGCCCTCTCTGGCGCCGGACCATCCCGCAGCGACCGCGACGCCGTCGAAAACTTCCGCCGATCCGCCGAGCTGGGCTACGCTCCGTCGCAGGTCGCGCTCGGATACCTGCTCGAAACCGGCACCTCTGTCACCGGCAGCCAGACCGAAGCGATCGATTGGTATAAGAAAGCTGCCGAACAAGGTGACATGCTCGCCAGCTGGATGATCGGACGGCGCTATACGTTGGGCGGCGGTACACCACAGGATTTCAGCGTCGCGCGAAAATGGCTCCAGCCCGCGGCCGATCAGGGAAATCCATTCGCAGCCTACTACCTGGCACGCATCCTCGACGAGAGTAGCTACAACAAAGCGCCCGCACTCTTCAAAATCGCCGCCGATCAGGGGATCCCCGCCGCGCAGTACCACTATGCAAAAGCCTTGAAAGAAGGTCGCGGAATTCCGCTCGACCGATTTAACGCCTACGTCTGGTCCGTGATTGCCCTGGATGCCGGATACAGCGGAGCCCGTTCCCAACTCAATGAACTGGAGAGCGGAGGAGCGCTCAGCCAGTCTCAGATCGCGGAAGCCAAGAGTAAAGCGCGTGAACTGGAACAGTCCGTCACCCGCACCGCCAATGCCCATGGCTGCACAGGTTGGGACGGCGAACTCGACGAGTGGCCCAGCCCACCCCCAGTGAAGTTGCAACGCTTCTGCCACTGAAACGTGCCAAAAGCTGACTATTTGCAAGGTTCCCTTGGTGAACCTTCGTGAATCCCTTAGTGCCCTTCGTGGTAAAGCCTTTTGCAGATTGTGCCAATCACTGCCGCAGTTGACGTCTCTCCATTTTTGTACTATATTAAGTCCATGTTTGGAGAGTCAACATTTGGCACCGCGGGCGTCCACATTCCCGGCGTGGCCATTGACCGACCGCTCGATCTTTCCAGCAAAGCGGTGCAGGAAAAACTGAGCCCGGCCGCCAACCGCGCCTTCTTCAGCCTCAGCGAGCACTGGAAAATACGGGACGAAGATGCGCGAAATCTACTGGGGGGCATCTCCAACGGCTCTTTCTATCAACTCAAGCGCAGTGTTTCGAAGACGCTCGATCAAGACAAGCTAACGCGCATTTCCCTGCTGATCGGAATATTCAAGGCACTCAACATTCTCTATAGCCCAAAACTCGCTGACGCCTGGGTGCAATTGCCAAATGCGAATCCGATTTTTGCCGGGGAATCTCCGCTGGCATACATGCGCAAGGGCGGTCTGCCCTCCATGATTCGGGTACGCCAGCTTCTGGACGCACGCCGCGGCGGACTGTAATCGACCATTTCACCGCCGAGAAGCCGACTCTGCGGAGACAGAAAAAAAAGCATTTCTCGGCGTACTCAGCGTCTCGGCGGTAAAAGACTTTCATGCCCCCGAAGAAGACCCTTCTCGAACAAGGCGACACGCGCCGCCTGATCCCAAACCGCTTCTTCGAGGGCGAGAGCGTGTTGTCGCGCCTGGGACTTCCCCCCGCGCAGATGTCCCATCTGTATCAACTCGATGACGCCACCAATGACCGGCTCGCCGGCGAGGCGGGTCGTCTTCCTGGAATCTCCGTCCATGAACTCGTTTTCGGCGTGCCGCACTTTCATATCGTGAATGCTTCGTTCACGCACGCGCAGCCCCACGGCAGCCGGTTCAGCGGCCCGGATCGCGGCGTCTGGTATGCCGGATTTTCGCTGAAGACCGCGCAAACCGAAGTTGCGTTTCACTATGCCACGGGACTACGCGAGATCAACTGGCAGGAAGAAGAGGCGGTTTCCTATCGTGAATATCTCGCGGACTTTCGCGGCGACTTCCACGATTTGCGCAATGATCCGGCCAGCAAGAAGTACCTGCAACCCAACAACTATCGTGCGTCCCAGCGCCTCGGCCGCCAGCTACTGGAGCGCGGTTCGTCAGGCGTGGTCTATCCCAGCGTCCGCCATGCGGGCGGGACTTGTATCGCATGCTTCCGCCCCGCTCTGGTCAGCAATGTTCGCGACGGCGCGCTCGTCACCTTCACATTTCCGGACGCCACTCATCCGCCGAAAGTTCGTGTCAGCCGTAAGGATTAACGAGAGTAGTCGAGGCCGCGATCGGGCGTCCTTAGCCAGTGGCTAGAAGCTAGTAGCCAGAAGCTGCCCCTCCGCACACCCCGATGTGCTCCGCGTCACAGCGCTTCCCCTCCCCAGGTTGTAATCCATCTATATACGTCTTCCTATTCACCGCGGAGGTAATTCATGGCCACTCTGACTTATGACAAGCGCGCCGATCTTGCTGGACCGGGCATCGGCGACTACAAGGAACTGGAAAAGACTCTACCCGCCGGATATCACTCCCTGCTCGGTCCACGCGAAACGCAGCAGGCCATTTCGCTAGTCAAACGCTACATCGCCGACAATCTATGCAAAGCTCTGAACCTGATGATGGTGGAAGTGCCGTTGATCGTAGACGCCGGCAGCGGTGTCAACGACATGCTCGATCGTGACGGATCGCGCACGCCCCTGCAGTTCCACATCTCCAACGATCGCGACAAGAATCCGTTGGACGCCCAAGTCGTGCAAGCCGCTACCAAGTGGAAACGAGTCGCCCTGAAGCAGTTCGGCTGCAATTCCGAGCAAGGCATCTGCACCGACATGCGCGCGGTCCGCAAAGACTATTTTCTCGACCACGACCACTCCGCCTATGTCGATCAGTGGGATTGGGAGCGCTGCATTCACGCCACCGACCGGAATCTCGTCTTCCTGAAAGGAATCGTACGCAAGATCTGGAAGGTCCTGGTGGACGCGGAAGAGTTTGCCCAGGAGTTGTTTCCGCAATTGAACGACCCGCGCTATCCCAACCTGCCCGAGGAACTCACCTTCCTGCACGCGGAAGAAATTCTCGAAATGTTCCCGGACTTGCCGCGCAAACAGCGTGAAACGCAGATCCTGCAGAAGTATCCCGCGGTATTCATTGTCGGGATCGGCTGGCCGCTGAAAGATGGCTATCCCCACGAGAATCGCGCCGCCGACTACGACGACTGGATCACCGACACTCACGATGAAACCGGCATGGATACCCACGGACTGAATGGTGACATCCTGGTCTGGAATCATGTCACCAAGCGCCGCCACGAACTGACTTCGATGGGCATCCGCGTCAACGCCGAGAGTCTCCGCAAACAGCTCGATGCAGCGAACCTGCTGGACAACCTGAAATTTCCGTATCACCAGGGAATCATCAACAACCATCTGCCTCTTTCGATCGGCGGCGGCATCGGACAATCGCGAACCCTCATGTTATTGCTAAGGAAGGCGCATCTCGGCGAAGTCAGCGTCACCGTGTGGCCAAAGATCCTGAAAGAGATCTGCGCCAAGAAGAATATTTTCGTGCTGGAGTAAGAAGATTGAAAGCTCATCACGGAGGCACAGAGAAACTGGGCATTGGTTTTAGCCGATTTTAGGTTTTCTCTGTGACTCTGTGTCTCTGTGGTGAATCGTGCTACCGAGGAAATGGTTCGCCCGCGCGCAATACCCATGCACTCGGATGCTGCGTAAATCCGACGCGTGGATAATATTCGACTGCCTGCGGCGCCGAGAGCAGCACCAGCATCGATCGCGGCCCCATCTTATCGCGAGTCTTCTGGATCAACTCCACACCGATGCCCAGCTTCTGATGAGTCTTCCGAACCGCCAGGTCGGAGAGGTATCCGACATAAGCAAAGTCCGTCAAGGTCCGCGAAATTCCGACCAGCAAGTCCCCGTCCCAGGCAGTGACCGTCAAATTCCCGTGCCGCAGCATGTCCGCAAAGATTGCTGGGTCATCAACCGGACGCCGCTCCCCCAAGCCGGAAGCGTTGTAGAGTTCGATCACACTCTCGACCGCAAGATCATTTCCGTATCGGTAGGCAATGTTGTTCATGGATTTAAAGAATAACCACTGTCATCCCGAGCGGAGCGAGGGATCCGCAGTCTGGGTGCCCGAAGAAACTGCAGATCCCTCGCTTCGCTCGGGATGACAGTTACTTGGGGGGCCGGAGCTCGCAGTCCGAGGCTCGTAGCTCGTAGCTCTACACCATCTCCGTTCCCCACAAATCATGCAGATGCACAATGCCGCGAACGCGGTGATCGACGTCCACTACCACCAGCGACGTGATCTTCATCTCCTCCATCCGCGCCAAGGCCGTCGCCGCAAATTCCTGCGGATCAATCGTCTTCGGACTCCGGTTCATACAGTCTTGTGCAGCCAGGTCGAGCGCATCTTTGCCGCGACGCTCCAGCAACCGCCGCAAATCACCGTCGCTGATCAAGCCCAGAAGCGTGTCACCATCCATCACCGTAGTGACGCCGAGTTTCTTGCGCGACATTTCATAGATCACATCGGTCATCATGGTTGTCGCCAGAACGCGAGGAAGAGCATCGCCCGAGTGCATCAACGACTCCACTCGCGCCAGCCGTTTCCCCAACTTCCCGCCCGGATGGAGGTTGGCGAAATCTTCTTCCTTGAAGCCGCGTTTTTCAGAAAGCGCAACCGCCAGCGCATCCCCCAATGCCAACATGGTCGTAGTCGAAGCCGTAGGCGCCAGCCCCAGCGAACAGGCTTCTTTTGAGATCGAGCAATCCAGCGCAACTTCCGCCGCCTCCGCCAGCGTCGATGCAGATGATTGTGTGGAGCGGGCGCCCCCGCCCGCTGCCTTCTCAACAATCTCATCGCAAGTCATGCTGATCAACGGGACCTGCAGCCGTTTAATCGTCGCAAGCAGCCGAAGAATTTCTTCCGTCTCGCCGCTTGCCGACAAAGCCAGCACGACGTCGCCGCGCACCACCATTCCCAGATCCCCGTGCAGTGCTTCGACCGGATGCAGATACATCGCGGGCGATCCTGTCGAATTCAGCGTTGCAGCAATCTTGCGCGCGATGATTCCGCTCTTCCCCATACCGGTTACGACGACTCGTCCCTGGCAATGAAACATCAGATCGACCGCGCGCAGAAACTCCGCCGCCATCGGGCCGGCAAGCCGGTCCGCCAGCGCCCGCAGCGCATCCGCTTCAATCCGCACCACATTTTCGCCAACGTGTTTCATGGAAGAAAGAATGTTAGCAGTTATTGAGGTGAATCAGGTGTCAGGTCTTAGGTGTCAGGTGTTAGGAAGACCCTAATATGGCGGCGCAAGTTCGGGTCTTCCTAACACCTGACACCTAAGACCTGACACCTGAATCTAGAAATGATCATCCACCACGTGTCCCGGCCGTTCCAGCGCTCGGGCCTGAATCGCGCGATCCCACGGCCCGCCCTGCCAGTTGTCTTTCTTGTACTCGGTGCGCACCCAGGGCGGCAATGTCATGTACAGGCGGCGCGCAAGGGCGTGCGCGTAGGGCTCGTAGAGCAGTCGCAAGTCTGCCAGATTTAATGGCGCTTCAGCGCCATCGGACAGTGTCACCCCTCGGCGCCCGAGAGCATCGTGCAAGCGCTTCACTTCGTCCCCATTCAGTCGATCCGGATCATGGGCGTCGTAGCGCGCGTCCAGCACCTGAGAAAGGTCCACCATCGCGTGCCGCGCCATCGCGAACGTGAGTTTCGCCTGCTCCGGATGAATTCCATTCACGCCAGCCGTGACCATCGAAGTGATATCCAAAATCGAAGTCAACGCAGCGAGCCACGACTGGTTGCTGTGCTGTGACCGGAAGAACAGCAGCACCGGATACGAAATATGGGTCGACAGAAGATCTGCGCACCACCGTTCCCAGTCGCGAAAGATATCGTCGAGCACACTCTGTTCCGGACAACATCCCAACCGCCCGAAGAATTCCGCCGCGCTGGGAGGCGATCCGGCGCGCGCGTCCAGTAGTGAAATTTCAATCTCCCGCGTCGAGAATGCCGAATACACCACGGGAAGATATCCGATCACCACGCCCAGGAATGCAAAACCCATGCCTGCTTCCATCACCGCCAGCACTCGGGCTGGCGTGTTGTTCGGAGTGATGTCGCCGTAGCCCAGAGTGAAGAACGTCTCGCCGCTGTGATAGAGCAGTGTCCCAAACGAGATATGAGTCCCAGCTCCCTGCAGATGTTCTCCCAACCCGCGTTGCACAAATGCGAATCCGACAATCAGTCCGACCAGCCAGAACCCAAGCAGCACGATCAGCGACAACGGCCCGAAGTATCCGAGAAAATTTTCGCGCCGCGACGGCTTCCTGATGTGCATCGCAATCCGGGTCCACAGATTCCACGTGTTGCGATAGAAAAACGCTGTCAGCCGAAATCCGCGCTGTACGCGCCGCGGCAGCACGATCGTCTCAAACGCATCCAGCAGGATCGCAAAGATGATGCCCGCGCCGACAATCGCAGCCCATACATGCATAGGTTGGAATTTCGATGAGGCGGGAATGGTAACAGATTCAGCGAATACCGATGCTACGGCGTTGCCTTCGCTGCATCCAGCGCTCGTCGCACCGCCAGCAACTCTTTCAGCAGGCCGCGCAGGTTACGCGAGTCGAGAGCGTTGGCGCCATCGCTCTTGGCCTCTTTTGGATTGTCATGGACTTCCATGAACACTCCATCGACTCCCGCTGCCACTGCCGCCCTCGACAACACCGGAATAAATTCCGGCTGGCCTCCGCTGCTGGCGGGCTGGTCGCCTTCTCCTTGCGAGGATGACGGCAACTGTACCGAGTGTGTCGCGTCGAAAACGACGGGCGCGAATTTGCGCATGATCGCCAACGCTCGCATATCCACGACCAGATTGTTGTATCCGAAACTCGATCCACGCTCCGTCAGGAAAACTTGGCCGTTGCCGGCATCGCGGCATTTGTCGACGGCATGCTTCATGTCCCACGGCGAGACGAACTGGCCCTTCTTGATATTCACGGGACGCCCGCTGAGCGCAGCCGCCACAACCAGGTCAGTCTGGCGACAGAGAAATGCCGGTATCTGCAGGACGTCAACCACTTCGGCCACAGCACTAACGTCGGCAACCTGGTGAACGTCGGTCAGCACCGGAACATGGATCTCATCTTTCACTTTTTTGAGAATCCGCAGTCCTTCTTTTAACCCTGGCCCGCGAAAACTCCGAATCGACGTTCGGTTGGCTTTGTCATAGGAAGCCTTGAAAATGAACGGGACATTCAGCGACCGCGCCACGCCTTTGATGACTTCCGCCATGAACAGCGCATGCTTTTCGCTCTCGATGACGCATGGCCCGGCAATCAGGAAAAGATCGCCGGTCCCGATACGGACGTTGTCGATTTGGAAAGAAGTAGTCACAAGTTAAGTTTCGCGGTTTCTGGTTGCTAGTTTCCTGCGAAAACTTCCTGACTGGAAACGAGCAACTGGAAACTAGAAACGGTCATCGCCGCCCCACTTTTTCCGGCCGCAGAAACATTTCCACTTCTGCCGCTTCTTTCTGCGTCTTCCGTTGTGAGCCGTGCTCGTACGCCGCTCCAATGAACGCCTTGAACAGGGGATGCGGCTCCAGCGGCTTCGACTTGAATTCAGGATGGAACTGGCAACCAATAAAATGTGGATGTCCAGGAATCTCGACCATCTCGACGTAAGTTCCGTCCGGAGTCGACCCTGAAATTCTCAGCCCGCCCGCAACCATCGTCTCTTCATATTCACGGTTAAACTCGTAACGATGCCGGTGGCGCTCGCTGATCTCCGTCTTGCCGTAGATCTGGTACGCCAGAGTGCCCGTCTCGATTTTGCACGGCCACGCGCCCAGACGCATCGTCCCGCCCAACTCTTCGACGCCGCGTAACTCGCGCAGCTTGTAGATCACGCGATGCGGAGTGGCCTGGTCAAACTCGCTGGAATTCGCGTCCGCCAGCCCACAGACATTGCGCGCAAACTCAATGCAAGCCGTCTGCATACCTAAACAAATTCCGAAGTACGGAACTTTCTTCTCGCGCGCGTATTGAATCGCTTTCAGCATTCCCTCGATGCCGCGTTTGCCGAATCCACCCGGCACCAGGATCCCATCGAAGCCCTCCAACTGCGCCTCATAACTCTTGTCAGCCTTGTCGGCAGTTTCGAGTCCTTCCGCTTCCACCCAATTCAATTCAAGCTTCAAGTTGTGCGCCAGCGATCCGTGGACCAGCGCCTCTTTCAACGACTTGTAGGAATCCTCATACTCCACGTACTTGCCGACGATACCGATCTTCACCACGTCTTTCGGGTTGTAGACGCGATGCACCAGGTTCTCCCAGTGCGACATGTCGCGATCCTTCGCGTCGATATGCAGATATCGCAACGCCAGCGTGTCCACGCCTTCATGCGCGAAATTCAGCGGCACTTCGTAGACCGACGCCACGTCTTTGGCCGTCACCACGGCTTCTTCTTCCACGTTACAGAAGAGCGCGATCTTTCCCTTGATGTCCTTCGACAAGAAGCGATCCGTACGGCAGAGCAGGATATCCGGCTGAATTCCCACGCTGAGCAGTTCCTTCACCGAGTGCTGCGTCGGCTTCGTCTTAAGTTCTTGCGCCGCCGCGATAAATGGCACCAGTGTCACGTGCACAAACAATGTGTGCTCACGCCCCAATTCCTGCCGCATCTGGCGGATCGCCTCGATAAACGGCAGCGACTCGATATCGCCCACGGTCCCGCCAATTTCGATCAGGCACACGTCGACATCCTGCGCAACTTTCTTCATCGCCGCTTTAATTTCGTTGGTGACGTGCGGAATCACCTGCACCGTCTTGCCGAGATAATCCCCACGCCGCTCCTTGGCGATGATCTGCTCGTAAAGGCGCCCGGTCGTCCAATTATTGTCGCGAGAAAGTTTGGCGTGCGTGAAGCGCTCGTAGTGTCCGAGGTCAAGATCGGTCTCGGCACCGTCGTCGGTGACAAAGACTTCGCCATGCTGAAACGGCGACATCGTCCCCGGATCGACGTTCAAGTACGGATCGAACTTCATCAGGTTAACTTTGAGCCCGCGACTTTCCATCAGGCATCCGATGGACGCCGCTGCCAGTCCCTTACCCAAAGAAGACACAACTCCGCCCGTTACAAAGATGTACTTGGCCGACATCTGTTCCTCGCTCTAATTTTGATTGGAAAATTGTGCAGGCTGGGGTGCACGATCAATTATGCCAGAGAATTTTCTGGATGGGAATATGGAAAATCAGCCGTGAGCAATTAGCACTTGGCACTGAGCTGTTTCGCTTAACTTGAGCCTGAAGTCCATAGAAACACATAAAAGTATTCAGAACACAAATCAAGGCTTCAGAACTGTCATCCCGAGCGGAGCGAGGGATCTGCTGTTCGCGGCAAGCTGCAGGTGCCTCGCCGCTTTCAGGCGTCCCTTCCGTTAGAATAACCCATGCCCGACCACCCTCTCTGGAGCGACGGCCCTCAAGCCGCTCGCTTGGCCGAACTGACGGCCGACACGTCCGATCCTGCAAAGGAACTGCCTCTGCGTCGCGACGTCCGCTCTCTGGGTATTCTGTTGGGCCGCGTGTTAGTGGAGCAGGAAGGCGAAAATTTCTTCGACGTGGTTGAGCAATTACGCCGGTTGCTCATCCAGCACCGCGAACAACACGACACTGATTCCTCATTGATTACCGAAGCCCGAGAAATTATCAGCGCCTTGCCTGTAGAAGACGCCTACCGCGTCACCAAGGCCTTCGCAATCTATTTCGAACTCACGAACCTTGCCGAGACCAATCACCGCCAGCGCCGCCGTCGAGCCGCACGGCTGGCCGGCGGACAAACCCCTCTGCCTGGATCATTTCGTGGCACTCTCGCTCGTCTGCGCGACGCGGGTATCAACGCCGATGACTCGCTGGAATCGCTTTACAAGGTCAAAGTGACGCCCGTCTTCACCGCCCACCCAACGGAAATAACGCGTCACACGATCCGGCTAAAGCGCCGCCGTATCGCAGCGTATCTCGAAAAGCTCGACCAGTTGCCCCTTTCCGAGTCAGAAGCGCTCGAATACGAATCGCAAATCCTCGCCGAGATTACTGCCCTGTGGCAGACCGACGAAGTGCGCCTCAACAAGCCCACCGTTCGCGATGAGATTCACATGGGACTCGACTATTTCCCCATGTCTCTGTTCGACGCGATGCCCCGCCTGTTCGCGGAACTGCAGGAATCGTTGCAGGACGTCTACGGTTCCGACGCTCAGGTTCCCGAAGTTCTCTCCTTCGGCTCCTGGATCGGTGGCGACCGCGACGGCAATCCCTTCGTCACCGCTGCGTCGACACGCGATGCCGTTGACCAGGCGCGCCACGTCGTGATTGACCACTACATCGCCGAAACCACTCGCCTGATCACGCAACTGAGCATGTCCACGCGACGCATCGGGGTTTCGGAGCCGCTTGCGCAGCGCGTTGGAAAGTATGACCACCTGCTTGGCGAAAAATATTCCCGCTGGAAGCAGATCACCGCTGCCGAAGTCTATCGTCACTTTCTCGAGTTCCTGATTGCCCGTCTGCGATTTACGCGCAAGTCGTCAAAACATCCACACGCCTACAAATCGCCGCAACAATTCGAAGAAGATCTGACGCTGATCAGCGCCAGCCTCTGTGCGAATCACGGCCGCCGGCTCGCAGCTCTGGTTGCGCCTCTCCTTCGCAAGGTGCGAATTTTCGGGTTCCATCTCCACGCACTCGATATCCGCCAGCATTCCCGCGTGCTGTCGACGGCATTAAAGGAGTTGGCGTCTGCGGGGACGAAACGATCGGGCACCATGCGCTCGGCCGATCTTTCCTCGCCTTCCACGGAATTGATGGAAACCTTTCGCGCGATTGCCGAGTTGAAGAAGACGCACTCCGCCGAAGCGATTCGCAATTTCGTCATCAGCAACGCGACGTCTGAGCACGACATGTTTGCCGTCGTTCAGTTGGCCGCATCGGGCGGCGTGTCCATCGCAGCCAACAAGGGCGATCCGGGCCTGATGCCGGTTCCGCTCTTCGAATCGATCGATGCGCTGCGCTCCTCGCCCGCGATCATGCGCCGTGTATGGAAGGCCGCAGAATTCCAGCGCCTGCTCGATTCCTGGGGACGCACCCACGAAGTCATGCTCGGCTACTCCGACTCCAATAAAGATGGCGGCATGCTCACCAGCACGTGGGAACTACACAAAGCGCAGCATCAACTTCATGAAGCTGCCCGCGAATGTGGAGTACAACTGCGCATCTTCCACGGCCGCGGCGGCACAGTCGGCCGCGGCGGAGGACCTACCCACGCCGCCATACTCGCGCAACCCGCCGGTGATTTTTCCGGCGCGATCCGCATCACCGAGCAAGGAGAAGTCCTCAGCTGGAAATATGCCGACCCGGTGCTCGCCGAATGGAATCTCGAAATCATGATTGCGGCCTGCCTCGAAGCGGTCACCATGCCGGCGCAACCCGCCCCCGAAGCCAAGCAGCGTTGGGACGAAGCGATGGAGACCATGTCCGCCGATGCCTTTGCCTTCTATCGGAAACACATCGCGGAAAACAACGAAGTCCTGGAGTATTTCGAACAAGCCACGCCCGTCGACGAACTCGAACATGCGCGCATCGGATCGCGCCCCGCACGCCGCAGCAAGAGCCGCAGCCTCGACGATCTACGCGCCATCCCTTGGGTCTTTGGTTGGATGCAAAGCCGCCACGCCGTCCCCGCCTGGTTCGGTGTCGGACACGCCCTCGAGCGTTTCAGCAAACGCAAGGAAAATGCGGCCCTGCTGGCCGAAATGATGCACGGCTTCCCTCTCTTCGTGACTCTGATTCGCAGCGTTGAACTTGCCATGGCCAAGGCCGACTTCGGAATCGCCCGCCACTACGCCGATCTCGTTCCCAATGCGGCCCTGCGCGACCGCGTCTTCGAAATGTTCCGCCAGGAATTCGATCGCACGCGCCGCCTGATTCTCTCCGTGAAACGACAACAGGAGCTACTGGAAAACAATCCCGTCCTCTCGCGTTCTGTCCGGCTTCGCAACCCGTACGTCGATCCCCTCAGCCTGATTCAAGTTGATCTGCTGCGGCGCAAGCGAACCGGTGCCACCGACACCTCTCTCGACTACGCCATCGGCGCGACCATGAACGGCATCGCCGCCGGCCTGCACAACACGGGATGAGTGTCCAGACTCTGAAGGTAGATTTTGCATCCAACTTTTCAGGTCTCAGCCGGGGGAGCATAATGTTGCGTCGGATGAAACGCTCAATTGGTATCGCCGTTCTCCTCGTAACCGCTCTCGTCGGTCTTGGCAGTCGGCAATCCTGCGCCCAAAACCTCGCCAAGCGTCTGATCCTCAAAGACGGCAGTTACCAACTCGCGGCGAAATACGAAATCAAAGGAGAGCGTGTCCGCTACTTCAGCGCAGAGCGCGGCGAGTGGGAAGAAATTCCCAAGAACCTGATCGACTGGGACGCCACCGACAAATACGAAAAAGGCCGCCTGCAGGGTGAACCCGCGCCCGAAGCCGTCGCTCTCGATAAAGAATTGGAAGCAGAGCAAAAAGCGGAGGAAGCGCGCACGCCGAAGGTAGCCCCTGGAATCCGTCTTCCCGACGACGGCGGCGTCTTCTTGCTCGACACGTTTCAGAATCAGCCGCAACTGGACGAAATCAATCAGTCCGGCGGCGATCTTAACAAGAACATGAAGTCGAATATTCTGCGCGCCGCTATCAATCCGCTGGCCAGCGCCAAGCAGACGATCGAACTCGACGGAGTACGCGCCAAGGTTCAATCTCACACCGGCGTGCCCGCCATCTACGTCAACATCGATCCTATTGACGCCAACGGAAAACCTGTCCTCGCGCCCGGCGAAGAGCCGCCACCTCCCGCAGTGGAGCGCTTCAAAATCGTTCGCGCCGAAATCAAGAACGGGAAGCGCATCGCCGGAGGTATCAAGATCGCACCTTACGGCAAAGTAAAAGCGGACGAGAAATTTATTCCGTCCACCGTCCAGGAGCTTACAGGCGGATGGGTCAAGCTATCTCCGCAGCAACCGCTCGCAAATGGAGAGTACGCCGTCGTCGAAATGCTCGGCAAAGAAGGAATGAATCTCTACGTGTGGGATTTCGGCGTCAATCCTTCAGCGCCAGCGAATGTCTCGGCGTGGAAGTCCGTCCCCGAGGAAAAGAAAAAGGCCGACGTGCCGGACGATCTTAAGAAGCGCCCGCCACAATAGCTCGCCCCTCCGGACATCACTACTCTAGTTCAACGACAGCGACGAAGGTTCCAGCAGCACGAACGAACATCCGCTGTATTGGTAGCACCCGAGAATTCCGCGCCTCACAAATCGTGTGACGCTACCGCCTGGAGACGGGACACCGAAATCGAGGCTCCGCAGTTGCTTCCCTTCCAACTTCATCTTGGGCGATCCGCTGATGAACTTCGTGTCCTGCACCTTAAATGTCGGGCTCTTTCCGTCCGACGCCAGGAGCACGAAGAACTCCGCGCTTTCCGTTCCAACCATGAAACGTGACAACTTAAACCTGCGTTCCTGCATAACAAAATTCGACTCATCGATCGGGGTCTCCTCCTTGACGGCGACTCCGGTTAGAGCCTTGAGATTTTCTTTCGCTGCCGCAATCTCCACCATCGCCTCGCTCAAATCGAGTCCCTTCGACAGTGGGATGCGGTACACCGCCACGCGGCACATCTGAATAGCAGCGCTGTTCTTGTGTATCCGTCTGTAGAGATGGCACAGATGCCCGCCCACGACTCCGTCCTGCGTGAGTTTCCAGGACGCCAGTAAATAGTGCTCGGCCTCATCCAGTTGCGACATCCGCTCCTCCACCCATCCGAGGGTGTCCCATTCGGCGGCCAATCGAAAAATTCTGCCCAGGTCTTCCACCTTCAAATCTTCCAGCGAGATCTTCTCTGAATCGGCGTTGGCGGCGCGCACCGCCTTTTTGGCATACTCCAAGGCGAGCGGCAGTTCGAGATCGGCACTCGCCATCTGGTAGGCCGCGTCATTCAAGTAACTACCGTCCTTGTCTAACTCGCCAATCTTTCGATAGGACTCCGCTGCTTTCCCTCGATCGCCCGCGTGCAAATAGGCGGATGCAAGTTGCAGTCGCAAAACAGGTAGTTCCGGCTTGATCTTTACCGCCGCCTCGAGAGCAGCGGCCGCTTCCGAATAGCGCTGTAAGTTGCGCAGACAACTCGCAAGATTCGACGGGCCGTCCACGTCCTCGGGATAGGCCTTCATGAAGTCTTGCCAGACCGGAATCGCATCCGCGAACTTCTGCTTCGACATCAACGTATAGCCCAGCGCTTTGGGAATGGAGGCCTTGTTCGGTTCCAGTGCCATTGCTGTATGAAGCGCATCGATTCCTGCATCCACTCGATTGTTGCTACACAGAAACACTCCCAGCATCACCCATGCCCGAGTGAACTTTGGATCAGTCGCAACGGCCTTTTGGATAAGGGAGATGCCCCCTTCCACGTTATGCGATGCCATTTGGTCGCGAGCCTCGTTTTCGAGCCGGGTCGCCTCCGGAGAGTCGCTATTCGGCAATCCTCGGATGTCGTTCAGAATCGACGCGAATGGGCCGAGATCGCTCGTCCCCGGCATCGCCAACCCGGAGGAACTAGTTGCCCTGTCGGCCGACGTCGTCTGCACATACTGCCAGACATCTTGCTGGACTTTCTTTACGAGTGCCCGGTAATCCTCGAACTTTGCCACTGGAACTTCGGGCAAAATCGTCACCAGCCTGCGCTTAGAGATCAACACCCCTTTTTCCACGGAGTATGTAGCGTGATATTCCGCGAAATCGTACTTCACATCGAGGTTAGGCGGCACCAGCGGCGTGTAGCCGTTCGGCGTCTTGATCCTGGCTTCCGACACGAACTGCGTTGGTGATCCCAGCCAGACCGGATTTCGCGCATCGTCCTTCAGCGCAGGCATGGTCAAAGGCAGGCCGGGAACCGTAAATTGTTTGTCGCTCTTCCACGTGGGATAGTCTTTGCGATTGTACGAATAGGAAAAATGGAATGGCTCCGCGATCTCTTCGACCTTGCCCGCGCTCACATCGCTGACCGTGCCCGCGAAACCTAAGCCGTAGGAAATCTGCTGCACCAACTCCTTCCACTGTGGCTGCGGAATCTGCCGGAACGCGGCCCGCACCAACACTTCCGAGTCACCAGTGCTTGTATCCTCCGCTTTTGCGTCAAAGGTGCCTTCGTCATTGAGGCTTCCTTCGATCTTGAACGCTTCCGTTGCCGGAATGGGTGGGTCGGGAGGTGTAGAAAGAAACTGGGCCGATCTCTCGCTGGCCATGACTAGCCCCTGTTTGTTCCGCAACCGATTGACGAGATAGCCGAAAGGCGCGACTTCCGGAGTTGTGTCGAGCCAAATCCCATCTTTTTCTTTCGGACCACGCGGCAGATATCCGATCACATGATCGAACTGGGCCGGCGACGGAATATCGACATCAACTCTCGCCGTGGAACTGATCAATGCGGGATACAAAGTGAAACCCGACGCTTGCAATAAGGACGCCAGGAGCGTGTGCTTATCCTTACAGTCGCCATAGTTGTTACTCAGAACATCGTCTGCTGCGTGAGGCTGATAACGACCGATTCCAAATGAGATTCCAATGTAGCGATACTGCGTGCTCACAAATTTATAGAGAGTTCGCAGCTTGGAATCGTCGTCCGTCAATCCCTTGGTCAGTTCAGCAGCTTTGGCGCGAATCGCCGGGCTAGGCTCAATCCGTTCCTTTTGAAGATCCCAGTACCAGCGTCCCACTTCTTCCCAGTTTTGAAAGCTGCTCACTTGCACATCGGGCGATTCCCTGCGCCCCAACGCTGTATCGATCTGTCTCTTTTCATCGGCCTGGGGATCGCGTACTTCGGAGAGCTGCGAATGGGTCCAGCTGTAGACTCGCAAGTTCCCTTCCTGCGTGGTTTTTTGTTTGGAGATCGGACCCTTCGCCTTCACTGCCCGATCCGCAGGCACCTTCACTTCGAGAAGCTCATTGAGAACAATGCCTTCCCGATGGAAGTTGTACTGAAACCAGAATTGACCGGGTGCCAGCGGTTTTGTGGTGTGCCAATGCGCCTGATATTCGAGGATGTCTCCGGTGGCCAGCCCCTTTACCGCGACATGTCTTTCCCGCAGATCGCTGTAGAACGGAGCCGCCCGGGTAATCTCAGCGTCCAGATCTTGCACGTTATCGGGCGGCGTCGTGATAGTGGTGCCGTCCACCTTACGGACACGAACGTAGTCGATCTCAATGGTCTCGGTCGCCGATGAAAATGGGAAAGTTAACAGACCCCAATGCTTTACGCCGGAATCGGTTTGCACCCGCACACGGGTAATCTGCTCGCGAGTCGAGTTTCCGCTGTTGTCAAAAACAGCCCGCGTCGTCATCTCTTCGATGACGGCGGCTTCCTGGGAGTAATCGTTCTTCGGCGCCGCGGGGGGCGACGAGGTTTGTGCATTCAATGTCGCCAGCGCGACAGTGAGAGTAAGGGCACGCCAATACCTGAACATATCTCGCCTGTATTTATCGTTGGTGTTTCCGAAAAAGGCAAGCAAGAAGATAGTGGCGTAATGCTAACCACAATGCTGAGTCGTCTCAGAGGTTATTGCTCGAATAGTTTCTTGCCGAAATAGAAACGCTGACGGGGTCCCCTGCGTCATGCCTGTCACTCGGCACCAGGATGGACGCAGCACTGAATCCTAGCCCCGCTTCATCACTCCGAACGACATTCCCTGCGGATCGTGGATCACCGCCATTTCACTGCCGTCCGGCAAAGAAGTTGGCGGGATAATCACTTTCGCTCCCAGTCCCTCCGCTTGTTTCGCGCATGCCTTCACATCGTCGACCGCAATGAACAACTGCGCGAACGTCGGTGCCTGTGGCGGCGCCGGCCAGATTCCGCCCTGGATCCCTTCCGCTGATCCGGTGGAAATCGCTCTGTACCCCATTGGATTGTCATCGTTCACCGCCCATCCAAACAAAGTCGCGTAGAACTCGGCAGTCTCATCCGGAGTCTTGGAAATAATCTGGAATTGCATTACTGGATTACTCATATCGAAGATGATCTCCTCATTTCATGGACTTGCTTTTGATTCGACGTAACTCCACGCCATCGTTGGCCGCCAGTTCACGAACCTTGATAAGCGCCTGCTTTTGAAATTCCGCTTCCGTACGCTGTCCGCAACCCGTCAAGTCTTTCCTTTTCCCCGTTCGTCCCATCTCGAGCATCTGCAAGCGAAGCAGGCGGCTCAATGCCACGTTCACCTCATCCACGCTCGTCCCAATTCGCCCGGCGATCCATCGGCAATCAGGCTTGAACTCACGCGAGCGCAACAGGTGAAGGATCTGCCAATGACTGCGATCAGCCAGAATCGCCATCGCTTCTGCAGTCCAATGGCGCAGTTGTTCCTGCCGGCGCGTGGTGGAAAGTTCCGGCACATATTGGGTCGCCACGTAGGCAGCGACCTCTTCTTCGATCATCCCCAGCTTCTTGCCCCACCGCCGCAGTTGGACGGCCGAGATGCGCCGCTTGTCGCGCAAA
Organism: Acidobacteriota bacterium; assembly: GCA_016196065.1. Taxonomy (NCBI): domain Bacteria; kingdom Pseudomonadati; phylum Acidobacteriota; species Acidobacteriota bacterium. The sequence continues at coordinate 632,291 of JACPYL010000010.1, read as the reverse complement.
ATTTGAGAAAGGGTGGAATGATCGGTTCCAAGAAATACCGCGAATGCCCGCAACGAATAGCGCGAGTTCTTGCGCTGCCGCTCTTCAAACTCCTGTTTGAGCTTTCCGAGAAATTGTGAACTCGCCATGGCTGATGAATCGTACTAACACGCCCCAGCGATGACAATGCCGTCATCCCCAATATTGGGGCAATCCATTGCCCCAGACATCGCCAGCCCGGGGTGTCGGAGAATTCAGAAGGGGCAGATCAGCCCGGCGCTTCAGCGCTGAAGAGAAGTGCGTCGAAGAAAGCACGACCGTAAGCCAGGCTATTTCTTTACCGCAACCGCGATGCAGTTGATTTCCACCAGCGAATTGCCCGGGAGCGCGGCTACGGCGACCGTGGTGCGGGCCGGCCCGCCATTCGGGAAGTAGGTCTTAAACACTTTGTTCATTCCGTCGTAATACTTGATGTCCGCAAGAAACACGGTGAGCTGAAGAATCGTGTCCACGGTGCCGCCACCGGCTTCGACAAGTTTCTTAACATTGTCCATCACGATGGTGGTGTGATGTCCAATTTCGAATTGGTCCGCGGGGCCGGAATCGTGCGCCCCTTGCCCGGCCACGTAAATGAGCCCATTGTGAACCACAATCGGCGTGATCATCTGTTTTCCGTCGGCGGCTTTGCCGTCGTCGTTGAGCTTGCGGATTCCCTCATCCGTCTTCCCTTCAGCGCTTCCCGCTAGCGCCAGGCCAGTAAGACCGAGGCTGGAAAAAATTGCGGCCAGCCGCCCAGCAAAATTCCTGCGAGTGAATGTTCCGATGGTCATGGTTTCCCCCAGTTGGAAGTGGTTGGAGTCTAAGACAGCGCCGACGTGCCGGTCAACGAGTGGTATCGCGAGATTACGTCAACTGACTTGAATGTCGCCAGCGGAAGTTATAGGAGATGTCAACCGTTGCAATGAGGCGAATTTCGCGAAATCGCTTTCCGCCCACGGGCTGGGCTTCTATGGGAGTCGGAGGAGTCTACAGAACTTGCGGAAAACTACTGTTCGCCATTCTCCAGCAGCCCGCGCGATGCCACTCCAATATTGTTGCGGGTGCTGTTCTTGACGGCGTACATCATTTCATCCGCCTGGCGGATGATGTCGTGCGGAGTTTGCGCGTCATGCGGGAACGTAGCTAGTCCCATGCTCGCCCGGACGTCAATTTTTTCTCCCTGCTCGGTTGCGAAGTTGCCATTGCGCAGCGAATCCAGCAACCGCTTCGCAACCACCACCGCGGCGTCCTTCCCGGTCTGCGGGAGTAGAACTACAAATTCGTCGCCCCCATAACGAAACGCAAAGTCAATCAGGCGGAGCTGCGCCTTAATCAGATAACCCACTTCGGCGAGCAGACGGCTTCCCACCAGATGGCCCTTGGTGTCGTTGACCTGCTTGAAATGGTCGAGATCGATAAAGATCACGCTGAACTCGTACCCGAATCTGGCCGAGCGGTACACCTCGGTTTCGAGCGTCTTATATAAGTGACGCGCGTTGAACAGGCCGGTACAGTCGTCGGTGATGGTGAGTTCCTGAATTTTTTCGACGGCCTTGGCATTCTCGATGGAGATGGCGGCGTAATCGCACAATGCCTCAAGAAAGAACTTTTCCTGTTCCTTCAAGCTGTTCACATCCACATTGACGAGTTGGATCACGCCCAGCACGCGGTGTCGCGAACGCAGCGGGACGCAGATGATCGACTGTGTTTGCCAGCGCGTCATTTGATCAAGGCGGCGTGAGAATCGAGAGTCGGCTGCCACGTCGGGCACAATCAGGGTCTGACCATTTTTCGCTACCCAGCCCGCGATGCCTTCGCCCATCTTCACCCGTTCATTCGCCAGAACTTCCGCTGCAGCTCCCACGGCGATCGCAAAGTACAACTCATCCTTCTGCTCGTCCACCATCAGCAAAGACCATGTTTCCGGGCAGAAATATTCCGCCATCTTTTCCATGATCGTCTGCAGGATGGAATCGAGGTCGAGCGACGAGGTCAGAGCCTTGGCCACATCGTGAAAGATGTTGAGCTCTTGCGAAAAGCGAGTTGGGGGCGTGCCCGCTGACATCGATACCTCGCCCTGGTCTGGGAAGTAATCGGATTATAAGTTTGGCCGCACTGGCTGGGCAATGCACGTTAGTAACGGGAACCTGCAAACCAACTGGTCGACTGCAGCCTCGAAATACCGCCCCTCTGCGGCGGTAACTGGCCTAGGATAGAAGTGCTGTTGTCTGTGTTGCCGCCTACAGAGTGTACAATTCCGTCGCCGCCTCCGAGCGGGAGAATCACTTGCCTTCCTTTGGCGCAAAACTGAAGACCGAACGCGAAAAGCGTGCCATCACGCTGGACCAGATCTCCGGTGCCACCAAGATCGGGACGCGTATGCTCCAGGCACTGGAAGAGGAAAACTTCGACGTTCTGCCGGGCGGCATCTTCAACAAAGGTTTCGTGCGCTCCTACGCCCGCTTCGTCGGACTCGACGAAGACCAGGCGGTCGCCGATTACCTCGAAGCCTCCGGCGAAGGCCCAGTTTTGCCTCCCGATGAGAAACTCGTCGCCGAAATTGCAGCCGCCAAGGCCAGCCAATCAAGGCCTAGCGACCGCCAGATCCCGTGGGAGTGGCTCGCCGGGGGACTGCTGGTGATCGCGCTGGCGCTTTTCCTGTGGAGCCGATCGCATCGTAAGCCTGAAGAACATCAACCTGCGGAAACATCGGTCAATCCAACAACGCTCAACTCCACCACACGATCCGAGGCGCATCCCGCCAGCCCCGCCGCGGTCTCCGGTTCCGCGCCTCAGACATCAGCGTCTCAAGCGAAAGTAGCCAGCCCTCCAACCCAGTCGGTAGTTGAAAAGAGCTCCGTCCCGACCCCAATGCAACCCTCCGCGGCAGCCTCGCCCGGCGAGTTCACCCTGGTCATCCTGGCTCGTGAAGACTCCTGGATCTCCGCCTCCGCGGACGGCAAGGCACTCTTTGAAGAAACTTTGATTGCCGAAAGTCAGCGCGCCGTCCACGCCCGAAGTGAAGTCATCATCAAGGCCGGAAACATCGGCGCCCTCGACTTCGTCTTCAACGGCAAGAAGCTCCCTTCCCAGGGCGATTATGGAGAGGTCAAAACCCTCAGCTTCAACCCCAGCGGTCTGCTTCCCAAGGCTCCATCAAAGCCTTCGAACCCGTAAGATTCGCGCTTTAGTTTCTTCCAGTTACCCTGTCTGCGATTCCATTCGATGCGCCCAGTAACCACTCGCTGCGTTACCCCTCCCCAGACGCCAAATTCGTTGCGCCCGGCGACCATCTCTGGTACCGTTTTTAGGAGACTAAGGAACCCCGGCGACGTGCCATGAAGGTCGTGCCCCCCGCCTCGTTGAACGCTAGGCTCGAAGTCACCTTGAGGAGATAATCAGCTTGCCAACAAATCGTTTTCTCTTTACTTCGGAATCAGTCACCGAAGGCCATCCCGACAAGATCGCCGACCAGATTTCTGACTCCATTCTCGACGCCTGCCTGCGTGAAGACCCCGCCAGCCGCGTCGCCTGCGAAACCCTGACCTGCACCGGCCTGGTCGTCATCGCCGGTGAAATCACCACCAAAGCATACGTCGATTTCCAGACCATCGTTCGCGGAGTCGTGCAGTCAATCGGCTACGACAACGCCGTCTACGGCTTTGACTCCAACACTTGCGCCGTGATCTCCAGCATCAACAAGCAATCCGGCGACATTGCCATGGGCGTAGACACCGGCGGCGCCGGCGACCAGGGAATGATGTTTGGGTTCGCATGCAATGAAACTCCGGAATTGATGCCGCTGCCCATTTCGTTGGCACACAAGCTTTGCCAGAAACTCTCGGAAGTCCGCAAGAACGGCACCTGCCCTTACCTTCGTCCTGATGGAAAATCACAAGTTACAGTTGAATACTCCGAGTCCGGCAAAGTGAAACGTGTGGACGCGGTTGTCGTTTCGACGCAGCACTCGGAATCGATCGGGAACGACGATTTGCGCGCTGACATCATGAAGCATGTGATTCAGGCGGTGGTACCGTCGAACCTGCTCGACGAAGACACGAAGTACCACATCAATCCGACCGGACGTTTCGTCATCGGCGGGCCGATGGGCGACAGCGGGCTCACCGGACGCAAGATCATCGTTGACACCTACGGCGGCATGGGACGTCACGGCGGCGGCGCTTTCTCGGGTAAAGATCCGACGAAGGTCGATCGTTCGGCGGCTTACATGGCGCGCTACATCGCGAAGAATATTGTTGCGGCTGGACTCGCGGATCGCTGCGAAGTGCAACTGGCGTATGCGATCGGTGTTGCCGAACCAGTCAGCGTCCTGGTGGATACTTTCGGAACTGAGAAGGTGGATGCCAAGCTGATTCCAGACTTGGTTCGCGCGAACTTCAAGCTGACACCGCGCGGCATTATGGAATCACTCAACCTGCGCCGCCCGATCTATCGCAAGACCGCTGCGTACGGCCACTTCGGACGCAACGATCCTGACTTCACGTGGGAAGCGACCGACAAGGCCTCGAAACTCGCAGCCGATGCCGGGCTGAAGCGCGAGCCCGTGGGCGCACGAAAATAAGCAGCTCCGAGCTGCGAGCTACGAGCAAACCAAGATTCTGGTTGCACGAAGCTCGCGGCTCGAAGCTCGAAGCCCTTCTGCAATCTGACTTCTTATCTTCTGGCTTTAATTAGGAGCTCAATGTCTACAGCACCGACCATCAATTGTGATGTAAAGAATTTCGATCTGGCCGATTTGGGCAAGAAGCGTATCGAGTGGGCGAACCAGTCGATGAAGGTCTTGCAGATTATCCGCAAGGAATTCATCAAAAACCAGCCGCTGAAGGGCATCCGCGTATCGGCTTGCCTGCACGTGACGGCCGAGACTGCAAACTTAATGATCGCCCTGCGCGACGGCGGCGCCGATGTTGCGCTCTGCGCGTCCAACCCGCTTTCGACTCAGGACGACGTTGCGGCCAGCTTGGTCCGCGACTACAGCATTCCCACCTTCGCCATCAAGGGCGAGGACAACGATTCCTACTACTCGCACATCATGGCTGCGGTCGATCATCGTCCGCAGATCACGATGGACGACGGCGCTGACCTCGTCTCCGTGCTGCACACCAAGCGCACCGCGGAACTGGCGAACGTGATTGGCGGAACGGAAGAGACGACCACAGGTGTGATTCGCCTGCGCGCAATGGCAAAAGAGGGCGTGCTGCGATATCCGATCGTCGCCGTGAACGACGCCGACACCAAGCATCTGTTCGACAACCGCTACGGCACAGGACAGTCCACGATCGACGGGATCATCCGCGCGACGAATTTCCTGCTTGCAGGATCGAAGTTCGTCGTCGCCGGCTACGGTTGGTGCGGACGCGGTCTCGCTTCGCGTGCTCGCGGCGCGGGCGCGGAAGTGATCGTGACCGAAATCGATCCGACGAAAGCGCTCGAAGCTGTGATGGACGGCTTCCGCGTGATGTCGATGGAAGAGGCGTCCAAGCTGGGCGACGTCTTCTGCACCGTCACCGGCAACAAGAACGTGCTGGCGAAGTCGCACTTCGAACTGATGAAGGACGGCGCGATCATCTCGAACTCGGGACACTTCAACGTCGAGATCGACATCACGTCGCTGGAAAAATTGTCGTCCTCGAAGCGCACGACCCGCACCTTCGTCGAGGAATACACCATGAAAGACGGCCGCCGCATCAATCTGCTGGGCGAAGGCCGCCTGATCAACCTGGCGTCCGCCGAAGGGCATCCGGCGTCGGTGATGGATATGAGCTTTGCCGACCAGGCCCTCTGCTGCGACTACATGGTGAAGAACCACGCATCGCTCGAAAAGCAGGTCTACACCGTACCGGTCGACCTCGACAAGCGCGTCGCCAAACTGAAACTCGAATCGATGGGCATCAAGATCGATCGCCTGACGCCGGAGCAGGAAGAATATCTGGCGAGCTGGAACGAAGGAACATAGATTGTGTGGCGCGGGCGCCCTCGCCCGCGGCTTTTGAATTTAAGGGGCGGCGCAAGCCGCCCCTTTCTATTTCCTACCCACTGTCATCCTGAGCGAAGTGGGACTTCACGAAGTGAAGTCCCACGAAGTCGAAGGACCCCCATACCCTCTCGGTCGATCCGGTTGCCGCAAGGAGTTCTCCCCGTGCGCTCGGCATCTTGAGAATTCCCTGCCACGTTCCCATCAGCACAAGCCGTACCGGGGTCCTTCGACTCCGTATCTGCTTCGCATCCGCGAAGCAGATCCTACGCTCAGGATGACAGATTGTAGTGATCGATCCACGCCGGCTGGCATGGACGAGATTCTCGCGCCATGCCCGTCCGAGTTGCGCTTTGGCGGTTTTGCGAGGATGATGTGTCGTCGCAAGATGACGAATCGGCGTGCAAGATGGGCGCAACTCTAAGCGAGGTAGAGCCAAGATGAATTCAAAAACAAAATTTGCTCTCGGCGTACTCACGGCTTTAGCGATGTTGGCGCTTACGTATCTGGTCCCGCGAGGCGGCGCGATGCGGGATGCACAACTGGTGCAGTTTCCGGTGACGGTCGGCGTGTGGGCGATCTTCGTGCTGCTGTTTGTGAAACTGAAATAGAACGGCGCTGCGGACACGGTCATCCGGCAATCACTTTGCCGGTTGCATCGACACTCAACAGGAGTACACTCTGTCAATTCCTGTTGTGTGGGGGCGTCCGTGCAACGCTTTCTCGCTTCGGTGTGCCTGGTTCTGGTTTTTCTTCTCACTGCTTTCGCGCAAAGCGGACGCCTGGGCCGCAACGGCTCTGCCTCTAACTCGACAGCGATCGGCGGAGTCTTCCTGAGCGGGACGATCGTCATCGATGGCGGAGACTTCCTCACCGACGCGGTCGAGATCCAGACCGTCTGTCGCGGACAGCGGCACACGGAAACGCGGACCGACTCCCACGGGTTCTTCACCTTCCAGTTCGGCGGGCAAAGGGACACAGGCAGCGACGTAAACTTCGGCGCCGACTCGCCTGCTCCTGAGCGCCGCTCAGGAGTTTTCGATCGCATCCCGCAGGATTGTGAACTGCAAGCCGCACTTCCGGGTTTCACGTCCGATATCGTGCAACTCGGCGGACGAATCTCCGGCGACGAAAACGCCGATATCGGACACATCGTCCTGCACCGCCTCGCGAACGTCGAAGGTTTCACCGTCAGCGCGACAACTGCGCAGGCACCGCCCGCCGCGAAGAAAGCGTTCGAGAAGAGCCAGGAGCAACTGAAGAAGGGCAAATGGGACGAAGCCCAGAAGTTACTCGAGAAAGCGGTCGCGCTCGATCCTAAGTTTGCGGCGGCCTGGAATGAACTGGGGCGAGTGCAATTGGAAAAGAAAGATTCCACTGCGGCGCGACATGCATTCCAGCAGTCGGTGGCGGCCGACCCGAAGTACATCAATCCCTATCGCGGCCTCATACAGCTTGCCGAGCGCGAGCGAAATTGGCAGGAGCTTTGCGATGCCAGCGAGAAGTTACTCGCGCTGAATCCAGTGAGTTTTCCGGAGGCATGGTTGTCCAATGCAATCAGTTACTACGGAGCGGGGAATCTGGTCGCCGCGGAAAAAAGCGCGCGCCGCGGATTGCAGATCGATCGCGAACATCGCGTGCCCAAACTGGAGTACCTGCTGGGAGTGATCCTGCTGGAAAAGCCCGACTATGAGCAGGCAGTGCAACATATCCAGGCATTTCTGAATCACGCGACGCAGGCCTCTGACGTCGCGGAAGGCCGCAGAAAGCTCGATGAAATTGCGCGGCTCTCCTCGGCGTCTAATGTGGCGCTTGCCGAAAAGAAGTAGTGGATACTCCGGGCACAGAGAGGCGCCCGGTCCGATCTATTTTTTGGGAAAGTTGGGGTCGGCTTTGATCTCGCGAATCTGCTGAATATGACGCTCGGAATGCGTGGAGATTTCGAGCATCCATTGCCAACTGTCGATGGGGTCTTTTCCCCCGAAGCTGTGGGCTCGTAAGTCGTCGTTGGTAGTCTTGATGTAGTCGATCATGGTCGCACGCAGCGCCTGGAACTTAGACATCGCTTCTCCGAGGTCTTTGTAGGTGTCGACCTTTTCGTGCCCGCCACCAGTTTTCGTATGCACGACGCGATCGATCCCATACCACATGATATCGGCGTCGGTATTTGACGATTTCTTGTTCTGCATATCCGGCGCAGCCTTGATGGCATCCTTCAGGTCACGCCAGTAGTCGGGCTCGGCAACCGCCAAATGAGAAACGCATTCGCGGATCGTCCACCGGTCGGGTGACGCGCGGTACTCCAGTTGGACGGGGGAAAGGCCGCTCACTTCCTCGGCCAACATGGATCCGGTCATTTGAAAGTGAACGAGTAAGTGCTCGCGGTCTTCGTCGGTCATTCCAGCGGTCTTGGCAACGGCAGAGAGGCACAGGGCAACCACAACTAACGGCAACCACCGAAGGATTCTCATGGGCCTGGATCGTAGCAAACGGTTTTCAGCGAGTCCATGAAAACGAGGGAACCTCACCCATAAAAATCGAATACAGAAGAAGACTGCGGTCAACAATTGTCTACCGCGTGCGCATGCCCGGCAAACCGCAGCGGGTAATCTGCATCGAAGTTGCGGTTCCATGTACACATAGGAGGAAACCAATGCGTAAATCAATTCTGTTGTGCTTCATTCTGGCTGCCAGTCTCTCGGCGCTGGCGGGCTCCAAGAAAGACGTGAGAGATGTCACCGGATGTCTGTCACAAGGCGATAGTGCGAAGGAGTTCGTGATCAAAGGCAGTGACGGCAGTTCATGGGAAGTGCAGAGCGACAAAGTTGCTCTCGCTGACCACGTTGGCCACACAGTAACCGCAACCGGCGTGGTTGCCAACGCGGCCATGCACAACATGAAGGAAGATGCCAAAAATACTGTCGACAAAGATAGTACGGAGCACGGCCATCTGACCGTGACCGCGGTCAAAATGGTCAGCGACTCATGTAAATAGGACGGGGGGCGCAGGCGACTGCGTCTCAAACTAGTTATTGTCCGAGCCCCGTTCAGGTGTTGCCTGGGCGGGGCTTCGTTAATGAGCGGCCACTTGCGGGAATGCTACAGGGGTGTCCCGATACAAGTCCGGTTTCGGCACGGCTGAAATCGTGCAGTTCCATTGCCTCAATTCCGGCCATTTCTCGCGAAATGGAAAGCGATCAACTCCTATAGTCGGTAGTAGTGCAGGCCATCACTGTGCACTCCAAGTGCGAATCTTTTCACTCTATCCAATGAGCGGAAATGCGGTTACAGTATAGGTCGTTTTGCCTACCTGCCGAAAAGGGGAATCCGCTTGAATCTGCTACGAAAACTTGCTGTCACGTCCGCCGTGCTGTTGGCACTGGTGGGAGCTGCCGTTTCCCAAACCTGGAAGCCGCTGAAGAACCAACCCGGAGCGAACGTCGGCGCCATGCTACTGCTCCGCGACGGAAGAGTTCTGGTGCACGAAGAGCAAAGTGGCAACTCCCGCAACTGGTACCTCCTCACTCCTGACGCCACCGGCAGTTACCTGAATGGCACATGGAGTTCGGGCGGACAATTGCCCACGGGCTATTCGCCCTGGTTCTTCGGATCGCAAGTGCTGCTGGACGGCAAGACGATTGTCGTGGAAGGCGGAGAGTACAACCTGGGACGCTCGGCGTGGACCACCCTCGGTGCGATCGGAACTGTTTCCGGCAGCACGATCACATGGACTTCGAATGCTCCGCCAACGGGCTGGGTCAACCTGGGCGATGCGCAAAGTGTCGTTCTGGCAAACGGAACGTACATGCAGGCGAACTGCTGTACCGCGCAGAATGCTTTGTTTAACGGACCAAATTCGTGGATAGCGACCGGATCCGTGCTGCAACCGAATAATGATGAATCCGGCTTCACGTTGTTGACGAATGACAAGGTACTGACGGTCGATGCAAAAAACAATTCCAATTGCGGAACGGCCAAGGGAACAGAACTCTACGACCAGGGGACCGGCCTGTGGTCGTGCGGGCCGCAGACTCCGATCCAACTCTATAACGCGAACGACGAAGAACTCGGCGCCGCGATCATGATGTACAACAACAAAGTAATCCAGTTTGGCGGACTGGTACCGGCGACCGCGCTGTACGACGTTGCCACCAACGCCTGGACGGCCGGTCCAACTCCGGCAAACAATTTGGACCAGACCGATGGTCCGGCGGCGTTGGAGCCGAACGGCAAAGTGCTGGCCATGCTCAGTCCTGGGCTGTTCCTCGGGGGATGCCAGTTCGTGGAGTACGATCCGGTCGCCAACACCCTGGCGAACACCGCGAATCCGCAGAACTGCCCCGCCGATTCGTCGTTCGTGGGACATCTCATGATTCTTCCCACCGGACAGATCATGTTTACCGACTTCAGCGGCCGCGTCGAAATTTATACGCCGGCTGCGGGTGTGGTTGCGGGCGTGGCACCGACCATCAATCCTGTGAGCGGGACGATCAACAGCCCCTCGACCAACAACGCGCTTTCTGGCAACCAACTGAATGGCCTGTCCGAAGGCAGCGGCTACGGTGACGATTACCAGGGAGTCACGAACTATCCGCTGGTTCGCCTGGTGCAGGCCGTTGCACCGAACCATGTTTTCTACGCGACTACGCACGGTGAGGCCACGCACTCGATCGCGCCTGGGTTGCCCAACTCCACGAAGTTTGATGTGCCAGCCGGAGTTCCTTCCGGAACCTATAACTTGACTGCCGTCGCGAACGGCATCGAGTCGAACGCAGTGGTCGTCAGCGTTGTGGCCGCGCCTGATTTCAGCCTGTCGGCAACCCCGAACTCGCTGACCGTAGCGCAAGGCGCCAGCGGCACGAGCACGATCACGGTGGCACCGCAGAATGGCTTCAACGGTAGCGTCAATCTGAGCGCGTCTGGTCTGCCGAACGGCGTGACCGCCGCATTCAATCCGAACCCCACCACGTCAACCAGCACGTTGACTCTGACGGTTGGCGTAAGCGCTGCACCCGGGACCTCGACGGTGACCATCAGCGGCGTGTCCGGCAACTTGACTCACACGACGACCGTGTCGCTCACCGTAACTGCGACTGGGCCGGTCGTGAGCCTGGTTCCGCCCTCGCTGACGTTTGCCAAGAAGGTTGTGGGCATAACGAGCCCCGCCAAGGTAGTTACGCTTACGAATACGGGGGGCTCGCCCCTGAACTTCACCGGCGTCTCGATCAGCGGAGACTTTGCTTTCGTGATCATTGCGAAGTCCTGCAAAGTCGGCACTCCGGTCGCTCCCGGCAAGTTCTGCAAGATCAAGGTGACCTTTACGCCAACTCAAGTCGGAGTGCGTACGGGTGCCGTGACCCTGACAGACAACGCGGGCAATAGCCCACAGCAAGTGCCGCTCACGGGCACGGGGAAATAGTCGAGTAACGTTCGATCTAACCGTACGGGGCTGCTTCGGCAGCCCCGTTTTTTTGCGGAGGAATGCAGAGCAGATCCTAAACCTCTCCGCTGGTCTGCCGATAGGGCAACTAGAGGGACCTCGTGCCCACGCCCAACCCGAAAGTTCTGCTGGTGGAAGACAGCAAGTTCCTGCGCCTGGCCAACGAGCGCGTGCTGATCCGCGCGGGATTTGACGTCAGCACGGCCGGCGACGGCGAAGAAGGACTCCGCGTGGCCTTCGAGATCTTGCCGGATATCATCCTGCTCGACATGATGTTGCCGAAACTGAGCGGGCCGGACCTGCTCCGCAAACTCAAAGAAGATTCGCGCACGGCAGCGATCCCAATTGTGATCCTCACCAGCCTCTCGCAGAAAAATGAAGAACGGTTTTTGCAGGAAGGTGCGGCAGCCTATTTCGAGAAATCCGCGCTCGAACTGGACAAGAGTTCCGATCTGCTCGTGACAACCGTGGAATCCGTTTTGCGCAAACTCGACGAAGCGAAACGGAGCGCGGCCTCAGCGGTGTGATGGTCACGATAGAATAGGTTGATGTACCACTACAATCCGTCCACCGCGCTGGAAGAACTGACCGAAGAGGCGACGTTGCCGAACCCGGTTCACGTCCGCGACATGTTGCTGCGCAACAAGCTCACGCCTGACCAGTCCATTGAACTGAACCGGCTGTTTGTGGAGTATCAGAAATTTTTCGGTGAGGCTCAGAAACTGGGGAAGCAAATCCTGCAGCGGCTGGCGCCGTAGAATTCCTCGCCACTAGGTGAGTTTGTCCACACTGCGCGCGAGCCCTGCCCGGCCATCATTTACAATCTAGGATTCTCTACTCCATCGAGAACACAACTATGCATCGTTGGTCTGCACTGTTTATTCCGACTCTTCGCGAGGCCCCGGCGGATGCCGAGGTCGCCAGTCACAAATTGCTTGTCCGTTCGGGATACGTCCGCCAACTGGGCGCGGGCATTTATTCGTTTCTATTCCTGGGCAATCGCACCATCAACAAGATCATGGGGATTGTGCGCGAGGAGATGGACAGGATTGGCCAGGAATTTTATCTGCCCACGCTGCATCCGCGCGACCTATGGGAAGAAAGTGGACGCTGGCAAGTGATGGGCGACAACATGTTTCGCCTGAAAGACCGCAAGGGCGCTGACCTTTGCCTGGGCATGACGCACGAAGAAGTGATGACCGATATCGCGCGCAAGGAACTGCGCAGCTACAAACAGTTGCCGCAGATCTGGTATCAGATTCAGACCAAGTTCCGGGACGAACCGCGCCCGAAATCGGGACTGCTGCGGGTGCGGCAGTTCATCATGAAGGATGCTTACTCGTTCGACATCGATTCCGACGGCCTCGACGTTTCCTACAAGAAGCACGACAAAACGTATCGCACCATCTTCGATCGTTGCGGACTGAAGTACATGGTGGTGGAAGCGCACTCTGGCGCAATGGGCGGATCGCAGTCCCATGAGTTCATGGTGCGCACTCCGGCGGGCGAAGATCAGATCGTCAGCTGCGACACGTGCAACTACGCGGCGAATCTTGAGAAGGCGGTTTCCACGCTCGATCCGGTCGAAGATCTTAAGGCCGAGGGCGATGGAACGCCGTTGCAGGTGCACACTCCGGGGCAAAAGACGATCGAAGATGTGGCGCGGTTTCTGGGAGTGTCTCCGAAAAATAAGATCAAAACGCTCGCGATGATGATTACCGAGACGGATGAGAAGACGCAGAAGTCCCGTTTGCGAGCGGTGGTGTTGCTGATGCGCGGCGATCACCAGATGAACGAGGCGAAGTTATCGACGGCAGTGGGCGGCAAGGAAGCGCGTCCGATGCAGGAAGAAGAAATTCGCGAGCTGTTCAAGTCGCCAGCCGGATATCTGGGACCTCTCGGCATCGAGTGGGCGAAGGATATGAAAGATTCCGGTAAACCAGTTCTGATCGTCGACAAAGCGCTCGAAGGACGTTCCAACCTGATTGGCGGCGCAAACAAAGAGGACTATCACGTCAAGAATCTGACGCCTGGAAAAACCTTTCAACCGACGGCATACGCCGACTTGCGTGCGGTGACGGCGGGTGAGGCTTGTCCGAATTGTGGTGCCGCGTTGCGTATCGATAGGGCGGTGGAAATCGGGCACATCTTCAAACTTGGATACAAGTATTCGGAGTCGATGGGCGCGCGTGTGCTCGATCGCAATGGCAAAGAAGTCGCACCGATCATGGGCAGTTACGGAATTGGCATCGAGCGCATTCTCACCGCGGCGATTGAACAATCCAACGATGAGAATGGATTCTGGTTGCCGCCTTCGATTGCGCCGTTCGAGGTGGTGGTGGTCCCCACCAACATGGGGGATGAAAAGATCCGGACGGCCGCGGAGTCGATTGCCAAGACGCTCGAAGGGGCCGGGATCGATGTGCTGATGGATGACCGGGATGAACGGCCGGGAGTCAAGTTCAAGGACGCCGATCTAGTCGGTATCCCTTTTAGAATCAACGTTGGGAAGAAGGTTACCGACGATACTGTGGAAGTCGTTCAGCGCTCGACTCGGCAATCCAGTGACGTTAAGATTTCTGCCATAGGGGAGTACTTTCAAGCCCTGCTGCCGCATTAGAGCCGAATTAGAAACCTGGCGGGCAGGGCGTCAAACGCTATGGGATCCGTGAAAATGATTCTCGGGGTAGGGATGATGGTCCTGGCGGCCATCTTCTGCCTGAAGCTTATCCCACCCTACTTCTCGAACTACCAGTTCGAGGATGCGATCAAGAACGAAGCGCTGCAGTCGACGTATGGCAGCCGCTCGGAAGAAGAGATCCGAGAGTCGGTGATCAAGCACGCGCGGGAATATGACATCCAACTTACCAACAAGCAAGTGCGCGTGAGCCGCACTGGCACCAGCGGCACCGGCAGCTTGACGATCGAAGCGCAGTATAGCGTTCCTGTCACCCTACCCGGATATTCGACTACGCTGGAGTTCCATCCTTCGAGCAGTAACAAGGGGCTGTACTAGGGCGGCTTGTTTATTGTCCTGCGGCTCGCCTGAATCACCTTCAGTCCGTTTCGAACGACTCCTGTCAATCATTCTCTCGATATTCCATTTGGTTCCGGGGCACAAAAGCAAAGCGCCGGATCCGCTTCCCCGTCGGATCCGGCACCTTACACTGGACCTTCACCAGAAGTTCTCTGGCTGAGTCCTAAACATCGGCGAATCGCCTATTGGCGTCGCCTTCTTTAATGGATAGTGCAGTCACATCGAAAATCGTTTCAGAGATTTTTCCGGTGGACGCAGTAGCAAGACCGCGATTCCTCCCACACCCCCGTCTATTCCTTGACACGCATCCAATGACGGTAGCGGCCTGCTTGTGGTTTAGAATCAAGCGGGTGATTCCCTCCAATCGGTTCTGGTTTCGGACGGTGAATTGCTGTTGTAAATGGTTGACACGATCCCTGTGGCTATCAAGGTAAAAATTCCGACTGCGGCACCTGGGGCGAAGGGCCGAAAAGGGCTGTTGCCGCGAGATCCCATTCTGCGCGCCGCGCTGCTGGCGTTTCTGTCGCTGTCGTTGCTGGTAGTGGGATTCTTTTCCTACTGGTATGTAAAGTACGACCGCATTATTGAGCAGCGATTCCGGGATCCAGTGTTTGCGAGTTCGGCGAAGATTTTTGCTGGCCCGCGCGTGGTGCGGGTGGGATCGCCGTTTACCGTCCATGACATCGCGGCCGAGTTGCGGCACGCGGGATATGGCGAGAAGGATGGCCAGTCGCCGCTCGGCAGTTACCACGTAAAGGGCAGTTCGATTGAAGTGTTGCCGGGGCCGGAGTCGTATCACAGCCCAGAGCCGGCGACGATCACGGTTGCCGACGGAAAAGTGTCGGAGATCAAGAGCCGGTCGGCGGGCGACCTGGCGGCCTATGAACTCGAACCGCAACTGGTCACCTCGCTTTTTGACGCGGAGCAACGCTCCAAGCGGTCTCTGGTCACGTACGACGACATCCCCAAGATGATGGTGGATGCCGTGATCTCGATCGAAGACCGGCGCTTCTTCCAGCATGGCGGAGTCAATTTTCTTCGGTTGGCGGAAGCGGCCTGGGTGGACTTTACGCATCAGCGCCATCAACAAGGTGGGTCGACGATCACGATGCAGCTTTCACGCGCGTTTTTCCTGACGCCGGAAAAAACGTTCAAGCGCAAGTTGATCGAGATGCTGATTGCGGTCCAGCTGGAACAGAAATTTTCCAAGCAACAGATTTTTGAGTTTTACGCCAACCGGGTCGATCTGGGGCAGCGCGGATCGTTCACAATCTCCGGACTGGCGGAAGGTGCGAAGTCGTACTTCAACAAGGATCTGAAAGACGTCTCGCTGCCGGAAGCGGCGCTGCTGGCGGGATTGATCCAGGCGCCGAGTTATCTGTCGCCGTACCGGCATCCGGAAAGAGCACTGGAACGCCGGAACACGGTGATTGAGTCGATGGCGGAGAATCGCGTGATCACTCGCGATCAGGCCGACAAGGCAAAAGCTGCGCCGCTGAAACTTGCTCCTCCGAATGTCGAGGCCAGCGACGCTCCTTATTACGTCGACATGGTGCGCGACGCGGTGATCAGCAAACTGAACGAGCGGGAATTGAATGATCAGTCGTACCGCATCTACACGGCACTGGATCCCGACCTGCAGCGGGCAGCGGCGCAGGCGGTCGAGACGGGCATCAAGTTGGTGGATGATCAGATCACCAAGATGCGGACCAAGAAGGTGAAGGTCGGCAAAAATAAATTTGAGACGACGGTGGCTCCTGGCCCGCAGGCACAGGTCGCGCTAGTGGCAATGGATCCGCATACGGGCGAGATCAAGGCACTGGTGGGTGGGCGCAATTACGGGATGAGCCAACTGAATCACGCGCTGGCAAAGCGGCCGACCGGGTCCATCTTCAAACCGTTTGTGTACGCGGCGGCGCTGAATACAGGGATCGACGGATCGACGCCTATTTTGACTCCGGCATCGACGGTTCCGGATGCGCCTTCCACATTTACTTACGGCGATCAAATTTACGAGCCACGTAATTACAAAGAGGAATATCACGGCGATGTGACGCTGCGGTATGCGCTGGCGATGTCGCTCAACAATGCAACCGTGAAAGTGGCGGAAGAAGTGGGCTATGACAAGGTCGCGGACTTGGCGCGGAACGCCGGGATCGCGTCGGTGAAGGCGACCCCAGCGATGGCACTCGGGGCTTACGACGCGAGTCCGGTGGACATGACGGCGGCGTACACGTCGTTTGCGAATGGGGGCATGCGGCTGTCTCCTATTTTTGTGAACTCGGTGCGGAACGCGCAGGGCGACGTTGTGATGAACTTCGGCACGGAGAAAAAACAGGTACTCGATCCACGAGTCGCTTACGTCATCACCAACATGATGGAAAGTGTAATCAACAACGGCCTGGGCTTTACGCCGGTGCGCGGGCGCGGGTTCGCTCCGCCGGCGGCCGGCAAGACGGGCAGTTCGCACGATGGGTGGTTCGCGGGATATACCTCGAATCTGCTCTGCATCGTGTGGGTTGGATATGACGACTACAGCGATCTGCGCTTGAGCGGCGCGATGACGGCGGCGCCGATCTGGACTGAATTCATGAAGAAGGCGGTCACGTTGCCGCAGTATGCGGATGTCCGGGGGTTCAGCCAGCCCGAGGGCGTGGTTGACGTGCAACTGGACAAGATTACGAACCGGCTCGCAACTCCTTCCTGTCCGGATACTTATACGATTGCGTTCGTGGCAGGGACCGAGCCGCGTGATACCTGCGATCAGAGTACGAACCAAGGATTTTTCTCCCGCATTTTTGGAGGAAACTCAGAAAAACCGCTCCCGCCGCCCAACGGGAACCAACAGACAGCCAACGGTGTCCAAGGTGATGGGGATGCTGCGAAAAAGAAGAAAGGCTTCTTCGGTAAGATCGCAGACGCTTTCAAGGGCGATAGCGGCTCCCATGACAAAAACACTCCTCCACCGTCTAAGCCTGAGGATGGTACGAAACCGCAATAAGTATAAGGAAGGTCAACCATGCTTTCCTGCAAACGAGTGACCTCGCTGTTTGTTGTCGTTCTCCTCTTCGTGCTCGCGGCACCAACATTTTCACAAAATACCGAGATGGTGCAGGTGGGTCCATTGCCCATGCGCCGGGCGGATCCTCCGGCTCCGGGCGCTTCGGCTGCCGAACTGGAAGCACGCGGGGACGAGTTGCGCGCTGATAAGAGCTATCTGGACGCACTAGATTATTACCAAGCAGGCATCAGCCGTAATGGAGGTACGGGGGCGCTCCTCAACAAGATGGGGATCTGCAACCTGATGCTCCAGCGATACAAGGAAGCGCGCAGGAATTTCAACCAGGCGATCAAAGCCGACCGTGGTCATGCCGACGCCTTTAACAATCTGGGAGTCGTCTTCTACCAGCAAAAGGATTACGGAAAAGCGATCAAGAATTATGAGAAGGCAGTGGCGCTAAACGCGGATGCTGCGTCTTACTACAGCAATCTCGGAGCGGCTTATTTCGCCAAGAAGCAGTTCGAGAAAGCTGCCTACAACTATTCGAAGGCGATGGAGATCGATCCGGACGTGTTTGAGCGGATTTCACGGGCTGGGGTGCAGGCGCAGCTTCCTTCCCCCGAAGATCGGGCTCGTTATGACTATGTCCTTGCGAAACTCTACGCTCGGATGGGAGTTGCTGACCGGTCGCTACGCTATCTGAAAAAGGCGATGGAGGACGGCTATAAAGATATCGCTAACGTATACAAAGATAATGAGTTCTCCAGTTTGCGAAAGGATCCGCGGTTCGCGGAGCTGATGGCGGCAAAGACGACGGCCATCCCGGAATAAGGCGGCGTCAATCTTTTTCAGATTTTTTAAAGTGAGTCGCGAAA
The DNA here is from genome assembly GCA_016196065.1 of Acidobacteriota bacterium. Classification (NCBI taxonomy): domain Bacteria; kingdom Pseudomonadati; phylum Acidobacteriota; species Acidobacteriota bacterium. Next base: position 613,925 of record JACPYL010000010.1, on the reverse strand, counting down.
CTTCCCGCGGACCTACGGGTTTGAAGGAGAAATAGCTCCTGAAAACAACAGGGTGAGTAAGGAGAAAAGCAGCCCACCGGTCGCTAAACCCGAGCACGCCCCAAGCAAGCGGCCGGTGGGTTGAATTAGCAGTCAGCCAAACCTTCCGCTGTTTACACTACTTTCTTTCGCCCCTTTGGGGCTCCGTCTGAATTTCACTTTACCCACGGCTTACGCCGTGGGCTGCAATCTTGCGCCGCTTCGCGGCTGCTGGATTTCCTATCCGCCTCTTTGGGAAATGTATTCTTCGACTACGTTCTTCCATTTTCCTTGCGCCTTCAATATGAACTCGACTGCGTCGCGGGCGGCGCCATCTCCGCCGGCGTGGGCGGTCACCATGTGAGCTTCTGATTTCACTTCCGGACGGGCGTTCTTCACAGCGATGGCCAGGCCGCATCGGCGCATCACGGGCAGGTCGATGACGTCGTCGCCGACGAAAGCGGCTTCGGACGCGCTGATTCCTTCCTTCTCGATTATCTGAAGAAAGACGCCGGCCTTGTCCTGAATGCCTTGATACACGTGATCGATCTTCAGGTCCCGCGCACGAAGGGCGACGGTTTCGGAACGACGCTTCGTGATGAGGCCGGTCTTGAGTCCAGCGAGTCGCGCCAGCGAAATGGCGGTGCCGTCGTGGGCGTGAAAGCCTTTGGCTTCGATCAGGCTGGCACTCTGAAAACCGAACCCAGGCTGCGGAGCCTCCGGGGCAGACACGCCCGAGCGGAGTTTGGACGGAGCACCCGCCGATTGCTCGAGCACGCTTTGATCTGCGCCGGCTGGAGAGGGAAAGATCCAGATCTTGCCGTCAGTGAGAACACCGTCTACATCGAAAAGGATGAGCTTAATTTTCTTGGCGCGAGGTTTCGACATTGCGTGGCGATTCTAACATTGGCGAGATGTCGTCCTGTCTTGACGCCAGCTAAGCCGGACAGGTCCCCGCGAGCACTGAAGGCGAACAATTTACGAAATCTCCGGTTGTGGGTACAATCTCTGAATGTCGTCCCTTCCCTCCTCTCTTGCCTGGGCTCATCCGCTGGTGCAGGAGTGGTTTGTCGAACGCTTTTCGACGCCTACCGAGCCTCAGGAGCAGGGTTGGCCACACATCCTCGCCGGCCACACGACGCTGATTTCTGCGCCTACTGGTTCGGGCAAGACGCTCGCTGCTTTCCTGGCTTGCATCGATCGACTGGTGCGAAAAGCTCTGTCAGGCGAACTCCGCGATCGGACGGAAGTCCTCTATGTCTCTCCGCTGAAGGCGCTGGGCAACGACATTCAAAAGAATCTCGAAATCCCGCTTGGTGAAATTCTGCAGATGGCCGGTGAGCGCGGATTGCTCATGCCGGAGATCCGCACTGCGGTGCGAACCGGCGACACGCTGATGAAAGACCGGCAGGCAATGTTGCGGCGTCCGCCGCACATTCTGGTGACAACACCGGAGTCGCTCTACATCCTGCTGACGGCACAAAAGAGCCGGGCAATCCTGCGCGACGTAGAGACCGTGATCGTCGACGAGATTCACGCAGTGGCGGACGACAAACGAGGTGTGCATCTGGCGTTGTCGTTGGAGAGGCTGGAGATTCTCGCCCATCGCCCGCCGGTGCGGATTGGGCTTTCGGCAACGCAGAAACCGATCGAAGAAGTAGCCCGATTTCTCGCAGGCAGTGGGCGGCCCGATCCAGTGATCGTCAATATCGGCCACAAGCGGACGCTCGATCTGGGCGTCGAGGTTCCCTCTTCAGAATTGGGTCCGGTTGCTTCCAACGAGATGTGGGGCGAGGTGTATGACCGCATCGTCGAACTGGTAAACTCGCATCGCTCCACGCTGGTGTTTGTGAATACTCGAAGGCTCGCAGAACGGATCGCTCACCAACTGGGCGAGCGGCTTGGAGAAGAGAATGTTGCCGCCCATCACGGCAGCTTGTCTCGCAAACTGCGCCTGGCGGCCGAGAAAAAGCTCAAAGATGGCGAAGTGAAAGTGCTGGTCGCGACGGCGTCGCTGGAATTGGGAATCGATGTGGGGACTGTCGATCTGGTATGCCACATCAGTTCTCCGCGATCGATTGCGGTGGCTCTGCAACGTGTAGGTCGCAGCGGTCACTGGCGAGGCGCGGTTCCGAAAGGACGGTTCTTCGTGACCACGCGCGATGATCTGGCAGAATGCGCAGTGCTGGTGCGCGGAATTCGGTCGGGAGAATTGGATCGTCTCATTTTCCCAGAGTGCTCGCTGGATGTGCTGGCACAGCAGATCGTGGCTTGCTGCGCAGCAAGTGTGAGTGCGGCTCGCGATCAGGAAAATCGTGACTTGATTTTAGAGGCGGATGTGCGGGCGGGGCGCCCCCACGACAGCCGGCAAGTTGCCGGCGCTACGGTGAAGAGCATTGGCGATGCTGCTGGAACTTCTCCCGAGGGATGGGACGAAGCTGAATTATTTGCGTTGATCAAGCGAGCATATCCGTATCGGAATCTGACCCGCGAAACATACTCCAGAGTCCTGGAAATGCTTTCAGAAGGGATTGCGGCGCAGCGCGGGCGGTTTGGCGCTTATCTCCATCATGACCGGATCAACCGGAGACTGCGTCCGCGGCGGGGAGCTCGACTGGCAGCGATCACGAGTGGCGGAGCGATTCCGGATAATGCGCTCTTCACAGTCGTCGCAGAACCGGATGGCGCGACGGTCGGAACAGTGGACGAAGACTTCGCAGTCGAAAGCATGGCGGGCGACGTCATGCTGCTCGGGAATACTTCCTGGCGCATCCGAAGAGTTGAAGGGCGTTCGTCGCGCATGTTGGTGGAGGATGCGAAGGGAGCGCCGCCGTCGGTTCCCTTCTGGCGAGGCGAGGCTCCGGCGCGTACTTCGGAACTCTCCGAGCAGCTTGGTGTCTTGCGGAAGGAAATCAGTGACCGTTTGCCGGGCGTGGTGCCGGTAGAGGGATGGCGCAATCTTCCGGTGCTCAGCGAAGTCATCACTTGGTTGGGAGACGAGTGCGGACTGGACGTTCCCGGAGCAGAACAGCTGATTCAGTATGTGCTGGAAGGGCGCGTGGTGTTGGGAGACGTGCCGACACAGACAACGATCATCGCGGAGCGATTCTTCGACGAAGGCGGCGGGATGCAACTGGTAATCCACGCACCGTTCGGAGGGCGCATCAATAAGGCGTGGGGACTGGCGCTCCGCAAACGCTTTTGCCGGGGCTTCAACTTCGAGTTGCAGGCAGCGGCTACCGACAATGGCATCAACATCGCATTGGCGGAGCAGCATAGTTTTCCGCTGGCGGATGTTTTTCATTTCCTGAATTCGGAAACCATGGCGCCGATCCTGGAGCAGGCGGCGCTAGTCGCTCCCGTGTTCCAAACGCGCTGGCGATGGGACGCAACACGAGCACTGGCATTGTTGCGTTTTCAGGGAGGTAAGAAAGTGCCTCCGCAGATCCAACGGATGCGATCGGACGACCTGCTGGCGGCGGTTTTCCCGGATGTCGCGGCGTGCCAGGAAAATATTGAAGGGGATATCAAGATTCCGGATCACCCCCTGGTGAACGAGGTCATGAAAGACGTCCTGACCGAGGCGATGGATGTGGACGGATTGCGTGACGTCTTGCGCGGCATTGAGGACGGGCGCATCCGGTGCATCGCGGTGGATACTCCGGTGCCATCGCAGTTCTCGCACGAAATTCTGAATGCGAATCCGTACGCGTACCTGGATGATGCTCCGCTCGAAGAACGGCGGGCGCGAGCAGTCGAGATGCGGCGCGTGTTGCCGGCTTCGGTGCTGGAAGAAGTGGGAGCACTCGATCCGGCGGCGATCGAGCAGGTACAGGCAGAAGCGTGGCCGGATGTGCGGGATGCGGACGAATTGCATGATGTGCTGCATACGTTCGTGATGCTGCCGGAGGGCAGTTCTCAGTTCTCGGTTCTCAGTTCTCAGGAAAGAAAATTTGATGCGCGGTGGGAATACTTTTTCCAGCGCTTGCAGTCTGAACAGCGAGCGCTCGTCGCCGATGTCCCTACTGATAAAGAAACCCGGCGGTTCTGGGTGGCGGCTGAGCGTGGGGAGATGTTTGCGGCTTTACATCCAGCCGAGGCAAGCGCCGCCTCTACGGTGAGTTTTGATGACGCGATTTTGACTACGGTGCGGGGATGGATGGCGCACGTGGGGCCCACGACTGCGTCCGAGTTGGGTGCGACTTTGGGGTTGGCGGCTTCGGAAATTGAAAAGGCGCTGCTGCGGATGGAAGCGGGCGGGGCGATCCTTCGTGGACAATTCCGACCGCAGAGTAGCCGAACTGCGCTCGGCTCGGACAGGTCAGAGACCGGTCCCCACAAAGAGACCGAATGGTGCGAGCGGAGACTGCTGGCGCGGATTCACCGGCTGACGGTGGCGACGTTACGGAAACAAATTGAACCCGTCACTTCGGCGCAGTTCATGAACTGGCTGTTGCGCTGGCAGCATATTGCTCCGGGAACGCAGGTGCGCGGAGAGCATGGAACGCTGGAAGTCCTTCGGCAATTGCAGGGCTTCGAAATTCCTGCGAGTGCATGGGAGCGATTCATACTTGGACGCCGGATTACCGGCTATGATCCGGCGCACCTCGATCAGCTTTGCCTGGCGGGAGCGGTAGGCTGGGGACGGCTTTCGCCGCATCCGGCAACGATCGATTCCGGGGGAGAGAATGCGGAACCCGGACAGGAACGGAGACGGCGAGTGATTCCGACGCGGGTGGCGCCGATTGCATTCTTCGTGCGTGATGATGCGGACTGGATGCAGCCGCGAAATCCGGGCGCCGACGATTCGGTAGCTGCGATCTTGAGCCCGGCGGCACGGATGCTGCTGGAATTGATGCAACAGCGTGGTGCTCTTTTCTTTCCGGACATGGTGCGTGCAACCGGCAAGCTCAAAGCGGAAGTCGAAACGGGACTTTGGGAACTGGTCGCAGCGGGATTGGTAACGGCCGACGGATTTGAAAATCTGCGCGCGCTGGTGACTCCGAAAAATGCATCCAGCAGTGCGCTGGGCAAAGTGCGTCGGCCTCGGCACGCAGCCGGGCGCTGGTCCTTGCTGCACAGTGACGGTGCGGATCGCGACCGCAGCGTGGAATCGTGCTGCTGGATGTTGCTGCGGCGTTATGGGGTGGTTTTTCGCGATTTGCTGGTGCGGGAAACGAACTTGCCGCGCTGGCGGGAATTGCAAATTGCGTTTCGACGGCTGGAAGATCGCGGCGAGGTTCGAGGGGGACGATTTGTCGACGGATTTCTGGGCGAACAATTTGCCCTTCCGGTGGCGGTCGAATCGCTCCGCGCCACCCGCAAGCTGCCGCTGACAGGCGATCGCATCACGATCGCGGCCGCGGATCCTCTTAACCTGGTGGGTGTTGTCGTGACAGGCGAGCGCATCCCGGCAATCTCGGGACGGAGCGTCACATTCTGCGATGGCGTGTGGATGGGTGAGGAGATGGTGGCGGGCAGTCCAGATCCAGCGTTCAATAGTCAGGTGTCCTAGAACACCCCAACAATAAGTCGGGAACCCGTGAGGGGGCCCCTCGGGTTCCCGCACTCTTTGCGACCAACGGACTGCCTTCGAAGCGTCTTCCCCCGAATCGCTCCTGCCGTCGGACAGCGAAAGTAATATACCTGCCAACTGAGACTTGCGCAACAAATAATAATAAGTGTTGCATTTTGCAGCACCGATTAATCAAGGGGAGATGAATACGTTTCAGGGCAATGGGAGCGCGAGCAGTCCCGCCGGGTTTAAATAAATTCCCTGCCAGCGAACTGCAAGATGGAGATGAGGGCCAGTCGCGCGGCCGGTCCCGCCGCTCAGTGCGATGAGCTGTCCTTTGGCAACTTGGTCGCCCTCCTTCACGTGGAATTCGGAGAGGTGAAGGTAAAGAGTGAGAAGTCCCTGGCCGTGGTCAAGCACGATGCAGTTGCCTTCAAAATAGAGCGGTCGCGCAAGAATCACTGTGCCGGCATTAACGGCCGAAACCGGAGTACCGGTGGGAACACGGAAGTCGAGCCCTTGATGGGTGCTCTGCACCGATCCGTTGAAGACGCGCTGCACGCCGAAGACATCGGAAATTTCGGCTGAGACCGGACGCTGAAATTCTCCTTTCCATTCGCGGTCAGGAGTGAGCGATTTGAATGCGTCGGCTTTCACCTGCTTGTCATGATCGATGACTCGCATCTGGTCGGGATCAGGCGCAGTGAATTTCTGCGGGACTTTCAGCACGATCACGCGGGGATAGCGTTGCTTCTGCACTTTTACTTCCTTCTTGTAGGAAAGGGCTGCGCCCTCGTTCATTTCGGCATGAAGTTCCAGGGGATAGGCGCCGGGCTTGGTTTCGAGGCTGGCGCCGGCGAATCCGAACCAGGCCTTCTTGGTGGCGTCGAACGCAAAAACAATTTCGTGGTCGAGCCATTTCCCCGAAAGTGCACGAGCCGGTTTGGGCGTAGTCACACGGAACAGAATGGGCGCGCCGTTTACCACGCGGACGGGCTGGTAGGTCAACGTCCAGCGCGGCGCGGGGGGCGCTGCGTCAGCGACAGAGGACAGCAGCGCCATCAGAATCAAAAGTGTTGGCCGCGTGATTCGCATCTCAATTGAGGCTAGCATTCTGGAATGAGAACAACCATACTCGCAGCATGATTGCGATGTTGCTGATTGGGATGCTGGCTGCGGAACACTCGATGAGCCTGAGTACGGAAAAGAAGGTCGATGCGGTTGTGGTTCTGAAAAGCGAGAGAACTTTGAACCTGCTGGCGCATGGCAAGTTGATCCGCTCGTATAAGGTGGCGCTGGGCGGCGTCCCGGTGGGCGCGAAAGAACAGCAGGGAGACCACAAAACTCCTGAGGGTCACTACGTGCTCGATCGGCGAAATCCCAAGAGCAAGTTTTATCGGTCCATTCATGTCTCGTATCCCAATGAGCGGGACCGGCACAATGCAGAAAAAAAGGGAGTGTCGCCGGGCGGGGACATCATGATCCACGGACTACCCAATGGGACAGGCGCGGTGGGAGCGGCTCATCGACTGGTGGATTGGACGGACGGATGCATCGCGGTGACGGATTCCGAGATGGACGAGATATGGACGCTGGTGGTGGACGGGACACCGATTGAGATTCGACCGTAGAACGATCGGATTCGCAGTCCCGGAGGGACGCCTGAAAATAGCCGGCGTTCGGAGTGCGCGTTCAGTCGTGCCTCCGGCACTTGCACCTTCCTTCCTTTGCAAACCCGCCAGTAAAACTGGCGGGCTATTATCGGAAGTCCCTCCGGGACATTCATTAGGCCGTCGCCCTGTGTACAACGTCGTAGCAACTGGATCCACTGAATCCGCGTGTTACACTCACCGCGAAATCAACTACGGGAGATCACTGATGTCGATATCCAATTCCGTTCGCAATCATTTCGCGCTTGTTTTCCTGTTGCTGTGTACTTCACTGGCGGTAGCGCAAACAGGGTCCACGCTTGCGCCGGAAATTCGCGCCAAGATCGATGCAACGGCGCAGCAAGTTTTGTCCGCAACCGGCGTGCCCAGTGCTTCGGTGGCAGTGGTGCAAGATGGAAAGATCACGTATCTCCAGGCGTATGGCGATGCCCGGCTTGAGCCGCGTGTGGCGGCGAAGTCCAGCATGCGGTACAGCATCGGGTCGGTGAGCAAGCAGTTCACGGCGACTGCAATCCTCATGCTGGCAGAACAGGGGAAGCTCTCGCTGGACGATCCGGTGGCGCGGTTTATTCCGGATTTGACGCGCGCGAAGGAAGTGACGATCCGGCAAGTGCTGTCGCATACGTCGGGGTATCAGGACTACTGGCCGCAGGATTATGTGCCGCCATTCATGCTGCAGCCGATTTCTGCCAACAAGATTCTCGATCTGTGGGCTCGCAAACCGCTCGACTTCGATCCGGGCACGCAGTGGCAATACAGCAATACGGGCTACGTCGTGGCTGGCATGATTGTGGAACGGGCGAGTGGGACGCCACTGCTGAAGTTTCTCAGCAAGAATATTTTTGAACCGCTCGCGATGAAGAGTGTGATGAACATCGACCAGCAACGGTTGAATGAAACCGACGCAACCGGGTACACGCGCTATGGGCTGGGCCCGCTGCGCATCGCTCCGAAAGAAGGACAGGGTTGGCTGTTTGCCGCGGGAGAGCTCGCGATGCCGGCCGAGGATCTGGCGAAGTGGGACATCAGCATCATCAATCAAGCGCTGCTCAAGCCGGCTTCCTATCGTGAACTCGAGACGTCGCTCGTACTGAAGAATGGGATGGCGACGAATTACGGCCTGGGTATCGGAATCCAGCGCCAGTTTTCGCGGCGCACATTGGAACACGGCGGTGAGGTCTCGGGATTCACGTCTTCCAATTTCGTTTTTCCGGATGACCGCGTTGCCGTGGTTGTGCTGACCAATCAAGATGCGGTCGATGCTTGCGGGGATATCGCGCAGAAAGTTGCGCCGCTGCTCTTTGCTCAGGACGACACCAGCAAGGACGAAGCACAGGCGCGCGCCATTTTCGAAGGTCTGCAAAATGGAAAGATCAACCGTGGGCTATTCAGCGACAACGCCAATGCTTATTTTTCCGAGCAGGCGTTGAAAGATCTGGCGACGGGATTTGCTCCGCTGGGAGCTGTGCAGTCTTTTACGCAAGGGCGACGCAGTGAACGGGGTGGCATGACTTTCCGTCTGTTTACAGTGAAGTTCGCGAAACAGAATCTGCAGGTCTGGCAGAGGACCTTGCCGGATGGAAAGATCGAGCAATATCAGGTGATGGCGGCGGAATAAGCCGGTAGCCGGCGCCCGAGGAGTACTCCTTGATTACTCAAATTCGGCGAGGATCTGATTGGTCTTAACGGCGTCTCCAGCTTGCACACGGACGCTCTTCACCTTCCCCGACACCGCCGCGGTCACGTTGGTCTCCATCTTCATGGCTTCGAGCACCATGATCAATTGATTGGTTTCCAGTACGTCCCCCGGCTTCACGTTGACCTTGATGACCAAGCCGGCGACCGGACTGCGGCAGACTTTTGCTTCGTTGACATTCGCTTCGGACACTTCCGGTTGCGTTTTCGCTTGCGGCGCAGGCGAAGACTGGATGGTCGCAGCGATAGGCGTGTAGGGGCCATGTTGCGGATGGCGGGCAACCGCGTCATCCTCGATGACTTCAACTTCGATTTCGTAGTTCTTGCCGTCAATCCCGATTTGCAGTTTCAAGCATGATTCCTTTCCTCGCGAGCTAACGCAGGTTATGAGACGCTTGCACGAAGACGCGTCCTTGTTGCGCCCACGGGTTCACGATTTCGTACGGGGACTGCAACCGCTTGGCGGAGCGGATACGCACTGTCTTGCCGAGAAACACCGTGACAGCCGCCGCCATCACAACTAAGAGTTCGGGCGTAATTTCTTCTTCGGGTGCTGCGGCAGGCGCCGGGGCCACAACCGGTGGCGGAGCAACTGCAATCGAAGAGACTTGGGATGGGGCGGGACTCGAAGCCTTGACCAGTTGCGCGATCTGCGATTCGAGTGCGCGGACCGTACTGGTGAGTTGCTGCACCTGTTGCGCGGTTGTTTGCTGCTGATCGGCGGCGCGATCCGCTTTGAGCCACACCAGGAATACCCCGGTAGCAAGGAGACCGAGCGCAACGACGAATAGGAAAGTTAGAACGATCAGTGCCATGCGTCAATCCTCGCGTCCAATGTCGGCCGTCCCTCCGGGACTTGCTCCGTGACTAAACTTTCCGGTCCTCAAACAGCTTCATACCGAAGAATCTTCTTCAGCTCCCTCCATGGTTTAGAGCGGAATCAGTCCGTGTTTTTTCGGTGGACGGAGTTCCCTCTTCGCGTGCAGGGCTTCGAGCGCTTGCGCCAGATACATCCGCGTTTGCGCAGGTTCGATGATGTCGTCAATCAACCGGCGGCCAGCGGCTACGTACGGATTGGAGAATGTGTCGCGATATTGCTGGATCAATTCCCTGCGTTTCCCTGCTTTGTCGGGAGCCGCATCGATCTCGCGGCGGAAAACGATTTCGGCGGCGCCTTCCGCTCCCATGACGGCAATCTCGGCGGTGGGCCAGGCGACCACGCGATCGGCGCCCATATCGCGACTGCACATCGCGAGATAGGAACCGCCGTAGGCTTTCCGCAAAACCAGCGTAAGTTTCGGAACCGTGGCGGCTGCGTAAGCGAAGAGCATCTTCGCGCCGTGGCGAATGATGCCGCCGTATTCCTGTTGCACGCCGGGGAGGAAACCGGGAACATCCACGAACGTAACGAGCGGGATGTTGAAGGCGTTGCAGAAACGGATGAAGCGCGCCGCCTTATCCGACGCATTGATGTCCAGCGCGCCCGCGAGAGCGCACGGCTGATTGGCGACGACTCCAATTGGACGTCCCTGTAAGCGGGCGAATCCGATGACGATGTTGGGAGCGAAACCGGGTTGGATTTCGAGAAAGTCCTCGTAGTCCGCTACGCGTTGGATGACCTTGCGGACATCGTATGCCATCTTGGTTTCCACCGGAACGATGCGGCTGAATTCCGGATCCTCCTGAAGGGGGAGGTCAAAGGGCGCACGGGGCGGGTCTTCGAGGTTGTTCGACGGCATGAAGCTAAGGAGGCGGCGGCACATCATCACGGCTTCGTCGTCGTTTTGCGCGATCAGATGAACGACACCGGCATTATTCATCTGCGATTCGGGACCACCGAGTTCTTCAGCAGTAACAGTTTCTCCTGTGACTTGCTTGATGACTTGCGGTCCGGTGATAAACATCTGGGCCTGGCGAGTCTGAATGATGAAGTCGGTGAGTGCGGGACTGTACGCTGCGCCACCGGCGCACGGACCACAGATCAAAGAAATCTGCGGGACGGTTCCGGAGAGCATGACGTTGTTGTAAAAGACGCGGCCATAGGCGGCGAGGCTGTCGATTCCTTCCTGAACACGGGCGCCACCGGAGTCGTTAATGAAGACGAACGGGCTACCAGTTTTGAGCGACACCTTCATCAGGTCGGCGATCTTGTCGCTGTGAACCTCTCCAGCGGCGCCGCCGGCGACTGTGAAATCCTGGCTGGCCATGTGGACGAGACGGCCATCGATGGTTGCGGCTCCGGTAAGAGCGCCGTCAGCCGGCATTTCTTTATCTGCCATGCCAAAGTAAATCGCGCGATGCTTGGCGAATAGGCCGAACTCCTGAAAGCTGCCCGTATCAGCGAGGCGTTCAATGCGTTCCCGCGCCGTCAGTTTCCCGGCAGCGTGCTGTTTATCGACACGCTCCTGGCCACCGCCGAGGTGGAGGTGACTGCGCTTGCTGCGCAACTCGTCAACCATGGACTCCATGGTTTTTGGTTTTCCCGGTGCAACCGGTGGCTTCGCGGCTGCTTCCTTCACGTTTGGCTCTTTGGCGGTTGGAGTCTTTGTGGCCATCTCGTTCTCCTATCTGGCTAGCACATCTTCCTGGCTGGATTACTTGCCTGCAACCGTCACTTGATGCTCTTTTCCGTTCAAGGTGACGACGTAGTGGATGCTGCCTTCGAGTGGCTTCGCGCCGCCCGGCGACGTTGACTTCGCGTCGGAGGCAGGCGCTGTTTTCTTGGCAGGGTCTTTGCCGAGATTCTTCGCACCATCTTTACGGGACTTGAAAAACTTCGGCGCGACTTGCGGAAACATTGCGAAGGTGAGGACATCTTCGTCGCTGCCGTTATTTCCTTCGAGAGCCACCGCACTTTCACGAAGGTGATCCCATTCCGGCTTGAGCAGGTCGGCGGGCCGACACGTGATGGCAGGCTTCTTGGCATGCTCTTCAGCGCGCTTTAACACTTCAGGATTCTTTTCACCGAGCGTGCTGCCGTAATAACCGAGGATGAGGTCGTCGAACTCTCCGGTGAGGACCTTGTACTTGCCCATCAGGACGTTGAACACCGCCTGTGAACCGACGATCTGGCTGGAGGGCGTGACAAGTGGCGGATAGCCCGCGTCTTTTCTGACGTTGGGCACTTCGAGCAGCACTTCCTCCAGGCGGTCGCCTGCGCCCTGGCCTTTGAGTTGGCTCTCCATGTTGGAAATCATGCCGCCGGGAATCTGGCTCTTGAAGATTTCCGTCTCGACGCCGGTGAAGTCGCTGAGGAATTCGCGATAGCGCGGGCGGATCGTGGCAAAGTGTTTTTTCACGCGCAAGATGCGGTCCATGTCGAGGCGCGTCTTGAACTCGGTTCCTTCCAGGCACTCGACGAAACTCTCGGTCGGATTGTGTCCCGGACCAAGCGACATGGAACTAATCGCGGTATCCACCATGTCGCAACCCGCTTCGATCGCTTTGATGAGCGACACGAGCGTGACGCCGGTGGTGGCGTGCGCGTGAACATGAACCAACGTTTCGCGGCCGCATTTCTCCTTGATTCCCTTCACCAGGTCGTAGGCAGGTTGGGGCTTGAGAAGTCCAGCCATGTCCTTAATACAGATGGAATCGCAACCCATTTCCTTGAGGCGCTGCGCCATTTCGATGAACGCGGCGACGGTGTGCAGCGGGCTGGTGGTGTAGCAGATCGTGCCTTGGGCATGTTTCCCGGTCTTGCGCACGGCTTTAATGCTGACTTCGAGGTTGCGCAGATCGTTTAAAGCATCGAAGACACGGAAGACATCCATCCCGTTGGTCGCGGCTTTGTCGACGAAGCGCTCGACCACTCCATCTTCATAATGGCGGTAGCCGAGCAGGTTCTGGCCGCGCAGCAACATCTGTAGGCGGCTCTTAGGAAGCAACTTGCGGAAGCTGCGCAGTCGCTCCCATGGATCTTCATTCAGGAAGCGAATGCAGGCGTCGTAGGTGGCGCCGCCCCAACATTCCAGCGACCAATATCCGGCGTTGTCGAGGTCTTCGCAAACTGGGACCATGTCTTCCATCGCCATGCGGGTGGCCAGGAGACTCTGATGGGCATCTCGGAGGGCTAATTCTGTGACTTCGATCAAGCGAGCCATGTAGGACTCCGGTGGATATAAATTGTCCTGCTAAGAATGCTACCGGAAACAGATGAATTACTGGGAAACGAAAGGGTCGATCCGGCCAGGCCGGACTACACTGCGCGGCAAGAGATACGCGGAACAAGAATATCGGCTATTCCGGCTGCGCTTGCTACACGTTCAGCCAGAACTTCCTCCTGTTGTCAAAAACTACAACAATTGTACGCTCATCAAATGCGCTGGGCCGATGTTGAAGGTCACACTCAGTTGTGATCCAGGTGCGCCGTTGACGACGGCGGGCGAAGCACCCGCGCTAAGTTCGTTGAATGCAAAGCGTTCGAGGGCGACGCGGCGTTCCGGCTTGCCTATATAATTGCGCGCACGGATGTCACTTACCTCGGGCACAAAGCTAGGTCCGTACGAAATTCAGTCCCCGCTGGGAGCGGGTGGCATGGGCGAGGTGTATCGCGCGCTCGACACTCGCCTGGACCGAGCAGTCGCCATCAAGATTCTTCCCGCTCATCTGGCCGACGATCCTGAAGCGCGACAGCGTTTCGAGCGTGAAGCTCGCACCATTTCGTCGCTCAACCATCCCAACATTTGCGTGTTGCACGACATCGGAAATTCGGACGGAATGTCCTTTCTGGTGATGGAGCACATTCAGGGCGAGACTCTGGACGCTCGACTACAGAAGGGGCCGCTGCCGCTGAAGCTGGCACTGGAGTGCGGCGAGCAGATTTGCGAGGCATTGGACAAGGCGCATCGGGCGGGGATTGTCCATCGTGATCTCAAGCCGGGGAACATTATGCTCACCTCCTCGGGCGCTAAGTTGCTGGACTTTGGATTGGCCAAGCCGGCGGTGGCCTTACTGGGAACACAGCCCGTCACCGGCAAAGGACAACTGACACCATCGACTCCGACGATGAATCTCTCGGCTCTAGGCACGCCGCCCGGAGCGCTGACGCAGCAAGGATCGATTGTGGGCACGTTCCAGTTCATGGCTCCCGAAGTTTTGCAGGGACAGCAGGCGGATGCTCGCAGTGACATTTTCAGCTTTGGGTGCGTGCTCTACGAGATGCTGACAGGCCGCCGCGCATTTGAGGGCAAGAGTCAGATCTCGGTAGCATCGGCGATCCTGGAGAAAGAACCGGAACTGGTCACCAAAGTCCAACCGATGGCTCCGGCGTCGTTGGACCACGTCGTGCACGATTGTCTGGCAAAGGATCCGGAAGCCCGCTGGCAGAACGCCGCGGACATTGCGCGCCAGTTGCGCTGGATCGCAGCGAGCGGATCGGGAGTGAGTGCTGCGCCGGTTGTGGATTCACGACGGCGTTGGCTGCAGCATCTGCCGTGGGCTGCGGTGGTGGTGGCGCTGCTTGCGGCGCTGGTGTGGGCAAGTTTGCGGCAGCCTGAACCAGCGCGGACCATACGTTCGTTTTTGCCTCCGCCGGCGAATACAGGATTCGACTTCACCGGCGATTTTTCCGGACCACCGGTGATCACCTCGGATGGCACCATGATGGCGTTCTGCGCGCGCAATGAGAAGGAGCGCGACGCGATCTGGGTGCAGTCGCTCAGCGACCTGACGCCGAAAAAATTGGAGGGCACCGACGGCGCTTCCTTCCCCTTCTGGTCCGCCGACTCAAAATTTATAGGATTTTTTGCGGATGGCCGCCTCAAGAAGGTACTGGCTGCCGGCGGACCCGTGACCGACCTCGCCGATGCGCCTAACCCACGAGGCGGGTCATGGAACCGGGACAACGTCATCATCTACGAGCCGGACTACCGTGATTCCTTGTTTCGAATCACGGCTACGGGCGGGACGCCGCAGCGGCTCACCAAATTCGAAGCGGGCAAGCATACGACGCACCGCTGGCCGAAATTCCTACCCGACGGCAAGCATTTTATTTTCTTCGCGACGAATCACTCCGGGAACGCAGAACAGGGTATCTATTTCGCTTCGCTCGCGGACGGTTCCTACAAGCACGTGCTGGATTCAGATTCCGATGCCCAGTACGCTTCGGGATATCTGCTCTACCATCTGCAGTCGCAATTGCTTGCGCAGAAATTCGATCCGTCTACGGGAGTGGTTTCCGGCGATCCGACGCCGATCGCGAATCTGGTGGAATACGACTCGGGAACCTGGCACACCACTTTTGCAGCCAGCGAGAACGGCCTCCTGGTCTATGAACCAGGATCGAAAACGCTGGGCACCGATCTGTTCTGGCTCGACCGAAGCGGCAAACAGTTGAGCAAAGTCGCAGAGCGAAATTTTTACAAGGGAAGTGGCCGTATCTCTCCAGACGGGAAACGCCTGGCGGTCAGCATGGGCGATCCGCAAGCCGATATCTGGGTGCTCGACTTGACGCGAGGATCGCGCACGCGCCTGACTTTCGGCGGTGCGACTCACCTGATGCCGTCATGGTCGACCGACGGGCAGCGCGTCGTGTATGTGAAACAGTTCGGTTCGACCGCCATGAGCGGGACGACGATCTGCGCGCGGCTGGCGAGTGGCGGCGGCCAAGAGGAGGTTCTCCTGCAAAGCGATCCGTCCGCCTCCGCGGCTGCTCGCACCCTTCTCTCGCCGCAGTGGTCGCCGGACGGAACATACATGGTCCACATTGAGCAGAGCGGTCCGACCAACGCGGCCATCTGGGCGTTGTCCTTGACGGGGGACAAGAAATCTTTTCCCGTCGTGCAACCGCAATCTCCGCAGAGTCGTATCGTTCAGTTCCGTCTCTCGCCCGACGGACGGTGGCTCGCCTACAGTTCGACCGAATCCGGAAGAGAAGAAGTGTACGTCACCCATTTTCCCAGCGGCGAGGGAAGGTGGCAGGTCTCGCAAAATGGAGGCACCTTCCCCCAGTGGCGAGCCGACAGCAAGGAATTATGGTTCATCGGAATCGATATCAGCGTTCAGGCCTCCAGCGTCAATACGAATGGCAAAGAGTTTGCCTCAGACCCGGTCCGTACGATGTTCCGAATGAACTATGTGGCCCCCGTTGGCAATC
This sequence comes from Acidobacteriota bacterium, assembly GCA_016196065.1. Lineage (NCBI taxonomy): Bacteria > Pseudomonadati > Acidobacteriota > Acidobacteriota bacterium. Next base: position 597,931 of record JACPYL010000010.1, on the reverse strand, counting down.
CCTTCGATGTCGCCCCCGACGGCCAGCGTCTGATCTTCAGCACCTACCCGGAAAGCGCTCCCACGCCGCTGGTACTGGTGACGAACTGGTTGGCGGAGTTGAAGAAGTAGTTTCCGGACCCCAGTCCTTATCCCGAGGCAATCGATTCGATGGGTGTCTGCTACCAGACGCCGACGACGGTGTTGAAGACATCCCAGCCCACATTGATCATCACGCCGCCATTCTGCTGGAAGTGGCCGTCTCCGGAACCATTAAACATCCAGAGGGTACCGTCGGCTTTGCGGCCAAGGACGTCGGCATGACCATCGCCGTTGAAATCCCCGGGAGTAATCATCTCTACGAATTGATTCCAGTTGGCATCGATCTGCACTGCCCCGGAAATGAAATTCCCGTGGCCGTCACCGCGATAGAGCCAGAGTGTGCCATCGGGCTTGCGGGCCAGCAGATCGGGAAAGCGATCTTCGTCGAAGTCACCGGGAGCAACCAGCGCATCGTAGATCTGCCAACCGGTATTAAACGGCCCTGCGGGAGTGATCAACCCGCCCGTCCCGTTGCCGGAATAGAGCCAGAGGGTACCGTCCGGTTTCCGCGCCAATAGATCAGCGTGACCATCGCCATCGAAGTCGCCGGGAGAAACGATTCTGTCGAAGCCTTGCCAGCCAGTCCCGATCTGCACTCCGCTGGGCTGAAGCGTGCCGTCGCCTTTGCCGCGGTACAGCCATAGCCCACCGTTAAAATCGCGCGCGATTACGTCGGCATTGCCGTCGCCATCGAAATCACTGGGGGAAAACACGATGTCGAAACCGTCCCACGCGGAGCCGATCTGGACGCCAGCGATCAGGCCTCCCAATCCGTCGCCGTTGTAACGCCAGAGAGTTCCATCGGGCTTGCGCGCGAGTAGATCCGGTTTACCGTCGCCGCTGAAGTCGCTGAAGGAAAGCTTATTGAACCTCCCAAGTGCGGTAAGCAGTACGGTGGACAGCGGTTGATCGACAACGAGGCTCTGGCCAAAAGTGATGGAGCCAGCGCTCAACACCTGTCCGGCTGAGGCGCGATGCATGTACGCGAGGTTGGCGTGCTGTAACTGATTGCGCGACTCCGCCAGCAAGGCATATTCGCGAGCAAAGACATGCACGGAGGGATCCGTTCGATCCACTTCCCATCCGCCCGCTCCGTGGCCGCCGTCCAAACACGTGGTCGTACCCAGAATCACTCCAGCGAAGCCAATCGCGTTCTTGTCGGAGAGATTTTGGAAGGCCCAGTGGTTCGGGAGATCGAGGTCATACGGAACGCAGTCCGCATTGCCCACACCGGAAGACCCGAATGATCCCAGGCCAAGCAACTTGGCTTGTTGTTGCGGGGTCCAGTTGCCTAGCTTCTGCAAGGTCCGGTTCTTGAGGGTGACGTTGAGATTGATCTGCCAGAAGACCGTATTGCCCGAAAGCGAAATGACGTTCCCACCTCGAGCCATATAGGTCATCAGCGCGTCGTACATCGATTGTGACCAGTATTCACTGTGCGTGGTGATGAAGACCGTCTTGAATACCGCGGGATCGAGTACGCCAGAAATGCTAGCCAAATCCCAATCCGTCAAGGTCGAGTAGCTCAGACCATTGTTTTCGAGCCAGTGGGCAACGCGCAGTTCCCCGGCTGCCAGGTGCTCGGTGCGGTAGTACGGAAGGTCGGGACACTGGCTGACATCGTCGTGCGCTTCGGGCGAAGCATAAGGATTCGGACGAAGAAAAGTGACTTCAAAGCGCCCCGGACTGCCGCAGCCGTCATAGATTGAGGATCCACCCCAGGACTGGCCGGGCCAGAAATTGTAAGCCGTCCACGTGTTAGTGGACGCGATCAGAGCAATACTCTTCTGAGTTTTTGCGTTGTCCTTGACGATGAACGTAATGTGGAAATATTCCCCGGTTGCGACGTCGGTTATTTTGGCAGTGTAATATCCCGATCGCCAGGTAGTTTTGGGTATCACAGCGAGAGTGCAGGGAGCGATACCATTCGAGGTCGCCGAAGGCACTTTCAAGGTAAAAGAGGCCGGCCACTTTGCGCCGTTCACATACGCATTGAACGCGTCGAAATTGCGCCTCCTTCCGTTGGCGCAAGAAAAAGGACCTGCAATGCTTTGCCCGATCGCGTTACCGCCGTTGTCTAGTGTGCCGTATCGGAAGATCTCGACGGAATATTGGGTTCGTCCGGCGGGGACATGGACCGAAAATTTGACCTTCCCACCGGGAGCCACGCTCAGCACATTCGAATATCCTTCAATCGAATGCGTATTTGTGATGGCAAACCCTGGAACAACGGCGAGCGAAAGCGCGATAATGCCGCAGGTCAACAGAGTGGTGAGTCGGGCCGGCATAAGGTCTCCTGGACTGCTCAACAAAAAACTTTTGAGTGTGGGGTAGAAAATTCTTGGTACGTGAACTTCGAGGGGGCGAAGTCGGCCTGCATCTTACCACATGCCTCAGTCCGCGCCCGTTTGGTCTGGTGATGAGAGAAAATAAATGACGAACTCCGTACGAATGGATAAGTGGCTGTGGGCGGCGCGATTTTTCAAGACGCGAGCGATGGCGTCCAAAGCCTGCGAACTGGGCAGGATCCTATCCAAGGGACAGCCCGCCAAAGCAGCACGCGACGTGCACGTCGGAGATATGTTGCGCGTGACCAACGAGGGCGGAGAATTTCACGTGGAAGTTTTGCTGCTGAGCGAAGTGCGCGGTCCGGCTTCAGTGGCACAGACGCTCTATCGAGAAACGGACGAGAGTCGCGAATTGCGAATAAAGGTCGCAGCAGAGCGCAAAGCGATGATGCAGTTTGAAGAATTGCCTGCAGGACGGCCTTCCAAACGCGACCGGCGGCGGATTATTCAATTCAGGGGACGCGGCTGAAAGCGCGGGGCCGAAGTTACTTCAAAGTTTCCTAATTGCGCAGCTCTGCTGCAAAGATGTGAAAAGAGTTGCACATCGCGGATTTCGCGGTCCCTCCTAAGTCACTTAATCCACACAACAAACCATCTGGCGCGGGCGTTGCTCTATGGAAAGTATCCCCGCACTTGCTGCTCTCCTCCGACAAGTGACTGAACGCCGACTTAGGTCGAAAGTTACTTCAGTAACAGGAGTTACAAACATGACGAGCCAGAGCAACCAGAAAGGGTTTTCGCTAATCGAGTTACTGATCGTGGTCGCGATCATTCTCATCATCGCCGCGATTGCCATCCCGAACCTGCTGCATGCGCGCGGGGCTGCCAACCAGGCGTCGGCAGTGAGTTCGATACGCACCATCAACTCGTCGATGATCATGTACATGAACGATTTTCCGAATGATGGCTACGCGCCGACGTTGGCCGCTCTGGGCGGTACTTCGTGCACTCCGCCGGACCCGACCAGCGCCTGCCTGATCGACAGCCAACTCGCTTCCGGCACGAAGAGCGGCTACAGCTTTACGTCCGTTGGCCTTGGCGGAACACCGGCGGTGCAATACTTCGTCGCAGCCACACCGATCGACGGTTCGGCATACACGAGCTATTGTTCGACCGAAGACGGCGTCATCCATTTCGACCCGAACGGCGCGGTGATCGCTGATCACGACTCGTGCCTGGCGTTGGAAGCGTTGCAGAACTAACTGGCGTCCGTGCAAGTCTACTGGCAGCTTCACGAAGAACTCCTGATCGCGCCACACCTCTTAGGTCCCATACATCGCAAAGTACGCGATGTATGGGACACCCCGCCCCTCCTGCAACGCACTCCGATCTGCCATAATTTCTTTATGTGCGGACGCTACAAGCTCTCCCGGAGAAAGCAGATTCTTGAAGAACATTTCGGGATTGATGCGAGCGAGGTCGAGTGGGAGCCACGCTACAACATTGCCCCAACGCAGCCGGTGCCTGTGATTCGACAGAATCCGAAAGAGCCTCGGCGCGAACTATCGCTGGTTCGCTGGGGACTGATTCCTTCGTGGGCTAAGGATGCTTCGATCGCAGCGAGTTTGATCAATGCACGGTCGGAGACGGCGAATTCAAAACCGGCATTCCGCGACGCGCTACAGTCGCGCCGGTGCCTGGTTCCGGCGGACGGATTCTACGAATGGCAGCGGAAAGCGAAGACCAGGCAGCCTTATTGTTTCGAGATTAACGACGGGAAATTGTTCGGCTTCGCGGGGATTTGGGATCGGTGGCGTGATCCCAACGGCAGAATGCTAGAGACATGTTCGATCCTGACGACGACTCCAAACGCGGTCACGGCATCCGTTCACGACCGCATGCCGGTGATTCTTGATCCGGATCACTATGATCTGTGGCTTGATCCCGGGATGAGGGATGCCAGCGTGGTGTCGGAGTTGTTGCGTCCCTTCGATGCTCGATTGATGCGCAGCTTTCCGGTGAGCACGCGAGTCAATCACGCCGCCAATGATGACGACCAGTGCTCGATGCCTGTGGAATTGGTGCAGGTGCAGAGCGAACTGTTCTCATAGCGCGCGCTCCTCGCCGACCTTGCACGTCAAAACACAGTGCCCAAGATCTCAGGGTTTCTGCGGGCGCTGCTTCTCGGATTCATTAATGGCGGTGCGGAGTTGCTCGACTGCGGAAACTGCCGGCTGATTCAGGGAGTTCTTAGCCATGTAGCGCCAGACTGGCGGCGCATCCAGCGGATACTCCCCTCCTCCACGATAGACCTCAAGCATATCTTCGCCGGGACCAATCTCGTTTTTCACGTGCGGTCCTCGGTCTTCCGACCTTCCGTCCGCCGATCGGCTCAGACCGGGATCAGTAAGATCAGGGGGCCGGCCGTGCTGTCCGCCAATGCGGACGCCCGTATCACTCGGCTGATAAATGACTGGACGATCATCCCCCGGCGCACCACCGATGGTTGGACCGCTGGAGTGGCCTTTGCGCACGGCAATGACCAAGTCGGCGATCTGCGCACTCATGACGATGTGGAATCTGCCCCATTCGCTGAGCGCCTTCTCGACGTTCTCCCGCGCAGTTTGATTGGCAGTGGGATTGTTCAAAGGCTCGCCCGCGTCAGGATGGATCACAACTACGACCGTCTGGGCGTTGAGCACGTAGTCGGGCAGCACAGGTTTCTTCTTATTCTTTGCGTTTGCCGCAGGAACTAACAAGAGAAGGATCAAAGCGGCGATCAAGATGCGACCGGACATGAGTACCTCCGACACAGCGGCTGGGTAGGATGATTATACGGAACGGGGGATGATGGTGCATCGGAAGATTCGCTGGGCATCAATCGTCAGACGATATCTGGCCTGACGTTATCGCCAAAGTAGTTCCCTAGCTTGAAAAGCTTGTTACCTCGACCACTCCCGATTGTCGATTGCAGAGCTAATCGGGTCCAGAAGAGTCGAATTCAAGCTCCCTCGAAGATATTCGGGGTACCAACAAGGCCAATTCCCGCGCTCCCACTTGCGCATTACGATGACCTGAACGATCCAAATCACAACCGGAGTTCGACATGTCCCAGAGGGTGTTTCTGCCTGTCGTCAGTATGGCACTGACTTTGCTCGTTCCAGTTCGCTTGCTGGGTCAAGAGTCGGCTTCCGGAATGGTTTACGTGAACGGCTCGGCAACGGTCAACGGGACAGAGATACCGAAGTCCGTCGCTGTGTTCCCTGGAGACGCTCTCGAGACCAAGCAGGACGCTTCCGCGACCATCAACACCAACGGTTCGTCGGTCATGGTGTTTTCGGATTCGCTCGTGAAATACGAAGGGCCCTCGGTGGGCGTCGATCGGGGATCGGTCCGAGTCAACACCGGGTCAGGCTTTGAAGCTCATGCCTGCGAAGTGAAAGCTAGACCTGTAAACAATACGCCGACGCAATATCAATTCACCCATACCGATGGGCACGTGACGGTAATTGCCACAAAGGGCGATGTAACGGTCGAAGACCACCAGGATTCGAAGACGGTTAAAGAAGGTGAGCAGGCAACGCGCGACGACGGTTGCGCAGTAGCAGCCAAGAAGAACCCGAAACGCCGTCCCGGTGCGACTACGGCCGCGGGTGGTGGAATTCTCAGCTCTCCCACCGCTGTCTACACCGGAATCGCCATCGTTGGCGGCATCACCACCTGGGTGTGGCTGCAGGGCGATGATCCCATCAGCCCTGCATGTCCTACTAACGACTGCAACAAATAAAACAGTGGGAATATCGTCGCGCCGGAATTAACTCGATGACGTGCGAGTTGAACCTTACACCGGCACGAGTGCCATTGTTTCCTTATCAATGGTCCCCAATCGGACAAAGTTCTGCAGCTTGAGCAAGAGAGCGTGCGTGATTTCCTGGCCCTTGGCGACCACCAGGATGCCGGCCTTGTTTCGCAGTTCCTGTTGCAGCACCATGCCCGCGGCCAATCTCGCAGTCGGTATTTTTCGAAGCTCCATTCCCGAGTTTTCAGTTTTCATGCCCGTGAGCGCATCGACGACAACTCGTCCATATTCGCCACTACGCGCCTGAAGCCGCTCGACGACCTCCTCGTCTGATAGACCCTGCATCTTGAAATTGTCGAAGGCGATGGCCACTTTAAGTAGCTTCGCCCCCAGCGTTATCGTGTCTTGCGGCAAAGCCGGATGTTGCGGAACGTCTCGAGACGGATCTTTGGCCAGTTGCTGACTGATCATCCAGGCAATCGGCTCGAGTCGCGGAATGTTTACGAGTAATTCTCGTGCCAGCTGGGGATGACGGGCGAATCGAGCCTGATCTTCCGGCGTCATTTCAGTCCCCATATAGGCGTCCTGCATTAGGTCCGGCTCGAGAGCGATGCAGCCGAGCTGGGAAAGCATGGCTGCCGCTTCAAACCGCCATGGCGCATCAAGGCCCAGCTTTTCCACCAGGTGACGTACGCAGCGGGTAATCCGCATGGACCGGCCAAATGCCTCGGGGCTGACCGCGCCGAGAACATCAGTCAGCACCTTGATGCTGCCCATCAACGTGTTCTCGAGGAGATCGCGCTCGGCGGTGATCAGGCGATATTGCACCAGCCCGCTTGTAATGGCCTTACTCATGACCTCTTTTTCGCAGGGTTTGGTAAGGAATCGAAAAATGTTTCCCTCATTCACCGCGTCCATGGCGGAGGTCATATCCGCAAATCCTGTAAGCAACATTCTCACCGTATCCGGCGCTTCTTGCCGTACTCGCGACAGGAACTGCGCTCCGTTCATCCCCGGCATCCGCATATCCGAGATCACGACGCAATAGGGTCCGCATTCGTGGATTGCGGCCAGGCCCTGATCCCCACCGATCGCGGTGTGGACTTCGAAATCGCGATGCAGCATCCGCTTGTAACCATCCAGTACCGCGGATTCATCGTCTACAAACAGAATCTTTTCAGTCATGTGGAGACCTCGACGATCTGCCGGCCATTGGGCTCCGTGACCCTGACCCGAGGTGCGACCCTGATCGTCTTTAGGCGCGGTGTCCGGATTCAGGCAACAACCTTGATCGTTAGCCCTTAATCGGCACAATTCAATCAGTTCGGCAGGATTTGGCAGAGCGAATCACACGGCGACGGTCACGGTAACTGGCGAAAATTACGTTTCGTGCCGATAAATCCTCCCCGGCGACAATTTTTAGGCAGTGCAGAGGGGGCAACACGGTGGTCACAATTCCCTCGACATATGATTTTCGGCTGGTCGCTCTTTCGGTAGCGATCGCGATTCTCGCCTCCTACGTCGCTCTGGATCTTACCCAGCGGATCGTGGTTACTCGCGGACGCGCTCGCCTCACGTGGCTCGCGGGAGGCGCATTTGCCATGGGAAGCGGTGTTTGGTCGATGCACTACGTCGGCATGCTGGCTTACCAACTGCCGGTGAAGGTTTATTACCACATCCCGACCGTGATCCTGTCTCTGGTCGCGGCGGTCCTAGCCTGTGGAATCGCCCTCTACGTGGCCAGCCGGGAACAGATGACGATGTCCGATGTGTTCGTCGGAAGCCTTCTGATGGGCACCGGCATCGCGACCATGCATTACACGGGAATGGCGGCCATGCGCCTCGCCGCCATGCACCACTACAACCGTGTTCTGTGGCTCATTTCGGTGTTCCTGGCGGTAGTAATTGCTGGTGCCGGAATGCTGCTCATCCGCTTCTCCCGCGGACACGATCGAAATTGGCAAACCAAGTTCGCAATCGCGTTAGCTATGGGTCTGGCAATTCCGGTGATGCACTACACGGGCATGGCCGCCGCCACTTTCATGCCGACCGCCGATCTCCCGGATCTTTCCAATGCCATCGACATTTCGAATCTGGCCAACGGAACAATCGTGTGTGTGACGTTGGTAATCCTGGGCTTTTCTCTACTTACGTCTTTAGTGGATCGCCGCCTGGCCGAAAACGCATCGCAGCTTGCCTTGAGCAAGGAGCGCTACTCGCATTTGTTCGAGAGCAGCCCTCTGCCCAAACTCGTTTTTGATCTGACCACCTTTCGCATCGTGGCAGCGAACCATGCGGCGCTGGCCACGTATGGAACGACGTCCGACGAATTGCTGAGCATGACGATCCGCGCACTGCAACCATTGTGGAGCACGGAAGACCTGTTGGCGGCCCTTCAGACGCATGACACAAAAGAAATCGTACATGTGCGCCGTGATGGCACGGCGATCGTGACCGAGGTCAGACTGAACCAGATCGTCTGGGACGGGAATCCGGCCGCCTTGATGATGGTCAATGACGTCAGCGAACGCAAAATCGCGGAAGCGGCACTCTTGGACGCCGAACGCAACTACCGCGAAATTTTTGACGAAGCTTCTTTTGGCATGTTTCAGAGCACTCCTCGGGGCCGATTGTTGCGCGTCAACCTGGCCATGGCATCGATGTTTGGATACAACTCGCCAGAGGAAATGACCAGTTCGATCGACAATTTCTTCGCGCAACAATTCGTGGAGTCCAAGCGGGGTGACGAATTCAAAGTACTCGTTGAAACCCGAGGGAGCGTTCAGAATTTTGAATGCGAGGTCCGCAGGCGAGACGGCAGCAAGATCTGGATGACCTCGAGCGCTCGCTCGGTCCGGCGCAATGGAATCGTGGCTCTCTACGAAGGAGTCACCGAGGACATCTCGGAGCGCAATCATCTCCGTGAGCAGCTCCTTCAGGCGCAAAAGCTCGAATCCGTCGGACAACTCGCCGCCGGAATCGCCCATGAGATCAACACGCCCACCCAATACATCGGGGACAATGTTCGCTTCCTCAAAGATTCGTTCGGAGAATTGAAAACGGTCCTGACCGGCTATCAGCGGTTATTGACGGCCGCCGAAGAGAACTCTCTTGCACCCGAAACCGTTCAGGAGGTTGCGACTGCCGTTCAAAAAGCGGATACGCCCTACCTATTGGAGGAAATACCAAAGGCTATCGATCAGACGCTCGAAGGGGTCAGCCGAGTCGCAACACTGGTCAGCGCGATGAAAGAGTTTTCCCACCCCGGAACGAAAGAAAAAACATCGGTGAACCTCAACCGGGCGATCGAGAGCACTATCACAGTTTCCCGCAACGAGTGGAAGTACGTGGCTGACTTGGAGACCGATTTTGATGCGTCGCTGCCCAACGTGCCATGCCTGCCGAACGAGTTTAACCAGGTGATTCTCAATCTGATCGTGAATGCCGCGCATGCGATCGCAGACGTCAATCGCGCCAACAGCTCCGCCAAGGGAAAGATCAGCGTGCAAACCCGTGGTTGCGAGAACTGCGTGGAGATCCGGGTTCAGGATACGGGCACCGGGATTCCGCAAGAAGCGAGGAGTCGTGTTTTCGATCCTTTTTTCACAACCAAGGAAGTTGGCAAGGGGACGGGTCAAGGTCTTGCAATCGCACGTTCGGTGATCGTAGATAAGCACAAAGGCAGCATCCATTTCGAAACTGAAGCGGGTAGGGGCACGACTTTTATCATCCGACTCCCCAAGGACGGCATGAGTCTGACAAGTCCGGCGATCGGAGCACACGCGTGAAACGGATTCTTTTCGTAGACGACGAGAGCAAGATCCTCGATGGAATCCGGCGTATGCTGCACTCCGATCGGACGCGTTGGGACATGCAGTTTGCCGTGGGCGGAGAAGCAGCCTTGAAGGCCTGCGAGGCCGGCAGTTTCGACGTCGTGATTTCCGACATGCGAATGCCGGGAATGGATGGAGCAGCACTCTTGAGCGAAATCCGTGATCGCTTTCCGGCGTCAGCTCGCATCATTCTTTCCGGTCAATCGGATCCAGAGGCTGCCAGTCGGGCCATCCCAGTGGCGCATCGCTTTCTAGCAAAACCGTGCAACGCGATCGAACTGCAATCCACGATTGACCGCGTTTGTGCCTTGCAGGAGGTCTTAGGTCGCCCCGAACTTCGCCAGGTAGTCGGAGCTGTTGGCGAACTCCCGTCCCTTTCGGGTACCTATATTTCGCTCACCAAGGCAGTCTCGGACGAGAGCAGTACGATCGAGAATGTGGCCCACATCGTCGAGCGGGACATAGCCATGTCAGCAAAAATCCTCCAACTCGTGAACAGTGCTTTCTTCGGGTTGGCACAAAAAGTGACGAACCTGCGCGCGGCGGTGAGCTATCTGGGGATGGATACCATACGAAATCTGGTATTGGTGGCCGACACCTTCAAGGCATTTGTGCCTGATCGCCGAATCCATCCTGGCGTGATGGAAGGGATGGCGGAACACGCCCAGCGGGTCGCGGTGATCGCGGCTGAGTTACCCGTAGCCAAGAACCTTCGCGACGCCACGATCATTGCGGCACTCCTTCATGATGTAGGAAAACTTATCCTGGCCAGCAGGCTACCCGAACAATTCTGTGCGGTGCAACAATTCGCCGATGAGAAGCACTGCGATTTTTTTGAAGCGGAAGAGCAGGTGCTAGGAACCAGCCACGCAGAAATCGGAGCCTACCTGCTGGGGCTGTGGGGCATCCCGCATTTGGCAGTCGAGGCGATAGCGCACCACCACCACCCCACTCGTATTCCATACTCCGGCTGGGACAGCGCCGTTGCCGTCTATGTGGCTGACCTGCTGGACGGGTGTGTGAACGCCCCTTCATTTCGAGACTCGGACAAAGAGACCCTCGCTACTTTGGGACTTTTGACCGAGGTCGAAGGACTGCGGCAAAGCATGCTGCCGAAAGCTGTTCTGGAGAGCCCGCAGTAAGGCATTCCATGTCCATTCCACCTCTAACACGCTTCCTCTGGCCAGCAACCAGTTCCAACCGGAATTCTTCAAGCCGGGGCGAGCATTTTCCGATATTCGGGGCGAATGGCATCCTTCGCCACACCATTCTGTCAGTGATGTTCCTGTGTTTCTTTTTGGCGCTAAACCGCCCGGAAGTCCTCGTGATCACTCATCTCGGACAGATTGCCTGGTATCCAGCAACGGGACTCGGGCTCGCCTTGATTCTGGGAATCAATCCCCGGTATGCGCTTCTCGTTGCTTTTGCAGGTGGCTTGGCAGGAGTGTTGATCTACAGCCAACCCGTGTGGACGGCCAGCGGGACCGTGGGTACTGTCGGGATCGCCATTGCCTATGCCCTGGCGGCTCATGTCTTGCGCGGCCCATTGCACATCGATCTGGGCTTGCGCCGGCGCCGGGATGTAGTCCGTTACGTGGCGGTAACAAGCATTGCAGCAGCCGTATCGACGGCCATCGGCGTGTGTTGCCTGGTGGCTGAGGGCTCGATTCGCCTGGACGGAGTTCTGGCCAGCTTGTCTGGGATGGTTTTGCGGAGACGAGATCGGAGTACTCGGTGTGGCCCCGTTTCTTCTGATCCATGTTATTCCCCGAGTTCGCGGCTACCTCAATGGCCGGGACAAGAAAGTGCAATCTACCAACTCCGCGGAGGCCCGCAAGTTCGCACTGGCCACTTTCGTGGAAGCCGCTGCACAGACCGTGACGCTTACCTTTGCGGTCTGGATCATGTTCCGACCCAACGGCCGTTTTTATGTGGGATTCATTCCCATGATCTGGATCGCCATGCGGCACGGCGTCCGCAGGGTGGCCACCGCCCTTTTGGCGATGAACTTCGGGATCGTCGTCGCACTGCATTTCTATCCGCCCACGGAATCTCGCGTTTGGAGCGTGGGACTCGTGATGTTCGTACTGTCTGCGGCCGGTCTCTTGGTTGGGTCGGAGGTCAGCGAGCGTCATCGCATGTCATCCGACCTATCGAATCAAGCTCATTACCTGAATTCCCTCATTCAGAACAGCCCGCTCGGCATCGTTGTACTCGATAAAGATGGGCGAGTGGAACTAGCGAACGACGCATTTGAAGAATTGTTTTTACTCTCTCCTGGCGCGGCGGAGGGAAGGAATCTTGCAGAGCTCTTTTCAATCGGCGGTACGGATCCACGCGAGTTCCTTCTTCCTGAACTCGCGTCGACCAAAACCAAAACCAATCAGTCAATCCGCAGGCGCCGAAAAGATGGCACGATCCTGCATCTGGAATTGCACACTGTCCCTGTTGAACGAGGCCGAACGCGCGGATCGTACACGATCTACAAAGATATTTCCGTCCAGGTCAAGAGCGAAGAGGATCTGCGCCGGGCGCATGCCGATGCCGAAATTGTAATCAACTCCGTCCCTTCGATTCTGATCGGGATTGACAACCGTTCGAAGATTACGCGATGGAATCGCGCGGCGGAACAAACCTTCGACCTGCAGAGACACGAAGTATTGGGAAAGATTTTGGGCAATTGCGGAATTCAGTGGTTACGGTCCGACATCTCGAATCTGTTTGATACATGCCTGGCTGAACGAAGAGAGGGCCAGCTTGAAGAACTCATGTTCCGCAAGTGTGATCGGCCGCGCTCTTTGGGGCTGAGCAGTAAGTGGGTGCACTTCCCAAGTCGAGGTACCGGGGAGCTGCTGATCTTGGGAGCGGACACGACCGAGCGCAGAGACTTAGAAGGTCAGTTGCAGCAGGCTCAGAAACTCGAGGCGATCGGCCAGTTGGCTGCCGGAATCGCACATGAAATTAATACTCCCGCGCAATTTGTCGGGGACAATCTTGTTTTCCTGAAAGACAGCTGGGCATCGATCCAGGAACTGATCGCGAGCGGGACGCGCATGAGCGGGGAAGCACGTACGGGAAGCGTTGCCGAAGAGACAGTCTCGAAGTTCGAGCAAGCGGCTGCCGACATCGACTTCCTGCTAACCGAAGTGCCGCTTGCACTCGACCAGTCGCGAGAAGGAGTCAATCGGATCACCATGATCGTCCGGGCGATGAAGGAGTTTTCGCATCCGGGCTCCCGCGAGAAGCAAGCCGTCGATCTCAACCGCGCAATCGAGACCACCGTTGCCGTCGCTCGAAATGAATGGAAATACGTATCTGAGGTGAAGACAGATTTGTCCCCCGATCTGCCTCTCGTTCCCTGTCTTGCGGGAGAACTCAATCAAGTTTTACTGATTCTCATTGTCAATGCAGCGCACGCGATTGGAGATGTAGTGGGTGCTACTGGCAACAAAGGAACGATTACGATCTCCACGAAACAACAGGACGGCGCGGTGGAAATCGCCGTCCGGGATTCCGGAGGGGGAATCCCCGAGGCAATCCGGTCCAGAATATTTGAGCCTTTCTTCACCACGAAGCCGGTGGGGAAAGGCACAGGTCAAGGCTTGACGTTGGCCTACGCAACGGTAAAGAAACATGATGGAAAGATCTGGTTTGAATCTGAAATGAACAAGGGGACCACGTTCTTCGTGCGCCTGCCGCTCGAAACGGCGCCGAGTGGCTCCAGCGACCCTGCCAGCAAGCCATAGTCGATATTCATCGCCGCGCCGATGTACTCCAGCGGTGGGGGCCAGTTAGTTGTCCCTCATCGCAATGGAAGCGTTCACTTCCCTCCGCGCTCTTAGGGATTAAAGTAATTGGCGCGAATTACCGATACATCTACATGGTATTGCGCGGACGACCTTGGGCCCCTTGCCGAGGCAATCGCGTGGCGGGGGTTATCGTGTGATTCCGGGGACGAGTCTCGAGGTCGGCAATGGCGACAAGATCCGAGTGCTTTTTGTAGACGACGAAATCCTGGTACTCGAGGGATTGCGACGTGCTGTGCGTCAAGAGTTTATTGCCGACCTGGCTTCCACTCCTGAAGAAGGCCTGGCAAAAATAAGGAATGACGGCCCATACCCCGTGGTCGTTTCGGACATGCACATGCCGGGCATGGACGGCGCAGAATTCCTGGCCACGGTTCGCGTGATTTCGCCGGACTCCGTTCGCGTCATGCTGACCGGACAAAACGACATTCAAGCAGCGATGCGAGCCGTGAACGAGGGCCGTATCTTCCGTTTCATGAACAAACCTGTAACGACACCCGAACTTCTGGGTGCCCTTCGAGCATGTGCCGAACAATACGACACCGAGCGAAACCACAAGAAGCAACTGAAGAGTACGGTCGAGGCTTTGGAGCAGCTCGACCTGGGAACTCTTTCGGCGCTGGCTCGTGCAATCGACGCGAAATCAGCGTGGACAGCGGGTCACTCCGAGCGCGTGACACACCTGGCTCTCCGGCTTGCGCATGCCATGGGACTGTCACCGCAGGATTTGCAGATCATGCATCGCGGAGGATTACTGCACGACATCGGAAAGATCGGCACGCCTCCCGCGATTCTCGACAAGGCCGGTAGCCTCGATCCTGAAGAAATGCGGATCATGCAGGACCACGTGAAGATTGGAGTGCGCATCCTCGAACCAATCCCTTGTTTTCGGGACGCTCTACCAATCGTTGCTCAACATCATGAATGGTTCGATGGTTCCGGCTATCCGGCAGGTCTGGCTGGGACGAGCATCGGTTTGCTCGCGAGAATTCTTACGGTTGCCGACTGCTACGATGCGATGGTCTCGGACAGACCTTATAGAAAAGGCCTGCCCCCGCAACAGGCATTCGACATCCTCCGCCGAAGATCGGGCACACAATTTGACCCAGCAGTTATTGAAGTCTTCTTCGGATTGTCCACGTCTGACCAGCTGGAATGACGCAGAAAAGCGTGCCCGGATGGTGTGCTCATTACCTTCGCTTTGGCCCCGTGCACGGCAGTCAAGATCAGCTAATCTAGATGGCCCAGATACTTGTCCAGCCATCCCAGTACTTCCTGCACGAGTTCTGTCCGCTTATCGGTGACATCGTGAGGACTATCGAGCACAACATGCCGCTTGTCTGCTGCCGGTGATCCGAGCATGCGAAACAGCGGATTCTGCGCCCTCTCCAGCGAAAAAGTGAAATCGTATTTTCCGTTGACCATGAGCACTGGTTTCTTCTGGCGGAGAGCGAACTCGGCCTGATCGGCCCCGGTCGAAGGCTGATCGAGAAAGAAGCCACCATCGAGCAAGACCACCGCTTTGAGCCGGTCCTGAATCAAAGTACTGTAGATCACCCCTTCCGCCGACCCCATACTGACTCCGAGATAAGCAAGTTTTTCCTTGTCAATATCGGACCGCGTCTCGAGGTAATCGACCGAACGGCTCAGATCTTTGTAACGTTGAATGATGAGTGCCTCGTCCTGTGACGCCTGTGGCAGTACCAGCCTCGTCTGCCGCTCATAGGTTCCTGCGTAGATCGGATACAGCACCGCTCGTCCGCTCTGCACGATGTAGTCAAAAAACTTGATGTCCCCCAAAGTCTTGCTGTCGGTCATATCCAGAACGCGTGCGCTCGGGAAAAAGACCACGGTTTGAAATGGCGGGCTGACCTTCTTGGGAAGGAACAGGTAGGCTGCCATGCGCTCGCTGCCATAGGCGGCATCGAACGTGATCTTCTCCTCGCGCCAGTCCGCTGTATCTTGCACTACGAATTCCACCTTGGCGTTGAGTGGCGTCTTGCTGTAGGCATACATCGCTTGGTAGACGCGATATACCTGATCCGGCACGGATTTGACCTTGTCGAAATCCCGCTCCCGGGTCTTGATCGGACTGGTCACGCCCGCTGACAGCGGAGCCGTGTTGCGCACGCAACGAAACCCGTTTGTCGGCGATCGATCCCATGCCGGCAACGCCTCCGGATCCGCATACAGGTATGTCTGGGAATTCCACGCTCCCCCGAGGATGAAATGGAAGTCATCATGGCTTGTGTTGATTACCCACTCGCGAACGTTTCCCGCCATGTCGTAGGTCCCATACGGTCCCACGCCTGCGAATGTGCCCACCTTGGCAGCTCCCGACTGACCGATGTTGCTGGCTCCGACCGTGTATCTGGCAACTTCGGTCTGCGCTGCCTGAAACCACTGCGCGAACGCGGGCAGGCTTTTCCCGGCGTACGCCGCATACGCGGATGCTTCGTACCAACTCACGCCCGAAACTGGATAGTCCGCCTGCCCCTCGGGATAGTGCCCGCCCTGCCACGATGAGGGTCCAAGCCGGCCGGTTCCGTCGCGAAACAGGGCCATCGCTTCGTCCCAGTTCATTTCGTGGCCGTTTCGTTCGAATTTCTCTTTCCAATATTCGCGCTTCTTGTATCCACCCTGGTCGACGAACTCCTGGTACTGGCGGTTCGTCACCTCGAAGCGGTCCATGTCATAGGCAGGCAGGTTATAAGGGCCGACCCATCCCACAAAGGCAATCATGTCGCCCCATTGCCCGGCATCGACCCGCGTCATGCCCTCTGGAGCGTTTTTTGCCGTGTCGAGCGCGAACTTCATTACGTCATCACTCATGGGCGCAGCGAGGTACTCGCCGACACCCGGCGCGGAAACCTTCCAGCGAAAATACCCGCGTGGAATCTGAATCCCGTTCAGCGGAGTTGTGCCCAGCCGGTACCAGTCTCCGTGGGGAGACAAATAGTCCTGGATCTCCACCGTGGCTCCGGATGGCGAAGACGTGATGCTAGTGACCCGCGTCCT
This sequence comes from Acidobacteriota bacterium, assembly GCA_016196065.1. Taxonomy (NCBI): domain Bacteria; kingdom Pseudomonadati; phylum Acidobacteriota; species Acidobacteriota bacterium. Next base: position 581,107 of record JACPYL010000010.1, on the reverse strand, counting down.
TTCTGCGGCGATCTTGTTGAGTTCCTGATCATCGGGCAGGTAACGCTGGGCTTTCTTGAGCACGAGGTACGCTTCCAGGTGCCGATCCTCATTCCGTAGTTTGGTGATCTTCGGAATTGCCTCTTCCCGCGCCCAGTGCCGTCTCTCGGATCGAACGTAAAACCAGATTCCCGCCGCCACAACGACCAGAAGAACCAGTGCCGCACCGAGGGCGTACACGCGTGACACTCGCAGTTCCGGTTCCGCCGTCAGCAGGGGCGAACTTAGCTGCGTGCTCACGCTGGAGAGATCGCGGACCATCTCCGAAGCAGATTGATACCGTTTGGATACTTCTTTTTCCAACGCCCGCGACACGATCCGGTCCGCTTCCTCCGGCACGTCGGCGCAAAACTGCCGCAGGGGCTTGGGTGTGTCTTGCGTCACTGCGCGAAGAATCGCGAGCCCGCTGTCTCCCTGAAACGGCACCTTGCCCGCCAGCGACTCATAGAGGACAACGCCGAGACTCCACAAGTCCGTTCGGGTATCGACAACCTTGCCCTCGGCTTGCTCGGGTGACATGTAATGCACCGTTCCAACCGGTCCATTCGTGTCGGAAAGCGATTGCGTCACTTCCGGTGATTGCGGTAACAGCTTCGCTAATCCAAAATCCAGGACCTTAGCGTGACCCTTCGGGGTCACCATGATGTTTCCCGGTTTCAGATCCCGATGGACGACGCCTTGCTCGTGGGCCTCTTCCAGTGCGGCGGCGATTTCACTGCCGAGCGACGCGACCTCTCGAACGGGCAGCGGCCCCGATTTCAATTTTTGCGCCAGGGAATGGCCCTGGACATACTCCATGACGAGATAGTCCAGGCCGTTCTGCTCGCCGACGTCATAGACCGCGGCAATATTGGGATGATTCAGTTTGGCTAGCGCGAGGGCTTCTTTGCGAAATCGCTTTCGCGCCGGTTCGTCAGCCAGCAGTCCTGTGGGCAGGACTTTGACGGCAACATCGCGCTCGAGTCGTTCGTCCCGCGCGCGGTACACCACGCCCATACCGCCAGCACCCAGCGGCGAGACGATTTCATACGGACCGAGCTTGGTACCCGAGGTAAGCGCCATCCGTGCGCGCCATTATAGCCTCGATCGCCACCTGGCGGTCCCGCCTGTACGGCGGCAGTTTCCAATCATTCGATGCGAATCGCTGACCTCAAACTGAAACAACGCCTTGTCGCACTGCCATTTCTCCTGCTCCAGACTCCAAGGTGGAAACTGATCCTGCCACGGAACCAGCAGCACATCTTGGCGGATCTCGACAAGACTCTTCACCCCAGAATGCTACTCCGGTTGCCCCACCTCGAGGAAATCACTTTGATTTCGATTGTTCGCATGACTGAGGCACATGTAGTTGGAGTAATCGCTGTTACCAATAATTGAACTGGTGGCCGTTAGCACCCTTCAGCGATCGCGCTTAACATGGCTGGGTTCTCGACCACAACGGTCCTTCGTTCGCGGCAGATGATTTCCTGCTCCTGCCAGTCACTGAGCAACCGGCTGACAGTGAACAGGGTGGTTCCAGTCATCTGCGCCAGTTCCTCGCAAGACAAGGCGATGTGGAGATCGTGAGTTGCTCCTACGCTTTGTTCATAGAGGCTGAGGAGCAACCGCGCGAGTCGCTGCTTAACCGGTTCGGCGGCCAAGTCACGGAAGCGTGCTTCCAACTTGTGCAACCTTTCCGCGAGAACGCGGCTCGCGTTGATCTGGAGACTGGGAAAGCGCTTCACAAATGACAAATACGTCTTGGCGTCCCAAGTTAACAGGTAGCAGTCATCCATTGTTTCTGCGGTAAATGCGTGCACGGCGAGATAACCTGCCCCGATGCCGTCGATAACCTCGCCTCTGCCGTCCACCCGGAGAATGACTTCCTTCCCCGACCGGGACAACTGACTAGTCTTTACCCAACCGCTGGCGATCAGGAACACGGATTTCACATCTTCGCCCTCGCGGAAGAGCGCACTCTTTGCACCGAACAGGCGCTCTCGAGCAGCGGACGCCATCTCCAATCGGTCGGCGGGAGACAATCCAAGGAAGAGAGGCGCCGCCGCGAGGCGCTCCACTCGGCCGTAAAGACCCAGATTGAACTGAGTTGAAGATCTGCTACCTTGCGAAGGCTCGTTGCTGAATGACGAGGCGTTAGGCCGCGTTCGTGGGTGCGGTCGTACCTCGTGTAAGACCAGCCGAGTCGGCGCACAATAGGGTTTGACTACGAATGGCTCAGATCTACGGTTGCATGTATTTGTACTCGCCAAGTAGCCGCTCCAAGGAGACACGCTGTGAAGTTGAGCGGACAGGGGGAATATCTTGCCGTTGAGGGAGGGTTGGGTCTGATGGCGATTGGTCACTTACCGCCATCACCCCTCGAAATACCGAACCGATCCCACAAGTGTCAGCAAGCCACTCGACAGCGTCGAATTTTAACTTCTATTAACCTGGGACAGGGGGAGGATCCGCTTAAAGCCTGTAACATTCAGCGCTGGAACCGCCTAAACAATCGCCGGCCAGATACGCGAACAACACGGCTGGTTCCTTCAGGGGCGCGGTTTGCATTCCCTGGGCACGCACGCTCGGGTCGCCGACGACATCGTTACGACTAGGGTTTCCGTCGCAGCGACCTGCCAATCAGGCGCGACCAATCCGGCCCTACAATCCTGCGTTGGCCAGTTCGGGGCCCAATCAGCACAAACACTTTCTCGCTTCCATGTACCTCGCGTCTGTGAGCCGTATCACACATGCCTGTGAACAGGCATTGGTGATGGCAGAGCCTGCCCCTTGTGCGATGTGTCACAGATAACGGTGACATTCTTCACACTTTGCTGCAGCGCAAAGCGCGCCACTGTTACGTGGTTGTATCACTGGTCGGTGCCCGAAGCGACAAACCGTCCAGAGAAGCCGACTGTGGTTGCCCCTCCCCCAATGTCCTTTGCATGTCACCCACGAGCAGAAATCGTGGATAGAGTGCCTTTGGGCTCGACTTACCGGATGCGAAGCAAGAGAGACTGATATCAAAAACGAGGAACTGTTATGAGAGTTATGCGTTTCATGATGATCGCTGTGATAGCCGCCGCCTCATTGCACGTCATGGTCGGGCGGACAAGTAATCCGGCTCCGAACAGCACGAGCAACAGCACAAATCGCACGCCAATGCGGATGCGAGGCGTGACCAACGCCCAGCGGAAGGTCGCAGCGGCCCGCGCCGCGCAACGGCGCATCGACAGGCACAAGGCGCAGAAAGCTGGCACCCAGGCTCCGGTCGGACCTGCGCTCACGCTCGATCAACTCTATTTCGGCACATATCCCAACATCGCGAATAGCCCGCTCCCGCAGACTGACGTCAACGGTGTTGTTCTCGGCGGAGGCATCAGAAAGTTCGTCGATACTCTTCCGGGGCTCAACTCTCCGAACAACCTCGGGCAGCAGATTCCAGTGGCAGTGCCAGACAAGGCCACGTTTCCCGGCTCCGATTACTATGAGATCGGGCTGGTGCAGTACACAGAGAGACTGCACTCCGACCTGCCGCCGACAACGCTGCGGGGTTACGTGCAACTCAATGGCGGCAATCCGAATCCTCAATACCTAGGGCCACTCATTGTGGCGCAGCGGGATGTTCCTGTTCGTATCAAGTTTGTGAACCAGTTGCCAACTGGGGCAGGCGGGAATCTTTTTATCCCTGTCGACAAAACCGTCATGGGCGCCGGCATGGGCCCCGACGGCATGAGCATGTATCTGGAAAACCGCGCCACACTGCACCTTCATGGCGGCAACACGCCATGGATCAGCGACGGCACGCCACACCAATGGACGGTCCCTGCCGGGGACTCGGGGACAACTTACCCTAAGGGCGTCAGCACCCAGTATGTGCCTGACATGTTTTTCGACTCGACTGGAAGCGTTGTGCCCGTTCCCAAGTGCGACGCAAACATCACAACGAATTGCTGGCCGAACGCAGTTCCGCCCGGACTAAGTAACAATCCAGGGCCGGGAGCGATGACGTTCTATTACACCAACCAGCAGAGTGCGCGCCTGATGTTCTATCACGATCACGCTTATGGCATCACCCGCCTGAACGTCTATGCGGGCGAGGCCGCAGGCTACTTATTGCAGGATCAGACGGAAGCGGCGCTTGTTTCGGCTGGCACGATCCCTGCAATGCAAATCCCGCTGGTCATCCAAGACAAGACGTTCGTTCCCCCCAATCCATCTTCCACGCCGCTTTATAGTGCGGCCGTGCTGATGGGCGGTCAGAACTACAACCTTGCGACGACTACAGTCGCGATCGATCCTCTGAACATCGCTTGCACGGTGCAGCCGACGGCTGTTCCCGTGATCGGCGACCAACTCAGTGATTTCGGTCAGGTCATCCACAATGCAGTCATCAGTCTCACACTGACGGGCAAAGGCATGTGTTCTTCGTCGCCAGACATCGTCATCACGGACTCGGCAGCAACGCCAGGGACGGGCGCGATGGCGTTCGGATCGCTGGCGACACTCGCACAGCAGGACCCGACTTGGGACCCCGCGCTGTGGGGCGGCGAGGGCAACCTGTGGTTCCCGCACGTTTACATGCCGAACCAATATCCAGACAACCCGGACGGCAGCAATATGAACGCTATGGGACGACTGGACTATGGAATGTGGTTCTGGCCTCCAATGGTGGTTGGACCTCCGGGAACTGGGCAACTGGTTCACGGCGATGTCCCCTGTCCGACAGCCGCAATTCCAAACCAGCGATGCCCGGGTTTCCCTGCTGTTGGTAATCCCGACGCGGCCACAGGAAGCACCGTATCGCTACTGCCAGAAGGCTTTATGGATACGCCCGTCATCAACGGCACGGCTTATCCAACCGTGACGGTGCCCGCAGGGGCTGTTCGTTTCCGCATTCTGAACGCGGCCAACGACCGCAACATGAATCTGTCGTTGTTCGTAGCTGATCCGACCGTTCCTTGCGCAACTGGCGTCATTGCGGCTGGTTGCGAAGTAAAAATGGTGCCGGCAGTGGCGCAAAACGGCTGGCCAGTTTATTGGCCGACAGATGGCAGGGATGGCGGCGTACCCGATCCGGCGACAGCAGGCCCGTCGTGGATTCAGATCGGTACGGAAGCCGGCATCATGCCGAACCCTGTGGTGATTCCGCCCGCACCTGTGGGCTACGAATACAACCGCAGGAGCATTACCGTTCTGAACGTCTCAACCAAGGCTCTCTTCATGGGGCCTGCGGAGCGCGCAGATGTCATCGTCGATTTCTCCGCTTTCGCCGGGAAGACGCTGATCCTCTACAACGACGCACCTGCTCCCGTGCCTGCATTTGACTCGCGCTATGACTATTACACAGGCGATCCAGATCAGACCGCAGTTGGCGGGGCGCCGACAACCATAGCTGGTTACGGCCCGAACACTCGGACGATGATGCAGATCGTCGTCGGAGCGCCGGACGGAACGTCCGCAAGTTTGGCCGCGTTGCAGGCGCAATTGCCTGCGGCGTTTGCGGCATCGCAACCGCCTCCGATCGTCCCGCAAGCTGCTTACTCGGCCGCTTTTGGAACGAACTTCCCTGACGTGTTTGCGCGACTCCAGAATCACAATCTGACCTTCAATCCCTTCGGCGGGACAGCGCCAGTGACACTGCCGATGCAGGACAAGACCATTCAGGAATTGTTCGAACTGGACTACGGCCGCATGAACGCGACGCTCGGCACCGAGCTTCCGTTCACGAACTTCAATCGACAGACCACCATCCCGTTGGGCTATATCGATCCACCAAGCGAAGTCCTCACGGACTCGAAATCAACTGCGATGATGCCCGTCGGAACTCTGGGGGATGGCACGCAGCTTTGGCAGATCACGCACAATGGCGTTGATACTCACACCATTCACTTCCACCTGTTCAACGTGCAACTCATCAACCGCTTCGGATGGGATGGCACGACGCGACCGCCCGACCCCAACGAAATCGGGTGGAAGGAGAGCGTGCGCATGAACCCGCTGGAAATCGATTACGTGGCGCTGCGGCCCATGTCGCAAAACCTGCCGTGGCCGATTCCAGACAGCGTTCGCCCGATGGACGTAACCATGCCTCCCGATGTTTGGGATCCGATGATGTCTCTTCAGAACTCCGCTGGCGGTGCCGCCGACATGATTAACCACACGACCAACTTCGGTTGGGAGTATGTCTGGCATTGTCACCTGTTGGGGCATGAAGAAAACGACATGATGCGGCCTATCATCTTGCAGGTTCCACCAGACACACCAAACCCGCTCTCGGCAATCGCCAACGTTGCGGGCGGCGTCGATCTGACTTTCACCGACAACTCTGCGAATGAGACGGCCTTCATCCTGCAGAGGGATACTGACCCCGCGTTCCCTGCGCCATTCTCCATTCCAGTTGCCGCGAGCATTCCGAATAGTGCTTTCGGTTCTGGCATCACTTACACGGACACCGGCGTCGGCACGAGCGTGCAACTTTATTACAGAGTGCAGGCTATTGCCGGCGGGCTGAGTTCGGGATGGTCAATTACCGCCCCGTTCATCACCGCTCCGATCGCTGGTATTTCGCCCGCAGGCCCGCTTGCATTCGGCAATCAGGGTGTCGGCACGCTCGGCGCGCCGCAGAGCGTGACGCTGTCCAACACCGGAACGTCGGCTCTTACATTCTCTGTCGCGCTTACGAGTCCTGATTTCGCGCAGAACAGCACCTGCACGGGGACGTTGTTCCCGGGTTCGACCTGCGCCATCAGCGTCGCCTTTGGGCCAACTGTTATTGGCCCGCTGACGGGCGCACTGACCATCGCGAGCAACGATCCAGTGAATCCCCTGTTCACGATTCAACTCAATGGCACGGGCATCGCAGCCACGACCACGGCAATCAGCGCACCGGATGTCGTCTACGGCCTGAATGGAACGGTCACTGTGACTGTCACATCAGCGCAGGCGAATGTCGTTCCAGGTACGGTGACGCTCGCAGTGGACGGCGGGCAGGCGCAGAGTCAGACCCTCGCGGGCGGCTCGGCTACCTTCACGCTGACCGCACCAACGGCAGGCAGCCATACTCTCGTTGCGAACTTTGCGGCGCAAGGTGGTTTCCAGTCGAGTACGGCTAATGGGACGCTCGTCGTTACGACGGCTCCGCTCTCCATTACTGCCGGCAGTGGCACGATGATCTATGGCGGCGCTGTTCCGGCAATCACTCCCAGCTTCACGGGTTTTGTGCTTGGACAGAACCAGTCGGTTCTAACTACGCAGCCGACTTGCACGACGGTCGCGACGAACCAGAGTCCGGTTGGCAACTACGGAAGCTCCTGCACTGGTGCGGTTGCAGCGAACTATGCGATCTCTTATGTGGCAGGAACGGTGACGGTAGGCAAGGCAACGTCCGCGACCGTAATCATCTCGAACGCGCCGAACCCTGCCATTGTTGGGCAAGTCGTCACAATCACGTTCAACGTCACGCCTCAGTTTGTTGGCTCGACGCCGACAGGCAGCGTAACCGTGAGCGCGAACACGGGTGAGTCCTGCACCGTAGCTCTTCCAGCCGTAAGCTGCAACCTCGCATTTGCGACTGGAGGCAATCGCACGCTGACGGCCACCTATGCAGGTGATGGCAACTTCAACGGTAGCGCATCTGCACCTGTAAACCAGGGTGTTGGTGGCGTGAGCCTGAGCACAACGTCTCTGCTGTTCGGCAACCAGTTGATCGGAACGAACTCGGCGACGCAGACAATCACTCTGTCCAACGTCGGAACGCTGAACATCGCGATCAGCAGCATCGTGAACACTAACAACGTGGACTTCAGCTTCACGACAACCTGCGGCCTTAATCTGCGCGTTGGCAGAAGCTGCAACATCGTGGTGCGATTCCATCCAACGACGCTGGGAGTCAGGTCCGGCACGATCACGATCACGGACTCTGACCCATCGCTGCAAGTGGTTTCTCTGACTGGCACGGGCGTTGCGCCTGTGAACCAAGTGTCTCCGAACTCAATTGCCTTCGGGAACGTCCCAATCAGAACCACGAGTGCTGCACAGACGGTAACTGTCTCGAACCCCGGGACCGCGCCACTTGCGATCACACGGATCAGCGTGAACGGCGGCAATGCCAATCAGTTCGCGCAGACCAGCAATTGCCCCGCGAGCCTAGCGGTCGGAACAAACTGCACGGTCAGCGTGACGTTCAGACCGACGACCCGTGGTGCTAAGGCATCAACGCTCAACGTGACAGTGGGTGCTCCGGCAACCTCTGCCGCGGTGCCGCTGACGGGCACGGGACAATAGAACGCATGACAATAGGGGCCACCAAACGGGGGCCCTTTTTTTTCGCAAGCCCAACCCGCCTTTCCTGGCAAGGATCACGAGTAAGAAGCGCAGGCACGCTGGGGTTATTCCAGCTTCGCGTACTCCGCTTTCGCTTCCCTCAAGATAGGGATGTCCGGGTCGGCGTCTTTCCAGAGAGTGAGGAAGTCTTTGTAGGCGGCGAGAGCGCGTACGCGGGCAGCGTCGGCGTCCTCGGAAGATCTCGCCTGTAAAGCATTCGCGCGCGCCAGTTCCAGACGAGCCATCGCTCCCGTCCAGCAATTCCACACGATGCCTCTGTGGTCCAGAATCTTCTGGAACTCGGCGGCCGCCGGACCACCCTGTCCGGACACCAGGTATGCTTGTCCACGCACAAATACGTGATAGAGGCAGGAGTTCTTACGTTTGCCGACTGCTACGATGCGATGGTCTCCGATCAACCCTACAGAAAAGGCTTGCCCCCACAACAGGCCTTCGACACCCTCCGCCGAAGATCAGGCACGCAATTTGACCCAGCAGTGATTGAAGTCTTCTTTAGGATTGTCCACGACTGACCACCTGGACTGACCCAAAAGAAAACGGGGCGGGGATGGTTATGCCGGAGCCGATTTTGTTCGGTTCCACTACACTAAGGTCGTCATGCCGAATGGAACCACAGGTGACCATCCCCTAACCGACATCTTGTTCCACAAAATTGAGGTCTACGGACATGAAGCGGACGAGACAATTCGCAAAGTTTCCGCATTGTGCAGCAGGCGAGAACTGGAGGATTGGTGGGACCGCGAGATTGCTTGGTCGCGTGACGCCGATCTGGTCCTAGCCAAATCGAAGTCGCGCTTGGCCGAGCTACTCCGGCGCGCCAAGGAGGGCGGTTGGGAGGCTCGGGAGTAAACAGTGAGATGAGTGTTAACGCCTGGTAACAACAATTGGCGTTCATTAGCGCGTAAACTGACGGTGATGAAGAGACTTGCGCTTTGGCTGGCACTCCTGAATTCCCTATTCGTAGTTGCTCAGGCGAATGTCGGGATGCGCTTGCCTTCCGTGATGGTCCCGAAGAACAATACGAATCAATGTGCAGCCACGCCTTCGCAATCTTATCCGTGCGTACAGGACGTCGATATTGACGGTGTGCGATTCACTACAGTGGGCTACGACGCTCACACACGCCGGATAAAATACCTCTTCACACAAGACCAGAAGTTCAGGACAGGCGGCTTGCGTGTTGGTGGGCTAATCGATCTGGCTGAAAACGAAATATTGCCAGTGGCCGGATGGTACACCATGGGACCACGAAACAAAGACGGGTGGCGGCCAATCGTGGGAAGTTTCTTGGAAGGCACCGCAATCAAGTCAGCAGACGGAGAAGCCATTGACCTCACGAAGCCAGTAGCCGGCAAGATGCACCGCTTCAAAATCATTGCTTTTGACAAAGGCGGGGTTTGACCGCGTAACACTCGGCGCAGTTTGTCTGGGGGAGTTGTTGGTGCGAACGCCTGTTAACGCCAACTACGGAAAGCGCCAGATTTGCCATGTCTGGGTGTCTAATTAACTCTGGGATCATTCCAACCAAAGGTGTTCATGCGATCGCTCAGGGCTAGCCTGGCCGTTTTCGTGCTCAGTATCACTCTCCTCGTCGCTCAGGACCACTCCGCAGCGCAGCCGTACCACGATGCTGATGCATACAAGATTTATAGTCTCCTGCTCCCGCACGAAGAATCCTACGGCTTTGCAGAAGACACTCTGATGATCCAGGAGAACACACTCGCGGAAGACATCATGGGGGCTTGTCTGAAACAGCCGGATGCCACTAGGTTCAAAGGGGCCATCGCGGGTTACAACCGTATCTACAAAAAGAAATGGGCCTTGCAGCCACAATTTCAGATTGCGAAGCCTTACAGAATCGTAGGTGTGAAGGTCATTTCCGGTCTTCCTGACGATCCTCAAGGCGCAGTTTCGTACGTCAGTTTGTCGCCAGTGGGGTTCAACCAGGGGAAGACTCAAGCCATCGTTTTTGTGCGAAGTTCTTGCGGCGGACTCTGTGGGAGTTGGCGGTTCCATTTCCTTGAGCACGTTCATGGGAAGTGGAACGAGGTACGGGTCGCTATGTGCGTCGGCGCATCGTAACTGTTGATAAATCGCCACTACACTCATTTACTATTATCGGGCTGTGCGGCGCGCCTGGCCCTCTTCCGTTCCTCCCGCTCCCATTGGCGAGGATGGACGCTGCGTAGATGCTCGTCCCACTCCTTGTGGATACCCACTTTCGCATCTGGCGAGAGCAATTGTGTTTTGAATTTCATCTCGCAGATCGAACAGTAAAACTCTGGCCGTGGTCCGCGAGTAGAGCGTAAGAATGGAGATGGCATCGGCGCTAGTTTCGCACAGTCAATTGGCGAAATGTCGCGATTGCACTAACAACCTCCGCCCCGACGGGTCTGGGGGCGTAGTTGGTGCTAACGCCCGGTTACATTTGTTTGACCCAGGTTCAATCCATCGTGCGCACTCCTCGTGCGACAAGCTGTTTCTCTATCCAAAGCGATGCAGCCAAGATGAACAACGCCGGGAAGAGCCGCCGAGAAGCGAAGTACTCCACCGCGAACGTTAGGTGATAAACGGGCTTGTACCACACCGGGTCCGGTAGGGGGGGCCCGGTTGTGACAGCCGATGAATGTCCACGGCAGCGAGACAAACAATGACCAATACCCAAATGCCGCGATCCGCATTCGCGGAAAGAAAGCCGATTACACCGATAACCTTTCCCATGCGTGCCCCGTGGCAGTCAAGCAGCGATTGAGGCCGCCGGACAGATACCACTACTTTGCTACTGACAGTTCTATTTATCAATGCTTTGCAGGGTGTTCAAAATCTGATCCGTAAGTGTTCCCGTTTGTATTGCTCGATCCTCGGCTCCGGGCCATAACTACCGGCGCGAATCTGGCAGTCGCGGAGGAGCCTCAAGAAATTCTCTCCGCTGATTGTCAGATAACGCTCACCTCTACCAAGGAGAATGCAATGAAATCGACCACTACTCTGAAGTTCATGAAGGTTGCCGCCTGCTTTGTCTTGTCAGTTGGACTTAGTGCCAGCGCGTTTGCATCTTGCGGCGATGCCCTGTCCACGATGGCGGCCGGAGGTACCGTCGTACTCAATCAATCCCACATCTCGGGCAGCATTCAGTCGTCCGAAGGCACGCCGTCCAAAACCTCAATTCTTGGCCTTTGGCACATCGGGTTCGTCGCCAATGGTCAAACCATTCAGGAGGCGTTCCAGATATGGAATGCCGGCGGAACTGAGGTTCATAACCCTAATGTGGATCCGCGGGGTGGCAACGTCTGCCTCGGAGCATGGAAGCGCGGACCTCACAGGACCTATACGCTTGCTCACCGCGTGTGGAACTACGACGGAAATGGAACTTTCCTCGGAACCATCCACCTCAGTGAGTCGGTAACAGTCAGTCCCGACGGCAATTCGCAGAGCGGTTCTTTCGCCCTCGACTTCTATGACCCAGCCGGCAACTTCCAGTTTGAGGTACCCGGCACTGTCACGGGAGAGCGCATTTCGGTCGATTGATGCAACCTCCTTTGCGCGTCTCATCAGAGCCGCAGCAAGTGCCTGGGGAAAGCCCCACTCATTCGCGTTCTTCTGCGGATGAGTGGGCGCCCATTCGCCCCATCCAACCCGTTCACGAACATGATTTTTACTCTAGAGGGGCGCGGTTTTGAGGGTACTTTTCCCCTCAACTCCGAGTTTCTTTAGCAACAAGGTTTTATTTCGGGGATTTGGTGGACCTGGTCGGGATCGAACCGACGACCTCTTCCATGCCATTTCTCATCTTCGACAGGCACGGAGCAACACAGACAGACCGGTAGTATCACTGAGGGTCAGTGTTGGTCGGCCTTTGCGGCCCACCCACTGCCCCTCACCTTTTTCCGAATGATACCGACCGCGCCGGTTGCACACGGGTAGGGATAGCCGGGTTATGACACAAATCGCGACACAAAATGCCGGGACCCAAAGTGCCCGCCCCTGGGGAACCTCCCCCCACCCCGCCCCAAGCCGGGGTGTGGCTCCAGAGCGAACAGCGAATCAAAAACGAGTTGTTGGTGTAATGGCGATGTTTCGCCAACAATGGCCAACCATCTTGGGAAATTTACCCAATAATTTGCAGGTGCGAGTGCCAATTTTTTTGGGCCATTCTGCCGAAAACCTGGCAAGAAGCCTGACCGCGCTGTCACCTACCTCTGAAACTGCAGCTAGTTGATGCGGTGGTCTTGTGGCCAGCCGTTTGCAACCTCGTTTTCGAGGTTCTTCAATGGAAAGTCTAACCGAGCTTACAGCACGGTTCAGAGACGAAGCGGAGCGCAGGCTTGCGTCGCTCGAATCCGAACTGGCTCACCTCTCACCCGGCAAGGGTTCTGAGAGTGAACGACAGGCCATTCAATCCGCATGCAAGGAACTTAGTGACCTGATTCGACACGTGAAAGTAGGGAAGTTGTGACTGTCACCTCCATCGCCGTGATTTGATGACCTCGTACAAAGATTGGAGATTCTTGAGTCGCACACCCTTTCGCAACCAATCGTATTCCTCAGTGATGTGGAGTTTCGAGCGATTCTTCAGACGGCCCGTCACATAGAACGATTCTAGAGCCGTGTTTTCGGGATTCATTCCCGCCATGAGAGTAACGCGACAGGATTCATCTTTAGCCGCCTGCAATACCCACATACGGCCCTTCGTGACCAGATGTTTAGAGCGGCATACGCGAACTGCGATCCGCATTCCGTTCCTCAGTTGGAGACAGTTTCGACGCTTCCAGGTCCAAGAATACAAGGACACTTTCCCCGGAAACATTTCCACGAGTTGATGCATCATTTCGGCTCGAATCCTGCGAACTTGAAGACGGTGCTCGGCGGTCTTCCGGTGCGCCGATTCGTAGCCAATGAGTTCGTATGCCTTGAGCGTTGACCCAAACCTAGATAGCAATCCTCCCGGCGAGAGTCCATACATTCGAAGGAGAGAATTAGAAAGGTAACCGTGAGTTTTCAGCAGCAACTTCAATTGTTTTAAAACATCCTCGTTTGAACGCAGCCAGAACTTCTGGTGTAGGGTCTCCTGAGCAGCCTCGAACATTTCCGGCTCAACGATTCCCTCAAACGCGTTTGGTATAAGAATCCAGTCGGGCTGTGCAACTTTTCTGGACTTGGAACATAGCCTTTCCGTGGTGCGGTTATAGACTGCCGTGCCTTTGTATTTTGGATGCGTCAGAATCCTTTTCACGGCATGATCACTCCACCGTGTTCCCGGCAAGAACGGTGCGCCTCTCATTTCAAGTTCGGTCGCGATCCGAGCATATGTCTTCCTTTCTGACGTGAACAGACGATAAATTTCCCGTATCCAGAAAATCTCACTTGCGGGGCCGGGGACCAGAATTACCCGGTCAGTGGTGATGCTCTTGTGCTCTCCAGGCAAGAGTTGCTGCTTACGACTGCCGTCAGACGAAATTAGCATCCGTCGGAAGCCATATCCGGGACGCGCTCCAGTCCGATAACCTTGCTTGGTGATTCGTACAAGACCCGCAAAAACTTTATCCGAAAGTTCACGGCTGTATTCCGCAGCCATGACTCTCTTGAGGGTTTTCAAGATCTGGCCAGAGATGTTCCCGTCATTGGAGAACTGTTCTGCACAATAGTGGACGCTGACCCCGGCAGATTTGCACAGAAACTCGTAGTGGGCTGCCTCATCAGGGTCCTGAAATCTTCCCCAACGACTAACATCGTGTACAAGCACCGCTTTGTATGGTTGTTTTTCGCTAACAACGTCCTGAATCAGTTGACGCAGCCCGGCGCGGTGACTGATTTCCAGTCCACTCTTGGCCTCGTCGCAATAAGTCTGACAAACGACGAAGTTGTTGAGTTCAGCATATTTCGCGATCAGATCAAACTGGTTGTCGAGAGAATACTCCTGTCTATCGGTGGACATTCGGACATACTGCGCGGCGGGAATTAGGTCTCTGGATTCAGGCATAGGGGACTATGATCACAAAAACCGAAATTGTCCAACTTTGAGGTTTTCTAGGGAGGCCAAATGTCAACTCTGCTGGTCCGTGCGGCTCAATATCTGCGAATGTCCACCGAAGATCAGCAATACTCTATTGCCAACCAGAGTCTGCGCATCGGAGAGTATGCCCAAAAGCATGGCTTTAGTGTGACTAAGACGTACACAGATCCAGGTAAGAGCGGTGTCCTGATCAAACGTCGCGACGGGCTAAATGCCTTGCTCAAGGATGTCGTCAACGGTGCGGCAGACTTCAAGGCGATCCTTGTTTATGACGTGAGTCGGTGGGGCAGATTCCAGAATCCTGACGAAGCAGCCCACTATGAGTTCCTATGCTCCAGATCAGGAATACCCCTCCATTACTGCGCAGAACAATTTAGCAATGATGGATCCGCATCGAGTGCAATTGTCAAAGCATTGAAGCGAAGCATGGCCGCCGAGTTTAGCCGGGAGTTGGGGGAGAAAGTGGTTCTGGGCAAGGTTCGCCTCGCTCAGATGGGATTCTGGATGGGCGGCCCTCCCGGTTATGCCTATCGAAGGCGAATGGTCTCTATCGACGGGAAGCTGAAACAAGTCTTGAAGAATGGGCAACAAAAGAGCCTTAAGACAGACCGAATTACGTTGGTCTTGGGACCGAGTGACGAGATTAAGCTTGTGCGAATGATTTTTTCCATGGCCTCGCGGGGAAGCAATTGCACCGACATTGTTCGCGAACTGAGCCGCAAGCACATTTTGTTCGACGGAAGATCGTGGAATGACGTGACCGTTCTTAGCATTTTGACGAATCCAAAATACACTGGCTGCAACGTCTGGAACCGACGCACGCAACGCCTTCACTCGGCTTTGAAACAAGTTGATCCTCGATTGTGGATTACGAAACCTCTTGCCTTTCCGGCGATTGTTGATCGACGCACATTCGAACGCGCTCAAATCACCATACAAAAAATGCGCGATTCTCGTTGGCCGGATGAAAAAATTCTGAAAAGAATCCGACGCTTGCTCAAGTCAAAGGGAACCCTTAGTGAGACTCTAATCCTGAAAGCCCGAGGGATGCCCTCAACACAGACGATCCACAAACACTTCGGCACCTATCGCCAACTCTACGAAAAACTTGGTTACGAGCTTGATGCACGCTATGTCTTCAAATCGGATCAACAACAACGTACTAAGAAACTCCGATACTCGCTTATAAACGACTTGAAGACACAGTTTCCGGACCATGTTGCTGTCGCTCTTAGCTGGAAAGGTGGGCGTTCAGTTCTGCGAATTGACAATGGATTCATGGTCTCCATTGTGTTCTGTCGCCCGGAAAGGACTCAAAAGGGATTGTGTTGGGCAGTAAAAGCACCTGAAGCCGAGCGAGACTACATCACACTTCTCTGCCTATTGAATCGCAGGCACGACCGCGTGCTCCGTTACCACCTCGTTCCTCGATTGGGTTCGTGGAAAACCTTACGCATGTACGGAAGCACACCATTCTTGCGTCAAGCGACAAAACTCGGCCACCTCTCTGATTTTTATACCGCTGTCGCCCGGCTTCGGGATGAAAAGCAGGCGGCGAGGATCACCACGCGCTTAGGGACTGGACTGTTGTAAACAGGCGATTACACCAACTACTCCGCCACTGGCAATACTACCTGCCAGCCGCTTTCAGAATGACCATCGCGCACAGGCCTACGACACCGGAAACAATGCCCGTCCAGAATACAAACCGACAGAAACGCGGTAGGACGCTCCGGGGAAACAGGGCTTCATAGGTCTGCAAAACGTCATCACCGCCACGGAAACTCAGCCACGCGATTCTGTTTCTGGATGAATCCACTTTCATCAACCGGACTCGCATGGCCCAATGGAACACAATGCTGGATAGCGCCAGCATCACCAATGCCGAGAACGCGAAAGCGACCATTTAACTGCCTCTCTGAGGCCCGCGAACGTCCGTATGATATGCCAATCAAGGGTAACTGGCGAAATCAGGCGTTAGCACCAACTACCCGGTCATCCGGTTGAAAACGCAATCTCGCATTGAGATAAACTGGCATCCGCGATGAGTCATTGCGAGAGTGGCAATCCGGTGGAATGCGAGTTCGTCCAGAGCTGGGATCGAATGACAGAATTCTTCGATGTGATGCTCGCCCAGGCCCCATGGAAGGATCGAGTCCTTGCCTTCATTAACCAACTTCGCCGAGCTGGGTACGACCGAAAGCTGCGAGCAGGGCAAACGCTGGACATGTTCGTTGTTTCGCGCTCGCGCTTCCATGGACTACGTTCAGATCAGTCCCGTGTTGTGTTTTGTTTTCATGGTGACGCAATGGACGTGGCGGAAAGAAACGAGGTGTGCATTCGAGGTGCTGACATATCGTTGTCAACTCCGGTTGAAGTGGTACTCGCACGACTGCTCAATCGACCCATTGATTGACCAGCGCCTGCGCGGCACACCCTGACCCCCAGCGCGAAGAGCGGTTTGCTACTGTAACCAGGCGATCACACTCATCGACCGAAACGGGCCTCAGAGATCGCTAACCGATCAAGTTTCATAGTTTTGTCCAGATCAAATAAACTCCGACAATCGCAACGATTCCAATCGCTACTATTAGGCCGGGAGTACCACGCAACATTCCGGCAGCGATGGCCGCAGCAATCAGCGCCAATTCCCAGGTCGGAACTTGTCTTCTCTTTTTCGTGAACATCAGAGTTCTCTAGACTCACAAATAGTACGCTGCTTGCTGGTCAAACTGGCGAAATCAGGCGATTACACCAACTACTCCCCCAGACTGGAGGCCGGGCCTGTAGTTGGTGTAATTGCGATGTTACGCCAGCCGGTAAACGTGCACTGATTGGGTCCTCGCGAACTAGCGCTTGCCTGCCCCTTTGGAGTGGGTCTTAATCTCTGCGAGTAGTTCAGTTGAGATTCCAATTGCCAAGGTTTTCGTTCGGAGGGCTACCCGAATGTGTCACTCTCGCGCGTGATCAGAGTCACTGTATTCCCTACACGTACACAGTAGAGTTTTCGGTGGCTCGAGTGTCATCTCGTTCACCATTGGATGATTCCAACAGGCCCGTTTCTAAAATCGTGATCTCGCCTCCGCCGAACTAGACCCGATGGGCAGAAGTGCCACAGGTATGTACGCAGAGAGCCTCGCAACATTTCAGGAGGGTTTATGTACTACAAGCGTTTCATCCATTTTGGCCGGGTACTGTGCCTCTGCCTGTTTGCTTCGAACAGTTGGTGTGCTGCTCCGATCTTTCAAATGCTTAATAGCTACAACTCGGGAGGATACAACGCATCTTGGGTAGCTCTAGCCGATGTCAATGGAGATGGAAAGCTCGACTTAATCGTCGCAAACTCGTGCGCAACGAGCGACACTTGCTCCGACGGCGGGACCGTGGGCGTGCTTGTTGGAAATGGCGATGGGAGCTTCCAACCAGTCCATACCTACAAGTCGGGTGGACTCTATGCCACCTGGGTCGGGGTGCATGATCTGAATGGGGACGGCAAGGATGATCTTCTCGTAGCCAATCGATCGATGGGCGACGGTGGAGTGGGTGGGATCGGAATTCTATTCGGTAATGGAGACGGCACATTCAAACCAGCAGTCACCTTTGCTTCGGAGGGCAGCCCTGTTTATGGGGCAGCGGTCGCAGATTTTAATCATGACAGCATCCCTGACATTGCTGTTGCGAACTGGCAGGATCAGAATTGGCCCTACTATGGGACGGTCAGTATTTTGCTGGGCATGGGCGGAGGGAACTTTCAGGCCGCGCAGACGTATGGCTATTTCTACTGGGCGCAATCTGTCGTTGCAGCCGATGTAAACGGCGATGGCGCAGCTGACCTATTGGTTGGCAGTGACCGTTTTGTTAGCGTTCTTTTGGGGGTTGGCGATGGGACCTTCCAACCCGCGACTAGCTTCCGTTCGGGAGGACATGAAGGTTGTTGGGTCGCGGTGGCGGATGTAAACGGCGACGGAAAACTCGATCTGGTGGCTGCCAACCAATTCGGGCCAGACGGCTTCGGTGGATCCACGATCGGGGTGTTGCTTGGCAATGGCGATGGGAGCTTCCAGTCGGCCACTCGATATTGGACCGCAGGCGGCGGCTCGCTGGCAGTTGCCGACCTCAACCGCGACAGTAATCCGGACATTTTGGTGCCGGGCGACAAACTGGTTGCCTTCTGGGGGCAGGGGGACGGCACCTTCCGTCGCGCACCTTTCATGCCGTTTTACAGAGGTGCAATCGCGGTCGGAGACGTGGATGAAGACACCCGCCCGGATGCCGTCCAAGTGGTCAACGACCAGGTGAACGTGCTCAGAAATGTCATCCCTTTTGCCACCACGATAGAACTCACCTCAAACGTAAACCCGGCGAGATATGGCGAGCCGATTACCTTTACGGCGAACGTCACACCCTCTGGGCCTTACGAGGCTACTGGCAAAGTGACGTTCCGGGATGGAACAAAAGCAATCGGTTCGGCGACCCTGCGCGACGGCGTTGCTACGCTGACCAAGTCCAACTTCACGATAGGAACGCATCCCATCACCTCCTTCTACAAGGGAGACGTTAATTCAGGCAAGAGCACGTCGTCTATATGGGACCAAGTCGTGCAGTAGGGCGCGAAGCGCCTTTGTTGGCAATCAAATCGATGGGAGCCGCCCGATGTCTGGGCGGCTTCTCTTGCAGCCCTAGTGAGCTGGGAGCACGATAACTGTCGCAATCAGGCGATTACACTCACAACGTTCGGCGGAACCCGAGGCTTGTACAATCCCTCAGGCAAAGAAGATGGCAACGTTCGTGCATTTGACGACGGAATCACGCATTTCGAGAATTCGCCGAAATGGTATCGCTCGGCTCCGTAAAGCTGGGGCTTTGCCGGGGGGCGTTTATGCTGTGCCGGTTTCCCGAAATTTCTATGCTTCCCATCAGTGGCTCAGGGAGTTGAAAAGGCGCAATCAGGGTCCAATTGCGGGTATCTACTTTCGAGTCCCCGACAAACAACTCGTGTGGGTTGGCCACTACGGACAGGCTCATCGTGTCGTTACCGCTGCCGAAGCCGTAGCCGAGTTCACCCAGGCTGATGATCCCACTGGGTGGGAAGTTCTGATACCACGTCGTATTGAAGCAGGCGAAATTCAAAAAGCCCGCTCACTGCCCCAGGTGATCGGTTGGAGGTATTTCCCTAAGGCGAAGGGAAAACCACCCTTTTGCCCATGCAGGTTTTGCACACGAAGCGAATATGGCAGTGCGAAACTGCGAAGGCGACTCGGGTCCCCTGACGACACATAGTCCCCACGCCCTCTTGGGTGTCGTTAACAGGCGATTACACCAACTATGATTCGCTTCCTTCGTCTCGCAACAGCGTCAATACGTCCGGCTTTGCGAGCGTAAGCATTCCGGCTCGGTTTGCAAACACAAACGGAACGCCGTCCTGAACGGATGTAGTAAGCCGCTCAGTTTCTTCCACCTCGTAGGTGACAGAACGTGGAGAGTTGTCCTCAAACTCGTATGTGAATGTTTTCTTTTGCACGGTAAAACTCCACCCCGAATTGGGGCGGTGTTTCCATAGTTGTTGTAAACAGGCGATTACACCAACTACCGTCAATGCGTAAATCGGGACCGCAATAGCGCAGACAACTTGTCGATGTTGAAGACCACGAAGATGCCCGAAATCGCGAACAGGACCAGAGACACTCGATAGACGTAGAACGGCCAGACAGGCCACTGCCTGGCGTGCGCTTCGTTCATATACGTTCGCCACATCCGGAAGTCGTCCAGTGGCATCATGAACCACTTCACGGGTAATCCGGCTCCGACGAGTCGGAACTTCATTTGAAAATGGAGGACGTTTCCGATACTGGCTGAGGCAATACAAACCACAATCGCAGCGACAACCACCGTGGCCAATCGAAGTACCTCGAAGCCCAGATTTTAGTCGGGAAGCCTCGCTACGTCACCCCAAGTTGATGACAACTGTTGTTAACAGGCGATTACACCAACTACTCTTGGTTCGGCGTCGGGCGCGGAGCCACCTGGGGCGGTTGTTGGTGTAATCGCGAGTTACGCCAACGACCTCGTTCAGGGATTGTCTGTTCTGGCAACAGGCTTCACTGGTAGGATTTCAAAGTTGATATCGCAAGTCATTTCTACAACCACTGGCTCTCCGTTCAACTTGAAAGGCTTATAGCGCCATTGCTTTACCGCGTCCAACGAGGCATTCACCAATTCCGAAGGGCCGCTTAATACTTCAATCTGCTGGGGAACCCCATCCTTGCCGATCTCGTGACCGACCTTAACCAATCCTTGAATGCCTTTGGCAAGTGCTTCAGGAGGGTATATCGGTGCTCTGCGCAGGATATAGTTACTACGTTCCTCGGGTGTAAAGACACCGCGCACCGGACCGCGACGGATCGTGAACCCGCCCCTCGTCTGAAATTCATTTGAAGTTTGCGCGTTAGTTGCAGACATGATAACGACACTGAGCAGCGCGCCCACAAGGAATCGCATTTCGCTCTCCCGTAGTAACGACACCAACAATGGCCCTGAGGTTCCCGCAACGACCCACGGTCAGTTAGTGCAATGGCGATATTGCGACAACAGTCGCTCTGAAATGCCGCCAACTTCCCGGCTTTCATTGACTTGCTCCACCTCTAGTCCTAAGATTCCAGCCGCAGCTAAACAAGGAGAATGAACATGGAAAAACATCTATGCAGCGCCGCCTATTGGCTCGGCATCATTTGCACAGTCCTCGCGCTAATCACACGGGGACTAACAGTGTTCGGTGTTTTCGTGTTCCCGCTCCCGTCTCCAGGGAGAGTCCCGATTTCCTATAGGAGTTTCCTTGACGGAGCCATGCTTTTCTTTGTCATGGCGATTGCCAGTTCTGCAACCCTGTGGGCTAAATCGCAAAAGTCGTAGAAGGCCAACTAGAGGTTGTCGTAGAGCAAAAATTCCTGACTAGATCAGGCGATTTCACCGAGAACTGCCCCACGGTTTGCCGGAACGAGTAGTTGGTGTAATCGCGATGTTATGCGAACTTGGCTGGAGACCGCGTGGAGTCAATCGTGACAATCTAGGCGCTGGTCGCCATTCTCGTGGACGCCAATCCCGCACGACTTGACGTTGGCCTTCCCAAATGCCTCTTGTGCTTGGTGGAGTTGGCCAGTTTTGTCATAGGCTACTCCCAGTAATTCGTAGGCTATCTTCAAATGGTAGTCATCTCCAACGCTGGCTTGAACATATCGCCGACCAAAGGCGACTGCTTTCTTGTACTGCTTCGACCCAAACACCGCCCACATCAGATTCTGATAGACAATCGGTGGCACCTTGGGGTCCGCTATCGCTTTCTCGAATGCTTGGGTGGCTTGGGCAAAATCATGCTGAGCGAGAAATGCCAATCCCAAGGAGTTGTATGAGATTCCGTCTGGGTTTAGCTCGACATTGCGCTCGCAGGCCCTCACGGCGAGACTTAGTTCGTCCGTTAAGGAATAACCTTCACAGAGTTTCCACCACACCCTAGGGTTTCCAGGGTCTATTGTCGCTGCTTCCTTCAGAAGCTCCACATTTCCCTTAAAGTCTCCTACGGCGAATTTCTTGGCCGCATTCTGAATCAGTGTGTCAGCCCGGTCGCGTTCTTCGCCAGGTTGTCGCCCTGATTGGGAAAACGAGGTTGCCGAAAACAGTCCAACCACAACGATGAGAATTACCCGGCTAAGTAGCATGCCCGCTAAGCGTACAGTCTCTGAGAATGCGATTCAATCTTTAGGCAGGTGCCCAGAAAAATGGGCGGATTGTCAGTTGATGTAAACAGGCGATTTCACCAACAACTGCCCTCAGCCGGGCCGGGTAGTTGGTGTAATTGCGATTTAACGCCAACAATCACGGCGGGCAAGAGAGTCTAACGGTCTATGTTGCGGGATGGAACTAGCCTGACTTTAACTCATTCGCTCACGGTACCGTAAAATCCATGCAAACCTGATCCCGTGCCGTAAAACCCAACGACTTGCCGTGAGTTGTTGATTCCCGTCACTTCCATGTCTGGACTGTGTTGAATATTAAATCCGAAAAATGTGTTCGTATCTTTGAAGTAGACAAATCCCTCCTGCTGCCCGTCCTGAGTGGGCCCCCACGCTCCTGAAAGATCGCCGTTGTCGTTGATGCCGCCCAATCCTGTGGAGGCCGCCCCTGGGTATTGAACTTTCTGCACAACGGTCCAGCCTTTCTTGGTTTTCGCCTTAACAATACCGTGGCATCGAGCGCCGCAGATGTTTGCCGCAATCGTCTCGCTCTGGTTAATCCCGTTCGCACTCCGTGCAGTGCCGAGAGTCTTAAACACGCCATTGCGATAGACGAAGCCGAACTGACTGCCCAGTTGATAGACGCCCACTATGTCGCCAAGATCGTTGACTCCCATCAAAGCAGTCAGGGTAGATCCCGGATAGTTCAGGTAAGCGAAGTTGCCATTCTGATAGATGAATCCCTGGGCCGATCCAGTGGGATCGCACCAACCGACAATCACCCCGCTGTCATTAATTCCTTGAGCGATGGTGAAACTCGAATTGGGGCAGGCTATCGTTTGAAAACTGCCGCCCGAATACAAAAACCCTGACTGCTTGTCATTTACGACGAAGCTCCCCACAATCTGCCCGCTATTATTAATGCCGAGAGCAACCGTATATGAGCTTCCGGGCACTTGCAACGTGGTGTATTGGAAGCTCTGAGAAAAGGCGACGGTGCAGAAAAGCACAATCACAAAAATGTAAGACTGGGGCTGCGAAGGTGATTGCATGGGAGTCTCCGTCGATAGGGATTGTATGAAACACCCCTTCGATGTAGATAACGCTAACTTTCGTTTGGATGCTCTGTCAATTCAGCATGGTCTAGATGTCGTCGCAATTGCGGTGATTGTTGTAATCAGGCGTTATCACCAACAACTCAGCTCGGGGTCGGAATGTGACCCGCTGGTCAATGAGTGTAATGGCGATGTTGCTCGTATAGTTTCACTTAGATACGGCTTCCAATTCGGCACTGATTGTCACTTCTCCACCTAAAGTCTTAACGGTGCGCTCCCAAGGCCTGTATCCATTTTTTGTGATTCTGACGGAGTGTTCGCCTGGTGCTGCCGGGATCGATGAGGGTGTAGAACCGACGAAGTTCCCGTCCATTTGAATCTCCGCTCCCGGCGGAATAGAAGAAAAAAGAACCAAAGTCCGGTTGGACTCAGTGTTTTGCCCCGTGTCCGGAGGTTTTGCAGGAGGCATCGCGGCAGAACTGAGAACAATAAAAGCAGTTTCCTTGAATTTACCGTTCTTTTCGTACAATACCTTGAGACGGCCTTTGTCCCACCTTGCCTTGTAGTCGCCGGGAGGAACAGCACAACACTCACCGTGGCAACGCCTGCATTTGCTGCCATGGCTTGCCCAGCACCAGCCAGAAAGCTGCCCCCAACACCTTGTACGCATGAAATCATGTATAGCTTTCCGTCCGAAGCGTCCGCGAAGGAAACCAGTTCTGTGTGCTGTGCCGCCGAAACCTGTCTGGAGTCGCAGGTGACCTCACCTAAGCCACTGCTGGTGCAAGATGTTGTTGTTCTGGTCCCGTCTGCTTTGGAAGAGACTGCATCAGTTTCCAGTATCTTCAGGGTAACCGGATAGTCTTTGTGTTCTCCCGCCGAACACGTGGAGGCTACGAGAACAGCCACACTCGCTGCCAACGCGAAGCTTCTTCTGGAGCTTTTCATGTTCCGCACCCTTTCCAGCCTGGAGAATTTCACTTGGGGAAGTCGTTACTGTTCGGGCCACTCCTCATAGCCTAATGCACCACTGCGGTTCACCTTACGTGGAAAGCCATTGCTCGGACTCTACTCGTCCGGGGCCTGCAATATCCGTTTCCGAACCTCGGGGTCTTGCCATGCGGCAGGCGTGCTGAGAACGATGATTCCTTGCTGGACCTCGGGCTGCCAGAGTGACAATTCCCGATCCTGGCCCAATAGCTTTAGACTCTGCACTGCGCTGTCGGAATTATTCGCCACGTTCTCAAGCAATTTGCTGCGGATGATCTGCGCACGAGCCTCAGCAGGCGGGACAGGCAAATTCTTTAGCCGTTCCACCTCTTGCGCATACGCAACTGCCAGCGGAACTGAGCGCTTAATCCTTGCCATTCCTTGATTTGCACTCGCCCGCGAATATCCGGCATCGAGCAGGGCGGTGCGAATGGCCTTACCCTCGACAAGGATCGATCTTGCCACTTTGCGATGGCGAGCAGTGACGCCAGTTTTGAGGTGAGAACCGCGGGGCATGATGCAATCAGAATACGCGAAGTCACGTCGCAGCTACAGGCGTGAACAATCACCTCTCGCGATCATAGCGACTAACTACATGAGTTGCCGTTGTCGCGAAGTGCCTTTGACGGGCGAACCAATTTCTCAGAACGCCCGTCCCTTGGGTGTGTTGATGTGAGTGAGTACAACCCTCGACCCCGGCTCGGGCCGAAACCTTTTGTCATTCATGCCGGATAACCCATTGTCTCTGGCGCGTTTAAAAGGTGCCTCCCTTGACTGTGTGACTTGATGACTGAGTGACACGACGTGGGCCGCTTTCCCAAGAGACAATATCTCGCACTACCGAATACGGCGCGTCGCCCTTTGTGTCCCCAATTTCGACGTGCGCCATCCGCCCAGTAAACACCCTCGGGGACAAACGATCTCGTCTCGAAGGCGGCTGACCATTGGCTCGCACCCATTCTTTGAAATACTTCCTCCTTCGTCCTGCGTCCGGTTGGTCACCCGTCCCAAGGTTCAGCCAGAACGGTACGTGA
Organism: Acidobacteriota bacterium; assembly: GCA_016196065.1. Lineage (NCBI taxonomy): Bacteria > Pseudomonadati > Acidobacteriota > Acidobacteriota bacterium. Next base: position 555,924 of record JACPYL010000010.1, on the reverse strand, counting down.
GCCAACACTCGCACGAGATCGTCCGCGAGCACTTCAAAACGTATCAAGCAAGTCCAGCGTTTGAATCCTGGGTCACGGTATGACTTCGCCCAACGGCAACAAGCGGGATACACGCCCGGACTGATCCGGTCATAGTCCCGCCATTGAATTGCAGTTTCAGGCTCCGGTACGAGCCTCGGCCCAACCTTCTTTTGCGGTAGTGGTTTCATTTCGCCTCTCCCAGAAATCTGACGAGTTCGTCCGGGTGAAAGAGCAATCGGCGACAGATGCGCAAAGGCGTGAGCTTCCCTTCTCGCACCCATTTACGAACCGTGTGAGGCGAAACGCAGCACACTTCGGCAACGGCGATGAGATTCAAGAGTCGCGGACACCCGGTGGTCATGATTCGCTCCGCTGTTTCAAGCGAAACTCCAAGTCCGCCTTCCGGATGTACCAGCGCCCGCCAGTCTTCTGCGCAGGAAGGCGACCTGCATAGATCAGATCACGAACCCACTTTAGACTGACGCTCAGGCACCTAGCTGCCTGAGGAACCGTGCATGTGTCTTTTGTATTCTGCATCACTATCAAGCTCCTTTTGATTCGTTGTTGCGATGTTGTAGATGTAGGTGTACTATCCCCCACAGGAAGGAATCAATGGCAAAGTCATTCCTAGGAAATAAGCCACCGATTTTGGAGTTTTCCGTCATGGTAGGAGTTCAATCAGAAACCGTTACGCTGGAACAAGGCAACGTAGTTGGCCGTTGGGCTGATAATTCGGTTGATTTCATCGACCTCAAGTCCCCTCTGTTGTGCGAGAAGTTCGCGAACTGGCAAGACACACCCGAGGGCATAGTGGCCTTTACCAAGAAATACGGGCCTCTTCTCTTACGTCCATGCTTCCGCGAGGAAAGAGGGCACACGTTCTCGTTCACCGTCGATGACTGGCGATCGTGTCAGGCAAGCATTAGACGCTTATGGAATCTCAAAGCCCCTAACTTGGACATCTTCCCTGATGAATTGGCAGTCACCCTCAAGCGCTCCATCGCAGAGGGAACGTTTGTTGATTCAGGGACAGCGGTCACTGTCCAGAGTGACGAGGTGCTCCAGTTCTATCCGGGAAAGGCAACGCTTCGAGTGAATACCCTCGCCCGACTCATTGAACTGGAAGTTTCCGCCTGCCCACGTGAGTACCTGAAGGTTTGCCGATTCTGCCAAACCTGCTTTATCGAACCGGACAAGCGAGTTGTGTACTGCGGGAAGCGGAAGTGCCGAAGTCAAGGTAAGAACGAGTCCAACAGAATCGCATGGCACAGGAACAAAGCAAAGTGGACCAAGAAACACAAATCGGAATAGGAGGTGTCTCAAATGGCTCTCGTAAAACGCGGTAAGACGTGGCATTGCCACTTCGTTGTTAATGGCCAGCGCTTTCGGCAATCCCTAGGAACTAAGGACTGGCGAGAAGCACAGGCCAAAGAGAAACAACTCATCGCAGAGGCTTCCGATGGGAAACTAACGCACAATTCCACTACACTCGCCCGCCTGCCATTTGCACAGGCAGCGGATGAGTATGTGGGCGCTCGGAAACTGGAGTTGGCGCCCGCCAGCCAAGCGAAGGAAAAGCAACTCTTGGTGCAACTGCGGGCGTACTTCAAACAGGAGCCGATCAAGACCATCACTGTGAAACGGATCACCGACTACCGGACATGGAGAGCTGAACAGAAAGTTGGGCCCGCTACACTCAACGCTGAGCTGGGAATCTTGCGCCGTATTCTGAAGCGAGCAAAGCTCTGGGCACGTGTTGCTGACGATATAAGGCCGCTCAAAGAGCCGAGCACTATCGGGCGGGCAATCACTGAGGAAGAAAAGCTGCGACTTCTCAAAACGGCTGTAATGCGGCCTGAGTGGGAAACGGCTTACCTTGCGGCGATCCTTTGCCTGAACACCACTGCAAGAGGCTGTGAGTTGAAAGGGCTGCAATGGTGCGACGTGGACCTGTTCAATCGCACACTGACGATTCGCAAATCCAAAACGGCTGCGGGCGAGAGGATGGTTCCTCTCACTGAGGTATCGCTCTCCGCGCTGGCAAGGCTACGCCGAAGGGCAGAGAACTTCGGTACGGTTGAGCCGTCGCACTTTGTCTTTGCTGCTTTCGTTCCCAAGTTCACCTTCAGCGGGAAGCGAGTTATCGGCTACAACGTGACGGCTTTTGATCCGACGCGGCACGTGAAGAGCTGGCGCACGGCTTGGCGGGCACTGACCAAGAAAGCGGGCCTGCCTGGGTTCCGGTTCCACGATCTGCGGCATTGCGCTATTACACAGCTTGCGGAAAACGGCACGTCAGATTCAACAATCATGGCGATAGCGGGTCACGTGAGCCGTCGCATGCTGGAGCGGTACAGTCACGTCCGCATGGAAGCCAAGCGCACCGCAATGGAAACTCTCGCTGTGAGCACTAGAACGGCGGGTTATGACACAAAGCATGACACAAACGCCGTAGCTGCAAGCGTTCGTCCCGTCTAAGTTGTTGGGGGATTTGGTGGACCTGGTCGGGATCGAACCGACGACCTCTTCCATGCCATGGAAGCGCGCTCCCAGCTGCGCCACAGGCCCACATACTTGGAACACCCGGTGGGGACTACACTTTCAATTCTCGCCCACCTTTCGCGGGGAGTCAAACTCATCTAGGATAATGGGCGGCACAATAAGGAAGTATTTGGAGCCCCATGTCTCTCTCTCGAAACTGTTTTCGCCCGTGGATAGCTGGTGCGGTGGTGGCACTGGCTGCGGTGGCGAGTGCGCAATCGACCCCGAATGACGCTCCGCCGGTAGCGTATGCATCGGCCAGCGAACTCAACAATATCCTCGCGCAGGTGAAGCAGACGGCGCAGAACATTGACGGCGATCTGGCAAAGACGCGGGTCGAAAAGTGGAAAGCCGATTCGGCCATCAAGCGTGAGATCCAGGGCAACGTGGAGTCCCTGCGGCGCAACGTGCAATCGGCGATGCCGGAAATGATCACGCAACTCAGCAATTCTCCTGAGGATCTGGCGGCGAGTTTCAAGTTGTACCGCAACCTGGACGCGCTCTATGACGTGTTTGGACAGGTCGTCGAATCGGCGGGAGCGTTCGGCACGAAGGATGAATATCAGAATCTCAGCAACGACATGAGTTCTCTGCAAAGCGCACGACGGGCACTGGGCGAGCGCATGCAGACGTTGTCAACCGCCAAAGAAGCGGAGCTGACACGGCTCCGCAATCAGATCAAAGCAGCGCAAGCAGCGGCACCTCCTCCGACGCCAAAGAAGGTTGTGGTTGACGACACGGAGCCTCCGAAGAAAGTGGTGAAGAAGAAGGCGCCCGCGAAGCCGGCTACGACGACCACCACGCCTCCGGCGGCTGCGACGCCGCCGACCACGAAGAAGTAGTCGAGCGGCTCTTGGTTTCTCGTTTCCTGTTTCTTAGGCCTTAGGTTCCAGCCCCTCGCTGCGTTAGGGCCAAATCGCCGCGCCGCGGGTGCACTCCATTTCCCTTCTTACGTGGATGCTGGCAGCGGTGCCGGTTGAGTCTGCGGTTTCTTTTTCAGAATCAGCGCAGAGAGCAGGGTGATGACCAGTCCGACCGGGAACGGTTCGATGAAAGTCATGGCGGCGTTGAAGAGTGGGTTCTTGTACATGGCTTTCAATTTTTCCAGGTCCTGAACCTTTGTCTGGATGGTGGCCTCGGTCGCGCCCGAGGCTTTTAGCTTCTCGACCATGTGGGCGCCATATTTATCCATGAAATCGGGCATGAAGTTGAAGTAGAGAATTTCCCAACTCACCACATAGCACAGGCACGAAATCAGGGTGATGGAGATCCCGACGGCAAAACCCTTCGCGAACGTGATCTGGCCATTACCGACGTTGTCACGGTACGAGCGGATGCCGAAGTACACCAGCAAGAACGAGAGCACAATGGCCGTGTAGCCGACCACGTAGCCGCGATCAAAGCCGATCTTGTCCGCGTAAAGCATGGAGACCACCATCATCAGCGTGGAGATGGCGCCAGAAATCAGCCCGAAAATCAGTATGGTTTTTTTCATCTCGATTCGTTTCCTTATGGGGTTCTCATCTAGGTAGCTGATTGGTTGAGCCGATCAGGGTGTTTTGTTTTTATCGTCCCAACTCTTTGGTTCCCAGAGTTCTACCTTATTTCCCTCCGGGTCCATGATCCAGGCGAACTTGCCGTTCTCGTGGGACTCAGGACCTTTTAAGATTTCCACACCGCCGGCCTTAAGCTGGGCGATCATTCCCGCCATGTCGTCGATCCGATAATTGATCATGAAGCTTGATTTGCTGGGGCTAAACCAATCGCTATCTTTGGCTGCCACATGCCATGCGGTCACGCCTTTATCTTCGGCCTTATCGTCAGGCCACCGAAGCACTGCTCCTCCCCACTCCGTGAGCTGAATCCCAAGGTGTTTCTGATACCAGGCCGCAAGTGTCTTGCTACTATCTTTCGATTGAATGAACACGCCACCAATCCCCGTCACCTTCGCCATTTCAATACCCCTTCGAGGATGTGAATATACCCAAATAAGCGAGTTTCTGTCGTCATCCTTTTGGGTGGTTTTCAGGCGCGGAGGCAAAAATCACTCTTTTGAGTGAGCAATTTAGGGAAGCAGGCCGAGTTCCTTGCCCAGTTGGACGGCTTGGGTGCGGCGGCGGGCGCCTAATTTGTCGAAAACACGACTGGAATGAGTCTTGACTGTGTTCTCGCTGACATAGAGCTTTTCGGCGATCTCGCGGTTGCTCATGCCCCGGGCGATCAGTTCGAGGATTTCGAGTTCGCGGCGGGTGATGCCGAGGTCTTCCCTCTTCTTATCATCTTTAATCGTCTCGCCAGATTTGTCGCGCACAAGAGAAGAAACATCGGCGGGGACGGTGACCGGGACTTCCCGGATCACGATCTTCGGCTGCCTGGTTAATTTGAGGCCGAGCCAGATACCGAGGAGGGCGAAGGTGGCTGCGATGAGCCCGCCATAGATTTCGATCGAGTGTTCGACGACCAGGAAGTGATACTCCGTCCATTTGAGGGCGGCAATCAGGAGTCCGCCGATTAGGCCGTAGATGAGGACGTGGCGCTTCATGGGTCCCGGGGCAGGAAGGATGCACAGCAAGATTATCCCGGGCTGAACTGGACGACAAGGGCCGCTCGCAACCCCATCCTTGCTCACAAGACGCGCAAGGATGGGGGATGCGTCCTACGCTTGCTTACTTTCGCCGGCGGCTGGCCCGGCAACCCAACCCTCGCGAATTCCTCGTCGGAATCGTTCGCGCTCTTCGGGGGTCATGTGCTTGCAGCGATTCCGCATGCGGTCGCGGAAGTGGCCGCGGGCGTGACCGTGGTGTCCGAACCCGCCGAAAAGGATCCGGCAAAGAGCAAGCAGGCCGAGTCCTTGCCAGAACGTGATTTCACGCCAGCCGAAAAGCGAAGGCAGCAGCCAATTCCACAGTAGCCGTACAACTTCACCGCCGAGCGCCACAAATGCCACGATCCCGACAATTGCCAAAGGTGCGAAAAAAAACCATTTCTTTCTCATATGCGGTTCCTCATGTTTCGTAAATTCGCGTTTCCTGAAACTTGTTTTTATGCCTTCGTAAATTCTTTGTAGATCGTCTGCAAGCGCTCACGGAGATGCAGCACCGCATAGCGTTTTCGCGAGAGCAGCGTATTCACGCCTACGCCGGTATCGGCGGCGATCTCTTTGAAGCTGCGGCCTTCAAGTTCGTGCGCGACGAATACTTCGCGCTGTTCGTCGGGTAACTCGTCGAGGGCTGACTCCAGTTCGTCGATGAGCAGGTTGCGGACGAAGAGTGCATCCGGTCCGGCGTCAGGCGAAGGCAGCAGGTCTTCGATCTGCAGCTGTGGACCTTCGTCGCCTTCGCTATTTCCGGCAATCGCGGTATCACTGAAGTTCTCCGGCTTCTTCTTCCGGAAGAGGTCCGTAATGCGATTGCGGGCTACGCGAAACAACCATCCCGTAACGTGCTCGATCGGCATCAGCAGGCGATTCGCTTCCACCAGTTCGTAGAAGACGTCCTGCAGGATATCCTCGGCGTCACCGGGATCCGGGACACGGCGGCGAATGAAGTTGCGCAGGCGAGACTGCTCCTGCTCGACCACATCGGAGATCCGCTGGTCCTGTTCGATCGCCATCCGCTCCAGGCTCGCTGCGCCGCTCATCTACAGGTGTAGACGAATGAGGGGTGAAAATATTGTACGGTGGCTAGATTGTCGAGGGATGATCAGCCGTCCCTCCGGGACTTGCATCAATTCCGCCGCGCGTTCCCGGCGCTGAAGCGCCGGGCTATTTTCAGTCGCCCCTTGCGGGGCTGGGCGCCGGACGGAGATGTCGGTGTGCCGCTTGAGCGGGTGGTTACCGGATGCAATGTCGGTCACCACTTGCGAGGGCTGTTTACCGGATGCGATGTCGGTCGCCACTTGCGAGGGCTGTTTACCCGATGCGATGTCTGCTGCCGGTTGCGCGGCTCGTTACCGCATGCGATGCCTGTCGCCGGTTGCGGGGCGGGTTACCGGATGCGATGTCCGTCACCGGAATGCGAGGCTCGTTACCGCGTGCAGGATCCGTCGCGGCTTGAGGGGCTGGTTTGTGGAAGGGATTCGTCACAACTAAGCAGTGGCCGGCGTCACTGCGAGTCCGTGCACGCCCTGTGTAGGCTCAGAAAATGCGCTGGCAATCTGCGGGACAAACTGAAAATAGCCCGGCGCTTCAGCGCCGGGTTTCCAGCTCTACGATGAGTTTAGTCCCGGAGGGACGGCTGAACTGAATGGGCCACACTTACGTCTCCGCTCTCTTCCACTGCGTGTTTTCAACCAAAGGACGCCGCGGACTTATTCCGCCGGCGAAACAATCGGATCTTTAGGCGTACCTGGGAGGAATCGCACGCAAGAATGGATTCAAAGCCCTGGCCATTGGAGGTATCGACAACCACGTACACATTCTGCTGTCACTTCCGTCAACGATGGCGCTCGCCAAAGCAATACAACTCATGAAGGGCGGGTCATCAAAGTGGATGAATGATTCCGGCGCCAACGGATTCGCATGGCAGGAAGGATATGGCGCATTTTCCGTGGGGGTTTCGCAACAGGTGAGTACGATCGCATATATTCAGGCACAGGCCGAACATCATCACAAACGCGGCTTTGAAGAGGAATTTACGGCGTTCTTGACCAAACACGAGATCGCATACGACGCAAAGTATGTGATGGGCTGATCAACCGTCCCTCCGGGACTTTGAATCAGTCCCACGGAGTGTTCCCGGCGCTGGAGCGCCGGGCTATTTTCAGTCGCCCCTAACGGGGCTGGGCGCAAAATGACGCCTGGCGTATTTATTTCCTGTATTCTATTGAAAACACGTTGCTTACGGCGTGCGGAACTTCGCCAAGGGTAGCGGGGTCTAAGTAACTAAGGTGGGGATTCGGAGGTGACGAAGAATTCCTGCTGACGGGCTGCGGTAATCCTATAATTGGGGAACGCCAGGAGAACGATATGGCGGGAGCTACGACTTTGAGCGATCTCGCAAGCGCCCTCGGAGCCCGAACCCAGGAGTCCGCCGTAATCGCGGAATTGAAGGCGGGGTCCGAACAGGCTTACGTCTGGCTGATCGGTGAATTTCATCAACCGATCTACAGCCTGGTCTATCGCATCGTGAATGACCCGTCCGATGCGGCCGACACTACCCAAGAAGTTTTCTTGAAAGTCTTTCGTGGGATGAAACACTTCCACGGCGAATCGAGCCTCAAAACCTGGATCTACCGGATCGCTCTGCACGAAGCGGCCAACCGAAGACGGTGGTGGTTCCGACACAAGGCGCAAGAGACGACAATCGAGCCCGTCGAAACGGAAGGACACGAGTATTGCCTGGGGGATCGACTGGTTGATCCGGGTGAATCGCCGTTCGAGAACTTCGCGCATGGCGAGGTTCACACAGCGGTCGAAAAAGCCTTGCATCAGGTGCCCGAGCCGTTTCAGGCGGCGTTGATCCTGCGCGATCTGGAAGAGATGTCGTACGAAGAGATCGCCGAAGTGCTGCAGATTTCTCTGGGCACGGTGAAATCGCGGATCACGCGCGGACGGCAAGCATTGCGAAAAATATTGGCAGGATATGTGCGCGAGGTGGGAGCGGAAATGGGATTGCTGGCTCCGCCCGTAGAGGAAGAAGTTGAGAAAGTTTCCCAGAGATCGCGTGGTAGCAGAGAGGCTGAGGTGACATCATGAAATGCGGCGACGTCAGGGAATTGTTCTCGCCGTATCTGGATGGACAAGTGAGCGGCGTGGAGATGCACGCGCTCAGCCGCCATCTGGAACAGTGTGTCCGATGCACGCGAGAATATGCGGCGCTCCAGCGTGCGCAACAGTTGTTGGCGGGATTGGGCCCGAAGAAGGCTCCCGCGGATTTGGCTCTTAAGTTGAGAGTGGCAGTTTCGCAGAGGGTAGCGGAAGCACGTCGGCCAAGATTCCAAGGATTGCTGATCCGTGTGGAAAATGCGTTGAATGCATTCATGGTTCCGGCTACGGCTGGACTGGTAAGCGCGGTACTGATCTTTGGATTCCTGCTCGGATTCTTTGCGCTGCCGGGACAATTACAGGCTTCGAGCGGAGACGTTCCGCTGATGCTGTATAGCGCTCCGCAACTGGAGCAGACGATGTTCGGTACGTCCTTGAGCGGAAGCGGCGACGACTCGGTCGTAATCATGGCGTTCGTGGATGCCAACGGCCGGGTAGAGGACTATCGCATCCTTTCGCAGCCGGAAGATGCGGGATCGGTGCTGCCAGAAGTGAAGAAGATTCTGATCTTTACTACGTTCCGTCCGGCGCTGTCGATGGGACGGCCTACGGCGGGGCGGGCGGTGATTTCGTTCTCAAAGATCAGCGTCAGGGGCTAGGCAACAGCGCCACTTGGCACGGGCTGAAGCCCGATTCTAATTCTGACCGCATACCGCAGCGGTAAACCGCTGCGCCACCCAAAAGCAAGAGCAGTCGTTAAGCTAGCGGCGTTGAGGCTAGCGGCAGCAAAAGCAAGAAGCTGTGCAAGCTAGCAATAGTTAAAGCTAGCGGCGTTGGGGCTAGCGGCCGCAAAAGCAAGAAACAGTGAAAGCAAGTCAGTAGTGAATGCAAGAAGCAGTAGTTCGTTTGAGCCGTCCGCTGGCGGACCGGGCCCGAAGCATGAAGTGTCCGGCAGGTACCCGGCTACGTTTGACCCGGAATTCATCCCTTCGTACACTACTTCTATAGAGATCCGTCTGCGCCGCGATCGGGAGGATTCCCTGGGACGTAGTATCCGACTAACGCTGATTCTCAGTGTCGTTGTATGGGTGACATCCTCCTCTTTGGCCGAGAACGCTCCTGATGTGTCCCTGGATACGAATGAGACGCTGTTCACGGTTCTGACCGCCATCAATACCTGTGGCTACGATCAGGAATTGAATACTTCGGATCCGTTGCGGGCACAGATCAGGGCGGAAGTAAGCAAGGCGGTGCAGAACACGCCGACGGCGCAGGACGCGCTCCAGCCGATGTGTGAATTTTATCGCGAACATCAGCCTCCGGATCCGTCTCGTGACCTCGCCCAGTATGTGTCCCTGGCGCTGTACATGGAAGATGCTCCCAGCTTTGCCCTTAAAGCAAAACAGGCGGAGTTGCCGCCGGAAGCGGTCACCGTTGCGGCCTTCGTTCCGCTGCTGCAGGCGTTCTACAGCAAAGCAGGAATGCACGCAATCTGGGAGAAGAACCGTCCGCGTTACGCACAACTGACCGAGGCCTATCACGCGCCCTTGTCGAAGATGACATTCGACACCGAGATTTATCTGAAGTTGCCTTCGTCGGGATACCTGGGGCGGGAGTTTCAGGTCTTTGTCGACGCCATGGGTGCGCCCGGACAGGTGAATGCGCGGAACTATGCGTCGAACTACTACATTGTAATTTCGCCGTCGAACTCCCTGAAGATGCAGCAAATCCGGCATACGTACTTGCACTACCTGCTCGACCCGCTGGCGATGAAGAACGGGGCATCGTTCAAACGGCTGGAGCCTTTGCTCGAACAGGTCAAGAGCTCTCCCATGGACGAGGCTTTCAAGAGCAACATTTCATTGCTGGTAACGGAATGTCTGGTACGGGCGATCGAATTGCGTACTTCTGGTTCCAGCAAGACACCGGAAGCGGAGCCTTTGAAGAACCTGGATCAGTCGGACCAGGAAGGCTACGTTCTGACGCGCTATTTTTATGAGGCTTTGATCAAGTTTGAAAAAGATCCTGCCGGAATGCGCGCGATGTATGCCGAGATTCTGAATGGAATCGACGTGACCAAGGAAATGAGGCGTACGGGGCTGATCCAGTACGCGGGTGACGCGGCACCGGAATTGCTGCACCTGGCACGTCCAAGGAATGAGCAGCTGTTGCTGAATGCGGAGCGGCGTTTTGCAGCCGGCGATATCGCAACCGCGCAAAAACTGGCGCAACAGGCTCTGGATGAGAGCCAGGAAGATCCCGGGCGGGCACTATTTATTTTGGCGCAGATTGCGACGCGCAATCGCGATATTGAAGGAGCGCGCGGTTATTTTGAACGCGCTCTGCAAATGGCACACGAGCCCAAGGTGATCGCGTGGTCGCATATTTATCTGGGACGCATTTTCGATCTCAAAGAGGAACGGGACGTGGCGGTGGATCATTACCGTGCCGCGCTCGAGGTGGCTGGCATTACGCTTCCCGAAGCCAAGGTTGCGGCACAGCGTGGAATTGATCAGCCGTATGAGCCTCCAGCGTCGGCGCAGCCGCCACAACAATAAAGCGATAAGATTTTTCAAACTTTCCAGGGAGAATCCATGAAGCGAACAGCGATGGTGATGACGACGGCCCTATTGAGCATAACCGCTTGGGCCCGAACGCAGGCCTACGGTCAGGCCGCGCCGCAGACTGCACCCGCGACCCCACCCGCCGGACAAACAACCGCAGCGCAGCCTGCCGCCCCGACAGCCTCTGCTGCGAAGCGTCCACCGCAGGCCAAGACGCAGCCGGAACTCGATGCTTATAACGCCGTGGCGGCACTCAAGGATCCTGCCGCGCTCGAAAAAGGTGGTGAAGATTTCGCTATCAAGTTTCCGGATAGCGAACTGCGCAAGCTCCTGTACCAGGCTGCCATGCGCACCTACCAGGCCGCCAACAACGGGGAAAGGACCGAAGCCGTTGGCCGCAAGGTACTCAGCATGGATGGAGACGATCCCGAGGCGCTGGTAATTGTCGCAGAAGTAATTTCGGAACGGACGCGCGACTCCGATCTCGACAAGGATCAACGCTATGACGAGGCCCAGAAAATGGCGCAGAAGGCCACCCAGACGGTCGAGACCGATGTTGTCTTCAACGCCGGGACACCTCAGGAGAAGATTGATGCCTACAAATCCTTGTTGCGCTCCAACGCATATTCGGTGATGGGAACAATCGATTTCAAGAAAGACAATTTCGTGGGCGCACAAGACAATCTGCAGAAATCGATCGATGCGTATCCAGCCCAGCCTGATCCGGTTGTCGTGTTGCGCCTGGCAATCTCACTGGACAAGCAGACCAAGTACCCGGATGCACTCAAGGTCGCAAACCGCGCGGTAGAACTGACTCCGGAAGGTTCGCAACTGGGGACGCTGGCGCGACAGGAACGGAATCGCCTGCAGCAACTCACTGGAGGCACCGCGCCGCCTTCGACTCAACCACAGGCGCAGCCCCCGAAGAATTGACCGCCACATTCGCTGCACGACGGTCCACGGAATCATGAACCGACCTGACATCAGGGCGCTGGAAGAAAGCCTGGGATACCACTTCCAGCGCCAGGAACTCATCGAGCAGGCGCTCACACACAGTTCACAGGCACGGGAAGTGGAGATGTTGAATGCCACGGATATCTCCGTGCGCGAACCCTCGACCCGGCGCGGCGACAATGAAATGCTGGAGTTCCTGGGAGACGCGGTCCTGGGACTAGTGACAACGGAGTCACTCTTCCATCGCTTTCCCGGCCTGCAGGAAGGACATCTTTCCAAACTGCGCGCGCATCTGGTGGGACAGAGGCATCTGTTGCGCGTCGCCGAGCAGTTACAGATCGGCCAGTACTTGCGGCTGGGGCGTGGTGAAGAAAAAAGCGGGGGCCGCAGCAAAGGTACTTTGCTGGTGGACGCACTGGAGGCGATCCTGGCTGCGCTCTATCTCGATGGAGGATGGGCAGCCGCGCGGGACTTTATCCTTCGGACGGTAGTGGAACCGGAACTGGCGCAGATGAACCTTGAGACGAGCCAGATTCCAGTGATGGACTTCAAATCGGCATTGCAGGAAAAACTTCAGGCCGAGGGCATGCGTCAACCGGTGTACGCGCTGGTGAAAGAAGAAGGACCGGAGCATCGGAAAACATTTACTGTGGAAGTACGGTTGCCGGAGCCTGAAGTGAATGCCTTCGTGGCTAGCGCACAGGGTCCGACCAAGAAACGCGCAGAGCAGGAAGCGGCGCGGCAAGTGTTGGAACATATCGCGACGTCACCGGAATGGGCGCGAGATCGGGCTGTAAAAGACTCATAGGCCGGCGAGGGATGTAGCGAACCGGCGTGATTTACGCCGTATTATTTTATGTCGTGGAGTGAAAAATTTTCTGCCAGTGACTGGCCGGCCACCGTTCAATCGGTTGCGGGAACAATCGTGATTGCCGTTTTCGTGGTCACGTTTCTGGTGCAGGCCTTTACGATCCCCTCGGAATCGATGGAGCAGACGCTGCTCATCGGCGATTACCTCCTCGTAGACAAGTTCTGTTACGGCGAAAGCGGGCTCCTGAACCATGTCTTGCCGTATCGCAAGATCGGCCGAGGCGACATTGTGGTCTTTCACTATCCCGTGAATCCGATCCAACATTTCGTAAAACGAGTCGTGGGAGTGCCCGGTGATCGAGTACGCCTGATTAACAAGCGGGTTTATGTCAACGGATCTGAGTTACGGGAACCCTTTGTGCAATACATCGCTCCCGACCGCCAGCCTTACCGCGATGATTTTCCCCGCACCGACACGCCGGCTTTCGGCGTGACAGCGCGCTGGTGGATGCAGATGCGAAAACTGGTCGAGGACAAGCAGTTGATCGTCCCCGAAGACAGCTATTTTGTGTTGGGCGATAACCGCGACGACAGCCAGGACAGCCGGTACTGGGGCTTCGTACCGCGAGAAAATATCATTGGACGTCCGTTACTGATCTACTGGTCGGCATCGAGCCTGAACAACGATCTCACTGGATCGCCGAGCGCGGGTGATAGACTTTATCACCTTGCTTACGCTGTCACTCACATGTTCCAGATCACTCGCTGGGAGCGCACGTTCCGGCTGGTACGCTGAAAAAATCAACTTCCGAGACCGATAACCTCGTGGCCAAAGAAACCAAAACACCTGGAGAACAAAAGCCACGCGAGACTGCCGTGGAATTTCTCGCCTCCCTGGCTGAAGTGCTGGTGACAGGACTGTTCATCATCACGTTCGTGATCCAGGCCTTCGCTATTCCATCCAGTTCGATGGAGGACACGCTGCTGATCGGCGATCACCTCTTTGTAAACCGCGAACAGTTCGCTCCGCCCTCGCGTTGGATGGGACCGCTGATGCCGTACCGTACTGTGCATCACGATGAGATCGCGGTCTTCCTGTCACCCGAACAGCCGGGCCTGTTTCTGGTGAAGCGGGTCATCGGCGTTCCCGGCGACCGGATCCACTTGGTTGATGATGTTGTTTATCGCAACGGCGAGAAACTGGTAGAGCCGTTTGTCCGGCATAAGCGTGACCACAACCCGTACACCGATAATTTCCCCTCTTTGCCACCGCTGGAAGGCTACGGCGTCACCAATCGGAAATGGGCTGACGAATTGCCTTCCCATATCCAGGGACAAGACGTGGTCGTCCCGGCGGGATCGTACTTTGCGATGGGCGACAATCGCGACGTAAGCTATGACAGCCGGTTTTGGGGGTTCCTCCCCGAGGAGAATCTGATCGGACGTCCGATGTTCATCTATTGGTCCTTCGACACACCGGGCGAACAAGTCAGTGTTCCCGAAGCGGCTGACCGCGTAGGATCTTTCTTTCACACTGTTGTACATTTTTTCGATAAGACTCGGTGGTCGCGAACGCTGTCGATCCCGCGCTGAGCCGATATTCTGAAATGGAATTCACACGTGCCTAAGAAAGAAAAAGAGCAAGAAACTCCGGAAGTTGAAAAGCCGCGGGAGACGACGGTGGAATTTCTGGCATCGCTCGCTGGAGTCCTGGTCACCGGTCTCTTCATTATTACGTTTATCCTGCAGGCGTTCGAAATTCCATCGAGTTCCATGGAAGATACGCTGCTGATTGGCGATCACGTGTTCGTGAACCGCGAGCAATTCGCGGCGCCGACAAAATGGATGGGACCACTGATGCCCTATCGCGATATCCGGCGCGGGGACATCGTGGTTTTTCTCTCCCCATCCGAACGTGGGTTGTTTGTGGTGAAACGGATCATCGGCATCCCGGGGGATCACATTCATTTGCGCGATGCGGTCGTTTACCGGAATGGCGAGAAGCTGCAAGAGTCGTATACCCGCTACAAAAATGACGACCCGAATGTTGAGGTAACGCGCCCTTACCGGGAAAACTTTCCGGCTGTGCCGCCGGATATGTACGGGGTGACGCCGGAGTGGCAGGACGCGCTCCCCAAGTTCATCAAGGGTGACGACATCGTAGTGCCTCCCAGCAGTTTCTTTGCGATGGGTGACAACCGCAATGTCAGTTACGACAGCCGCTTCTGGGGATTCATCCCACAGGAAAATGTCATCGGACGGCCGATGTTTATCTACTGGTCATTTGTGACGCCGCCGAACCAGTACCAACTGCGTGACTGGAAAGACCGGGTGGGATTTGTCGCGCATATCGTCATTCATTTCTTTGACCTGAGCCGCTGGTCGCGCACCTTCAAGGTTGTGCAGTGAAATTCCTGCGTTCCAAGCGCGGGATGGCTGCGCTGGCACTACTGATTTTGATCCTGTTTCTGTTTCGCCCCGGCGTCTACAAGTTGCGGCAGAGGATCGCATGGTCGATTGGTTCGGCGATCGGCAGGAGGGTCGCGCTCGACAACGTTCGCATCCACTTGCTGCCGCGGCCGGGCTTCGATCTCGAAGGCCTGGTGATCTATGACGATCCTGCATTCAGCGCCGAGCCGATGGTGCGTGCGCAGGATGTGTCAGCGGCAATCCGTTTTCGGTCTTTACTTCGATGGCGGCTGGAAATCGCGACGCTGAGCGCGAACGAACCCAGTATTAACCTGGTCCGCAACGATCAGGGACGATGGAATCTGGCAAGCCTGATCGAGCGCAGTTCGCAGATTCCCGTCGCGCCGACCGGCAAGCCGGCCTCCGAGCGGCGTCCAGCGTTCCCCTACCTCGAAGCGACGAATGCGCGCATCAACTTCAAGATTGGACAAGCCAAGAAATCATGGGCCCTGACGGATGCGGATGTCGCGCTCTGGCAGGATAGCGAGAATTCCTGGGGCGCGCGCATGAAGGCGCAGCCGGTACGCACGGATTTCAACCTCACCGATACGGGGACGATCCAGGTCAACGCGAGTTGGCAACGCGCTGCCAGCCTGTCAGACACTCCCGTGCAGGTGGCCGTGCAATGGCAGAAGGGACAGTTAGGACAGCTCACCAAACTATTCAGCGGCAGAGATCGCGGATGGAGGGGCGGCGTGCAACTGCAGGCAAGTCTCTCGGGCACGCCGCGATCGCTGACGTTGCACAGCGCATTGAGCGTTGACGAGTTCCGGCGTTACGACATCCTGAGCAGTGGAGTGCGCCTGGCAACAACTTGTTCGGCGCATTACAGCACCGATGACAGCACGCTTGGCGATGTATTGTGCGACGCTCCTGTACAAGAGGGAACGCTTCGTTTGCAGGGCAGAGTCGGGCCGTTACGTCAGAATCCGAACTACGATTTGAGCTTCTCGGCTGAAAAAGTCCCTCTCGCTTCCCTGCTCCTGTTGTTGCGACAAACTAAGAAGAACTTGCCTGCAGATCTTGTTGCAACTGGACGCCTCGATGCCAATGTGCGAGCGGAGAGCACGGACGGCGCGATGCAATTCACTGGCGATGGTACAGCTGCCGCGGTGCGCCTGTCGTCCAACCGTGGAAAAGACGAAATTGTGTTTGGCAATGTTCCGTTGGCCGTTGTGGCTGGACGCACAAAACTCCCGCAGCGCGTAATGGTGAAGCCGCAAACGCCATCCGCAACGACAGAAGAGAATCCGATTGAAGCACATTTGCGCGTTGGGCCCTTCCCGCTTGGAATGGGTGCTCCGGCACCGGCGATGGCATCAGGATGGATTTCCGCGTCCGGCTATCGGCTTACGTTGCGCGGCGACACGCAAGTGCAAAATTTGTATCGGCTGGAAAACACGTTGGGCGTTGCGGGATTTCATCCGGTCGCAGAAGGTTCTGCCCACTTGGATGTAAGCGTCGCCGGAATATGGCAAGGATTCGCGGCTCCCCACCCAATCGGCACGGTGCAGTTGCGGAACCTGCGTACCGGCGTCCGTGGACTCAATCCGCCGATCGACATTACTTCGGCAATGATGAAACTGGATGCCGATACGGTGACGCTGGACAAAATTGCCGCGCGGACGGGCGATACCCATTGGAGTGGTAGTGTCAAAGCGCCTCGCCATTGTGCACCTGAAGGCTGCGTGTTTCTGTTTGACCTGGCGGCCGACCAGCTATCGTCAGCCGGCCTGGTCGAATGGTTTACACCGAGTCCAACCAAGCGACCGTGGTATCGGATTCTGGCATTTGCGGGACCGGAGGGAAAATCTCCCCTCCTCGCAATGCGGGCACGAGGCCGGGTGCGCGTCAATCGATTGACGATCAAGAAAGTGATCGCGTCGGATATCACCGCGCAGGTCGATCTAGATCGTGGAAAGATCTCGCTCACGGGATTGCGGGCACAAGTTTTTCAAGGGACTCACCAGGGCAACTGGGTTATCGACGCTTCCACTCTGCCACCTCATTATCAGTGCGTGGGGAATCTTCAGACTGTGTCGATGGCTCAGGTTAGCGCTGCCATGAACGATCCATGGGCCACGGGGAGCGCCGACGGGAAATTCACGCTGACCACTACGGGCGATACGTTCGCGGATGTTGTGGCACACGCGGATGGTGACTTGCAGTTCACGATGCGCAATGGGACTCTGACTCATGTAGAACTTCCGGACGCCGCCAAGCCATTCCCGGTGCATCTGTTTGGCGGAGATCTGAAAGTAAAGAGCGGAGACTGGAAGCTGAATGCGGGCAGGCTCCAATCACACGACGGTATATATCAGGTCAGTGGAGCGGCTGCTCCGGGCAGTGGATTAAATCTGTTGATGACGCGCGGCGACGAACAGGCTTGGAACGTGACGGGAACGCTGCAAAAACCGAAATTCGTGCGCGCGGTGCGGACGGAAGCGCGGGCAAAACCGTAAGGCAGGTCTCAGGTCTTAGGTGTCAGGGTACAAGCAGGTCCTTCGCTTCGCTCAGGATGACAATTCATTACGGATGATTCTCATCGGGACTGCCGATTTTCTTCTGAGCCTCTTGGGTGGCCGATCAGGATTCCGGTTACGAGCCACAGTACCAGTGCCAACCATTCCCATCGCGAAAAATTCCCAGGGACATACGGAAGCACTTTCATTAGCACCATCGCGATACTCACCAGTGCTCCCAGCAACGCAATCGCTCGCTCACGCGCGGGCGGCTTCATGCAGAGGTAAGCGGCGCAGGCTGCACACCATCCAATGGCGGACGCGAGAGAACCGACATCAGAGACAGGAACCAGGATCGCGCTTCCTAAGAACATGCATGCACTCGTAGCGGCACCCACCCAGAGGATCGCAGTGGCGGGCGTTTGATTCGTTGGATGTACCGTAGCGAGCCGGCCATCGACCAGCCCGCGCCTTCCCATCGCAAATAACAGACGGCTGGCGGCAACGAAGTTTCCGTTGAAGACTTTGAAGAGTGAAAGCAGTGCTGCGGAGAGGATGATGCTGACAATCCAGCGCGAACCGAGCGCGTGCTCGAAGGCAACCGCAGTCATGAAGGGCGTGCCGATTAGCTTTTGCCACGGCGCAACAAATCCAACAGCCGCGATAACGATGATGTAGAACACGAAGCCCACAATGGTCGCCGCCCAGATTGCGCGCAGGAAACCTTCCGAGCGGAATGCGGGATTCGATTCTTCCGCAGCTTTCGTCACCGACTCGTATCCCGTCATGTAGTAAGGGACGATCTGCAGGACGAGCAGGATCGAAATAAATGGAGTATGCGTGAAGAGCGGAGAGAAATTGGCGGTTGAACCGTGCGTCACGCCGATGCCAACGAAAATGACAAACAATGCAAGCGTGCCGAAGGTTGTCCAGTTTTGAAAAGTGGCGCTCAAGCGGACGCCGCGATAGTTCAGCAATGTGAGCAGGCCAGTAAGGCACAGCCCGATGGCCAGATGCGGCAAGTAGACCGGCTTTCCGGCGACACGATAGAGTTCGATTGAATCGAGCGCGGGAACAATGTAAGCAGCGATGCGTCCGACGGCAACGGCTTCCCATGGGCAGACGATGAAATAGGCCAGCAGCATCATCCATCCGGTAAAAAAACTAACGGACTGCGGGAAAACCTCAGCAGTGTAGGCGACTTCGCCGGATGCGTCCGGCATGGCCATGACTAATTTGCCGTACACGTAGCCAATTGGCAGCAGCAGGATCCCGCCAATTGCAAAACCCAGGATTCCGCCCAGCGAACCGCCGCGCATGAGCCAGTCGTCCATTACGACGAGCCAACCGACTCCGACCATCGTCCCCCAACCGAGGGAGAAGTAGTCGGTGATGCGCAGTTTGCGGGCCAGGGTTGTCATGAGTTACTTCGCTGCGAGCTACGAGCCGCGAGCTTCGAGGGAACTGTTCGCTCGCGGCTCGCCGCCCGAAGCTCGAAGCCGATTTGCAATCTCAACTTCCGCCTCCGATTTCATCAAAACAAACACAGCATTTCATACAAAAGATTCGCGGCCAGCAACGATGTGATCTCTCCGTTGTCGTAAGGAGGAGAGACTTCGACCAAGTCGGCGCCGACTATCTTTTGACCTTCGAGAGCGCGTACCAGTTCCAGAACCTGAAAGCTCGACAGCCCCCCTACTTGCGGAGTGCCAGTTCCGGGAGCAAACGCTGGGTCAACGACATCAATATCCAGGGTGAAGTAAACCGGCTTGCCATGAAACCGCCTAAGAATTTTCTTTACTGGCGCGAGTCCATCGCGATGAAACTCTTCGGAAGTGACGACACTGAACTTATGCTTCCTGCCAAAGTCGAAGTCGTGTTTCGAGTAAACCTGCCCTCGTAATCCAACTTGCAGAACATAACCAGGAAGGAGCAGTCCTTCTTCAACTGCGCGGCGCACGGGCGTGCCGTGCGAATGCGGACTACCGAAGTAGCCTCCCCAGGTATCGTTGTGCGCATCGAATTGGATCAGTGCTACGGGACCGAACTTCTCCTTGATCGAGCGCAGAATGGGGAGAAGGATGGAATGGTCCCCGCCGACACACAGTGTCCGGGCATCGGCATTGAGAACATCAGTCAGCTGCTTTGTAATTCGACCAAATGTGTCATCGAGAGAAAGAGGATTGATGGATAGATCGCCATAATCTGCAATGCGCCACTTGGAAAATGGGTCGAGGTTGAGAACGGGATTCCAGGGACGGATCATGGCGCTCTGCGCTCTTACATTGCGCGGGCCGAAGCGCGTTCCGGAACGGTAGGTGGCGCCATTGTCGAAAGGAATTCCGACCAGCGCGATATCAAGTTCCTGCGCGCGAGGAATGTGCGGCAGGCGCATGAATGTTGAGATGCCGGAGAATCGGGGATAAACGAGAGCGTCGACGGGCGTCGGGGGAGGGCCGTCCAGTCTCTTAGGCTTCATGGGCGCGAATTATAAAGCATCGCGCCCACCCAGCCTCAAGCAGCCGCGTAATGCGGCCGCGCTCCCGGCGTCTGCAAGATGCAGAGCGCCTCTTCCAGGGAGGAAATCTCAAAGACAGACGTAAGTTTCGTGGACTGCAACACTCGCAACAGAAACGCAGAAGGATTCACGAGCTTCATCTGAACCGAATTCACGCGCGCCCAATTCCGCAGCAGTAGCAATGCGCCCAGACCTCCAGCATCGAGCTGATCGATCTCTGACAGATCGACGACAAGCACACGGAGATGGTGGAGCGCTTCGATTGTGCGACGAAATTCGTCGAGGGCTTTGCCTCGTACCAGGCGGCCCGAGCAGTGCACGACAGCGACGTCATGCTGGGTTTCGACTTGGTATCGTAGCTCCATATGCACATTCATACGCAACTCATGGGGGATAAGTTCCCGGGTGGTGGTCAAAGATTGGACGAGCCAAGATGAGAAATGTTATCGAGCACAAAGACCCGCCACACCGCTCGAGATAAGCAGTTTGCGATCAGAGAGTTGCGGATGCCTTCTTCGCCGCAACTAGCGAGGCTAGTGGGAACGTCTGTAAGATCCGCTTACTGAGGACCGCCCGCTTTTGTACCCGGAGGCAGCACCGCCATATTTTCGGCTTTCCACCGCATGGCAGCGGTGATGCGAGTGCGGCCGCTGGGATGGTCGAAGAAAATTGCTTCTTCCAGCGGCGATGGATCGAGCTTGCGATAGTCGCCGAGTTTCAGATCGACCAGTGCTTCGCCGTCGGGCTGGCGGGCGGCGTTGATTCCGAATATGTCGGCTTCATATTCCTGCGATCGAGTCCAACTGTTCGTGATCGGAGTGAGCACGAAAAAGAAGATCGACAACAACAGTAAGGCTAAAGGCAACGCGGCCACGTCGGTTATGTCATGCGCGCCCCAGCGATCTCCCCAGCGCGCCAGTGACCATCGCATGGCGCGGTCCAGAAATGCGAAGCCGACTACAAATACGATTCCGAAGAACAAGAGACTCTTGTACGTGTGATTGAGAACATAATGGCCCATCTCGTGGCCCATGACCGATTGAATCTCCTCGGGCGAGCATCGATTGAGGAGATTGTCGTTGAGCACGATGCGCTCCGTGCCGAGAAATCCGCTGACGTAGGCGCTGACACGCGTGGACTGCTTGGAAGCGTCCTCTTCATACACTTCGGAGGCGGGAATGCCGTTGGCGCGCGCCAGACTCAGGATCGGATCCTTGATCTTCGCATCCTGCAGCGTTTTGAAAGTATTGAACAAAGGCGCAATGTACACGGGGGCGACCAATCCGGTGATTGCAAGCAGGATTACGCTGACCAGCGCACCCCACACCCACCAGTTCTTGCCCAGCCAGCGCACGATTGCATATAGCAGCATCACCGCAATGCCACCCAGCACCGCACCCACGGCCAGTCCTTTGAGTTGGTCGCTCATCCACGGGCCAAACGTCTGGGTGGCGAGTCCGTACTTATGCTCGCGGACGTAGCCTTCATAAACGGTGAGTGGAAACTGAAGCACGCTGGTGATCACCAGGAACAAGATGAAGTAGATCAAGTCGCGAATTCCGCGCCAGGAGGAAATCCGACCAGCCCAATCGCGCATGCGGACTGAGAATCGAGTCTGCAGCAGGAAGATGGCAATTACGGCCGACACCAGAAAATCCCAGAGCTGCAGCCAGTAACCCCCTTCGAAGTACGCGTCGGAACGAGCCTTCTTGTCGGGTGGCACGGTGGCGAGATAGGCGTCGGTGGCGGCTTTCACGTCGAAGGCTGGAGCGTTCGAAGCGCCATGCATGACGGGCGGAGCCGCGGACATCGCGGGCTGCGATTGCGCCCAAAGCACAGCGGCTGGAGTCAACATCGCAAAGAGCAGTACGCAGATTCGTCGCAGGGACATGGTAGGCCTCGGCACAGAGGTTATATAGACGGCAGGCGGGATTGTACGTAAGCAGGGCTGGAAGTCAAAACGTATTACGCCCCTGTGAGGAGTACTGCAGATCCCTCACTTCGTTCGGGATGACAGTTCTTAAAGAAGAGCCGTGGAATTGCATTTAGAGACCGGCTTCGATGCGGGATCTGGGGTCGAGCACGTCACGGAGGGCGTCGCCGATGAAGTTAAACGCCAGGACAGCCATCATCACAGTGCCAGCAGGAAACAAAACAAGATGTGGTGTATCGAAGAGATGGGAGCGGGCATCGTTGAGCATCGATCCCCAACTGGCAGTCGGCGGAGGAACTCCAAGGCCGAGAAAACTCATCGTTGCTTCGGCGAGGATGGCCCCGGCCATTCCGATCGCGGCTTGCACAATCACGGGCTGAATGATGTTGGGAAGAATGTGCCTCGCGATGATTCGCAAGTCGCTCGCACCGAGTGCGCGGGCTGCTTCCACAAACTCACGCTCCCGTACGGCGAGCACTTGCGCGCGGACCAGGCGCGCGTAGCCGACCCATCCTCCTAGCGAAAGTGCAAGCACAAGATTCAAGATACCGGGACCACGGAAAGCGACGAAGGCAATTGCGATCAGGATTCCGGGGAACGAAAGGAACGCGTTCATCAGGACAATGTTTACGAAGCGGTCGATGCGCCCGCCGTAGTAGCCCGCGAGGCTACCGATGATGAGCCCTAGAAAAAGCGAGCACGCGACGACACTGCTGCCGACAAACATCGAGATGCGCGCGCCCCAGATCAGGCGCGAAAGAATGTCCCGTCCGAGTTCGTCCGTGCCGGCGAGATGCTGCGATGAGGGCGTCTGCAAACGGTTCGGGAGATCGATGTGGGCGGGATCCTGGGGAGCAATCCACGGGGCGAGCAAGGCGCAGAGCAGGAAGATTGTGACGAACACCACTCCCACGGTCGCCAGCGGGTTGTGGCGAGCGAGGCGGGGCAGCGAGATGGCAGCGGTCGACACTAGCTATTGGAAATATGGATCGGGCTTGAAATCTATAACAACTGAATTCTATAGTTTTTCGCCAGTTGCTATCTGTCCGGCGAGAAGAAAAGTCTTGGGATACTTACCTTCACCGCACAGTTTGAATGAACCGAAGTCTTTGAACCACGACCCGCTTGGGACGTCCGGCCTCGTTTCCAGCCATGTCCTCAACTGGCTGAGGTCGTCGAGGCTGATGTTACGATCGCGCATGCGCTCGACCAAATGATCGCGAATAGCAGCGGGGATTCGCGGCCAAATCTCAATCTGCGGCATTCACTCACCGAAAACCAGACGACCCAACTCGTCGCCCAGTTGCTTTGCCTGATCGGGATCGGCGGCGGAGCGAAAACGTTCGGCAAGTTCAAAGAACGCCTTCTCTTTCTGTTTCCGCGCTTCGATACCCAGTTCAATGAGTTCCACCAAGACTCTGTTATCGCTAAGGCGCTGACTCTTGGCCAGACGGTCGACTTGTTTGGCAACGGGAGCGGGAAGCGAGACACTGCGTCGGACATGCTTGGTTGCTGGCATGGCATCATTATACACCAGTTTGGTGCATTTGGCGGACTCTCCTGATCGCCATAGATCCGAAACGCGATATCACGCGAGCAGCGGCGTTGGTGGGTCAGCGAGCGATGATCGAGCTGGCTTGAGTGATTCTTATACCGAAGTCCTGCCCTCAGCGGCTAAAGCCGGATTCTTTCGCTCTGGGCGGCACGGCTGAAGCCGTGCCCTCCCCGATCCGGCATGAAACCAGTCTAAGGCTTTAGGACAATCGCGTTTCCGTTACTGCCGTATCCTCGGATTCACCGCCGAATACAGCACATCAGTCAGCAGGTTCACCGCGACATACGTCAAACCGATCGCCAGGATGCATCCCTGCACGAGGTAGTAGTCGCGATTGGCAATCGCCTGGATCGTCAGCCTCCCAATTCCCGGCCAGGAGAAAATTGTTTCGGTGACAATGGCGCCCGCCAGCAACGCTCCGAACTGCAATCCCAGCACAGTCAAGATCGGAATCATCGCATTGCGCAACGCGTGCCGATAAACGACTGTGTCTTCCGGCAAACCTTTCGCGCGGGCGGTGCGGATGTAGTCCTGACCCAATTCTTCCAGCATCGAAGTGCGCACCATGCGGGTCAGAATCGCCGCGAGCGCGCTGCCCATCGTGATCGAAGGCAGAACGAGATTTGCGAAAGTGCCGGAGCCGGAGACGGGGAGCCATCCGAGTTTAATTGCAAAAAATAAAATCAGCACTGGGCCGAGAGCGAAGTTGGGAAAGGATAGTCCGAAGAGGCTGACTACGCTTAATACGCGGTCATCCCAGCGATTGCGGCGGCGGGCGGAGCGGACTCCAGCAGGAATCGCCAGCACGATTGCGACGAAGAGCGACGCCAGCGTGAGTTGCAACGTGAATGGATACCGTTTGGCGATCAGCGATGTCACACCCTGGTTAAAGCGCAGGGATTTTCCCAGATCCCCGTGGAGTACCCCCTTCCAGTAGTTCACGTATTGCTGGCCGAGTGGCACGTCTAAGCCATAAGCGTGTCTGGCGGCTTGGATGTCGCCAGCGGCGGCGCCTTCTCCTAGCATTTGTTGGATGGGGTCTCCGGGGACAAAGTGTATGAGGAGAAAGACGGTGGATACGACCAGCCAGATCACGGGCAGCGTGTAGAGCAGGCGAGAGAGAAGTTGACGGGGCATTCGAAACGTTTTCGCGTTAGTGTACCCGACTGCAGCGGCTGAAGCAGAATTACTTGGCCGGCTTGTGGCACTTCTGAAGCCGGGCCCTTGCGTCCTAGTCTCCCGCCAACTGTTTCGCGGTCGCCGGAATCGGCTCGATTCTCACGGTGGCGATGCGATTCCCTTCCATTTTCTCTACGGCAAATCTACGACCTTCGAATTCGAAGGTGTCGGCTTCTTTAGGGATTCTCTGCAGGCGCGAGAGCATGAATCCGGCCAGGGTTTCAAAACCTTCATTCTGGGGAAGAGGTAACTCGTATTGCGCTTCGAGATCACGGATGTTGATGGCGCCGTCGAGCGAGAGCGGAGCGTTCGCGTCGGTGACGGCCGGTTGGGTGGCGGCCACGTCAAATTCGTCTTCGAGTTCGCCCACTAGTTGTTCGAGCACGTCTTCGACCGTAATCACTCCGGCGGTGGAACCGAATTCGTCGACAACAACGGCGAGGTGACGCTTTCGCTGTTGGAATTCTCCGAGCAACTCCAGCAGCGATTTCGTTTCGGGGACGACCAGCACGTCGTGCATGATCTGGCCGATTTTCATGGACGCGATGCGCATGGCGGAGGCAGGACTTGAACTGAGGGTCAAGCGAAAGCGCGTCCAGCGCATGACGTCTTTGGCATACAGCACTCCGACAATGTGTTCCGGGCCTCGTTGGGGATCGTAAACAGGAATGCGGGAGTGCTGCTCTTCGACCACGCGGGACAGAGCGTCGTCGAGATTGAGGTCGGCGGGGAGAGAAAAAATTCGTGGCCTCGGAACCATCACTTGGCGGGCAGTAATGTTGTCGAGTTCGAGGGCGTTGAGCAACATCTCTTCCTGTCCGGAGGAAAGCTGGCCTGAGGTGCGCGCCGCGGTGACGATGAGTCTGAGCTCGTCGGGCGAGTGGACGGATCCATGGCGAATGTCGCGCGTTCCGAAAGTGCGCAAGACCAGGCTTGCGATCCGGGTCATGACGCCCGTGAGCGGGCCCGTGAGCGTGAGGAAGACATCCATCGGCGCGGCTACGGCCAACGCCACGCGTTCGGCGCGTTGCAACGCGAGAGATTTTGGAACCAGTTCGCCCAGGATCACGTGCAATCCGGTGATCAGGATGAAGGCTACGGCAACGGCGCAGGCGTGCGCATAGAGTGAGGCGTAGGGTATGTATCCAACCAGGCCTTCGAACATGCGGGCCAGTACGGGTTCGCCGACCCAGCCGAGTGCCAGACTGCAAACCGTAACGCCTAGCTGGACCCCATTCACGACCCGTTGAAGCTGTTGATGGAGCTTGAGGACGGTGCGCGCGCCGATACGTCCGGCTTCGATCAACTGCTGGATTCTGGTTTCGCGGACGCTGACCAGAGCAAACTCGGCCGCTGCGAAGAAGGCATTGGCTGCCACCAGGAGCAGGATCAGAAACACCCGCAGCAGCACATACGCAATCATGGAGAGTCAATACTAACAAAAAGCGGGTCTTAG
The DNA here is from genome assembly GCA_016196065.1 of Acidobacteriota bacterium. Taxonomy (NCBI): domain Bacteria; kingdom Pseudomonadati; phylum Acidobacteriota; species Acidobacteriota bacterium. The sequence continues at coordinate 529,758 of JACPYL010000010.1, read as the reverse complement.
GTCTTAGGTGTCAGGTCCTAGGCCCCCGGAACGACTGGACGCTCTTTCTGCAGCCTCGGTCCTGGGGACGCGGCGGGTCACGGAACCTGAGGCCTGAGGCCTGAGACCTAACACCCGACACCTGCTCTTGTTGGCTTTCCTTTTGTCCGGAAGCATGTCTAACTCTTTGGGACTGCACGGCTTCTTTTGGTCGATTTCCAAGGAACTATTTAACCACGCACCTCGTAATACAAGATGAAGCGCAGTTCCCTGTTGGAATTCCAGGTAGGAGGCAGTTTGTGAACGGTAACGGAAACGGCAAAAAGTCGAAGCGGCGTAAGCGGATTATCTACGGCTCCATCGCGGCCATTGTGCTTCTGGTGATCGTTGGCGGAGTGTACGCCGCGACCAGTGGCGGAACCAAGATCGATCCATCCAAGCTCGCAAAGGTGGAAAAAGGCGATCTGGCCAAGAGCGTCGTGGCGACCGGCAAGGTCGAACCGATCACGAAGGTTGAGATCAAATCCAAAGCCAGCGGCATCGTGAAAAAGCTCTACGTCGAATACGGGGATAAGGTCAAGAAAGGCCAACTCCTGGCCGAACTCGACAAAGAAGAGATCTACGCCCGGGTGGACCAGGCGCGCGCCCAGCTGGAAGCTTCGACAGCCAGCATGAACGGAACTCGCGCCGACCTGGAACGCGCCAAGGTGGATGCGGAGGGGCCGGATGTCCCGCTGCTCAAGCGCGCCTATGATCGCGCCAAGGGTATGGCGAAGGAAGGCGTCGTGTCGGTTTCCGCGTTGGACGATGCGCAGAAGAACTACGAGATGTCCTTGAACAAGCAGAATGTCTCGAAGGCGCAATTGCAGGTTTTGCAGGCAAAGATCGGGCAGGCGCAAGCGCAGGTTGCGCAGGATCGCGCTAACCTGAAGCAGTTGGAAGAGCAGCTCGGCTACACGACCATCACTTCTCCGATTGACGGAATTATCCTGTCGCGCGATGTGGAAGTGGGCGACGCCGTCAGTTCGATCCTCGTATTGGGATCGTCCGCCACGCTGGTGATGACGCTGGGCGATACCAGCGAAGTCTACGTGAAGGGTAAAGTCGACGAGAGCGACATCGGCAAGGTCTACATGGGACAGCCCGCACGCATCAAGGTTGAGTCCTACAAGGACAAGACTTTCACGGGCAAGGTAAACAAGATCTCTCCCATGGGCGTCGAGAAAGATAACGTCACTACGTTTGAAGTACGCGTCTCGATCAACAATCCCGAGGGCGTACTCAAGGCCAACATGACGGCCAACGCGGAGATCATCCTGGAAGAGCACAAGGGCGTGCTGCAGATTCCGGAAGGCTCCATCATTTACGACAAAGACAAGAAGGCGTCGGTCGAAGTTCCCGATCCGAAAGGCAAAGAAGGCAAGAAGAAGCTCGCAGTGAATATCGGCATCTCCAACGGAGCGAAGACGGAGTTGCTGAACGGGTTGAAGGAAGGCGATCAAGTCGTACTGCAGTAGAAGAGCAGGTCACAGGTCTTAGGTCTCGGGTCTCAGGAAAGCAAAATCGTACGTACCAGCCCCTGGGTTCCTGAGGCCTGACACCTGAGACCTGGTTTCTGAGACCGGGTTCCCATGACCTTCTCCGAGATATTTCGTCAGGCGTTGAACACCTTCCGGGCGCACAAGCTGCGCACCGTCCTCACCATGTTTGGAATCATCTGGGGCATCGCTTCAGTGATCCTTCTGGTGGGCCTGGGACGGGGCTTCACGGTTGATCAAAAGAAACACATGGAAACGCTGGGCAAGGACCTCGTGATTGTCTGGGGCGGGCGCACCAGCGCGCAGGCGGGCGGATTGGCTGCCGGGCGCGAGGTCTCACTCACGATCGACGATGCGCGGCTGATCCGGGATGAGTGCTATCAGATCAAGAATGTCAGTCCGGAATTGCGGCGAGGCATTCCGGAAGTTAGCGCATTCAATTCCGCCAACCGCGAAGTAGTGGGCATGTGGCCGGCGTATCAGGAATTTCGATCGTTGATGCTGGAATCGGGCCGTTTGATTTCCGATGAAGATGAACGCGAGGCAAGGCGCGTGGTCGTGCTTGGGTCGGCGGCACAACAGCAGCTTTTCCCCGGACAGCCGGCAGTCGGTTCGATGCTGACCATCAAGGGCGTCCCCTACGCGGTGGTGGGAGTTCTGCAGAAGAAAACTCAGAACGCCAACTACAGCGGGCCGGACAACGATTATTTGTACGCACCCTATTCAGCGGTCGCGCGCGACTTCCCTCCCCCGCAGAAAAAGGGCATTGTGCGGGGCTATCTCGATGACATCGTGTTCCAGGTAGGCGATCCGGAAGCGCACGATGATGCGGTATTGCAGGTGCGGCGAACGCTGGGCCGCGTGCATCATTTCGAGGCTTCGGACAAAGACGCGCTGTTCATTTGGGACACGATGGACGGAGCGAAAATACTGGCGCGTATCTTTGATTTCGTCACCCTGTTTTTCGGCTGCGTGGCCATCGTCACTTTGTGTCTGGGCGGAATCGGTGTCATGAATATCATGCTGGTTTCGGTAACGGAGCGGACACGGGAGATCGGTGTTCGCAAGGCGATGGGCGCCACGCGGCGCGATATTCTGCGTCAATTTTTTGCGGAATCGGCGATGCTCACGCTCGTCAGTGGCGGCCTGGGACTGATTGTCGGGGTCGGTATTTGCACGCTGGCCGCATTGGTTCCGTTGCCCGATTTTGTTCCGCATCCGATCGTCTCGTTAATTTCTGTGGTTGCATCCGTACTCACTCTTTCTCTGATCACGTTTACCGCCGGGATGTATCCGGCACAACGTGCAGCTGAAATGACACCTGTGGAGTCACTTCGATATGAATAGCCTATCTTCAATTCAGTCTCATGTAGTTCGCGTGATGCTGTTCGTGCTGGCCAGCGTGCTGACCGGCTTCGCATCGGTCGCAGGAACCTTCGACCGCTCGTTCCAGGTCAACGGACCAGTTGATCTCGAAGTGCTGACACGGTCTGGCGATATCACGGTCCATAGCGGTTCGAGTGGGACGGTATCAATTCACGGCAAGATTCACTTGAGCACGTCGTGGCTCGAGCGCAACCGCAATGAAGATGTGCAGGAACTGGAGAAGAATCCTCCGCTCCGCCAGAACGGCAACAGCATTCGGGTGGATTACGTGAACCTGCGCAATGTCTCCGTCGACTATGAAATCACGGTTCCGGAGAACACCACGGTCCGCACGCATAGTGGCAGCGGCAATCAGACCGTGGAAGGAATCAAGGGCAACGTCGACCTCGAAGCCGGATCGGGAGACATGCAACTTTCCCGGCTGACCGGTGATCTGCGTTTTCAAACCGGTTCGGGTAATGTGCGCGGCCGCCAGCTTTCCGGTCCAGCGAGGATCAAGGCGGGTAGCGGTGACATCGAGGTAGAAGAGGTGGGCGCGGGCGATATCGACATCCGCACCGGCTCGGGCAACATTACAGTGAGCGGAGTCAATGGCGGCTTCAGCGCGGAAGCCGGCAGCGGTGACATTCGCGGTAATGGCACACCGAAGAGCCTGTGGAACATCCGCACCGGCTCGGGCAATGTGGATTTGCGCGTGCCCTCGGAAGTCGGCTTCAACGTCGACATCTCGTCAAACTCGGGTACGGTGGTGGTCGACCATCCCGTGACGACGACGGTGCAAGGCCGCGTACAGGAACGCAAGAGTGTAGTTGGCAAGGTACTCAATGGCGGTCCGACGGTCTCGGTTCATACGGGATCGGGCGACATCCGCGTAGATTGAGAGAAACAGGTGTTAGGTCTTGGGTGTCAGGTGATAGGAAAGTCCAAGTCGGGATGTTCTCTGACTTCGATGCCGCGCCGGCCTGCAAAGCGGTATTCCTAACACCTGGCACCTGAGACCTAAGACCTGGTTTTTATGCTCCTCAAAGAACTCATCTCGCAAGGCTGGCTGGCACTGAACCGCAATCGCATGCGGTCGGTGCTCACGATGCTGGGGATCGTCTGGGGACTGGCGTCGGTCGTCCTGCTGCTGGCGTACGGCCAGGGGTTGGGCGGGAGCGTGCTCCATGCGTTCATGAACATGGGAAACAACGTGATTGTCCTATGGCCGGGGCAAACCAGCCTGCAGGCGGGGGGACAACGCGCCGGCAAGAAAGTCGAATACGAGTACGCCGACATTGAGGCCATCCGCGACGAAGTTCCTCTGGTGCGAGCCGTGAGTGCGGAGGTGGACCGCGACTTCGGCTACAAAGTCGGCACCAGAGTCGTCTCCATGAACACGCGGGGCGTCGAATTGCCCTACGGGCAGATGCGCAAGCTCGACATTGAATATGGACGCTACTTCAATGAGTCGGATTTCCTGGAGCATCACCGGGTCGTCATTCTCGGCTATAACGCGGCCAAGAAAGCATTTCAAGGTGCTCCCGCAGTAGGGCAAAACGTCAGCATCGGCGGGCTGGATTTCGAAGTGATTGGCGTGATGCGCAACAAGATCCAGGACTCGATGTATATGGGTCCGGATAACGAAAATGGCTTTATTCCATTCCCGCTGTTTCGCGATCTGAAAAACATTAAAGACCCGGGGATGATTATCTTTCAGCCGCAGGCGGCTGAACTGAACAAGAAGGCGCTGGCCGCAGTGCGGGAAGTGGTTGCCCGCCGTCATCACTTCGATCCCAAGGACGAAAAGGCCGCTCCTGAATGGGACACCATCGACAGCAAGAAGGACATCACCGCCTTCTCGATCGGCCTGCAAGTGGTGCTGGGCCTGATCGGCGTGGTGACGCTGGCGGTGGGCGGCATCGGCGTGATGAACATCATGCTGGTCTCGGTCACGGAACGCACTCGCGAGATTGGGCTGCGCAAAGCGATTGGCGCGCGCCCTCGTCACATCCTGGTGCAGTTTTTGATGGAAGCCCTGGTGCTGACTTTCTTTGGCGGCGTCATCGGGATCCTGGTTGCGGTTTTCCTCGCGTGGGTGATTCCTCCGATGCCCCTCTACAGCGAGTTCTACAAGACAGCCAATCACGAAGGAGACATTTTCCTGAGGATCTCATTCGTAGTGGTCATGATTTCGTTCGTGCTGTTGTCGATGATCGGCATCATCTCGGGCTTCTTCCCCGCTCTTAAGGCCTCGCGCATGCACCCGATTGAGGCCCTGCGGTACGAGTAGCGGTTTCGCTCCATTGCCCTCTCAAGCACGTTGAAGCCATTCACGCAGCAACACTCAACAAATGTCTAAACCGAACGTACCTTGACGTTCCCAGGCGGTCGCTTGATACTCTCGACAACAAGGGATTTCCATTTCGTCGAGGCAAAACTGATTGGCGCGCACTTCGATCATTACTCTGACCACCGATTTCGGACTTAACGATCATTTCGTGGGCGCCATGAAGGGCGTCATACTCGAACTGGCCCCCGATGCCCAGATCATCGATATCAACCACTCTGTGCAGGCTTTTGACGTGCTGGACGGAGCGCTGACGATTTCGCAGGCGTACTCCTACTACCCCTCGGGCACTGTACACATGGTGATTGTGGACCCGGGAGTCGGTACGGCGCGGCGCCCGATCCTGCTCACCGGCGACCGGCACCAGTTCGTGGCTCCTGACAATGGAGTGCTGTCACTTGTCTACGATCGTGAAGAGCGGCTCTCGGTCCGCCACATTACGTCGGAACACTACTTTCTCCAGCCCCGGAGCAATACCTTTCACGCGCGGGATATTTTTTCTCCCGTTGCAGCCTACCTGGCGAAGGGCGTGGATCCCGATCGTTTCGGGGATGAGATCACAGATTACGTCCGCTTCAATGCACCTCGGCCGAAGCCGGTGGATGAGCGCACTCTCCGCGGCGTGGTTCTGAAAGTCGATCGCTTCGGAAACCTGATCACCAATATCACTCCGCAGGATCTTCCGGCGTTGTTCGAAGCGAATACACCCGCGTTCAAAGTCACGGTAGGATTCAAGGGACAGATCAACCGCATGTGCACAAGCTATGCCGACGGAACGCCGGGAGAAGTGTTCGGCATCCTGGGAAGCATGGGATACCTGGAGTTGGCCGCCAACCGAGGCTCCGCGTTCCAACTTCTGGGAGCGGGCAAGGGCAGCGAAGTAAATGTTGTGATGGGTTAACGATCTCTACAGGCTCTTGGCTTTCGGGTGGATGTAGTGATCCATCTCTCCGGTCCACTTCAGAAAACGCCATAGGCTTTGACGCTCGGTCCACAGAAATTCCCAAAATTCCAGGAAACCGATCTGTGTCATCTTCACCCCGGTAAAGGTCTCGATACGCCAGAGAAGGTAGGGGCTGCGCCAGGGGGCGATCCGGTGTCCGCGGGTCGAGTTCCAGAGGAAGCGCAGCATCTGTCGCATCGCTATTGAGTATAACGCTGGTGCAGGATGGTTGCGTCTGCACTGTCGTAACTCGATGCAACCGCAGAGTTATCGGTCTGTTCGCAAGACCGTGCTTAAATGTGTGGGGACCCTCCTCGCGCACTGATGGCACTTGAGCCCACATCGGCCAGCACGCTGTTTGCTTCTAGTTCGAGGCGCAATCTGATTTTGTGTCTGCTGCTTGTTACCTGCACGCTCGCCGTTTACAACGGCGTCACGCACAACGGATTCGTGAATTACGACGACGATGTATACGTCACCGCCAACCGGCATGTGCAGGCTGGACTGCGTCCGAGCACGGTGAGTTGGGCGTTCACAACATATGACGCCGCGAACTGGCATCCCCTGACATGGATTTCGCACGCTCTCGACTACCAGATTTTCAAATTGAATCCTGCTGGCCACCACTACGTGAGCGTTTTGGTGCATTGCGTCAACGTGGTGCTTTTGTTCCTGTTACTGGTGGACGCTACGAAACGAACCTGGCCTGCACTGGTTCTCGCTGCGATCTATGCGCTCCATCCCCTCAACGTGGAATCTGTCGCTTGGATTGCGGAGCGGAAGAATGTGCTGAGCATGATGTTCCTGCTGCTCGCTCTCTGGGCATATCAGCGTTATGCATTGAAGCCCGGAGTCGGTCGCTATGAAGGGGTGCTTTTCCTGTTTGCTTGCGGGTTGATGGCGAAACCGCAAGTCATTACGCTTCCCTTCCTGCTTTTGCTTTGGGACTATTGGCCTCTGGGGAGACTGCAATCTGCTTCGACCACGGCTGAAGCGGGAGATTATCCGAAACGCTCTGTAGGCTGGCTGGCTCTAGAAAAGATCCCACTCCTGGCTTTGTCGGCGGCCAGCGCGCTCGTGACCATCAGTGCACAACAGGCGGGCGGCGCGGTTCGTTCGGCATTTGAATATTCGCCTGCCGTCCGGATTGAAAATGCGATCGGCGCTTACTTCGACTACGTAGGACGAATGTTGTGGCCGATGCGCCTGGCTGCGATGTATCCGCACCCCGGAGATTCGTTGCTGGCGTGGCAAATCGCGGTCGCGACGATCTTCGTGGTTGCGGTCACCTTGTTCGTATTGCGATTCCGGCAGAAGCGTTACCTGGTCGTCAGTTGGCTGTGGTACATGGGGGCGCTGGTCCCGATGATCGGCCTGGTGCAGGTCGGACAGCAGGCTACTGCCGATCGCTATATGTACCTGCCTATGATCGGACTGCTTCTCATGCTGACCTGGGGGCTATCGGACTGGGCAAACAATCACCGACTGCGCATGGTTGGCGTCGGTGTCCTTGCCGTACTTGCCATGGCTGCACTGGGTGCAGTTACATACCGTCAAGTCGCATACTGGCACGATAGCGAAATGCTCTGGACGCATGCCGCCGCGGTGACAAAGAATAACTTCGTCGCGCATATCAATCTGGGCGAGACTTTCCTGAACCAGGAGCGGACCGAAGAAGCTGCGGGACATTTTCGCGCGGCGCTACAGATCCGGCCGAATGAAGCGGCAGCGCACTTGAATCTTGGTACATGCGAACGCCGTCAGAAAAATTTCCAGACCGCTCTGCAGGAAGATCAGGCAGTGCTACGACTCACGTCCGACAAAGGATTGCGCGCGTATGCGCTCGTCAATATGGGGAGTGATTACCGCTTGTTGAAGGATTATGACCGCGCGAAAGAAAGCTACGAAGCCGGGCTGCAGGTGGATCCGGAAGCGGCACGGGCCTTCGTCGGACTCGGCGTAATCGCCGAAAAGCGAGGCCAATTCGATGAGGCGGTCAGAGATTATTCGCGAGCGGTCGGACTCGAGCCAAGCGACGTCGGCTACTTGCTTCTCGCTCAGGCGCTGGAGAAAAGTGGCCTGACCACGGACTCGCGGACCGCGTTCGAATCGGGCCGTCGGATTTCGCCGGACTTCGAGCGGGCACAGGAAGTCGTCCGCGATCTGCTGGCCGAATAAAAATTCAAAAGCCTTAACCACTAAGGACACTAAGGCTCACCAAGGTAAGGCCGAAACCTCGCATCCTGATGATCCCGCCGCACCCGCGGTGGTTAAGGCTGATGATTGCCGATCCGGCTAAGCAAACGAGTTTACTTCTTCACGATGTCCACACTGGCTCGTGTATTTTCCCAGTCGGCATGCAGAGTGCATTTGTTGCCCGCCTGATCGAAGGCGATGGCGAAATTCTCCACTGGTCCGGAGGTTTTCGAAACCGTCATCGGCACGCGCGCGAAATCGTTTGCCTCGCCCGAATAATCGGTGCCCCATTCGCCGGTCGTCTTGCTGATCACCAAAGTCCATTTGCCGGTCTCGGGGACGGTGAAGATCGTATAGCTGCCGGCGGGGACATCAGTCCCACCAACGCTCACGTTGGTCGTCGTAACGAAGGTGGTCGCTTCATTAGCTCCGGTGCGCCAAATCTTTCCGTACGGAACTAGATCGCCGAAAATCTTGCGGCCCTTAACGCGCGGGCTGGAATAATCAATGGTGACTTTGCCGTCCGCCAACGTGCAGGACGCGCTGGCTGGTGGACTCGGCCGCTTGGTTTTGTCCTCAGCCATCATGGAGGCGGGAGCAAAGATTGCAGCGACGAACGACAAAAGAGCGAGAAGTGCTAACTTCTTCATGACATTCTCCTGGGTTGCATTTGGTAACTGGCATCGGTCAACGCGACCACCGCCAACTCGGACGACATTCCGCCGTCTACGCCAAACACTAACGCAAAATGGTGATAACAAGATTGTACAATCTTGCGATGACTGTTTTCGACGAGAAGCAGGAAGAGTTGGAACACTTCGAGACCCGTATGGGTATCCCGCGCGGAAGATTGGCCGTTACGATGGACCTGGTCACCGACGCGATGGCGTTGATCGGGCAGCACGGCGTCTATTGCCAGAGCCAGCGTTGGCCGGGCAAGCCTGTCATGGATATCCAACTGGTCATGAAGGGCCTGACAGATGCAAAAGAGCTGATCCAGAGCGTAATGGCAGAACTCGCGCCCAAAGCCTGATTCGGGCTGTATTCCTTTTTAGAACTGAGGTATGCTAAGTGCCCCGCCCGGAGCTGGACTCCGATCCCAGGAAGGTTTTTGATGCCGCGCATCCTGTTGCCTGCCGCAGTTCTGATTCTGTTGTGCGCTACCTGCCTTGCGTCGAAGCCGGTCCCACGTAAGAAGCCCGCAACTTCTCGTGTTGCCACCCGTCTCGCCGCGGACTTGCGGGTCGGGTCGCTGACTCTGCGCCCATGCCGCGACGCTCAGGCGTATTGCGGAACCATCAAGAGGGATCTCGATCCCAGCGGAACCGTAGTGGGGACGATCAGGATCGGATTCGAGTTCTATCCGCACACCGACCCTTCACAATCACCGCTGGAACCAATCGTGGCGGAGGAAGGCGGTCCGGGGTATGGCTCGACTGGATCGCGGGCGGGCTACCTGGATCTCTTCGCGCCGCTCCATGATCGTCGCGATATCTTGCTGGTCGATAATCGTGGGACGGGCAAGTCGCAGGCGCTGGATTGTCCACTGGCACAACGCGAGCCGAATCCGCAATTTGCCGGGATTCGATCGTGCGGGGCGCTGTTAGGCGACACTGCGTATCTGTATGGAAGCGGTCTGGCGGCAGACGATCTGGCCGCGGTACTTGATGCGCTCGATATTTCGATCATCAATCTTTACGGGGACTCTTACGGAACGTTCTTCAGCCAGACGTTTGCGGGACGGCATCCGGAACGGCTGCGATCGGTAATTCTCGACAGCGCCTATCCGCCGGTGGGACAGTCGCCTTGGTATCCCGAAATTGCCACGACCGCACACTTCGCCTTCAATGCCGCGTGCAAACGCTCGCCGACGTGCAGCAAGCTGCCCGGCACTTCCATGCAACGGATCGAACAACTGGCGGTCGCGTTGCGTGCTCATCCCTTCACGGGCTACGCGCATGACGGAGAAGGTGTGCTGAGAAAGACAGTGGCGAACGCCAGTACTCTGGACTACTTGACGGTTTCAAACGCGACCGTCTCTGTTGTGTACCGCGAACTGGATGCGGCGGCCCGAGCTTACTTGGACGATGGTAACTCGGCTCCGCTTCTACGTTTGCTGGCGGAGAACCGAATCGTCAGCCAGGGTGGCGGATCGACTCCGGCTGCCTACAGCCAGGGGCTTTTCATTTCGGTGAGTTGTTCGGACTATCCACAGATATATGACATGAATTTGCCGGTATCGCAGCGCAAGGTGCAGCGCGATCAAGTCGTCGCCGAAGAGAAGCAGAAGCACCCCAATCTGTATGAGCCGTTCACGATTGACGAATTTGCCAAGGTCACGCTCGACACCAGCGTGCTCGATTTGTGCCTGGTGTGGCCGGCTCCGATCGTGACTGCGTACCCTCCCGGACATCCCGTGCCTCCGCACGCGCAATTCACCAAGGCTCCAGTGCTTGTTCTTTCCGGCGACCTCGACTCGCTGACGCCAGCTCGAGAAGCTAAGCACTCCGCAGAGCTGTTTGAGAATGGGCGCCAGATCATCGTGCCCAATAGTTTTCATGTCACGGCCGTTGGGGACGAGGACAACTGCGCCTCCGGGATTGCGCAGCGCTTTGTGCGCGATCTTGATCCAGGCGATACATCGTGTACCGACCACATTGCCGAAGTGCATCTCGTTCCAAAATTCGTTGCGACGGCAGCGCAGGTAGAGGCGGCAATTCCGTCCGAGGGGAACCAAGGCACGGATGCCGACTTGCGGGTGGCCGCGGCGGCCGCATATACGCTGGGCGATGTGTTGGCGCGGTGGTGGGTCAACTACACCGGCAAAGGCGCCGGTCTCAATGGGGGGAGGTTCACCTATCATTCCCCAAGCAACCTCACACACTTTCAATTGGACAAGATGAAATGGGTTCAGGACGTTGATGTCTCAGGCGAGATGAAATGGGATTACGACTACCCCGGAGGCTCCATAGCTCACATCACCGTGGGCGGCACGGGAACCGATGCGGGCGAATTGGTGATTACGTGGAACAGCCGCGTCCCACAAGCCCAAGCGACAATTACAGGAACGATCGGCAGCCGTAAGATTGCGGCGACCATGTATGCACCCTAGTCTTCGCGGACTAGTCCTCCCGTAATCTGCTGCGCTGGAATCCAGAGACTACAATCCGTGGTATGGAGCGCAAGATCTTCAGGATGGTCGCGGCAGTGCTGGGTTTGGCCGCGGACTTCCTGTTACCGCTCTGGTGGGCCCTGGCCGCGACAATTCCTATCTTCTACGTTGCCTGGTGGGTGGCATACCGTAGCGATTGGTTCTAAGAATCCTCAACAAGCCCGGAGCGGCGCGATTGTGGAAAGAGACGAGGCAAGCCTCGTCTCTACGGACGCTATTTTCTTACGGCTTGATCGTGACCATGATTACGCCGTGCGAGGGAACGGTGGCTGCGAACTTCCCGGTTGCTTTACCGACGTCCTGATGCAGCCACAGATCGTGAACCGTTGCACTCAAATGCCCCGGATAGCCGATCTGTTCCCATGTGGCGGCAATTTCCTGCGGTGCGGATCCGCGGTTAAAGAGAATCACGGCGCGGCTGCCATCCTGGAGTTGTTTCGCCCACACTTCGCTGTCGCCCTTCTTCCACACGCGCCTTCCTTGACGGCCTAGCGCGTCCTGGTTGATGGCGATCACTTCCTTGTTTGTCAGAATGTCGTGGATTTCGGGACGCATGCTTCTCAAATCGTTTCCCGCGATCAGCGGAGCGGCAAGCAGCGACCAAAAGCTGAAGTGCGAACGATACTCGGTGTCAGTCATGCCCCCATTGCCGACTTCCAGCATGTCGGGATCGTTCCAGTGGCCGGGACCGGCATAGGAGTAGATGTCCGCCTCGGCGTCGATGATGTCGACCACGCCGAAGCTGCAGCAATCGCCGGGCGTCCATTCTATTTTTCCTGACCAGCGGTCCTGAATGTCACCGGTTGTGCGCCACAGATTGCCGCCGACTTCTGCGCCCCACAACCATGGCTTGGCTTTACCCCATTCGCAGATACTTAACACGATGGGGCGACCAGCGGTGTCGAGCGCGGCGCGGATGTTGGCATACGAAGCCTTGGCATCCTGCGTGGTGGTTTTGCACCAGTCGTATTTCAGATAATCGACCCCCCAGGCGGCATACTGCAGAGCATCCTGATATTCGTGGCCCAGGCCGCCGGGCCGTCCGGCGCAGGTCTCGGACCCGGCATCGGAATAGATTCCGAACTTCAAGCCGAGTGAATGCACGTAGTCGGCTAGAGCCTTGATCCCTGCGGGAAAGTGCTGCGGGTCGGCAACAATGTTTCCCGACGCATCGCGACGTACTTGCCAGCAATCGTCGATGACCACATATTGATAGCCGGCATCCTTCATGCCGGATTTCACCATCGCATCGGCCATCTGGCGGATCATTTCATCGCTGACGTTACATTGAAATTTATTCCAGCTGTTCCATCCCATGGGCGGGGTGAGCGCGAGTTTGGAGGAAACAGATTCCTGGCCAATCGCGGAAACTGCACAGATACCGATGAGGAGCGTTAACACAATCAGGATATTTCGTTTCGACATATTTTCTCCGGAAGGTCGCGCTGCTATTTGTACCAGAGGGAGCCGAGGGCGCAAAACGGTTTCGGATCATCGGGCGACACGTAGAGCGGCAAGTCCTGAAAATTCGCGAGGCAGCCGATCGCACACGACTGCGCCCCGGCTGACCCGCTCCACGAGCCTTCGAATCGGTGGGCTCAATCTCAATAAGGATTAGTTCAACCGGTATTTCCCTGCCTCGATGGTTTTCTGTGCGATCTGCTGACGCAGACCAATGGTATTAAACGGTTCGTGTTTGGCGAGTCTTCGCAGGATTGCTAGTTGCGTTCGCAACATATCGCCGTCCGCCACGTCGGCGATAACTTTTTTCGCGGCGGCTTCGATTTTCTCCAATGCCTGCGTGATATAAACGCGCGTCATTGCAAGCGGAAGCGCGGCTGCCGCTTCGCCTTTTTGTTCGATCAGTTTCTGGGTACGAAGTACGGCGGATTCCATCGCATAGATTTCGATGGTCATATCCGCAATCGCGCCCATTACTTCCTGCTGATCCTGAATGGCCTGCATATACTTCTGAGTTGCTGCACCGGCGACAAACAGGCCGAGTTTCTTGGCGTTCGCCACTTGTTTCCGTTCTTCCGCAAGAGGGCCTTCGATGTCTTCGCCAGCGGAGGGACCGCTGAGAACTTCGTCCATTAGTTTCTTGATCGCGGGCATGAGCGGCAACTGGCCAGTCATCGCGCGCTTGAGTAGAAATCCAGTAATGATCAGGCGGTTGATCTCGTTGGTGCCTTCGAAGATGCGGTTGATGCGGGCATCACGATAGGTCCGCTCCGCCGGATATTCTTCGACGAATCCATAGCCACCGTAGATCTGCATAGTCTCGTCCACTACGTAGTCGATCATCTCCGATCCCCATACCTTGAGGATCGAACATTCGACGGCGTATTCTTCGATGGCTTTGCGGGTTTCCTTAGCGACGTCGGGGCTGGCCTTGTCGACGCCTGCGAGAAGGTCATCCATCATGCCGACGGTGCGGAATACGAGCGACTCGCCGACGTAAATCAGCGTTGCCATGTTGGCAATCTTTTCGCGCACCAGCCCAAAATCAGCAATCACTTTTCCGAATGCCTTGCGCTGTTTCGCGTACGCCACGGCCTGTTCGAGCGAGACCCGCGCGCCACCCACCGACATGGCACCTAACTTGAAGCGTCCCACGTTCAGAATGTTGAAGGCGATGGTGGCGCCTTTGCCCGCTTCGCCCAGTAAGTTTTCAACCGGAACCTTGCAATCGTTCAGGATGAGCGGACAAGTGGACGATCCGCGAATGCCCATTTTGTGCTCTTCCGCGCCCACCGAGAAGCCCGGGAAATTGCGCTCGATCAGGAACGCCGAGAATTTTTCGCCATCGATCTTAGCGAACACGGTGAAGAGATCGGCGAAGCCAGCGTTGGTGATCCACATTTTTTCGCCATTCAGGATGTAGTGCTTGCCGTCAGGCGAAAGTTGGGCTCGAGTGCGGCAGTTGAGAGCGTCCGATCCGGACGAGGATTCGGAAAGCGCGTACGCGCCGACCATCTCGCCCGCTGCAAGTTTGGGAAGGTATTTCTTCTTTTGTTCTTCGGTCCCGAAGTAGACGATCGGCAAGAGGCCGATCCCGCTGTGCGCACCCCAGGTGGTGGCGAATCCGGCATATTTGGCGATGTTGTCGGCGATGATCGCGGCCGTGACTTTATCCATCTCCAGGCCGCCGTAGGCCTCAGGAATTTCAACCGCGCTGAGACCGAGGTCCCCGGCTTTTTTCAGCAGATCACGCGAGATTGCAAAGTCTTTGTGTTCAATTTTGTCAGCTTGCGGAAGAATCTCGTTAATGGCGAACTCTTCTGCTGTCTGTCCGATCAACTGGTGCTGTTCGGTAAAGTCTTCTGGAGTAAAAACGTCGGCAGTCTGCCGCTCTTCCAGCAGAAAGCTGCCCCCGAGGATCTTAGTTTTAAGAATCGCAGTAGTAGCCATGAATTGCCCTCCTGAGATGGGCGGGCGGCGAAGAACATCGCCGCGCGTCTTGCTTACGTGGACACTAAAAAGTGTATAAGGTGGGGATACAAATTTCTAGCTGAGGAAACCGTTATGGCGATCGAGCGTCCGCAAGGTGTGCATTCGCCGGAAGCAGCACGGAGGCCACGGTCTTTTACGGTTATGGCGCTGTCGTTTCTTGCCGGGGCACTGGTGGCCATTCTGGGCCTGTTCTTGATCGTACGCGCTTCGCAAGGGCTCGCTGGCACGGTCGGATCATGGCTGCAAAGAACCACGCACACCGACATGAGTCAGCCTACGGTAGTCGACCGTATTCAGAAACTGCAGAGGCTCGAAACCGTGGTTTATACCATGGACAAGATCGTCACCGGGGAAAAAGGGAGTGCGATCCTGCCCGATTTTCTTGCGGGAGATCGATTGCTGCTCATGGTCCACGGGGAAGTGATCGCAGGCATCGATTTTCAGATGCTCAAGGCCAGTGATGTTACGGTGAACGGCAAGAAAGTTCGCATGAAAATTCCGCAGGCGCAGGTACTGGTGACTCGTCTGGATAGTTCGAAGACTCGTGTTTACTCGCGCCAAACTGGGCTGCTCGTGCCTACCGATCCGAACCTGGAGTCGCAAGTGCGCGACGACGCCGAGCGCGAACTGCGGAGGTCAGCACTGGCGGATGGCATTCTGCAGAAGGCGCAGGAGAACGCGCGGGCTACGATGATGAGTTTGATACGCAGTATGGGGTTTGAGGAAGTCGAGTTCGAATGATCGGACTACGCTCCCGTCCATACAATTTCGTGTCACTTCTCACGAGTTTATCGTTCTACAGAGATGCAGGATCGGGCAGCGTACCCCGGCAGCTTGGTGGGGCTGCATTCAAGTACATTCGGTAACGTGATAAAGCGCTCTCATGCTTTTGTTGAAGGTCCCTGCACTGCAGAGTCGACGGATCGGGGGAACAAGCCATTCGCATCTGCGACTGAATTGCACGCAATTCCTGGGCAACGAGCGCAGCACTGTCGCAAGAGTCACTATGGGCCACGCACCGTATGCCATCCCAAATCGCTCCCCTCGGACAAAGCGAAGATGCCGGGTAGGGCGAGCATCTGCCGCTACCATAAGGCTCACCCGGTGGGCACGCGTTAGCCGCAACCGGATCCGGGACACATTTACCGTTGACGGAGTGTTGGCCCACACCACACACGGGACAGGTCTCACCGACCTTGCATCGTTTGGGAGGCGTGTACTTCTCAGTCGCACGGAGTTTGGGATCTACTGGCTTCTCCTTCCCATGATGTCTCAAGAAGGAAAAAAGGCCCTTTTTCTCGCGCTTGGTGTCGGCCTGACCTTCGATCCTGACACGGTCCGTTGTGCCCTTCTTGTCGATGGCAGGTTTATTGTCGGACACCTTCCGCTCGGGCCGCGACATGGTATCGGAGCGGGTTGACGAAGGCGAATGCCCCGATTCTGACGTCGTGTGGTTATCACGACCACCACGTTCACGTCCAGTTCGAGAGATGTCGGGACCAGAGTTGTCGCCTCGAGAGTGCGACGTCCCGCCTCCATCATTCGTGCTGCGACTGGTCGATCCACGAGAACTGGACGAAGAGGAGCTGTCGGAGCCGCGACTACTGGAAGAGCCAGATGACGAAGAGGAACTGGAGGATGAGCTGGCACTATGGTCCGAACTACTGTGCGAAGAACTGGAACTCCCCGAACTTCCGGAGTAACTTGGGGAGGGACTACTGGAGCTGCTGGTCGAACTCGATCCCGCGCTGGAACCGCTGGAACTCGAACTTCCGTTGCCCGGTTGATGCTGAGCCAGCAATTGTGAGGCGACAAAGAGAACAGGCACTATCGCAAGGTGGGATAAGCGCAAGAGGCACCTCCGGGACTTCGTGGGGCCGCCGTACTAACAAGCAGATTATACTCCCGGCGGGCACGGATCGCTGATGAGTTAGTAGGGCAGAGTTTCTTGCAACTACTGGCCCGACACCTTACGGCTCTTAGTTAAGATTCTCAAAAATTCCGGCTGCACCCATCCCGCCGCCCACGCACATAGAGACCAATCCGTAACGGACTTTCCGGCGTTTTAATTCGCGAATCACGCTGGCGGTAAGTTTTGCGCCGGTACATCCCAGCGGATGGCCCAGAGCGATCGCACCACCATTCGGATTCACGCGCTCGGGATCCAGCCCGCCTTCCTTGATAACGGCGAGCGACTGGGCGGCGAACGCTTCGTTTAATTCGATCACGTCAATGTCGGCGAGTTTCAACCCAGCCAACTTCAGGGCTTTTGGAATTGCGAAGACCGGGCCGAGTCCCATTTCTTCGGGCTTGTATCCGGCAGTCGCGAAGGAGGCGTAACGCACGAGTGGTGTGATGCCGAGGGCTTTCGCCCGGTCGGCGGACATGACGATCGCGGCGGCGGCGCCGTCTGACATCTGCGACGAATTTCCAGCGGTAGTAACGCCCTTCACATGGAACGCGGCCTTCAATGCGGCCAGTGCTTCGATGGAAGTATCGGCACGCGGACCTTCATCGACTTTGAATGCGATTTCCTGCTTTTTCGGTTTCGATCCGTTGGGAGTTGCAAAGCTAACCGGCACGGCCACCGTCTCGTCTTCGAATTTTCCGGCGGCGATCGCTGCGAGAGCTTTCTGATGGCTCCGGAAGGAGAATTCATCGCATTGGGCGCGCGTAATTCCGAAGCGAGTCGCCACGCGTTCCGCGGTGAGTCCCATGGAGAGATATGCGTCGGGATAATGGTCGACGAGCCAGGGATTCGGCGAAATTTTATTGCCGCCCATGGGGATCATTGACATGGACTCGGTGCCGCCCGCAATCATGACCTCAGCGCCGCCGGCCATGATCCGTTCGGCGGCCATCGCGATAGCCTGCAGTCCTGAAGAACAGAAACGGTTGATGGTCACGGCCGACACTTCCACCGGCAGTCCCGCACGCAATGACGCAATGCGGGCAACGTTCATTCCCTGCTCGGCCTCGGGCATTGCGCAGCCGAGGATGACGTCTTCTATTTCCTTGGGATCCAGTTGCGGCACGCGCGCCAATGCGCCCTGAATGGCGACGGCGGCCAGTTCATCGGGACGAGTCGAGCGCAATGTTCCCTTGAACGCGCGACCAACAGCGGTGCGGACGGATGAAACCAGGACGACTTCTCGCATAGGAGACTCCGCATCTATTGTAGCGCTGGGTTGGAGGACTGATGGGGGAACGTGTACCATTCCCATCCATCGGAAAGCTCAGATCGAAACGGGAGAGACTACGTGGCGAATGTGACTCAAAATCCTGCGAAGCGAGGGGCATGGTTCGCATTGTCCTTGATCATTGCGGTTGCTGTGCTTCTGATCTCACCCCTCGCAGGACAGAACGACGCGACGGCGAATCCAGTGGCGGCGAGTCCTGCAACCATTCAGGAGGGTGCTTCGCTGTTTCGCGCCAACTGCTCGCCTTGCCACGGGCCGAACGCCAAGGGCGGAGGTCGAGGCCCGGATCTGACTTCTGGGCGATGGGTTCACG
The DNA here is from genome assembly GCA_016196065.1 of Acidobacteriota bacterium. NCBI lineage: Bacteria > Pseudomonadati > Acidobacteriota > Acidobacteriota bacterium. The sequence goes on along the minus strand of JACPYL010000010.1, from coordinate 511,249 downwards.
GATCAAGCGACACGGAGATTTTTCACACGATCACGACGGGCGTGCCGGGAACCGAAATGCCCGCCAATGGGTTTGAAGATCTCGAAGTGTGGACCATCATCACCTACCTGCGATCGCTTGCACCGCCCAAATCATCCACCACAACTGGAGACAGACTCTTAGGCGAACAGCTTTTTGAGAAAAAGGGATGCTCGAATTGCCATATGGTGAAAGGCAAAGGCGGAGTACTTGGGCCCGACCTCTCGCGAGTGGGAGCAGGCCGATCCGCAGCTTACCTGGGCGAGTCAATTCGTCAACCTGACAAGGAATTGAGCGCCGCAATGATCGATCCAAACAGCCATTTTGGTCCGCCACTCGTATGGAATAGGGTGACGGTTGTTACCGCAACCGGAGAGAAGATCGTCGGGACGGCAAAGAACGAAGACACTTTTTCGATTCAGCTGATGGACCGGCGTCAGAACCTTCACCTGCTCTTGAAAAGGGATTTGAAGCAGATCACGCACGAACAGAAATCTCTGATGCCTGCATACCCGGAAGATGTACTGAGTGCAACGGAGTTGGACCACCTCGTGGCCTACCTGGAAAGCTTGCGGCAGGACTGAGCTTCAGCAGTACGTTCCGATACACATTTGAGGGTTACCTGGATGAAGCAACATGCGGTGTTCCTTGGTCTACTACTGATCGTCTGCGCGAATGGATTCGCCCAGGTGAGTCCTGAACGATTGGTGAACTCTTCGGCCGAGCCTCAGAACTGGCTCACATACTCTGGGCGATATTCCAGTTGGCGGTACAGCAGTCTCGATCAGATCAAGACCACAAATGTTTCGCAGCTTAGCCTGCAGTGGGCTTTTCAGAGCGCGGAGCTGGGCCAGTTTGAAACGACTCCGCTGGCGGTAGATGGCGTCCTGTACGCTACCGGGCCTAATGATCGGGCATTTGCAATTGACGCTCGCACAGGCCGAGCGATCTGGAGATACCAGAGAGTTCTGCCACCGAAGGTTATTGCCTGCTGCGGAATGGTGAATCGCGGATTCGCGATTCTCGGGAACCGCCTGTTCATGGCGACTCTCGACGCTCACGTGATTGCGCTTGATACCAAGACGGGCAACGTGGTCTGGGACGTGATCGCGGCGGACTACCGCCAGGGTTATTCGTTTACGGTTGCGCCGCTGGTGGTAAAGAACGCAGTGATTGTGGGCGTCGCAGGCGGAGAATATGGCATTCGTGGATTTGTCGATGCCTACGATGCGAACACCGGCGCGCGTTTGTGGCGGTTCGACACGGTGCCCGGTCCGGGACAGCCGGGACACGATACCTGGTCTGGAGATTCGTGGAAGACGGGCGGCGCACCGGCGTGGATCACGGGGTCCTATGATCCGCAACTGAATCTGATTTACTGGCCTACGGGAAATCCGTCGCCGAGCAACTATGGCGGCGATCGACTGGGAGACAATCTTTACAGCAACAGCATGCTGGCGCTGGACGCGGACACTGGCAAACTCAAATGGCATTTCCAATTCACACCGCATGATTTGTTCGACTACGACTCCACGCAGATTCCAGTGCTGGTAGACGCAGACTGGCAGGGCAAGCCTCGTAAGCTACTGGTTCACGCCAACCGCAATGGATTTTTGTACGTCCTCGATCGCACGAACGGAAAGTTCCTCTCTGCAAATGGTTTCGGCACGGTCACCTGGGCAAAAGGAATTTCCGAAGACGGGCGTCCACAATTGAATCCTGACGCGATTCCGGGAGCAAAGGGCGTTCGAGTTTGCCCATCGGCGATTGGTCTCACGAACTGGTTTTCGCCGTCCTACAGTCCGGACACTGGCCTGCTCTATGTTACGACGACGAATCAGTGCGACCTCTTCACCGGCGCGCCGCAACAATATCGCGCGGGGCATGATTTTATCGGAAGCATCTATGTGCCTGATCCGGTCGAACGGCCGACTGGGGCGATCAAAGCTGTCGATCCACTCAACGGAAAGCAGGCGTGGGAATTTCCATACTTCAGCAACCCCAATGGCGGCGTGCTTTCAACTGCGGGAGGATTGGTATTTGGCGGTGATTCCGACGGCAACTTGATCGCCATCGATGCCAAGGCGGGCCGCGACCTGTGGCACATCCAGCTCGGCGCCGGAATCTATACGACCGCAATCACTTACCAGTTCGAGGGGCGACAGTATGTTGTGATCCCGGCTGGCACAACTTTGTTTGCGTTTTCGCTGCCGGAGAAGAGCACGAGCAACTAGCCGTCCGGGAACCGGCGAAGCGAACTGCTGGTCACACCTTCTTCTTTAATTGCTGCTTCCATCCCAGCACGCGTGCCTTGTTTCCCTCGGCTTCGGCTTCGGGAACCATGCCCTTCTTCTGATACAGGATGGAAAGACTGGTGTGGGCGAGGACATCGTCGGGATCGATCCCAGAAATGCGCTTCGAGACTTCGATGGCTTCGTCGAAGCGGCTCAGATCCTGCAAAGCTCGGCTCAGACCGTGGAGAGCATCCGTGAAGGTGGGGTCGGCAACCAACGCCTTTTCATACTCCGCCACGGCTTTTTCATGTTCCCCTTCTGCGACGAGATCGAGGGCAGCGTAGTAGTGGTCTTCAGCTTCAGGGTTTGGATCACCGGGCATTCTGGGTGGAGTCTAGCATGCTGGGATGCGGTCGATGCTACAGGAGCGTTCCTCCGGCCCGCACTGTTGACACTGCTCGTCAGCCCCATCCAATCATCCGAGAACATCATCGAGAGTCTTCAACAACTCTCCCCGGGTGAACGGTTTCTCCAACAGGACGATTCCCGTTCCGGCGGATGAGTGCTCGACCATGAGCTCCCCCGTGTAGCCGGATGTGTAGACAATCTTTATGGCGGGATGCAGCTCGAGAAGTTGCAAAACCAATTCGGGGCCGCTCATGCCTCGCATCACAACATCCGTCAGGGTCAGAGCGATGGGCTCGGAGTGGGATGACAGGGTCTGGAGCGCAGCTCTTCCGTCCGAGGCTTCGAGGACGGTGTAGCCATGCTCCACCAGCATTTCCCGAGTGAGGCTGCGCAACAGGGCGTCATCCTCGACGAGAAGTATGGTGGTTCCGTCACGCCGGCGAGGCGATGCCTCGGTGCTGGCCTCGGGGATTTCACCAATCTTGTGGTCGGCGTTGGGGAGATAGATTTTGAAAGTCGTGCCGCGATTGGGCTCGCTGTAGACCCAGATGTCGCCACCGCTCTGTTTCACGATGCCATAGACGGTTGCGAGTCCCAGGCCCGTGCCTTTGCCGGTCTCTTTGGTCGTGAAGAACGGTTCGAAGATATGAGAGAGGGTGTCCTCGTCCATCCCGGCTCCGTTGTCGCTGACGGACAACATCACATAGCGTCCGGGAACCATGGACTGATGCTGGCGAGCGAAGACCTCATCGAATTCCTGGAGAGCAGTTTCGATAATGAGCTTGCCGCCTTTGGGCATTGCGTCCCGCGCATTGACGGCGAGATTCATGACGACTTGATCCAGTTGGCCAGGGTCAGCCTCAACAATCGCGTATGGCGTGCGAGGCTGCACCACAACCTGCACATCATCACCCATCAGCGGGTGAAGGAGTTTTGTCATTTCCTTCAGGCGGTCGTTCAAGTCGAGAACGTGGGGCTTCGCCGTCTGCTTGCGGCTGAAGGCTAGCAACTGGCGGGTCAGCGCAGCACCGCGGTCGGAGGCCTTCCTGATGTTGTCGACATACTGGCGGGAATCGCCCGCGGTATCTTTGTGGCTGTACAGAAGTTCTGTGCACGCGATGACGATTCCCAGAATATTGTTGAAATCGTGCGCGACTCCCCCGGCCAGCCGGCCTACGGCTTCCATCTTTTGCGCGTGGCGCAACTGATCTTCCGTACGCTTTTGCATCGTGATGTCTCGAGCAATCGCGGATGCACCGACGATCTGTCCTTCCCCATCGTGGATGGGAGACACAGAAATGGAGACGTGCAACGATCGGCCGTCTTTGGTGATGCGCACGGTTTCAAAATATTCAACGCGCTCGCCGTGGCGAATTTTCTTGAGAATCTCCGGGATTTCGTCAGGCCGATCCTGGGGCGCGAGGATCGAGATCGATTTGCCGATCGCCTCTTCCGCCGCGTACCCGTACATGCGCACCGCACCCTGGTTCCAGTGCGTGATTACGCCGTCGAGACTCTTGCCGATGATGGCGTCCTGGGAGGAATCGACGATCAGAGCCAGGCGTTGCTGGAAGTCGCGGATCTGGCGGCTGCTGCTCTGGCCTAGTTCTTCGTGAGCACGGCGCAGTTCCTGTTCGATGCGTTTGCGGTCACTGACGTCGCGAATCGCGCTCAGGACCAGCATCTCGGAGCCGGAGGAAACTGGGCTCAGACTGATTTCCACCGGGAACTCCGACCCGTCGCGCCGCCGTCCATATAGATCGAGACCTGCTCCCATCCGCCGGATTTTTGGGCCTTCTGCGTACTGATCCCGATGATGATGGTGCTGGGACCGCTGGCGCTCGGGGACAAGCATCTCGACTCGTTGTCCGATGAGTTCGCTGCGGGGATACCCGAAGAGATCTTCGGTTTGAGAATTAACCTGCACGATGACGCCGCCGCGGTTGACTGCCACGATAGCGTCGGGGATGGCTTCCAGAAGGCTGGACGAGAGGAGGGTTTCAGCCATGCTCTTGAGTGCAGAAGCTACAGGTTGCCGCTTGTCAGGATTGGAGGGCAACTTACTCATCCCGTGATCCCGAACAACAACGTGCGGTAGATTCTATACGCCTGGTGGCTTGGATGGAAATCGGACTAGTGAGGCAGACCGTCATCATGGGTGCGAAGGCGAAGTCAGCGGCTGGTGATTTCGCTCTGCCCGCGCCTGCAGGGCAGACGTGGTGCGGGCGCAGATTTCTTCGGGAGATCCGTTTGCGGCTACTGGCACCAGTAGATCGAGACGCCGATAAAAATCAATCAGGGGAGTCGTACTGCGGTTGTAGGCTTCCATGCGGACCGTAATCGATTCAGGGCGGTCATCTTCGCGTTGCACGAGAGGGCCACTACAGCGATCGCACTTCCCTTCCACCGCGGGCGGTTGGTGCGTCACGTGAAAGACCGCTTTGCACTGCGCACAGGTGCGCCTTCCGCTCAGCCGGGCAATAATTTCATTTAAGGGCAGTTCATAGTTGACGACTCCACTGAGCGGGATGTGCTCACTCTCGAGGAGCCCCTTCAGGGCTTCTGCCTGGGCCAGCGTGCGCGGAAATCCGTCGAGGATGAAACCACCTCGGCATTGCAGACAACCCGCCCGCTCACGCACCATTTCCCACACCGTAGCATCGGGCACGAGTGCGCCCCGGCGCATATACTCCTGCGCTTCCTTCATGGCCGGAGACTGATCGCAGGCGTTCAACTTGCCTGCGGCGCGAAACACGTCTCCAGTTGAGAGATGACACGCCTTGAGTTCCCGGTGCAGAAGATCGGCCTGCGTACCCTTGCCGGCGCCGGGGGCTCCCAGCAGAATGAGGCGCCAGGGATGGGCGACATCGTCCGCGGGTGCAGGACATTGCCCGAGAGGGCCGTGCAGCCATACACCTCGATCGTTGGTGCGCTCTGAATTCATGATGGCGGTGCCCGAAGTCAAAGCCTATCGCGAGAGGCCCGACAATCGGGGTGACTGCCATCACGCAGGAGTGTGAGAGGAAGCCTTTTACTTCTGTCCACTCAGCGAAGCGGCACCGCCCGCGCCAGCATCGGCCGTATTTCCAATGGCATTCCCGGATACGACCAGTTCCACGCGACGATTCTGCTGACGTCCTTCGGGCGTGTCGTTGGAGGCGACAGGCTCACTCTTACCGAAGCCGCTGGAGGTGATTGCTTCCGACGAGATGCCCTGCGCGACCAGGTAGTCGCGGACGGCCTCGGCTCGCTGCTCGGAAAGGCGGCGGTTGTATTCGTCCGTGCCGATGCTGTCGGTATGACCTTCCACCTGGAGCCGCAGACCCTGGTAAGCAAGTACGATGCCCGACACTTTCGCGAGACGCTCGCGGGCGCCAGGCAGCAACTCGAAGCTGCCGCTTTTGAATAGAACGTCAGACATGTTGGCGATCAGGCCGCGAGCAGAATCGCGCGTGGCCAACACGCTGTTCAGTTGTTGCAGGAGACGCGCCCGCATTTCCTGCTTTTCTTTTTCGGCTTGCTGGCGGAGTTGATCGGAGTCAGCGGCGGCTTTGCGCGCCTTGTCGGCCTCGACGGCCAGTGCCTGTTGCTGGGCGACGGCTTCCGCTTTCGCTTTCTCAGCTTCGGCTTTTTGACGAGCTGCTTCTTCGGCGGCTTGTTGCGCTTCCGCCTTGGCGGCCTCGGCCTGCGCTCGCGCAGCTTCGGCCTGGGCACGCGCGTTGTCGGCATCGACGCGAGCGCGGGCTTGGGCGTCGGCTTCTTCGCGGGCACGGGCGGCTCTTTCTTCTGCCGCTCGTTTTTCAGCGGCGGCCTGGCCCTGCGCATCTTCCTCAGCCTTTTGCTTAACTGCCATTACGCGTGATTCTTCGGCGGTCTGGGCGGCTTCGCGAGCCGCCGCCTCGATAGACGGACGCGGCTGTTTCTGGCGGTAAGCTTCCTCGGCCTGCCGAAGTTGCAGTTCCGCCTTCGTCAGGATGGAAGTTGCGTACTGGTCCGCATGTGCGACGTGCGCAATGCGCACGGCATTGCGAGCTTCAAACAGCGCCAGCGGCGTCTTGGGATCAATACCGAAGATGGCGTTCTCAATGCGAGTGTTGTTCGACGAGTAAGTCCCGCTGCGGAGCAATTCGTATTTGGCGCTGATTTCTTCGCCGCCGGAACCTTCAAACACGTTTTCCATCACGACCATGTTGCCGGGTTGGGTCACGGCGGAATAGGGTTCGGCGGTAACGATCATGCCAAAGGTCTGGAAGTCGGTGAACGCCTTCACGTGGCCCTTGCCGTGATCGAGGCTGACTTCGCCGAGATTGACGGCGCGGCCCTGCGGAGAAACGGCCCACATCACGTAGGTCAGATACTCCAGGCCAAACTTGGTGGCGTCTTCCATGCTCTCAAACTTGGCTTCAATCTGGATGTTGGTCTTCTTGGCTTCAACCTTCGCTTCGCCGGAACCGCGCTGCATCAGATCGGTACCCTGGAACGCGATTTTGCTCGTGCCGCCGGGGCGGTAATGCATAGCCTTGGTGGTGCGGACGACGACGTCCGGTTGGGCAGAAGAAGATTGCGCTTGCGCGGTCACGAAAGAAACCGCGGTCAACAGAAGCACGGCCAGATGTTTGTTCACGTCAGCCTCGTCAGACAGCCAGTTTGTCGAGAAGCCATCTCATCGGCGGGGGTGCGGCTTACGCCGCTCAGGGACAGCGTCAATGCGCCGCCCTGTAAGAACCAAGATCGGTTTCGGTTCACGATGAGACGCTGCTAACAGTGTAAGGGCGGGGTGGCGGAGTTAGAAAAACGGTTGATACAGTGAGGAGGTTGCACTTTCGTCACGTATTCAAAAATGATGTTCCTGCGTGTAAATGGCTTATTTCTTAAACATTTAACTTCACGATGCGAGGGGCCCCGTCTTGGCAATGGGACATCTATCTCTTACGATCTTAGAGCTCATGCCCCCGGTTACGACAACGAGGCGCTCTCGAACTTAATAACTGCCGCTGGATATTTATCAACTGGTGTAGAATGCCCGCCCATGGAAATGAAACGCAGGTTCTGGTCCTCGCGTCCAGTGATTGCCACAGAAGTCGAAAATAGAACTCGTGCCCGCGTTGGTCCGCGACGTCGGGTGCGGGTGATTTTGACGTCGGCAATGGCGGCGCTGCTCGGCGGATTCCTGATTTCTTATGCATTTCCTCCGAAGTACACATCGCAATCGCTGCTGCTGGTGCGGAAGCAAACCGTAACGGAAGACATCGTGCCGTCTTTGATCACGGATGATTTCGGGAGGCACCTGGCGACCATCCAACAGCAGGTGCTTGCCGGAAGTCGGCTGCGACCAATCGTAGAGCACTTAGGTATTACAAACGCGGAAGAGCAATCGGCGCTCATCCAGGAGATCCGGGTGGACACGTCGGTTGAGGTTGACCCTGATCTTTCACAAAACGATGTCTCGGCTGCCCAGAAGGAGCCCGTCCTGAGCAACTTTCCCGGGATCACCGTAAGTTACTCCAACTCGAACCCAAGGCGGGCGCAGCAAATCTGCAACGAGCTAACCGGATTGCTTATGGAAGAAAACTTGAGGGATCGGGAGGGCCGAATTGAAGAGACTACCGATTTCCTGAAGAGGCAGGTGAGTGACGCCAAAGCCAATCTGTCGACTTTGGGCGCGCAGCTTCTCGCCAGCGGAAAGGATCGGGCACCGCGCAGCCCCGAGGCCGAGGCGACTTACAAGGTGCTGGCCCTCGACTATGATATTGACCTGAAAGGTTACGAAGATCTGCGGAGCAAGCTCGCGCGGGCGGAACTGGCAGCGCAGTTGGAGGCTCAACAGATGGGCGAGCAGTGGCGCGTATTGAATCCTGCCAGCCTACCCGAGGATCCCGCGTTCCCGAACCGCTGGCTGTTTGCTCTAGGAGGGCTGGTTGCCGGTCTACTGCTGGGGATCGGTCGTACTCTTCGGGCGACAAAGCCTAAAACGGAGCCTCGCACCCCAATTCTTCACCCCGATGCACCAGTGATTCCTTAGAGCCAGAACCCGAAGGTTCCGGTTGCCCAGTTAGCAGGTTGCCCAGATAACAATTGGGACACTTGCCAGTACACTGCTTAACCACTGTCAATTAGCGTTTATCTTGATGCCGCGACAATCGCCAGGTTCTTTACTATTCATCGGGCGTCGAACAGGAGAGTGACAACTTTGAACAAACCTCATCGCCCTCTCGTACTGACTTGATGAGTGGAGGAACATGAACGTACCTTTGCGTTGCTTGAGAATCACTTTTCTGGTTTTGTCCTTGAGCAGCACGCTTGCTGCTGCCTCCGACGACGGAGTTGTGTGTCGCGAGCAGCTGAAGACGTCCAACAACTGTTATCGCCTTTACCGGTCATCCCGCCCCGCTCGCGGGCTGGTGGTGATGCTCCCGTATTACGGCACGGATGCGAACGAGTTCTCATCGGCCGGACTGCCTGGGATGCTCGCAAAGAAGAATGTAGCCACACTCGTGGTCAGCGCCAGCGGTTACCTGGTGGACGACGATCTCGTGACCCTGAAGGCAATCATCGGAGAAGTGGTGCAGGAGCTCAAGCTTCCCGCCGGGAGTCTGGTGGTAGGTGGCATTTCTGCGGGAGGTACAGGGGCGGTCCGCTACTCCGAATACTGCAGTAACGGCAATTGCGACGCCCGCTCCCGGCCCGTTGCCATTTTCTCCGTGGATGCGCCCCTGGATTTTGAGAGCTGGTGGAATCGGCAGGAATTGAATCTACGGCGCGGCAATCCGAAATCCGCGCTGGAGGAATCCCAGGCGATTCTTGATGCAATGCGTTGGGCAATGGGAGGTTCTCCGACTGAAGTCCACCAGGCCTACCGCATCCGGTCGCCCTTTCTGGCTTCAGAAAAAGACGGAGGCAATGCCCAACTGCTGAAGAACATACCCATTCGACTCTATACCGAGCCGGACGTGGTCTGGTGGCTGGAAAATTATGGATTTGATTACTACACGATCAACGCAGTTGACCAGGCGGCCCTCACCCTGCAACTACGGGCCCTCGGCAACTCAAGAGCCGAGCTGATCACGACTAGCGGCAAGGGGTTCAGGCCACCCGGGAAGCGCAATCCGCATTCCTGGACGATCGTTGACGAGCCAGACCTCGCCGACTGGATTGCCAAATACCTTCAGCAGTAGTTCCTCTTCGCAGTTGGAGATCATTCGCCCCAAAAAAGCCGGAACCCGAAGGTTCCGGCTGTCCAGTTAGCAGGTTGCCCGGATAAAACTTTGTGGGCCGCAAGCCCCGGGGCTAAAGCCCCGACTCAAACGCAAGCCTATTGGCACGGCTGAAGCCGTGCCCTCCCGAAAGCGCCCTCGCTCGAAGCTCGCGGCTCGCAGCCCGAAGCTGTCCTACGCACTCCGCCGCGGCCGCACGGTAAGATCCCTTACTTGCGTCAGGATGCTCGACATCTGCATGCCGTTCAGTTGTGCGACGAAGGGCAGGATGTCCATGACGAACTGGTCTTCCATCAGTTCGCGAACTTCTTCCTGACGGTTGCGTTCTCCCCCGGAGAGCAGGTCGGGTACACTCACTTCGAGCGCACGCGCCAGCCGTTCCAGCGATGACAAGGTCGGAGTCGCCTTTTCGTTTTCAATTTTCGAGACGTAGGTGCGGGGCACCGACATTCGCAATGCCAGCTGACGCTGGCTCAAACCGCTGCGCAGTCGCAGGGAGCGGATCGAGTTTGCCAGATTCAGATGGCCGCGGCCATTGCCGTTGATCGGCATGATCTGTGGAATGGGATCGGGCGCAATCATTTCGGCCTCGTCCTCGTCCAAAGACAGGTGGCACCGGCGACACAAATTGTTGGTTGTACGGAATTGAACCAGTAGACAGCGATCACAGCGAATAACCTCCCGTGAATCGACGGGAGCAAGTGTAGTGGCCATTCAGGGTTTGCGAGTGCCAGAGCGGGGCTACTCTCAAAGCCAACTGCAGGGTAATCTGGCGGATCAGGGCTGTGGATGTCAACAAGAAAGTGCGGCGAATCACGGTAGATGCTGCAAAATACACGTAGTTAATCCGCGAAAACCGGCAGAAAACAGGAAGAAAACATGAAAGAACGGGCAGAAGCATGGGGGTTACTAACTGAGTACACCCAATCGGAAAGTTTGCGGAAGCATGCACTCGCGGTCGAAGCCTGTATGCGCGCATATGCGCGAAAACTCGGCGGCGACGAAGAGCTTTGGGGGCTGACTGGACTCCTGCACGACTTCGACTACGAGCGCTGGCCGAGCCAGGAAGATCATCCTTACAGGGGTAATGAGATTCTCGCCGAGCGCGGCTGGCCGGAGGAAATCCGGCGCGCGATCATGTCGCACGCGGAGTATTCGGGCGTAACGCGCGACACACCCATGGAGAAGGCTCTATTTGCCTGCGACGAACTCGCGGGATTCATTACCGCGTCGGCGTTGGTGAAGCCCGGCAAATCGCTCGCCGAAGTCGAGGCCAAGTCGGTTCGGAAAAAAATGAAAGACAAAGCATTCGCCCGGAGCGTGAATCGCGACGACATCATCAACGGCGCGGCGGATTTGGGCGTGGAACTAGAAGAGCACATCGCGTTTTGCATTGAGGCAATGAAGGGGATCGCAGGGGAGCTGGGGCCGGCGGGGAGCGGAGCGAACGTTTGATCCTAAAATTCGTTTGCCTGGCCTAGCCCGCGCTATTGCTCATCGGCCAAGGTCCGTTGATAGCTGAAAGTCACGTCCTTCCTGGGTTGGCCGGCTCCATCCACGATCACAAGCGAGACCATTCGTGCCTTACCGCGCTGCTCGGGGGCAGCGACCTGGACCGCATAAAAACCATTCACTTGGATATTGAGGGCCTGGGTAAAGATTTTGATTTTGTCGTGGGTTTGCTGGTTGAAAACGTAGTGAGCATCCCAAGAAGGCCATCCAGACATTCCGGTAAGAGCGCTTTTGCCGGAAATACCGAAAACGAAGCCGCCACTATCGCCAGCCAACTCTCCCAACAAATTGACGGAGCCAACTTCTTCGAAGAACCCCGGTGCTGGATCTGCAAACATAAAGCCAAAGAACCGGACGCCCGCCGCCCGCAATGCGGCCTTGGTCTGCTTCGATGACACGTGGCTACTATTGTCGCCGCCATCGGTGATGGTGTAGATCGCGTCACCTGCGCGTGGTGCCCGGAACAAGCGGACGGCGGCTACGACCGCGTCGAGAAGCGCAGTTCGACCTTTCGGATAATCGAGTTGAGCCGGTGTCTCGTCAAACCATCGGGAAATAGCCGCCCGGCTTTTACGAAAATCGAATACGTCCTGTACATGATCTGAAAAGGTTAAGAACGCGATCGGAACTTCTGCGGGAGTCTGGGCAAGGAGTTCTTCCACCGCTTCGCGAGCAATCCGCCACTTTTCAGTGTCTCGGTTGCCAGCCATACTCCCGCTTACGTCGAGGAGAACCACGATCCGGCGGGGCGCGAGACTGTACTCAGCGCTAAGGACTGCAACGGGTTGTTTGTTGATCCTGACGCGAAAATTGTCTTTAGCCAGATCTCGAACCGCATTTCCATTGTGATCCACAACGTTGATCAAGATGGAGCGAGGTGGCGCAGGCGTGGATGGCTGTGCGAGTCCGTTCAACGATAGGATCGGCAGAGCTGCCGACAGCAGGAGTTTGGTGATCCCGGACATCGAACCCCCGAGCGCTACCATCTTGCTACAGTAAGTAGCCAGGTTTCTTGAGTTACTCCCGGCAATCGACTTACCGCACTGCTTCCGCCACCTTACCCGCCGCGATCGTCTCCGCAATCCTCGCGAAGTCTTGATACATGACCCGGTCCTTGTCCATGGTGGCGCAAACGGCGCGGATAGCGGCGTGCGCGTGTTGCAGTGGCTTTGAAGTCTTGAGCGGCGCAAGGAAGTCGATAGCCTGAGCGGCGGCCATCGCCTCAATGGCGAGCGCGTTGCGCGTGTTATCCACTACCTTTTTCAGTTTGATGGCGGCAGTCATTCCCATCGAAACATAGTCTTCTTTGTTGCCCGAGGTGGTGATCGAATCGACCGACGCAGGATGGGACAGCACCTTATTTTCGCTGACCAGCGAGGCTGCCGTAACTTGCGGCATCATGAAGCCGGAGTTGAGTCCCGCGCCGGGCGCGAGAAACGGGGGCAGACCTTCGCTGAGCGCAGGATTGACCAGACGTTCGAGGCGGCGTTCACTCATCCCGGCGAGAGCACTGAGAGCGATGGCGAGAAAATCGAGAGCAAACGCTAGCGGCTCACCGTGAAAGTTGCCGCCCGAGATCACGTCGCCTTCGCCGTCTTTCGCCTTTGGGTTTTTCACAAAGACGAGCGGGTTATCGACCGCGGAATTTGCTTCGATTTCAAATGTGGCGCGACAGTGCGCGAGCGTGTCGCGGACAGCGCCATGCACCTGCGGAATGCAGCGCAGAGAGTAGGCGTCCTGTACGCGTCCGCAATCGCGATGGGAGTCTCGGATCTGGCTGCCTTCGAGGAGGCGGCGTAAGTTCGCGGCGACTTTAGTTTGTCCGGCATGCGGGCGTGCATGATGAATGCGCTCGTCATAGGCGACGTCGGTGCCCTTGAGTGCATCGCAGGCCATCGCGCCAATCACGTCGGCGGTGTCGGCGAGGATCTCGGCGGCAAGCAGGGATAGCGTCCCGACCGCGAGCATGGCCTGGGTACCGTTGATCAACGACACGGCCTCTTTGGCCTCGAGCACAAGCGGCTTGATCTGCGCACGTTTCAAAGCTTCGGCGCTAGGGATGCGCGCACCTTTGTCGTCAAAACACTCGCCTTCACCGATCAATGCCAGCGCCAGGTGCGCGAGCGGAGCTAGGTCGCCGCTTGCGCCTACGCTTCCCTGCGATGGAACGAACGGGGTGACTCCGCGGTTCAGCATTTCGCAAATCGTGTCGATAGTGATCGCGCGCACTCCGGAGTGTCCTTTGGAGAGCGAGTTGGCTCGGAGCAGCATCATGGCGCGGGTTTCGGAAACTGCCAGCGGTTCGCCAACGCCGACTGCGTGCGATCGCACCAGATTCACCTGGAGTTCGCGGATCTGGTCGCCGACAATGCGGACGTCACTCAGCTTGCCGACGCCGGTCGTGATGGCGTACGAAACTTTGTCGTTGGCAACGAGTTTGTCGACGACGGCACGAGCACGGTCGACCGCTTCGCGAGCATCGGGGTCGAGTAGGACGGGGCGGCGGGCGTTGAGGTCAGCAACTTCGCGCACAGCCTCTAAGGTCAGATCGTTTCCGTTAATGTGAAGGGCTTTCAAAAGAGTTCTCGGTTTCGTCGTTGGTCGTTGGTCGTTGGTCGTTCGTCCTTCGTCGTTCGCTATTCGACTTTTGTGACGGCTGCGCGGAACGCTTTCATGTATTTTTCCGGCAGAGATCTAGGCTTCAACTGGCTGTCGGCGACGATGTGCGTGGTCTCGCCTTCCGCGAGTAATTCTCCGGTTCCGGCGCGCACCAGTTCGTATCCGAAGTGGATAAGCTTTTCACGAACGTTCTTCAGATAGGTACGTACCAGAACCTCGTCATCATAAAGCACGGGAGCCTTGTAGCGGCAGCGCGCGTCAACGACGGCGATGTGGCAGTCGTCTTCCTTTTCCATTTCTTTGTAGGTGAAGCCAAGTTGGCGCAGCAGTTCAACGCGCCCGACTTCGAACCAGATGAAATGGTTGGAGTGATAGACGATCCCCATCTGATCGGTCTCGGCGTAGCGGACACGGATGCGGGTTTCGTTGACCGCGTGATTCATTGCCCCGTCCACTTCGGTTTGCGCTTTTCGAGAAATGACGTCACCCCTTCGCGGAAATCGGGGGTGTCGCGGATGGCGGCGTTCTCGCGGACAGCGGACTCAATCTGCGCATCCAGTTCTTCGCGCGCGTGATCGCTCAACAGCCGCTTGGTATAAGCGAGAGATGCGGGGGAATTCTCCATCAACTGGGCTGCGAGTTCACGGGCGCGAGCGTGCAATTTTTCTGGTGAAACGATTTCGTTGATCAGGCCAATCCGCAGGGCCTCCTCAGCGTCGAAGAGCCGGCCGGTCAGCAGTAAGTCGCGGGCAATTTTTTCTCCCACCTGGCGGAGCAGGAAGGTTGAAACGATTGCGGGCACGAAGCCAATTCTTACCTCGGTGTACCCGAACTTGGCTTCCGGCACTGCCAAAGTAAAGTCACAGAGCGTCGCGAGTCCGGTGCCTCCCGCCACGGCGGCCCCGTTGACTGCGGCAATGGTCGGCTTGGGAAAATCGTAGAGGCCGCGGAACAACGCCGCCATTTTCCTGGTATCGGCGAGACCTTGCTCCGGCGTGCGACCGGTGAGCGCTTTCAGATTGTCGAGGTCCATGCCCGAGCAGAAGGCCTTCCCTGCTCCGGTGAGAATCAGCACTTGAGCAGATGAAATCTTCACCTCATCCAGCGCACGCCCGAGGTCGTCGATCAACTCGTAGCTGATCGCGTTGCGCTTCTCGGGACGGTTGAGAGTGACGGTCGCGATGCCGTGCTCGAATGCGAGTTGAAGGGTGCTGTAGTTCATTTTGTAACCAGGGCCGTTGTTACTATGAGAACTGCCATCCTGAGCGAAGCGAAGGACCTGCTCCTTGTACCATGAGTCGCTCAGGTCTTCCCATCTACGGTTTTCCGCTTCGATGAGCGCAATCTCCTTCTTTCGCAGCCACCCTTTGATTGCTTTTTCGCGCGCGATGGCGTGCGTCACATACTGGAACCGTTCGAAGTATACAAGACGATGGACTTGATATTTGCTGGTGAAGCCAGGAAGTTCGCCGTGCTTGTGTTCCCAGACTCTGTTTCTAATATCACTCGTGACGCCCACATAAAGGACACGGGATTTGCTCGCCATGATGTAGACGTAGAAATTGGGCACGCTGCAGGATGGCGGCTTTGACGGTCGATTGCGGTGCCGTTCATCACAACCGTTTTGTTCGGTTTTGGGAGGCGCAATTGCGCACTGTCATCCTGAGCCGTCCGGAGGCGAAGCCGAGGACGAGCGAAGGATTTGCTTTCCCTTCGTGCCCCGAGGACAGCAGGTCCTTCGCTTCGCTCAGGATGACAGTCTCCAAATTGCCTGCAGGCTTTATGGCTCTAACGCGGGCTTTATTGCTCTAAAGCCGCCTTATAGCGCGCACCAATCTCCGTCGATGCTCTTACGAGCCCATCCAGCGACTTCAACACAGGCAACTGCGTGCCGCGCGACTTCAGTGCTTCGATCACTTTTTCGGTCGGTAAATTTCCGACCAGGTCATCCTGTGCGAACGGGCATCCGCCCAGGCCTCCAATCGCAGAATCGAAGCGGCGGCATCCGGCATCATAGGCGGCGAGCACTTTCGCGGCGGCCTCATCGCGACGACTGTGCAGGTGAACGCCGATTTCGAGATAGTCATATTTCGCCATCACGGCGGCAACAACTTCTTTGATCTTCTCTGGAGAGGCCATGCCCACCGTGTCGGCGAGCGAGATCATGTGGATATCCTGCGCTTCGAGCAGGGCGACAGCTTCGACCACTTCCTCAATCGTCCAGAGGTCGCCGTAGGGATTGCCGAATGCCATCGAGATGTAGACGACGGTTTCGAGGCCGGCGTCGCTCGCTAGCTTCTCGATCTTTTCTAGCTCCTCAATCGCATCTTCAAGAGTCTGGCGCTGATTGTTTTCGAGGAATGTCGGGGAAATGGAATACGGAAAACCGAGTGTGCGAACGGCTTCCGTCTTGATCGCCCGCTGCGCACCCTTCTCGTTGACGACGATACCGATGATCTCTACGTCATCGGGGGGATCGAGTTGCTTCAGAACATCTTCGGAATCGGCCATCTGCGGGACAGCATTGGGAGAGACGAACGAGACGGCATCGATGTGCTTGAATCCGGCGCTGATCAGCGCCTGCAGATAGTTAGCTTTCAGATCGGTCGGAATCTGGCCTTTGAGGCCTTGCCAGGCATCGCGGGGACATTCGATGAGTTTGATACCTTCAGACATTTTCACCACGGAGACACGGAGGCACGGAGAAAACCGAATGCTTCATAAAACCTCTCTCACGATGCCGCCTTTTACTAACACTGCAACATTGAAGTTGATGATCAGACCGATTCCTTGTTGGTCCGCTTCAGATATTTCAGAAGTTGCGCCTCGTGTGCGCGATAAACTTCAATCGCGGCTCCAAATATCTTCTCCGTGAGAGCTTCTTGAAGAAGTTTGCTCCGTGTCTCCGTGGTGAATCATGTCTGCAGCACTCCCACCCTGAACTCCGGCACTTCCGGATTCAGCGCTGCGGCTTCGAGAGCTTGGGTGATCGCCTGCCGCGTCTCCATTGGATCGATGATCTTGTCTATCCACAGGCGGGCAGCGCCATACCGCGGATCGGTCTGTTCGTCGTAAGTCTTCTTCACGGAATCGAAGAGTTCTTTCTTTTCTTCGTCGGTCAACTTCTTGCCACTGCGTTCGAGTTGCTTGACTTTGATTTCTACCAGCGTGCCGGCGGCGGACTCTCCACTCATGACCGCGTACCTTGCAGTCGGCCACGCGAATACGAAACGCGGGTCATACGCTTTGCCGCACATGGCATAGTGTCCTGCTCCAAAGGAGCCACCGACAATCACGGTGATCTTCGGGACAACGGAGTTCGACACAGCATTCACCAGCTTGGCTCCAGCTTTGATGATGCCGCTCCATTCCGCGTCGCGGCCTACCATGAAGCCGTTGACATCATGAAGAAAAACGAGAGGAACGAGGTTCTGGTTGCAGTCCATGATGAAGCGCGCGGCTTTTTCGGCAGACTCGGTGTAGATGACACCGCCGAACTCAACGCGTTTGTGGCCTTCATGGTCAGTCTGTTGGGCGTGCAGTTTCTGATTGGCAACGATGCCGACGGCGAATCCACCAATGCGCGCATACCCACAGATAATTGTCTTGCCATATTCGGCTTTGTATTCGTCGAATCGGCTTTCGTCGACGATCCGTGCCAGGACTTCTTTCATGTCGTAAGGCCGCGCCGGCGAGGAGTCGTAGATGCCGTAGATCTCTTCGGCTGTCATGGCAGGATCGATCGGCTGTTTGCGATCCCAGAGCGAGCGGCGGCGATAGCCCCATTTCTCTACCAACGAGCGGATGCGCGCCAGGCAGGACTGATCGTTCGGCTCGCGGAAGTCCACCGTGCCGCTGATGGCAGCGTGCATCGCGGCTCCGCCCAGTTCTTCAGCGGAAACTTTCTGTCCGATAGCGGCTTGCACTAACGCGGGGCCGGCTAAAAATAGTCCACTGCCATCGGTCATGAGTACGTTGTCGCACATCACGGGAAGGTAGCCGCCGCCAGCGACGCACATCCCCATAATGGCGGCAATTTGCGGAATCCCCATCGCGGACATGACCGCATTGTTGCGGAAGACGCGGCCGAAGTCGTCGGTGTCGGGGAAAACATCTTCCTGCAGAGGAAGAAACACGCCAGCGGAATCCACTAGGTAGATGGTCGGAATACGGTTTTCGATCGCAATGTTCTGCGCGCGAATAACCTTTTTCGCGGTCATCGGGAAAAAGGCCCCGGCCTTTACGGTGGCGTCGTTCACGATCAACATGACGAGACGCGTATGAACTCGGGCCAATCCGGTGATCACGCCAGCGGCAGGAGCGGATCCCCACTCCTCATACATGCCGTGGGCAGCAAAACTTCCGAGTTCAAAAAATGAACCGGGATCAACCAGCAGGTTGATGCGTTCGCGGGCGGTAAGGCGCCCTTTGGAGTGCTGGTTTTCAATTGCCTTTGGACCGCCGCCTTCGCGAATGATCTCTTCTTCATTGCGGACTTGAGCAACCAGGTCGGCAAGAGCGCGCATGTTGGATTCGAAGCGCAGCGAACTGGGGTCCACCTTGGTAGGGAGGACGTTGTTCACAGTCATCGCGGTGGAGTCGGTCTTGTCAGCCATGAGTGCGCTCGCGAACAAACTACTATACCAGCGGGACTGAGGCTTCTGCGCCCGGTCTACCGGCGAGTGACGGGCAGTGCGTTTGTTTCCGAGTGTGACCGGGCTGGGCGCTACAATCCTGAAATGTTGCGCAGGATGGAAGAGTGGCCCGACTGGAAGATCGCCCTGACTCTCGCATTCGCGTTGCGGATTTTCTATTCAGTGCTCGCGGGTGTGCTTTCTTTCATTCTCCATCCTGATCCGACGCTGATTCATAGCAACGCACTCACCGAGAATCTGGCGACGCCGGGCGACTGGCACTATGCGCTCGTGGGAGTCTGGGAGCGCTTCGACACGCTGTGGTATCTGCGGATTAGTCAGCACGGTTACGATCTTCCGCAGGGAGTGGTTTTCTATCCTCTTTATCCGGCAGCAATTCGATCCGCGAGATTGGCATTGCCGGTGACTGTGGCGGCTCTTCTCGTCTCAACTGTGGCCGCCTTTTTTTTCTTCCTGGGTCTGCTGCGGCTGGGACGGGCAGAATTGGCCGGCGAAGCAAGAGTCCGCATGATTTTGCTGGTCTGCGTGTGGCCGACCAGCTTCGTGTTATTTGCGGGCTATGCAGAATCGTTGCTACTCGCGCTGATCCTGTGGGCGGTGATCTTTGCTCGCGATGAACGATGGTGGCCCGCGACACTGTGCGGGGTTCTGGCGGGAGTGTGCCGTCCTTCGGGAGTGCTCGTGGCGATTCCTCTGGCGTTGCTGGCGTTACGCAGCCGGCGTGTTTCGTCGATGATCGTGCTGCTCACGCCCATTGGATTGCTCAGCTATTGGGGATGGCTGCGGTGGACTGGAAGACTTTCGGTGGTCGAGGCATATCGAATCTACCAGGGCGCAACCCTCGCGCCACCATGGGCGAGTGTCCGCGAAGCTCTACGAATCATTGTGATCGAACACGATGGACTGTTGGCGATCAAACTGGGGTTGGTCGTGCTGATGCTGGCTCTCAGCTTGCGGCGTGAGGTGCGTCTGGAAGACAAACTGTTTGCCTGCGCCGTCATCCTTCAAATGCTGCTCTACACGGGACGTCCGCTGCTCGGTGCGGCGCGGTACCTGCTGCCGGTTTATCCGGCGTTTGTGATGCTCGGTAGCTACGCGGCGCGACGGTGGAATGGGAAACAGTTTGGTTTCTATCTTGCCGCTTTCGGATTTCTGAACTTAGTGTGGTTTACGGCGTTTCTCAACTGGTCGCTGGTCTTCTGAGGTAACTGGTTTCGGGTAAATCTATTCCTACATGGTTGACCGCAGTGGTTGTTCAATGCCCGGCAGATACTGAAGTCCCGCGCGTTTGGCTTCTCGCGAGGCGATGGTAAGAAGATCCTGCTTCACGCGCGGTGAGAGGGTTGGTTGCGAGTAGGACGCACTCAACTGGTCGACACGATCGCGGGCGCGATCGAATGCGTTGCGTGGCGGTGCGTTCTCGGGTTCTTCGCGGGCGCTGCGATCGATGACCGCAGAAGGAAAATGCTGTTCGCTTCGGAACAGCGCTCGAGTCTCTTTCAACTTGAGGAAGTCGCCGTGGAATCCGACCTGGGCAAACATGTTGACCGCCAGGCTCTCGGTGCGCGGTTCAATTCCAGCGACCAGTCTTTGCGCGGACGCGATTGCTTCGGCATCGACGACTAACTTCTCCACGCTGTGGCAGGCCAGCGAATCCAACATGCCAGCGCCGGAAATCATGTTGATGCCCGCCATTGCACCGAGTGCGGCAGAGATGCTGCTCTCCATGCCGGCTTGCGCGTCGACCAGTTTAGAGTCGGTCGCCACCAGGTAGGCATGCGTGGGTAGGCCCAGATATTTGCCGACTTGCGTGCAGGCAATGTTCAGCATGGCGGTTTCGATGGCTCCCATGGGAGCGCCGCCCGTACTCATATCGAAGATGGCTGGAGCCCCTCCCCACACAATCGGAGCACCAGGCGCTGCGAGTTGATGAATCGTGATACCGCTGATACTTTCGGCGGCGTGTTGCACGACCGAGCCTGCGAGCGTAACTGGTCCCGTAGCGCCTGCGAGTGGCATCGAGATCAGTTCGGCGGGAATGCCGGCGCGCGCCAACGCAACGAGGTTGTACGCGGCGAACTCGGTCCAGTGCAACGGAGGAGAAGGACACACGTCGAACACAGCTCTGGGCTTGCTCTTCAGCGCATCGAGACTGCCACTATCAGCGGCCAGCAGGTCGATCATGGCCTGCAGAGTGTCCGCGCTGAATGCGCCCGTGACGATTGGCTTGTTGGAATGCCACAACACCAACAGCAAGCGGTAGAAGTCGCCAATCTCCGAAGGAATGTCGTTGCAGACGACGGCCGTAGATTGCGCTGCGTACTGCGGCAAAGTCTCGGCTACTTGAATGAGCCGCACCAGATCGGCGGACTGCGCCAGGCGCGGCTGCAGAGTGTCTGGATCAAGCACGTTGAGGCAGGAAGAGCCGGGATCGAAATGAACCTCGTCGGCACCGTAGTGCACGGCCGACTGGCCGGCGCGATCGTAGAGAAAGAATTCACGGGGAGCGGACTGCAGGGCACGACGAGCGAGTGGCTCCGGGATGTGAGCAACGCCGTCCTCGACTCGGGCACCAGCGGAGGCCAACAGTTCCGTCGCTTCGGGGCTGGAAACTTTCACACCGGGATTCATGAGAAGCGCGAACGCTTCTTCAAGGATGCGATCAAGCAACGGGCGATCAAGAAGTTCAAACCTGGGTCTCACAATTACTCCGCGCGTATATTCGTCTGCATCAGGCTCTGAACCAAAGCAACCGCGCCCGCTGCGTCCTTGCCGTAACCATCCGCGCCGATTTCTTCTGCCCAGCGACGGGTTACCGGCGCGCCTCCGACAATGACTTTGACGCGCTGGCGCAAGCCTTCGCGTTCGATGGCTTCGATGACGGTTTTCTGGCCGCGCATGGTGGTCGTGAGTAGGGCGGAGACTCCGACAATGTCGGCTTGCAATTCTCGAGCCTTGGCGGCGAACACCTCGCTGGGAACGTCACCACCGAGGTCGTGCACTTTGAAACCGTGAGCCGTGAGCAGAGTGCCGACGAGAGTCTTCCCAATTTCGTGGATGTCTCCCTTGGCTGTCCCGAGGATTACCGTGCCCGCATTCGGACGCTCGGCACCCAACCTCTTTAGTTCAGGTTCCAGCACTTGCATCGCAGCTCGCATGGCTTCGGCTGAGGCCATCATGTCGGGAAGGAACATGGCGTGCAGTCCGAACTGCTCGCCCACGTGATGCATGCCCGGGACAAAGCCCTGGTTGATGGCGTCGAGAGGCGCGATGCCCTCGCGCAGGGCATTCTGGGCCAGAGACAGCGCGGTTTCAGGTGCGCCGTCGATGATGCTTTGACGCATGGCCTGCAAGGCGTCTTCGTGCATCCGCTCACCTCACGAGGTGATTGAAAACGGAACGCTGAACATTTGTCTGTGACTTGAATCACCGATCGGGAAGCGTGAAGGCCAATGATAGGATGACTGGCAAACATATTTCAGTGCAGCCGACCCAGGCGGCCACTACGAGAAGCCTTGAAACCCTTTTCATTCACACGACGAGAATGGCTGCGAAATTCGGCGCGGCTGGCTCTCTCAGGTTCCGCGCTGGGCTTGGCCTACAGCCTTACTTCATGCGGAGGCGGTTCCTCGTCGATCGCCCCGCCACCCCCTCCGCCCCCGCCTCCTTCGGACGATGAATTCCTCGACCAGATTGAAAGCGCGATCTTCAAGTTCTTTTGGGAACAGGCAAGCTCGACCACGGGACAAGTGAAAGACCGGGCACTCGCGGCGGGCAATGATAGTCGCACCGTTTCGAGCATCGCGGCCACGGGATTTGGACTAACGGCTCTCTGCATCGGACACAAGCGCGGCTATGGGGACGCTACCCAAATCAAGGATCGGGTGACGACGACGCTCGACTACCTGCTCAATCAACTGTTTCACCAGAACGGATTTTTCTACCACTTCATTGACATGAATACGGGCGCGCGTGCGTTCAACAGCGAGGTGTCGTCGATCGACACGGCGATCCTGCTGTGCGGCGTGCTTACGTGCCGCCAATATTTTCAGGACGCGCAGATTCAGAGTCTCGCAACTCAGATTTACGATCGGGTGAATTGGACGTGGATGCTGAACGGCGGCACAACTTTTTCGATGGGCTGGACTCCAGAAAGCGGATTTATCACCGCTCGCTGGGACACTTACAGTGAGTTGATGATGCTGTACATGCTGGGTATCGGCGCGACAAACAACGCGGTGCCGGCATCTTCATGGGATGCGATTGCGAGGCCGATCTTCAATTACCAGGGACTGACTTACATCACGAACTTATTTGCGCCACTCTTTATTCATCAGTATTCGCATGCCTGGATTGATTTCCGGAACAAGCAGGACAAGTACGCGAACTACTTCAACAACTCGGTCACGGCGACGCAAGCGCACAAGGCCTTCTGCCTGTCGTTGCAAGGGCAATTCTCGGATTACAAATCCAACCAGTGGGGCATCACCGCTTCCGATTCGGTAAATGGATACACGGCTTGGGGCGGCCCTCCGCAGATGGGAGCGATCGACGGCACGATTGTGCCGTGCGCGGCGGGAGGATCGTTGCCGTTTGCCCCGAGCGATTGCTTGGCTGTGCTACGAAATATTCGGACCGCTTTTCCGCGGACCTGGCAGCGGTACGGTTACGTAGACGCGTTCAATCCGTTGAGTAACTGGTATGACCCGGACGTGATCGGCATCGATGTGGGCATCACCATGCTGATGGCGGAGAATCAGCGCAGCCAGTTCGTTTGGAATACGTTCATGACCAATCCGGAAATTCAGAAAGCGCTGGGGTTAGTGCAACTCGCCTAGGTCATTTCTCCCCGACAGCATCGCAACGCTTCTGCGACCGGATTTTCTGCGATCTGATCGATCAATCCCATGCGGAGCGCTCTGTCGGCAGAGACTTTTTCCGCCGCAACAAATAGTTCTAATGCCCGCCCTTTGCCGATGAGACGTGGCAGACGTTGCGTCCCTCCCCAACCAGTGACGAGTCCGAGAGCGGCTCCACGATGTCCAAAGACCGCGTCCGGGGCGGCAATACGACGATGACAAGCTAACGCGACGTCGAGTCCTCCACCCATGCAATGGCCTTCGATCGCGGCAATAACCGGCGTAGGGTGATTTTCAATTGCGTTCATCAGGGTCTGTCCCATAAGAGAAAATTCGTAGGCCTGAGGCCCGCTGAGGACGGCGATTTCGCGGAGGTCGGCGCCGACGGAGAAGAAACGTGGGTTGCCGGTAATGATCAGCGGCTTCGGCTGATCTCGTAGATCATTCATGACCGCGGTCATCGCGAGTACGCAAGCCCGCGTCAGGCGGTTCGTACCGTCGTCTGACACTAGCCAGAGGACGTTGACGCCCTCGCGCGAATCGAGTTGGAAGAAGGGAGAGGTCATTCCCTGTACAGGAAATCTTTACCACAGGGGGCACGGAGGACACGGAGGAAACCAAGTGCGACACTTGCGCGGCTGTAACGAGAGCGGCGCCCGTTCCGGCACTATCCCGCGGTTACGGTTTGCGGCTTCACGTGTTCGCGGATGAATTTGACGATGTCGTCCATCGGCGTGCCGGGCTGGAAAATTCCTGCAACGCCAATTTCTTTCAGATGTGCGATGTCCTGATCGGGAATGATCCCGCCGACCAGCACGAGCACGTCATTCATCTTGTGTTCCTTGAGCAGGTCCATTACGCGGGGAACAATGGCGTTGTGCGCTCCCGACAGGATCGAGAGGCCGATGACTTGCACATCTTCCTGGATCGAAGCGTTGACGACCATCTCGGGCGTCTGCCGCAATCCGGTGTAGATGACTTCCATGCCAGCGTCGCGTAAGGCGCGAGCAATCACTTTGGCGCCGCGGTCGTGACCGTCCAGGCCGGGCTTGGCTACCAGGACGCGAATCTTAAGGTCGGGCATCGTCTTAATTTAACCACAGACGCGGGGCCAAGCACAGTGCCGGAGGACACATGCCGATGTCGCGACAACTGCGTAAGCTGTCCCCTCCCGATCAGTGGCGAAACGGCCGCCCTATGGCTTCACTCCCAGCTGCCAGAACAGGAACGAATACATATCCGTGTTTTCCTCGATCTGCTTGGCGACGGGCTTGCCCTGTCCGTGACCGGCTTTGGTTTCGATGCGAAGGAGGATGGGCTTCTCTTTACTTGCGCCGTTCTTTGCTTCGGCCTGCATCAGAGCCGCCATCTTCTTGGCGTGCATGGGATCGACACGGGTATCGGTATCGGCAGTCATAAAGAGGATGGCCGGATACTCCTGTCCTGTCTTCACGTGGTGATAGGGCGAATACGCGTAGATGAAGTCGAACTGCTTGGGATCTTCGGCCGAGCCGTATTCAGGGATCCAGAGTTTTGCGATCTGGAAATTCTGATACCGCAACATGTCGAGTAGCGGCACTGCGCAAATCACGGCGCGGAAAAGATCGGGGCGCTGCGTGATCATGGCGCCCATGAGCAGGCCGCCGTTCGAGCCACCGAGAATCGAGAGATGATCCTTGTCCGTGTATTTCTGCGAGATCAGATATTCGGCGGCGGAGATGAAGTCGTCGAACACATTCTGCTTTTTCTCGAGCATGCCGGCGCGATGCCAGTCTTCGCCGAATTCCGAGCCTCCGCGCAGATTCGCGACCGCGTAGATGCCGCCGTGCTCCATCCATAGATACATGGAGCGGCTGAAGCTGGGGGTTTCAGAAACATTGAAGCCGCCGTAGCCAGTGAGGAGAACGGGATTCTTCCCATTCTTTTCAATTCCCTTCTTGCTCACGACGAACATCGGTATGCGTGTACCGTCTTTCGAGTTGTACCAGACCTGCTGCACTTCAAATCCGGAAGGATCGATCGAAGGCGCGTCGACCTTGGTCCAGAGAGAAGTCGCGCCGCTATTCAAGTCATAGCGATACACCGACGGTGGAACGGTGTAGGACTGGAATCCGAAGAACAGCTCTGAAACGTCCCACTTGCCGGCAACGGCATTCACGGTGCCTATGGTCGGCAATGGAATGTCGCGGAGTTTCTTGCCATCGACGTCGAAGATTTTTAATTCGGAGCTGGCATTGTGCTCATACTGCGCGAAGAGCTTCCCGCCGGTAACGCTGGCGCTCTGCAGAACGGCGTCTGATTGCGGGATCAGTTCTTTCCAGTTTTCGCGTTTTGGATTCGTGGCGTCGGCAGCAAACACACGAAAACGCGGAGCATCTTCGTTCGTCGTGATGTAGAGCTTCCCTTTCAGAAAATCTGCGCTGTAGAGAAATTCCTTGCCGGTCGTAAGCTCGACTGGAGGGTTCTTCGATGAAAGATCCTGCAGATACATTTCACTCTTGGTCCAACCCTGGAAGACCGTGATCAGCAGCCAGCGGCCATCTTCCGAGAGATTAACAGACGGGATGTCCTGCGGGTTGCGGCCCTCGCCAAACAGCAGCGGATCCTTATCCGGATCTGTACCCAGCGCATGATAGAAGACCTTGACGTGGTAAACCTCTTCGCCGTCCGGCACCTCACCTTTTTTCGGATGTCGCGTGTAGTAGAAACCGGAATTATCTTTCTTCCACGCGAGGCTGGCGAAGCGCGTGCGCTCGATCACATCGGGCAGCAATTTTCCGGTCGCGCTGTCGATCAGATGGAGAGTGCTTTCTTCCGAGCCATTCGGCGAAGTCCCATAGGCGATGTACTTGCCATCGTCGGCCGGGAACCACCAGTCGAGCGCGACGGTGCCGTCGGTGGACATCTTGTTTACATCGATGAGGACACGATCGGTGCCGCCTAGTCCTTCACGCACATAGAGCACGGGCTGATTCTGCGTGCCTTCGCGGCGGGTATAGAAATAATATTTGCCCCCAATCTGCGGAGGTCCGATGGTGCCAATGGTCAGCAACTGCGAGAGGCGCGCATTGATGCGGTCGCGTCCGGGCAGCGGATCGAGGACGCTGCGCGTGTAGGCCAGCTGCTGCTCGACATACTGCTTGGTGTCGGGACTATTGCCATCTTCGAGGAAGCGGTAACGGTCCACGATCTTGTGGCCCTGGACTGTGTCTTCAACCGGCGCCTCTTTCGTTTTCGGCGGACCAGAGGGAGCGGAAGAATCCGCCGCCCAGACCATGACGACTGCACCTGTCAGCAGGAAGATAAAAAAGGCAAGCAAGCGTAAGCCTCCCGTCATAAGCACCTCATGGGACAACTGTGATGATGTCTTTTATTTAGAGTAAGAGCAGAGTCCAAGGTTAGCAGAACTGAGCGCGGGAAGATGGTCTGCGACTAGCGCGAGGCGCTGGCCTCGGCTACAGCGGGCGCAGCCGCCGCAGTTGCAGTCCGCTCTTTCTTCTTCGGACGAAGCACACGCCGCATCGGACGCTCAATTCCCGCATACACGCCAATCGACACCAGTGCGGTCGTGGCTAGCATCAAGAACAGACCCAGCGCGTTCTGGCGGCGCAGTCCGCCGGCGGCGTCATGGAAATACATTCCAAAGGCGCTGATCACCGCAGAGTGCAACAAGTAAAAGCTGTAGCTGGCTTCTCCCAGCAACACGAAGAATTTGTTTTCCAATGCTCCCAGCCCCATGGGACGCAACGCCACTCCATAGATGATGGCCGCAAATGCTGGTGCGATCACCGCCGGGTGCAGCACGAGTGAAACGTTGCGATGCAAGAGCGTACCGGCAACCGCGGTCAGGGCAACTCCAATTGCGATCAAAGGCCACGCCAAAGATCGCTTGCGCTGGCTCTGCACGAAAAGTACTCCGCACGCCATGCCCAACAGGAATTCCGAAACTCTCGAAAGCGGATGGAACTTGATGAAATAAAGCCAGGGAACGATTTCATGGGAATTGCGCGCTCCCGGTCCGTCCGGCTGATACCAGTTGTAGAGTCCGGAGGCAGCGATTCCGAGGACGAAGCATACTGGAATAATCGCCAGCAACTGCTTCCGCGAGAACCGGCCAAAGATGGGCAACAAGAATGGGAACAGAAAATAGAAAAAGGCCTCGTTCGACAGGCTCCAGGTAGGCATATGCCAGGCCATGGAATTGCGCGGGATCCAGGTCTGCAGCATGCTCAACGCCAGCAGAACAGAAAGTTTGAGGTGCTGCGCCGGCCAAACCCATTCCGGGACGACTTTGGCAACGTCCATTTTCAGCGAGACATAGAAGAAGCCGGGCGCCATCAGTAACAGAGAAAAGATCAACGCGGGATAGACGCGCGCGAAGCGGGCCTGCCAGAAGTCTCGACGGCTATCGAGACGCCCCGAGTACGTGTACACCATGATGAAGCCAGAAAGTACGAAGAAGAAATGCACTCCCATGTCGCCGATGGAAGCGAAGACCTGAAACCACTCCGGACCGAAGAATACCCGCATCGCTTGCGCATGGAACAGCGCCACCCAAACTGCGGCGAGAAAACGGATCGACGTCAGGGCGGGCAACTGCGGTCGTGGAGCATCCAGGCTCATAGTGCAAGGTACGCAGGCAGGCCGGCGCGTGTTCCAATCCTAGCCGATCTTTTACCGGGCGGTCTTTTGCCGGGCGCAAGACTCAGGGGGATTTTCGAGATCGATCCCTGGCAATCCCTTACGAAGCGTCCCCATGGAATGATATATTTATATGAAGCTGTATCCGCAAAGCCACGTTCCTCAGTAGCTCAATGGCAGAGCATCCGGCTGTTAACCGGAGGGTTGTAGGTTCGAGTCCTACCTGAGGAGCCATTCTTTTCTGAGATTTCCCTTCTAGAATCTGAAGACCAGAAGCAACGTCCTTCGCTGCCATCCCCGTGGTTGCCCACGTCTCGAACTGCAAGGGCACGCTGAATTGTGATTGGGACGGAAAAGTGGGCCACAAGCCACCGAGAGTATGATTCTTGCGAACTCGCTGCATCGAGTGAGTGAAGAACCGCATTCCTCGACTGCTCCAAATCAGCTAGTCGAAGCATTGTTTTTGCGTTCGAGCTTTTCGATGTCTTCCGATGCACCATACTGACGGCTCCCAAGCCGCATTTTCCTGATTGGTGCTGCCGGGCACCTATTTCGAGTTGTTGACATCTTGTTTCGTTATCTTTCGTTTTTCTGTTATTGTGGTCGTGTCATCGGATGAATTTCGTCAGATGGGCGACCATGGCGGGCGGTTTCGCGCTACGGGAACTCCTTAACGGAGGCGTTAGCGATGAAGAAGTTACGGTTTGGTGCAGTCCTACTACTTCTGTGCGGGATGGCGTTTGCTTCGACTGCGTCGTTCACACGGCCTCGATTGGCCATCTTCCTGAGCAAGGCCAGCTACCACCACGACTGGGAAACGAGTCAACTGGCCGGACACGGCTGGGTCGGCATCGCGACGCTGGCAGGGATTCCGTACGACACACTCTTTGTAGAGGAAATGCCTGGCGACCTGGAACTGTCGAAGTACTCCACCCTTGTGTTTGCTCAGGCCACGCAGGCGGATGACGCGACCTACTCGCAGATCGTCCTTCGCTTGCGCGCTTATCTTGCGGGCAACCACAGCGTGATCCTCGACGGCCCGCTCGCCACCAAAGATGCGAACGACAAAGAACGCGATCACCACGATGTCGATGATCTGCTCGGACTGGAATACAAAGGACTGTTGGGCGGAACCGAGTACCGGATTCGAGTGACTTCGAATGACCACTATGTAACGCGAGGATTCGAGGTGTCACAGTTCCTGACCCCGGTGCTCGCGTCCTCCACGAACGTGCTGCAACCGAAGTCCGGGGGAGAAGTACTACTCGCCTCGACCGACGGCCAGCACAGTTTCCCTTATCTTTCTTGCCTGGAACGCGAGAAAAGCCGCATTGTTCTCGTGAGCGACTTTGGAACGTCCGCAGGCGCAGGAACGTTTTTTCGCAACGACCCGCCGCAAGTCGCCTATGCAAACGAACTCTGGAACGCGCTGATCCGAGCGATGCAATGGGCTACCTATGGCGATGTGGATGTTCCGTTTCCTGCTCCGCAGGTCTCCAACGCCAACCTTACCGCGGTTGTCCGTTTCGATGGAGACAACAGCGGCGACCTTAAGTACCAACTCAAGACGCTCAACTTTCTTACCGGCGTGGCGCAGGATACCGGAGTCGTGCCGCTCTACACCTGGGTTTCCAGCTTCGTGAAGAAAGCCGGCTGGGACAAACTGGCGCCGCTCGGCAAGGGTCTTGAAAACCTCGGAGGCGAGATTGGAACCCATAGTAAGTTCCACGAAATCGATCGCAAGATGACTCCCGAGCGTTGGCGCGAGGAACTCGACGGGTCAGTCGAGGAAATCGAGCAGAACATGCGGGCGCAGGGTTTTCCGATTCGCAAAATCCAGTCCATGATCAATCCGGGCGACACCATCCCGATGGAGGACTACGGTGAAGTCGCTGCGCGCTTCTCGTTCTACATGACCCATGGCCTGGAGCAGAGCGTACCGCTCGGTTTTGGCAACATGACCTGGTTTTCCGGCGCGAACAAGGACTTCGTCCTGCTCGAAAATTCCCCTCACCCCGACTACCAGTGGTTCTATGACCCGACGTGGAGCTATACGACAGCGCAGATTACCGCCAACGAAGAAGGCGTCTTCGACCACATGTTTCGCAATGTTGGGCGTGGTGTGATCTTCAACGAGATGTGGCACGACTACTCGATCTCCTCCTCGCCCGTCAACGAAGGCAAGGACAAGCGGATCACGAATGAGAATAACTTTCCGTTCTATGAGGCAATGAAAACGAAGTTTGGCACGCTTCCGATCTATTGTCCGGAACCGCAGGAACTCGCGCAGAAACTACGCGCGATGGCGCAATGGAACTATTCGTGGAAGGCATCGGACGACGCGATCGAGATGACACTCGACCTCTCGAACCTGCGCCGGAATGATACTGCGGAATTTCTAGGCGGCATGGGTATCCGGGTTGAGAACACGCGAAAATTTATCCACTCGGTCCTGATCGATGGACACGTGCATCCTGCCTTTGATGACCGCTTGCTGATTTTGCCGAATCTCGCGCCGGGGAAGAAACACTCCATCACGATCAAGCTGGACGCTCAACCAAACACTACGCCTCACCTGACCTACATCTCGAAGCTAATGACTGCGGCAACGCGAACGACTGCGGGGCTGACCTTCGACGTTAGAGCGAAATCCAAAGCGCGATTCGCCGTTGCAGTTGCGGAGCCGGCAGTCGTACTGAATGCTGACTGGCAGGAGTGGGACGATAGCAACGGTCACATCAAAGGGTTCGCGCGTTCGGACCGTCATATTGAATTGGCAAAGGTATCGGCCTCCGGATTTCGTCTGACCCGCGCAAACCTGCCAATCCTCGCAGTAAATGAAAAGCCGGGTAGCTTGGCCCTGCGACTCGCAGCCACAAAGCAGGAATCGCCGCAGGTTAGCCTGCAATCTGACCACAAGTTGCGTCGGGCGACACTCGGCGGCCAGGATCTGAAATTTGCAAATATCGGCAGAACCTTTGAGTTGAAACTTCCACCTTTCACAAAAGAATCGGAGCTAATTCTCTATTTTCTGGAAACCAATCATTGAGCAATCTTGCAATGCAGAGCTGTCGGAAACACAGGAGGCAGTATGCGATCCAAACTCATAGTCAGATACGCACTTCTTATCGTTGCGGCATTGATGGTCACGTTCGCGCAAGATAAACCTGGAACATGGACACCGGACACAGACTGGGGACATTGGCGGCTGGGACAGAAAGCGGACCTGGAATTCCTGAAGACGAACAACATGACCATCACGTTTGGAAGCGGCGCGCCCAGCTTCGAAGACGTGAGTCGCGAAGAATTCAATCACGGGATGGAACAGGCCAAGGCAAACAATCGCGCCTTGCACGACAAAGGCTACATCGTTCTTCGATACCTTACGAGTTCACTGCATGGGCGTTCGGCGTCCAACCAGGACACTCCCCAGAAAGAACAGCTCCGAATGCTGCAATTCTGGCGCGAAGGCTGGAAGGACTACGAGGACTACCTCGGGCCCAAACCAGTAGACGACCCGACGACGTGGATCACCGTTCGACCCGACGGCAGTTTTCCTCACTATCGCTATGCCCCCTACGGCCAGGAGACAACGAACGAGTTCGAAACCTGGGGTTGCCCCAACAATCCGCACTTTACCCGGCTGATGGAGGGCCGGATACGAGCGCAGGCGGAAACTGGGATCGACGGCTCCTACATCGACTGGACGCAGATCGCCGGTGGAACGTGCTATTGCGGGTACTGCAAACGGAACTTCGCTGCCTATCTGAAGAAGAACCTTCCAGCGAAAGTGGCACATGCTAAGTATGGTGCAGATGACTACGACAACATCGCGCTGCCGAAGAAGCGCGGAGAACCATTCTGGTCGGAATGGAATACCTTCCGTGGCTATTCGGTAGCGGAATTCCATCATCGCCTGCGCGAAGTTGCCCGGAAGTACAACCCCAATTTCATGATTTCAGGAAATGTGTTTGGCGGGTTCGGCTACGGCCCGATCAGCTATGACGCGGCCGGCAACATGGAGATGCTTGGCCGCGACGGATATGACGACTTCATTTACTCCGAAGTCCAGGAATTCCTCGATGCCGCTCCGCGTAAAGACGACCAGGGCACAAAAATCACGAATAGTCCGGCGTTCAAGTTCCTGGCCGCAGCCACGCATGGCAAACCGGAGATCGTGTATGCGACCGAAATTACGCCGCCGATTTTCCCCCACCCTACCGAGAGTTGCTTGAATGCCATGGCCCAGATCAACATCGCGGAAGCCGTAGCGAATCACGCTATCTTCCGGGAAAAAAGATTGACACCCGCGGGTGCCACTCAGATGTATCGCTTTCTGAAGGCGAACGAGGAGAGCCTGCGCAACGTGAGAATGCATGCGAACGTCGCAGTGGTCGCCTCATTGCGACAGTATCTCGCGGATGAGTTGAGTTTTGCGTTTAGTGCATCGCGCGTGCTGGCGGACAACGGGATCGCGCACGTCATGCTGACCGAAGACGATTTATCGAGTCCGAAGATCAACCAATTCGATATGGTGGTCGTTCCCTACCTTCCGCTGATGAGCGCGGAGAACCAGCGCGCGCTCGTGCGATATGCCAAGACTGGAGGCACCCTGCTCGTTTTAGGTGCCAGCGGCAGCAAAGACCAGTACGGCCTTTCTCAACATCAGATTCCGCTGGCGCAAGCACTGGGCGGCGGACAGTATCCTGACGCCGAGGTCACACGCAAGCTCGGCAAGGGGCAGATGGTATTCGTCCCCGTGAAGATGCCGGCATCCCGGTTCCTCATCTCTATGAAGTCGCATGGGGACTACACGACATTTGGTCCGACGATGGCCGACGTCTTTGCTGACATCCCAGAAGGCTATACGCGGAACCGCATCGATCCCGAGTTGCGCCACCTTCTCGAGCAAGTTGCCGGCAAAGTGCGGGAGAGTCTCGGCACACGTGTGACGCGCCTTACACCCGCAGCTCCGTTCGTCGAAATTACCACGATGATGGAAAAAAACAATCGATGGATGCTGCTCCACGTCGTCAATTACGACGTGACGGTGGACGGATCGATCACGCCTGCGCAGCACTTGAAGGTGCAGGTGGCGATACCTCGCGGAAAGACCGCTCGAAGCGTGACATGGAATGGAACGCTCAACGAGATGAACCCAATGAAATACACAGCCGTGAACACGGCGGGGCGTCAGATGTTGACTCTCGACCTCAGCGAGGTAAGCATTTATGGGCTCGCGAAGATCGAACTCGAGTGAGGCACTCCCGGCAACGAAGAGAGTGCGTTGCCAATGATTTAATCTGAACCGCGCTAGCGATACAAAGGTCAATCATCTGGCCGAAGGGCAATCTCGTCTGACGCGGACGCCTCGGCCCCCATGGGCCGGTGGTTCTGGCATGATTGCGGCGCCATAGAGGCAATTGGAAACTTGGTTGGCCAAGGAGAACAGGCATGAGCGACTCGGAACAAAGCATCGATCGGAGAAAATTCTTGACCAAGTCGGCAGCGCTGGTTGCCGGAGGTGCGGCGTTCGCGAGCACAGCTCTTTCATACGACAGGATTCTGGGTGCCAACGATCGGATTTCCTTGTGCCACATCGGCATCGGGAACCGTGGCGGGGAATTGGGCTTAATCGCTTCTCAACTGAAGACCAGCCAAAATGTGGAAATCACTACGGTGTGTGATCTGTGGCGACTGAACCGCGAGAAGGCGGTCGCGGCGAATACAAAGTATTACGGCCGTGCTCCACGCGCGTATCAGTATTTAGACGACGTGCTGGCTTTGAAAGACGTCGACGCCGTGATTATTTCCACACCCGAGCACTCCCACTCGCCCATCTTGAAAATGGTGGTAGAGGCCGGCAAGGACGCCTACGTGGAAAAGCCGATGGGCAACGTGCTGGCAGAAGCAAAGGCGGCCCGCGATGCGACCATCAAATCGAAAAGGATTGTACAAGTGGGGACGCAGCATCGCAGCGAACCGTATCCGCAAGCAGCCCACGATTTGGTTCGGACCGGCGTGCTCGGAGATGTGAGCAAGGTGGAAATTGTCTGGAATTACCACGGCCCGCGGTGGCGTGGGCGCGAGGAGTCGAAGCTAGTGCGAGAACAGGATACAGATTGGCGAAAATGGCTGCTCACCAAACCCTATCGCCCCTTTGATCCCAAAGTCTATTGCGAATTCCGCCTGTACAAGGAATTCTCCAGCGGCATTCCCGATCAATGGATGAGCCACGCAACCGACCTCGTGCACTGGTTCATGAAGGACAGCTTTCCCCGCTCCGTGGTCGCTAACGGCGGCATTTTTGCGTGGCGCGATGGCCGGGAGAATCCCGATACGTTTCAAGCCTTGCTGGAATATCCCAAGGGCTTTCTGGTGAGCTACTCAACCAGCTTCGGCAACGATTCTCCAAGCTTCACCCGCTTCATGGGGAAAAAATCGACACTAATGAACATTGGAGGCGAAGGCAGTCCGCGATACCAATTGGTCGAAGAGAAAGGAAATCATGAGGACAACCTCGACATCGACGAGGCTAGAGCCGCGAAATACATTCTCCTCCCTGGGGACACCAAGCTCCCGCCCATGGGCATCGATGATCTGTCGCTGGGACACATGACCAATTGGCTCGAGTGCATGCGCACGCGGCAACAACCCGTTTGCACCGTGCAGGACGGCTTCGCGCACTCGGTGGCTGCCATGATGGCTGCGGAGGCTTACTGGTCGGGCAAGAAACAGTATTGGGACCCTGCCACCGAGACCATTCTCGATCGGGCACCTGGGAGCTAGGCAGCGGCTGGGTGAGATCAAAGCGACTATGTAACGAAGCCACGTTCCGCCAAGTTCTGTAAAATCGATGTTCGGCATCAAAACAGCGGAATTAAGGACTTACGTTACTAGAGGCCCGTTACCCATGCTGGCGAAACCACCGCGTCGAAGTTCCCCTTGGCTTTGGATGCTGTTCTCCGTTTCGGCGCTCATAACGATCGCGTTGTTCTTTTTTCCCGCCTTCGTCATTCGTCCTTTTGCCTATCAGGCGCCGCGGGCGCTGTGGTGGGCGATGGCGACTCGTCAGCGGGCTCCGATCGCAACCATCTTCACTGGCCTTCTGTGCCTCGCGCTTGCGCTCACGCTTTGGCGCAGCGTCGGCATCTGGCGCAGGACTCTGCTCGTCGTTGCAATGGTGCTTGTGTCTTTCTCCGCTGTCATGGCGCGGATCAACTACTTCGAATGGATGTTCCACCCCGTCGACGACGTCCGTTTTGAAAGCGCGGCGAAGAGCAAACTCGATGCCGGCGAAATGATCATGACGGTTGCCTTCAGTGGCGACGCGCGCGCTTATCCCATCAGCGAAATGGCCTACCACCACATCGTGAATGACGCCGTCGGCGGCGTCCCGATCGTGGCTACGTATTGAACGCTCTGTCACACCGGTCTGGTGTGGACACGAACGGCGAATGGAAGGGTCCTGCATTTTTACCTTGCCGGGATCAACAACCAGAACTTCCTCATGCGCGACAAGGAGACCGGCACCTGGTGGCAGCAGATCACCGGCAAAGCCATCTATGGTCCGCTCAAGGGCTCTGCGCTTGAACTTGTCGCGAGCGACGAACTGACTTTTGGCCAGTGGAAATCCGAAGTCTCCGATGGCAAAGTGCTGGCGCCGGTCGCGAAATTCACCAAAGAATACGACGCCAACTGG
The DNA here is from genome assembly GCA_016196065.1 of Acidobacteriota bacterium. Classification (NCBI taxonomy): domain Bacteria; kingdom Pseudomonadati; phylum Acidobacteriota; species Acidobacteriota bacterium. The sequence continues at coordinate 475,387 of JACPYL010000010.1, read as the reverse complement.
GAACCCGAAGTAGCCAAACTGCCGGTCGTGATCAGCTTTCCGGGAACTGAATTGAAATCGCGGGACGTTGTCGTCGGCATCGAGATCGGCGGCGCCGCCCGCGCGTATCCCTGGGACAGCGTTGTGAAACAGGCTCCAATCGTCGACCACCTGCACGGAACTCCGCTTCTGCTCGTGGTTGGCAAAGATAAGAAATCGTTTCGCGTATTCGTCGGCCGCGTGGATGGCAAGGAAACCGAATTCTTTCTGAAAAGCGAAACCAAAGACTGGACCCTGCTCGATACAGCCACAAACAGCGAATGGAATTTTCAGGGCTGTGCGACGTCAGGACCTTCGCAGGGCAAATGTCTCGATCGAGTGCCCGCTCTCAAAGACTATTGGTTCGACTGGCGAAATTATCACCACGACACGACCATCTACAAACACTAGCGCGAAGTGCACGGCAGGTGACCCAAACCAAGCGCAATAGCAAATGAGAGGAACAGATATGAAACACGCAAAGCTGTCATTCATGCGGACATGCACTTTAGCGGCGATAGTCACGCTTGTCGTCTCCCTCCCCGCAAGCGCTCTGGCCCAGACCACGGGAGACCCGAAGGCGGCCGAGGAATGGAAGGCGGTCGAAGTAGTCTTCGGATTTCCTGGAGCCAACCTGCCGGGAGGCGTCGTCCGTTTCAACATGCCGCGCAAGGACCTTCATGTCACTCTTGGAGATGCTGAAATCAAACCGGGCCTTGCCCTCGGCGCTTGGGCTGCTTTCCACCACGTTGGTGACAACGATGCGATGGTCATGGGCGATCTCGTCCTAACTGAAGTCGAAGCCGCTCCTGTGATCAAGGCTCTGCTAGACGGAGGAATCGAAGTCACCGCGATCCACAACCATTTGATCGGCGAATCGCCAAAGATTATCTATGTCCACATGGGCGGGCACGGTGATCCGGTAAAGATGGCCCGGACAATCAAGGAAGCGGTCGGGCTTACCAAGACGCCTCTTCCCCAAGGCGGCGGCACAAAAGAGACTGCGGCAGATCTTGGATTCGACGTAGTCGCAGTGGAAAAGATCATGGGTCGTCCCGGCAACGTGAGCGGCGGCGTGCTCCACTTCAGCGTGCCACGTGCAGAAAAGCTCACCGAAGAAGGCATGGATACACCACCGTCGATGGGGGCAGGCACCGTCATCAATTTCCAGCCGACCGGAAATGGACGTGCTGCGATCGCTGGAGATTTCGCGATGACGGGCAAAGAGGTTGGAGCCGTTATGAAGGCCTTAAATGACAGCGGTGTTCAAATCGTAGCTCTGCACAGCCACGCGCTGGACGACGTGCCGAGGCTCTTCTATATGCACTTCTGGGCTAATGACGATGCCCTAAAACTCGCGAAAGGATTGCGAACCGCGCTCGACAATACAAACTCAGCGAAATGAACTCAGAAACCAACTCAACAATAACCGAACCAATGACAGTGGCACTCGTGACGGCGACGCGGCATGCCCGAAATCTGCCATAGGCGAGGCACATCGGAACCAGTGTCTGTCAAATCAGTCCCCACCTATCTCAGCCGACAACGAATCGGATGGCAATTGTTCTTTTATGGACTGTTGACCATTGCTACTGCGGCAGGCGCCCGTGCGGATGATGTGCCCACAACAAGTGTCTCTGTCACTTCATCCCCTTCGATCACACTAGACGGTCTATTGGACGAACCGGTTTGGCGGGCCGCGCCGCTGATGAAGCTCGTGCAACAAGCGCCGAAGCCGGGGGGAGTGACATCTTACGAAACGTCGGTGCAAGTCGTCGTGACTACCGACCGGATCTACTTTGGCTTCATTTGTAAAGATCCAGACCCACGCCGTATCGCCGTCCACACAATGCGACGCGACGGTGACATGGCCGGTGACGACACGGTAAGCATCGTGCTGGATACCTACGGCGACCGTCGCACGGGATACTTCTTCCAAATCAACGCGGCCGCAGCGCGTGTCGATGGTTTGATTTCCAGGTCGGAGAGCGCATCATTGGATTGGGACGGCATTTGGGATGCGCGAACCGCGAGGACGCCGGATGGCTGGTCGGCGGAGATTTTCATTCCATCGCGCACTCTGAGCTTCACGCCCGGCCTGAACGATTGGGGACTAAATCTGGAACGATTTGTGCCCCGTGAACGACTCTGGTTGCGCTGGTCATCCCCAACCCTTGATTCATTTCTGTACGATCTCAGCCGCGCCGGAATGTTGACGGGCATCGGAGAACTGCAACAGGGAAAAGGGATCGAAATCACACCGTACGCGACAGGAAAAACCACACAATCCTACGGAGATGGACCCGGACGAGCATGGCAGGGGGCCTTCGGCGGCGAGATCACCTGGAAACTTACTCCGCAACTGGTTACTGTATTCACCGCCAACACCGACTTTGCCGAGACGGAAGTAGACACGCGGCAGATCAAACTCACTCGCTTCCCGCTCTTCTTCCCGGAAAAGCGCTCCTTCTTCCTTGAGGGGGCGAACCAATACACTTTTGGTCTGAATCTCGGAGAGACGTTCATCCCATTCTTTAGCCGAAACGTAGGCCTGCTTGACGGCGCGCAGATTCCCATCGATGCCGGCGTCAAACTAAATGGGCGGGTTGGAAAATGGAATCTTGCTGTTCTCGATGTGCAGACGCGAGAAACCACGGTGCCCGACCAAGTCGTGCAAGATCTTGGACTGCCCTCCGCCGTGGTCCCGGGTACAAATCTGTTCGCTGGTCGGATTTCTTACGACCTCAACGAAAACCTCCGCGTAGGAGCCATCGTGACTCATGGCGACCCGGCTGGGCACCGAAACAACACGCTGGCGGGAATCGACGCAGTTTGGCGAACTTCAAAATTTCTAAGAAACAAGAATCTGCAGTTTGGTGCGTGGACCGCAACCACTCAAGGTGATGTCGGGCGCGGCAGCAGGATGGGCTGGGGTTTCAGCGCCGATTATCCCAACGACCTATTCGATTGCGCCACGAGCGTGAACCAGTACGGAGAAGCGCTGGAACCGTTGCTCGGATTCCTTCCCCGTCCCGGCACGAGGCGGACATCTGCCTCTTGCGCGTACCAACCGCGACCTTCCAAGGATGGTCCATTCCGGTGGATTCGCCAGGAGTTCTTCGAGAATGAATACGTCCGGTACACCGACCCGCGAGGCGTCCTGGAGTCTTGGGAATATTTCATGGCGCCTATCAATGTGCGTTTTGAATCTGGCGACCGTTTTGAATTCAACTGGAACCCACATGGTGAGACTCTGTCAGTACCTTTTGAAATCGCGCACGGGGTGACAATCCGGCCCGGTTCCTACGAGTTCACCCGGTACCGCCTCGAAGCACAGACCAGCGCTCACCGGCCATTACAGTTTGGAATGACGACCTGGTTTGGATCGTTCTATAACGGCCACCTCACACAGTGGGAAAACTACCTGAAGTGGACATCCCCAAAAGGCCGAGTACAGCTCGAAGCCGACACGGAAAATGATTTTGGACGCCTCCCCGAAGGAAACTTCGTCCAGCGTTTGTGGCAACTGCAGGGAGCCTATGCGTGGACTCCCAACCTTGTTCTCAGCAGCTTTGTGCAGTACGACACCGAGTCACAGAACATAGGCACGAATACCCGTCTGCGCTGGACGATCAGGCCTGGCAACGACCTCTTCATTGTTTGGAATCGGGGCTGGCAGCGCTTGATCGTGGATCCGCACGACATCAGTATCATTCCGCTCAGCGACGTGGTTGCCGTAAAGCTCCGCTGGACTTTCAGGAGGTAGGGTTTCGTCCCCACGGCGGGTGCAGCGGAAAGTGTCGGATTGGTCTTCGGGGAACGGCTAGTCGGTGGGCGATATCTGGCGGCAGCTATGGATGGTGAACGAGGGAGTAGGTTACTACTCCCTCGGTTATGTCCGTTATTGGAAGGCGGCCGACAACAGCAAGGCCGATCCGCAATTGGGTGCAGTCTTGAAGGGCGCGATTTTCTTTTGGCGCGCTTGAAGGACGTCCCCGGCGAGAACCGTCGGTACTGTGTCTCCATCGTTGGTATTGAGTTCAACGACTGCGGTGGGGACACCCGCGACCATGGCAACCTGCCCAACTCCCAGAAGAGTTTTCACTCCGTTTTGAAGGAGGCAGAATGCAACCTTGGTCCCGACCGGAATATTGATGTTGTCCAGTTCAGAGTTCAGACGAGTTGAACCGCCTTTTACGCGGAAATTGCCGCGCAATTCTGCCTGGACACCGTTAATGGTTTTATCTTTGCGGGCATTCAGTTGCTGCCCCCACATCGGACTGGCTGACGCCATGATTGCCAGTGTTAGCATCGCTGCAAGACCTGCAAATCGAATTTTCGTGTTCATTGTCATCCTCCTGGGAGATACCCATCACTGCTTAAGACCACCAGGGGACCCACGGCAGAACAGAAATCTTTCACAACGGCACTCGCACGAGCGGTTAGCGCCAGATCAGAGACCCCCGCTACAATGTCGCAGAGATGTTCTCCGCTCGAGCCACTGTCACGGTCTTCGCCCTGTACCTTGCGGCAGGCACCTTCTCCGTTGCGCAAAGCATTCCAAACGACCCACTTAACGAAAAGATTCGCCAGGCCGATGCGCTGCAGGACAAAGGGTCTCTCCAGGAAGCGCAAGCGGCATATGAATCTGTGCTCAAATCGCTGTCCCCGGACACTCCATCTCAGCAACTCGGCCATGTCTTGAATGGTCTCAGCAACGTCGCGTCTTCGCTGGGGAAGAACAGTGAAGCGGTCGACTTCGCCCAGAGAGCCTTGGGTGCGTACCACGCGTTAGGCGATGCCGAAGGACAGTCGTACGCGCTCAACAGTCGTGGTATCGCGGAAGGAGAACTAGGACAGTATTCCGCGGCGCAGGCCAGCTTTAACGACGCCCTCTCTTTCAGCCGCAGCATCAAAGATCTCAAAACCGAAGTACGAACGCTGAACAATCTGGGCAACGCGTATTACTTCCCTGGAAATTATCTCGAAGCGCTACGCGCTTACGAACGCGCGCTGCAGATCGTGGAAAACCATCCCGCCGAGACTTGGAGCGACTATTGGCGCCAGATTACGAAGATTAACCAGGCCACACTCTATCAACGGCTGGGGCGTTACCAGGACGCACTGACGATCTACAAGCAAGTTGGCGGGGCAACGAGCAGTTTGTCCGCAAGTGACAAGGCCCACCTCTTCATGAACCTTGGAGTTCTCTACCGCCGCCTGGGAGATCCCTGGAAAGCGTTAGACAGCTATCAGTCGGCCCTGGACCTCTACACACAACAGCACGACGATGACGGCGACATCAGCGTCCTGAAGAACATGGGTATTGTGTACGCCCTCGATCAGAACGATTTAAAAAAGGCTCGTCACTTCTTCGAAAAGGCTTTGGCGCGCGCCCAGTCAGCTCACATGGAACTCGAAGTCGTGCAGACTCACCTTTATCTGGGAGAGACGTTGCTGCGCGAATCTGATCTCCAGTCAGCTCGCCCTGAGTTTGAAGCCGCCCTTGCACAAGCAGAAAGACTCGGCATCGCGGAAGAGCAATGGAAAGCGCATTATGCGATCGGCAAAATCAATGAACTCTCCGGTCATGCGGCGGACGCGCAGGCTGACTACGAGATGGCCATTGCGATCATCGAGATGTCGCGCTCGCAACTGCAGTTGTCGGCACTACGCGCCGAATTTCTCATCGACAAACGGGATGCGTATGACGCTTTGATCGCTCTGCTACTCAGCCGTAACGATATTCGAAGTGCGTTTACGGTGCTGGAAAAAAGTCGCGCCCGCACCTTTCAGGATCGACTCGCCGCCGGCCGTGGACGCGACTCAAAGCATTCCGGGGCGCTCAGCCTCGGTGAAACTCAGCGGTATCTCGATTCGGATACGGTTCTCCTGGAATACTGGGTTTCAGGAAACCGGGTTGCGCTCCTTTGGTGTACTCATGACTCGCACGGAGTAAAACAGATCACGTATTCCACTGCCGAGCGGGAACATCTGCTTGAATTTCTGCGCCAACTCCCGGATAGCCTTAAAGACGACTGGCGCCAACAGGTCAGTACTCTCGGCTCTTTGTTTCCTGACGCTTCTTCCCTGCCTCCGAACTTGCGGCACGTCGTCATCGTTCCTGATGGATGGCTTGCTGCGGTGCCCTTCGATCTAGCTCCGGCTTCTCCCCATTCCGATACTCTCCTCATCGAGAAATACGACATTTCCTACTTGCCGACGGCTACTCTCTTCCGCCGTGCTCCGGCGACCCGGGCTGGATTGCACTTTCCCTGGATGCCGGAATTCGCCGCATTTGGAAATCCCGCGATTGAGATCCAGGAACGAGGGCAGCGGACGTTCGAAAAGTCAGGGAGTCTGGCTAGACTGCCTTACTCCGAAGAAGAGATCGCGAGCATTTCCAGAATGGCCAGAGGCCGGTCGGAAATGCACTTAGGGAGCGCGGACATCAAGAGGGCATTCCTTGCCTCCCAAGGGCCCCGTGCCCCGCTGTTGCATGTGAGCACCCACGCCTTTGCGGATGCGGATATTCCCGAGAACTCGCGAATCTTGTTTTCCCCGGCTGATCCCGCCGGGAGCGCGGACTACGTTTTCTTGCGCGAGTTGTACGACCTGGACCTGCACGACGTCAATTTAGCGACTCTTTCGGCGTGTAACACGGAACGTGGAAAGATGATTCGCGGAGAAGGTGTGCAGGCTTTCAGTCGCGCCCTGCTGGTCGCGGGCTCACGTTCATCGCTGACGACATTGTGGAGGGTAGCGGATCAACCAACCAGCGAGTTCATGAAGCAGTTTTATTACTACGCTCTCGTGAAACGGCAGTCAAAAGTGGAAGCGCTGCGCTCTGCCAAGCTCACGTTTATCAACTCCAATACGCAACTTGCAAACCCCGCTCATTGGGCTGCGTTCGTACTCAACGGCGACGGCACCGGTACGCTTCCCCGCTTTGTTTCATGGGGCGAACTGATGTCGATGGTGACGATCGCGACCCTCGTACTTGGAGCTGGAATTTGGTTCCTGCTACAGAGTCGGCGAAGGGTCAACCGGGTCCACAGTTCCGAGCGTGTCGTCTCCCAATAGTCCCAGCATCGGAATCGCGACGGGCGACGTAACTTTCACACTCGTACCGTTGCCCGCCACCACGCCGATGAACACCTCGGCGAGATCTCGCGTGTACCTCTTGCTGGGCAACAGTTTGACGTTGCGTGTCTTCAGCAGCGTTCCACCGCTGTTAAACAGTTGCATTTTTATCTTCACAGGTTGCGCAGTCGGATTTTCTACGGATAGTCCACTGAACTGCGCACCATTTAAAACAGGCCTGAAGTAGGCAACTTTCCAGGTGCTCTGAGAAAACAACGGCACGGTTGCGGCAACCAGGACATGTTTGCTCAGCCCCATATCTGAAGTCCGCTGGTAGGAATAGTAAACGGCCCGTTCATTCGAGGACGGATTTCGTACGCGAATGCGGCGCGACGTCATATCGATGTCGGCCCCCAACGTGACATCGATTTCCGTCGGCCCGATATAGGTCTGCGTGTCTGGAATCGACTCATTCACCTGGACAATCGAGTCCGGTTGAAACCCGACGCCACGAATGGCGATCGTCGTACCTTTGGGGACGAGGCCTCCCCCGGGAATAATGTCTGAAATTGACAGCGTTCCCCCAACCGTCACGACGCCATCGGTTAGAACGACCGGGTAGTCTTGCCCCGCGGGATCGACCCATCGCGATAGGCTCGGGTCGAGAGTCAATGGCGCGGAGTCTCCTATTTTGGCCGTCGCCTTCACCGGTATTGCAATGGTCATGATCGGATAGTCGATGTTCATTCCCATCGACAAAAGCGGGGAGCTAAGCGAAAACTGCGCGGCACCCTTCGAGAGAACGGCTGTACCGCTGGCATCGCCATCTGGGCTAAAGAGTGCAATCCCTTGTGGCTGGCTGAGAAACTTCGCTTGAAATCTGGACTTCTGCCCACCCTTGGAGATCGGCTTAGGCTCCGTGATCTGCACCTTCAACTGCAGCATGCCACCGGGCGGAACGGTTTCGGAGGGGATGGTCAGCTCAACGCCTAAGAATGGCGGATCCACCGCAAACACAGATCCTGATGTCGCGATTAGTAACACGATCCATGAAATGCCGGCCATCAACTTGAAAGGATGAAAACGATTTGCTGCCATCATGACGAACCTCCGCTATTGGGACGATTGGGGCGATTGAGACTTTTCAGACGAATTTTGGCGGGGAGTGGAAAACCGCTGGGTTTGCGAACTACCCAAGACTCGGCCTTGTGCGTCGGTGGCGGTGACCTGCCACAGAATCGGCTTTCCTGGAAGTATTTTAGCACGTACCGCGGCCGGCAAAGGGATGGATGTTCCCTTCGTATCGCCCGCCCAGAGCCGCGTTTGATCCACTTCCATGATTTCGATCCTGTACGACGCAGCCCCGGAGAACGACTGCCATTGCAGCTCTCGCGGCATCTGTTGCAACTCGCCAACCGGGCCGACAATTACCACTTCCTGAGAACGATAGATAACCTGATTGCCTCCGGCATTGGCCTGCAACTGGGGTGGTTTTGACGGCTGCAGGAGCAGTGCGCTCACGATGGCAACGGCGGCCACGGCGCCGACCGGAAGCGCCCATCGAAATCCTCCTCGTCCCAACATCCGGCTCAACCAATTCTGTGGTTCCAAACCCTGCACCGCCGCGCGAGCGCGGGACCGAACCGGTTGCTTGATGCTGTCGAGACGGCGGTCGAGTTGCGCGCTGATCCAGGCCACGGCCGCGCCTTCGTCGGGAAGCGGCGCGTCGGATTCGAAAGACTTCAGCATCGTCAGCTCCGCCTGGCATCGTGGGCAGTTCTCCATATGAGGATGTGTTTTCTTGCCATCCAGCAGGGCTTCCAGTTGCTCTGGTGTCAGGCAATCCGGCGTGGCGGTGAACGATTCTTTTAGTATGTTCCGATCAGACATGGCGCGCCTCATTCAAACTCTTCCGTATTGACCACGTGCCTTCATTTGCTGCACCAAGCGGGCCAGTTTACGCTTGGCACTGACGATATAAGCCTTCGCGCCGCTCTGGTTTTCCAACCGCAGCAGGCGCGTGATTGCATCCAGCGAGACCTCCTCGCCGTAATGCAGGGTGAAGACCATCTTTTCCGTCTCGTCGAGCGCTTCCGTCAGGAGCTTGCGAACCATTTGCGCTGATGCCGTCTGTTCCAGTACGGAATGCGCACTGGGAGAATTGTCCGCAATACCGAGCAGGATTTCTTCGCCATCGTCGGCAGAGAGTTCTGTCGCCTGCCGGCTATTCGCTCGGACCGCATTCAAACAGTGGTTGCGTGCAATCACAAAAAGCCAGGTAGAAAACTTGGATTGTCCCTGGAATGAACTGAGGTTCTGATACGCCTTGGCGAAAACCTCTTGTGCGAGGTCGGCTGCCGCTTCGCGATCGGTAGTAAAGCGCAGGCACCAACGGGCTACTCGCGCGTAGTTCCGCCGAAATAACTCGTTAATATACTGTTCCCGTTCGCCGACCTGGGTTCCGGACCGATAGAGGGTGACCAACTCCTCGTCCAGGAGTTGCTCCAAAGACATGCGTTCGATTATAGCGCCCGACTCTGCCCGGCCCGCCGATGGAACCCTTGGGGCGACTACTCTGCCGCGAACTCCGTAGCCGGTTGTGAGTGCGTCGATCATTTCCATAATTCCCGCTAGCCGTTTCGCTACTGATTCCCTACATCTCCTAAGACAACAGGCCCGGGGAGGCGGAACAGATTTCTTTGAAATTTCCCGCAATAAAAGAAGATGCGACTTGAAAATCCGCGCAAGGAATCGCAAGCCATGCGTTTTCAACCGGTTACGGGCACAGTCGGTCCACCCACAATTTCTTTGTTCCGCACCGCGAGGTCCCGTTGTCTTAATTTGCGAACGGGAAGCCGCCAGACCAGAGCAAAACGGGATGCGGTTCACGAAAACAAAATCTTAAGGAGAATCACAATGAAAAAAGAACTGCTCGTAATCGCCGCATCACTGGCACTGGCTACCGGGATGAACGCCAGCGTGAACAACACCACCAAACTGACCTCGCATCGCGAGATCGCTAGCTCCAGCGCCGGACTTACCCAAATCGCTCGCGAAGCCGAACCCGGCGACAAGCGTCATGGCCGTGGCAAAGACGACAAGAAGGGCCACAAGTTCTCGCAGGAAATCGCTCGCGAAGCCGAGCCCGGCGACAAGCGTCATGGCCGTGGCAAGGACGACAAGAAGGGTCACAAGTTCTCCCAGGAAATCGCCCGCGAAGCAGAGCCTGGCGACAAGCGTCATGGCCGCGGCAAAGACGACAAGAAGGGCCACAAGTTCTCGCAGGAAATCGCTCGTGAAGCAGAGCCCGGCGACAAGCGTCATGGCCGTGGCAAAGACGACAAGAAGGGCCACAAGCTCTCGCAGGAAATCGCCCGCGAAGCCGAGCCCGGTGATCAGCGCCGCGGTCGTGGCAAGGACGACAAGAAAGGTCACAAGCTCTCGCAGGAAATCGCTCGCGAAGCAGAGCCCGGTGATCAGCGCCGTGGCCGTGGCAAAGACGACAAGAAAGGCCACAAGCTCTCGCAGGAAATCGTCTAGTCGAAATGTGTAACCAGCGTCCGTCGCGTGTCATCAACCAGTGAAACGCGCCGGACCTCTCAGCAGCCCACAATCCGCCCTCGGGTTCCGAGCCTTCCCCTATCGAATCCGGAACTCGAGGGCAAAGTTTTTCTAGAGCATGGAAGTTTCACAAGATCGCACATGAATTCATTCTCAAAAACGATGTTGTGCATAGCGGCTGTGCTGGCGATAGGGTGCATGGCATCCGCCGAAACTGCAGGCGCTGGGACCCGTATTCGGCTCCCGAAAGTCGCGACTCCGCCCAGATTGAGCGACTACTTATCCAGAGACTCCCAGCCCCAGGGATTGCGCATTACAGAATTCACTCAGCGTGAGCCTAACGACGGCGCAACAGCCACGCTCGAAACTGTCGCCTATCTCGCGTACGACGAAAAGAATCTGTACGCGGTATTTGTTTGCAAGGAAGACCACCGCGTACTTCGTGCTCATGTCAGCCGCCGAGAAGAAATCCTCGACGACGATCGCGTCAGTATCACGCTCGACACCTTCCACGACGGGCGCCGAGCGTACGAATTCTTTGCCAATCCGCTCGGAATTCAACGCGAAGGGATTATCACCGAGGGACAGGACGACGATTTCTCCTTTGACACGCTCTGGCATTCGGAAGGACACCTGACGCCTGAGGGGTTTGTCGTCCTCATCGCAATCCCATTCAAGAGCCTGCGTTTCCATACTGCCTCGGATGCAACTTGGGGAATCGCGCTGGGGCGTTATTCCCCAGTGACCAAGGAGTTCTCCACATGGCCGCACCTTACCGAAAAAATTGAGGCGTATGTTCCTCAGTTCGCAACGCTGGAAGCGATGGGCGATCTAACACCGGGACGCAACATGCAGTTCATTCCCTATGCCTCGTTTGCCGGCCAGCGGTTTCTCAACATTCCTGACGGCACAAATCCATCCATCAAAACTCAAAACGACTGGCGCGGCGGACTCGACGCCAAATTTGTGTTGCGCGACGCGCTCACGCTGGACGTGACTGCCAATCCAGATTTCAGCCAGGTGGAATCGGACGAACCGCAAGTGACAGTGAACCAGCGCTACGAAGTTTTCTTTCCCGAGAAACGGCCCTTCTTTACGGAAGGCTCAGGATTTTTTCAGACGCCGGAAGATTTGTTTTTCTCGCGCCGCATCGTTGACCCTCAGTTCGGATTGCGCATGACCGGCAAGGTCGGCCCCTGGGCACTGGGCGTGTTGGCATCAGACGACCGGGCGCAAGGAAAGGTCATTCCGCCCGGAGAGTCATTTTCAGGAGATCGAACGGACCTGGGAATCGTCCGCGTGCAACGCGAGGTGGGCCGTCAATCGACGGTGGGGGCGCTCGTATCGCGCCGCCATTTTGGCAACAGTTCCAACGAAGTGTTTTCCTTCGATACCCGCATCAAGATGGGCGCAAATTGGGTGTTTACCGGACAGGCAGTCCAGTCCCGCGCTCACGATCTGAATGGCACCCATTCCTCCGGATCCGATTACTTTGCCGAAGTGCAGCACACTGGCCTGCATCTGACCTATTTCACTAACTATCTGGACCGCAGTCCGAACTTTCGCGCCGACCTCGGCTTCATTCCGAGGGTCGACATTCGCCAGCTCAAGAACGAAGCCGGATACCATTGGCGGCCAGAACACGGGTCACTCGTCAGTTTTGGACCCACACTCAATACCCACATGATCTGGGACCATCGCGGCCAACTGCAGGAATGGCTGGTCGACACTCCATTTTCGTTCACCTTCAAAGGACCAATGTTCGTTTCCTTCGGCCATCTGGAAGAGTTCGAAAGATTTCAGGGCATCGGCTTTCGCGAAAATGCCACTTACTTCATCTTCTCGACTCAGGCGGTCAAGTGGCTTGGCTTCGACGCCTCATACAGTCATGGGACGAACATCAACTTCGTTCCTGCCTCGGATGTACTTCCCTTCGTGGGAAAGTCGGACGATGCAAGTCTCTCCGTGACGCTGCATCCCACCTCACGTTTGCGCGTGGATCAAACGTATATCTATAGCCGCTTGGGAACGCTGGCCACTCCGCGCGAACCTGGGCTTCCAAAATCAGCTTCTGTCTTCAACGACCACCTCTTTCGTACCAAGGTGAACTATCAGTTCACGCGGGTGTTATCGTTTCGCGCAATTTTCGACTACAACGCCACCCTGCCGAATCAGTCGCTCGTGAATCTCGATCGTTCGAAGCGAATGACCGGTGATGTGCTGCTGACGTACCTCGTAAATCCCGGCACTGCGATCTACCTCGGTTACACAGACCGGCGGGAGAACCTCTCCTTCGATCCAGCGGACCCCAGTGGTCTTCGGCGCACCGGCTTTCCGGGATTTTCAACTGGGCGGCAGATTTTCGTGAAGGTCAGCTACCTGTTTCGCTTCTAGCCACCTCGGATTCCTGTTCCGCAGCGCTCCCTACGGTTGTCCCACTCACCAGTAGGTTCTTTCGGTACCTCGCCGGGGATTGATCAACGAATCCTCTTCGTAACCCACCTCATGGCGCTTCGAACATGGCCATCGGGAGCCGAAAGTCCTCACGGGGAAACCGTGAATTTGGAGGAAATATGCTGTCCCTTAGGTCTCGCAATGGCTGGTACGGTGGCGCAATCATCTCGTTGCTGTTGGCAGGCTTACTCATAGCAGTCGGCTGTGGAGGCGGTGCAAGCAGCACGACAGGCGGTGGTGGAGGCGGTGGCGGTGGAACCGGCACAACGGCTGCGCAAATCAAGATGGGCGATGCTCCCGCGGATCGCGTCCTCGTCTTCGAAGTAACCGTCGGCCCAATCAAACTGACCCCGACAACGGGGGCTGCTGTGACCGTGTTGTCGACTACCAAGCGGCTCGAACTCACTCACCTCTCCGGCACCAACGAACCGCTCGCGTTGCTGAAGGTTCCGCAAGGCAGCTACGCCAGCGCGACTCTGACGGTTGCCAGTCCCGAGGTGGTGTTCATCAATAACCTGGGACAGATCGTCAAATTACAGCCGGCATTCAATCAGCCCGTCACCGTCAATTTCAGTCCTGCGTTCACGGTGGGTGCAAGCGCGCCGGTCGTGAACATCGACCTGAATGTGACCAACTCACTGACCTTCGATGGACAAGGCAACGTAACCGGAGTCAACATCAGCGCCTCTTCGTTCAACTTGACGGCTTCCACAGTGGCCGCGCAGGGCGAGCAGGAGTTCGAAAATGGCGAACTCGAGGACATCACGGGTACCGTGAGCAGCGTCACTGGAACAACCTTCGTTCTGGCGCTCGGCACCACGGGAACCACTCTCACGTTTGCCACCGACGCCAATACCCAATTCAACGATGGCGCAACCCTTGCCACCATGGCGAACACAGTCGTGACGGTCGAAGGTGTGACCCGAACTGATGGATCTCTTTATGCCAAGGAAGTTGAAGGCGTAGAAGACATTGGCGGAGCGGAAGTCGAAGGCCTCATTTCACAAGTCACCGGGGCTCCAGCAACGCAATTGACCTTCACTGCCGACGACGGTTCTGGTAGCGGCATGGACGACACCAAGACAGGATCCACTTTCACTGCCGACGTCACCGGCGCAGGTTACAAGGTGGGCAAAGGCAATATCGATACCAGCGGGATTGGTGGATTGCCCTCTCCACCGAACTTCCCCTTCGATGCTTCCACGGTCCACGCCGGACAGCGCATCGAAATCGAAAGCCACAATTCGATCAGCGGCGACTCGCTGCTCGCGGAAAAAGTCACACTGCAACAGCAATCGCTTTCGGGCACCGTGTCTGGATTGTCGGGGACGGCTCCCACAACGTTCACTCTTACGGTGGCCGCTGACTCGGCATTTGCCACATTCTCCGGTTCGACCACGGCCACGATTTACTGGCAGCCGGGAACGGACCTTCACAACTTGCCGCACACGCTGACCAACGGTGACGCCGTGCGTGTCCGAGGCTTGCTGTTCTTCACCGGCAGCAAGTTCAACATGATCGCACGCCGTATTACCCCGTAGAGGGTAGATGTAGCCAGACAGAAACTCCTGGAAGAGCGACGGTCCCTTCGGAGAAGGAATCGTCGCTCATTTTTTTTGAAATCACCCTGTCAAACGGCCCACTCGAGAACGATCTAGTCCACGGAATGTGTTCCCCAACCGACTGGCTCGTTGTCTTACTTATCAGTAGAGCTGGCTCTACTGTGCTTCTCCACTGGGGAGGGCCTGGACTCAGAGGTGGGTAGAGGCTCTTTCCCAGGGGAAGCATTCGGCGATCGCCTCGGCCTTGGGATCACCGCCAGCTGTGATCGCCGTCACTGCACCGAGAGGCGCTCGTCCACGAGAATACCGACCTACCCACCTCTAGCAGTCACGATACAAACTTCATTTTGAGAGGTTTCTCATGCACACCCAGGTTCCACGATGGCTAGCCGCGACCCTACTCTGCCTCGCGCTGCTATTTGCAGTCTCAAGCCCTTCTCTCGCCGCAACAGGCCCTAACGGAAAAATCGTTTACGTCGTCAACATGCCGGACAACACTACGGACATCTGGGTGATGGATGCGGACGGAAGCAATCAAGTCGATCTAACCAATACTCCGGGCATCAACGAACTCGCACCCACATGGGCGCCCGACGGCTCCAAAATCGCCTACGTCGTTACCGACTTCATCACACCGGGCGTATGGATCATGAATCCCGACGGCACCGGGCAGGCTAAGTTCTCGACGTTTACCGGCGTCGAGTTCGGTCCCACATGGTCGGCCGACAGCACCAGGCTCGCATTAGTGCGCTACGTACCCGGAATCGTCATGTCGATCCAGTTCGATATTTTTGTGGTGGCGGTCGACGGCTCTTCGGACGTGAATATCACCAACTCCGACTACGACGAAATCGAGCCGGCATGGTCACCGGACGGAAAGAGAATTGCCTTTGCCGGAGTTCGTGAGGGCGGAGCGTTCACTACCTGGCAGATCGTGACCGTAAATCCCGATGGCAGCGGCGAAGCGGTACTCGTCGTGATGGACGAAGAGAATCGCAGTCCCAACTGGTCGCCGGACAGCGCCATGATTACGTTCATGTCGCAGTTCAACAATCCTTGCTGCGCGAATTGGCAAGTCTGGGCGATGAACAGTGACGGAACTGGCGCAACCAACCTCAACCCGGATCCAACTGTGTACGACATGTGGCCATCTTTCTCTCCGGATGGCACGCTCATCATTTTCTCCAGCACCCGCAACGGCGGATGCTGTGGCGAAACCAATATCTTCACGATGCCTGCGCCCACTCAACTGCCGCCTCTTGCCAGTCTCGAAGCGCCAGTGGCAATCCAGCAACTCACCTTCAACGGCAAGTCGACCGATCCGAATTGGGCTAAGCAGGCTGGAGTGGGCGCCTGCAAAGTCAATTGCCTGCGCTCGAAAGGAATCCTGTTCAGCGCCAAACGGGACAACGCTGGGATTGAACTTCACGGCAAGGTCCGCGTGAAAAACGAACTCAAAGCATTGGTACCCGATGTGCTGGTAAGCATCCAATGGACGCTACCGGGCGGCAGCACACAAACCGCCCAGGGCACGACCAACATCAACGGCCTGGCGGATTTCCAACTGAAGGGTCCGCACGGAACATACACGCTCAAGGTAACTGGGCTGGCGAAACAGGGCTTCACATTTGATCCAGCAAAGAGCCTGCTGACCAAGACCGTCACCAAATAGACCGACCCTATTCGGGGAGCAGTCGGAAGACCGCTCCCCGTGCACAACAGAACGCAGCAAACAAGAAGCAAGACTACTTTCCCCGGGGGATTTACATGCAGCGCAATTTTTGTACGAAGTGCCAGAAAATTTCTGGACTAGTTATCTTCCTCTTCACATTTTTCCTATTGGCCAGCATCACAGTGAGTGCAGTCACCAACCCGCCCGTACTGTGGACGGCAGGCGGTCTATCAGCGGGCAACGACTCTGCAGGGCAGGCGAGCCGCGTCGCTACCGATTTGGCGGGGAACGTTGCGATCGTTTCAGGACCGTCGGGCGGGCGTAATCTCGCGGTCACGTCTTACACCGCGGACGGAACACTGCGCTGGCAGAGCACCGTTTCTCCGGCGTCGGGTACATTCGTCGGCGGCTGGGTAGCTGCTGCGCCCAACGGCGATTTTGTCGCCACCGGTCAGAATATCGATTCTCACGGCCGCCCCATTCTCGGCGCGATGGTCCGCTATTCTGCGAACGGAACATTTCTGTGGCGAGTCGATCTCTCCGCGCCGTTCTACCCCTCCATTGCTCGACTCGTGGTTGACTCGGCGGGCAACGAATACGTAGCTTGGAGCGCCGTTGGAAGCGGCATGTTCGTCCAGAAGTACAGCCCCACCGGCGCCTTGCTGTGGTCGCAACAGGATGTGGCGATCAGTGGCTACGCGTTCGCCACCTCTTTGGCGCTAAGCCCCGATGGAGCCGATGTGGCCGCTTCGGGCTCAGTCTCAGGCGGCGCGATCTGGATCACAAGTGTCTATGACACGACGACAGGCAATCGCCGATGGCAAGTGGCCGCTCCTGAGGGTACCGGTGCCAACGATGTCGTAGTGGACGCCACGCGCGTGTATGTAACTGGTACCGGTGTAACCGACCCGGGAACACCGAAGATGAAATACAACCTCAGGGTCGTCGCGTATAACCGAGCGACCGGAGCGCGCTTATGGCGCAAGGACAAGATGCCAGTTGACGGCACCTTTGCCTCCGGCCTGCGGATGGCCATCGCGCCCGACGGCAGCCTGGTCGCGACCGGCATGGCGAATCGCGGATTTCTCGACTGGTACACCGTGGCCTTCGAGACCACCGGAGCGGTTCGCTGGGAAGCGGTCCGTGACGGCGGGCTCAACACAGACGAGATTCCGCAGAGCGTGTTGGTGCTTGCAAATGGAACCACCGTCGTGACGGGACCTGGCGGGCCGAACCTTCCGGGCGGATACATTCCGGGAGTGACGGCCGGCTACAGCACGAATGGAACTCTGCTCTGGGAAGCGTTCTCAAAACTGGCCACGGTCTGGGCCGCGGCCCTTCCGAACGGCAGCGTCTGTTCCACCGGAGGGTACGACGCATTCATCAGCTGCTGGCAATTGCCCGGCGCACCGTCAGCACCCACGAACCTGGTCGCAACCTCCACCACTGCGGCTCGCATTGACCTGACATGGACGAACACCGCGTCGGATGCAACCTCGATCGGTGTCGAACGTTGTCGAGGAGGTGCGTGCACGAAGTTTGTCCCGGTCGCCCAGCTTGATGCCACGGCGACTTCGTGGGCGGACTCAACCGTAACGTCGAAGGCAGTCTATCGCTATCGCGTGCGCGCATCGAATGCCGCGGGCAACTCGCTCTACTCGAATATTGCGAAGGTTAGAGCACGTTGAACACGTGCGTCGACAAGTATGACCTGTAGGCAAAACGGGCAAGGAAAAATAGAGGGGCGGCAGGAATGCCGCCCCTCCGTCATCACACGCGGCCCTCGCGTGGCCTAAATTCTGCCTCCCGAAGCGGATCGCGAGCCCCCGCAATAGAAGCTGGTCCGCGAGGAAAATGCTAGTTCGCCTCTTCCAAATGTAAATTCATGTAAACGTTGGCTTAATCCGCAACCGGAGTGTGCTTTATTGCGTCCAATGGGAGTACAAATGATTAATTAAAGAGAACTGGGTTTCTCGGAGGAACAAGAGATAGTGGGCAAACGGATACGGAACAGTCCTTCGATGCCGCACAGCCGATTCTGCACCGAGGCTTGGACGCACGGAATTTTCAAGTACGCGCTTTCGATTGCCGCAGTCTACGCGGTCACAGCAGTCCTACTCGGCTGCAGCGATGCCAACAAGACGAGTACTGCACGAGCTTCGGCTCCCGCGGTCGTGCCGGTTGGCGTTGCCACCGCCGAGCGTCGCGATGTGCCCGTCTACCTCAAGGGGCTGGGCAGCGTAACGGCCTCGAACACCGTGAGTGTGAAAAGCCGCGTCGACGGCCAGCTCTCGCAGATCAATTTCAAAGAAGGCCAGAACGTCAACCAGGGCGATCTGCTGGCAGTAATCGATCCGAGGCCTTACCAGGCGGCGCTTGATCAGGCGCAAGCCAATTTATTTCGTGATCAGGCGCAGTTGAAGGACGCTCAGCTCAACTACGAACGCTTCAAGAATTTGCTGGAGCAATCAGGGGCAGTCTCGCAGCAGCAGGTCGACACGCAGAAAGCCGCTGCGAATCAACTGGAAGGAACGGTTCGCGCGGATCAGGCACAGATCGATAACGCCAAGCTGAACTTGACCTACTCTCACATCACGGCCCCGATCAGCGGCCGGATCGGACTCCGGCTGGTGGATGCCGGCAACATGGTGCATGCCTCCGATGCGAATCCATTGCTGGTCATTACTCAACTGAGACCGATTGCTGTGCTCTTCACACTGCCCGAAGATAACCTTCCCACCGTGGCCCAGCATCTGCGTCAGGCAGCTCTTCCGGTCGAGGCTTACAGCCGCGACGATCAGACCAGGCTCGCGACCGGCACCCTGCTCACCATCGACAATCAGATTGACCAGACAACCGGCACCGGCAAATTGAAAGCGATTTTCGACAATCAGGACAACGCTCTCTGGCCCAACCAATTCGTGAATATTCGACTGCTGCTGGAAACGCATAAAGACACGACGGTGATCCCATCGGTGGCGATTCAGACTGGTCCGCAGGGCAGCTACGTCTTCGTGGTCAAACAGGATAAGACTGTCGAAGTGCGGCCCACGACTGTTTCCTTCACGCAAAACAACGTGGCGTCCATTGCAAGTGGACTGGCGCCCGGCGACGTTGTCGTGATCGACGGACAGGACAAACTCAAGGCCGGCAGCACGGTCTCGCCGCACGCCGCCACGGGGGGAGGAAACAGGAACGCGCAGTCTTCGCCCACGGGAGCGCCATGAACCCGTCACGAATATTCATCCTCCGTCCGGTCGCGACCACCTTGCTGATGGTAGGGCTTCTTCTCGTCGGGCTGGTCGCCTATTTCCAGCTCCCCGTTTCGGCGCTTCCCGAAGTCGACTATCCCACCATCCAGGTTGTAACGTTTTATCCGGGCGCTGATCCGGAAGTAATGGCATCATCCGTTACTGCGCCGCTTGAACGGCAGTTTGGCCAGGTTCCGGGACTGAGCCAGATGACTTCCACCAGTTCCCTGGGAAGTTCCATCATTACTCTGCAGTTCAATCTCAACGAGAACATCGACATCGAAGAACAGCAGGTACAGGCCGCCATCAATGCGGCGACCACATACCTGCCACGGGATCTGCCGAATCCGCCCATCTACAGCAAGGTAAATCCCGCTGACTCGCCGATCATTACGCTGGCTTTGACTTCAGACACGTTGCCGCTGTCAAAAGTTGAGGACCTCGCCGACACCGCGTTGGCACAGAAAATTTCTCAGCTTCCCGGCGTGGGACTGGTTTCAATCAGCGGCGGTCAGAAGCCGGCCGTGCGCATTCAGGCTAATCCAACGGCGCTCGCGTCCTATGGGATGAGTCTCGAAGACCTGCGAGCATCGCTAGCGGCCGCCAATGTCAACCAGGCCAAGGGCGTGCTGGACGGCCCACGCCAGTCCTTCACGATTGGAGCCAACGACCAACTCAATTCGAGCGGCCAATATAGCGGACTGGTTGTCGCCTATAAGAATGGCGCGCCGGTGCGACTCTCCGATGTCGCCTCAGCCGTCGACAGCGCAGAAAACGTAAAGCAAGCCGCGTGGATGAACACGACTCCCGCGGTGATCGTAAACATCCAACGCCAGCCCGGGAGCAACATCATCAGCGTTGCCGACCGGGTGAAAGCGCTGTTGACGCAACTCCAGTCGTCGTTACCGGCTTCGGTGAAAGTTCAAATCCTCACCGATCGGACGGAAACGATTCGAGCGTCCGTGAAGGATGTGCAATTCGAATTGATGCTCACCATCGGACTGGTGGTGATGGTCATCTTTCTATTCCTGCGGAACTTGTCGGCGACGGTGATCCCAAGCGTTGCCGTGCCGCTGTCTCTGGTAGGCACGTTCGGGGTCATGTATGTGCTGGGATACAGCCTGAACAACTTGACTCTGATGGCGCTCACGATCTCGACCGGCTTTGTCGTTGATGATGCCATCGTGATGATCGAAAACATCGATCGCTACCTGGAACAGGGCGAGTCGCCGCTCGATGCAGCATTGAAAGGCGCGGGGCAGATCGGATTCACGATCGTGTCGCTGACCGTTTCGCTGATCGCAGTGCTGATCCCACTGCTGTTCATGGGCGACATTGTGGGAAGACTCTTTCGCGAGTTCGCCGTCACCCTCGCAGTTACGATTCTTGTTTCCGCAGTGATCTCGCTGACGTTGACGCCGATGATGAGCGCCAGGCTGCTCAAGCGTCACGACCCCGCACATCAGAGCCGCTTCTATAAAGTGACGGAAAGTTATTACAACCGCGTCATTGAATTTTACGGACGCACGTTGAAGTTTGTCCTCAGGCACCAGACCACGACACTGCTGGTGACGGCGGGCACGCTGGTCCTGACGCTGTTTCTGTACGTCATTGTGCCCAAGGGTTTCTTCCCGGTACAGGATACGGGCGCGATTCTCGGTATTTCAGAAGGCCCGCAGAGTGTCTCCTTCACCGCCCTGGGGAAGAGCCAGCAGGAACTGGCGGCCGTCATCATGAAAGACCCTGACGTGGCCAGCCTTTCTTCGTTCATCGGAATCGACGGTATCAACTCCACTCCAAATAGCGGACGCATTCAGATCAACCTGAAACCGCGCGATCAACGCAAAACTACTGCTTCCGAAGTTATCCGCAGACTGCAACCAGAACTGGCCAAGGTGAACGGCATCACCTTATATATGCAGCCGCTCCAAGACCTCACCGTCGAAGACCGCGTGAGCCGCACGCAGTATCAATACTCGATGGAAGACGCCGACGCACAGGAGCTCTCGGTTTGGGCGACCAAACTGGTGGAAGAATTGCGCAAGTTGCCGGCGATGCGCGACGTCGCCACCGACCAGCAGAATGGCGGTCTCAAAGCCGACCTGGTGATTGATCGCGATACCGCTTCCCGGCTCGGCATCCTGCCGCAGGCCATCGACGACGCGCTCTACGACGCCTTCGGACAGCGGCAGGTCTCCACAATTTTTACGCAGTTGAATCAATACCACGTGGTTCTTGAAGTCGGGCCGCAGTTTTCGCAAAACCCCGATTCGCTCAAGAACATCTACGTGCATGCGAGCGGAGGGCAGCAGGTTCCGCTTGCGTCCTTCAGCCACTTTGAGACGACTAACACGGCGCTGGCGATCAACCATCAGGGACAGTTCCCCGTGGTCACGCTTTCCTTCAATCTTGCTCCGGGAATTTCGCTGGGCGAGGCGACCAAAGCGATCGAAGAGGCCGAGCAGAAGATTCAGTTGCCTCCCAGCATCCACACCAGCTTTCAAGGAACTGCGGCAGCGTTTCGTAACTCTCTCTCCTCTGAACCGTGGCTGATTCTGGCGGCGATCATCACGGTGTACATCGTGCTGGGCGTGCTCTATGAGAGCTACATCCATCCGGTTACGATTCTTTCCACGTTGCCGTCAGCAGGAGTCGGAGCAATTCTCGCTCTATTCCTCACTCGCAATGACCTGGGAGTCGTGGCGCTAATTGGCATCATTCTTCTGATCGGCATCGTAAAGAAGAACGCGATCATGATGATCGACTTCGCGCTCGAGGCGGAACGCGTCGAGCATAAGCCGCCGGAGGAAGCGATTTTTCAGGCTTGCCTGCTGCGTTTTCGTCCGATCATGATGACCACCATGGCTGCGCTGCTGGGAGGCCTGCCCCTTGCACTCGGCGGCGGCACCGGATCAGAGTTACGTCATCCGCTGGGAATCACGATCGTTGGCGGATTGCTGGTGAGCCAACTGCTCACGCTCTACACCACGCCCGTGGTCTATCTGTGGTTCGACCGATTGGCACAGCGTTTCTCGAGCCTGAAGATCGGTAATCCGATTGAAAGGCCGACTGAGGCCTCCGCGGACTGAGCCATGAATATTTCGGCTCCATTCATCAAGCGTCCGATCGGGACTTCGCTGTTGGCAGCCGCCCTGCTCATGGCAGGAGCGTTGGCGTTCAATTTTCTCCCGGTCGCACCGTTGCCTCAAGTCGAGTTTCCGGTGATCAGCGTCGGCGCGGGACTTCCGGGCGCGAGTCCGCAGACGATGGCGTCTGCGGTAGCGACCCCACTGGAACGCCAGTTCGGCCGCATTGCCGGCGTCAACCAGATGACTTCAACCAGCCAGGTCGGATCGAGCAACATCGTGTTGCAATTCGATCTCAATCGCAACATCGACGCCGCCGGACGCGATGTGCAAGCAGCGATCAACGCGGCTCGCAGCCAACTTCCCGCGAACCTGCCCGGGAACCCTAATTATCGAAAAGTAAATCCCGCAGACGCTCCCGTCTTAATTCTCGCTCTGACGTCGGACGTACTTACTCTTCCGCGCATGTACGACGCCGCCGATTCGATCCTGTCGCAGAAACTGGCGCAGATCGACGGTGTGGGACAAGTATTCGTAGGCGGCGGTGCGAAGCCGGCGGTTCGCGCCGAAGTGAATCCAACTCTACTGAACAAGCTCGGCATCGGCCTGGACACAGTGCGCTCCGCGCTCGGTTCCGCGAATGCCAACCGGCCAAAAGGTGCGATCGACGGCCCCATCAATGCGTGGTCGTTGAGCGCTAACGATCAGATTTTTACCGCCGACCAATACCGCCGGCTGATCGTTTCCTATAACAATGGCGCACCGGTACGGCTGGGCGATGTGGCAAGCGTGCAGGATTCCGTGGAAGACATTCGCAATATCGGCCTTTCCAGTGGCAAACCCGCCGTGTTGGTGATCGTCTTCCGGCAGCCGGGGGCAAACATCATCGCCACGGTTGACCGCGTGCGCGCGGCATTGCCCTTGCTCAGGTCATCGATTTCTCCCGCGATTAATGTCGACATCGTCCTCGACCGGACGACCACGGTGCGCGCTTCGGTAAGAGACATCGAGGTCACGCTCATCATTTCAGTCCTGCTGGTAATCCTGGTCGTGTTCGCGTTCCTGCGGACGGCCCGGGCGACTCTGATTCCGAGCGTCGCTGTTCCTTTGTCCCTGGTGGGAACTTTTGGGGCGATGTATCTGCTGGGCTACAGTCTCGACAATCTTTCTCTGATGGCACTCGCCATCTCAACCGGCTTCGTCGTAGACGACGCAATCGTCGTACTGGAAAACATCACTCGCCACATTGAAGCAGGGATGGCCCCGGTGGCCGCTGCTTTCCAGGGCGCGCGCGAGATCGGTTTCACGGTGCTCTCCATGAGCACATCGCTGATTGCCGTTTTTATTCCTCTCTTATTGATGGGAGGAATCGTGGGCCGGCTGTTCCGTGAATTCGCCGTGACTCTGAGCGTGGCGATCGCAATTTCCTTGTTCGTTTCGCTCACTGTCACTCCGACCATGTGCGCGAAATTTCTTCGCTCCGCAGACAAGGAGAAGCACGGCCGAATCTATCGCTTCAGTGAAAGCGTCTTTAACTTCGTCCTTCGCGGCTACGAACGCAGCCTGAAGTTTGTACTGCGCTTTCAATTCGTCACGCTGCTGGTCACGATCGGGACCGCCGTTCTCAGCGTCTATCTCTACATCATCGTACCCAAGGGATTCTTCCCGCAGCAGGACACCGGCCGCATCGGCGGCTCCGTGCAAGCCGCGCAGGATGTTTCGTTCGCCGCCATGAAGGACAAGATGACGCAGTTCGTCAGCCTGGTGATGAAAGATCCGGCCGTCGACACCGCGGTCGGGTTTGCGGGCGGGAATACTTCCGCCAATACGGGAAGAATGTTCATCACCCTGAAGCCGCTCGCCGAACGCAAAGTCGGCGCGGACCAGGTGATTGGACGACTCAGGGGCAAACTCGCCGTCGTGCCGGGCGCCACTTTGTTCATGCAGTCCGCACAAGACCTGACCATCGGCAGCCGCCAAAGCCAGGCGCAGTTCCAGTACACCTTGCAGGCGGAGACTCTGGATGACCTGAACCACTGGTCTCCGCTGCTCTTGCAAAAGCTGCGGTCTCTTCCTGAATTGCGTGACGTCAATACCGATCAGCAGGATCGGGGTCTGGAGGCCACAGTCATCATCGACCGCGATACCGCGGCGCGCCTGGGTGTCGATCCGTCGGATATCGATAGCGCGCTTTACGACGCATTTGGCCAGCGGCAAGTCTCCATCATGTATCGACAGTTGAACCAGTACCACGTCGTGATGGAAGTCGCGCCGGAATTTTCGAAGAGCATTGAGGCGCTACAGAACATTTACGTGCGCGCGGCAAACGGTACGGCTGTGCCGCTATCGTCGTTGGCACACTTCGGACCTTCGAACACTCCGTTGGCGGTCAATCACCAGGGCCAGTACCCTGCCGTGACGTTATCGTTCAACCTGGCTCCGGGCGTGTCTCTCGGGAAGGCGACTGATGCCATCAACCAGGCACAACGGGCGATCAATTTTCCCGTAACGATTAACGCGAGTTTCCAGGGAACTGCGGCGGCGTTCCAGTCGTCGCTCGCGAGCCAGCCACTCTTGATCCTCGCCGCGCTTTTCACCGTGTACATCGTGCTGGGCGTCCTGTACGAGAGCTACATCCATCCCTTTACGATTCTGTCGACGCTCCCTTCAGCGGGTGTAGGCGCGATTCTCGCCTTGTTGATCTCGGGTAGCGAACTGAATGTCATGGGAATGATCGGCATCATTCTGCTCATCGGCCTTGTCAAGAAAAACGCGATCATGATGATTGACTTCGCGCTGGAGGCAGAGAAACAAGGGAAATCTTCGGCTGAAGCGATCTACGACGCCTGCATTCACCGCTTCCGGCCGATCATGATGACGACCATGGCCGCACTTTTAGGTGGATTGCCGCTCGCTCTCGGTACTGGCACAGGCTCGGAGTTGAGACGTCCGCTCGGCATCACGATCGTGGGCGGACTGATTATGAGCCAGGCGCTGACTCTCTTCACGACCCCGGTCGTCTACTTGTATCTCGATCGGTTGCACCTGCACTTCAGTGGCAAGCGCCGCGCGCAGGAGCGGAAGCGCGTACAACCACTCTCTCCAAATCCTGCAACTTGATGCCACACTGTCACTACAAAAAGAGAGATGCCCGACCGGAGCTACTTGATCGGTAGGGAAAAATAGAATACGGAACCATGTCCCGGCTGGCTGGTCACGCCAATGGTTCCACCGTGTGCTTCCACAATCGCCTTCGCGATGGCCAGGCCCATTCCTGTTCCCTGCACCCTGAGGCGCTGATTCCGGCCGCGATAGAACTTGTCGAAGATGAGCGCCTGTTCGAAGTCGTCGATGCCCGGGCCAAGGTCGGCAACGCTGGCGATGAGAAATTCTCCTTTTATTTCGGCGGTGATGTGAATCGGGTCGCCGGGCGGAGAGTATTTGGACGCATTCTCCAGCAACTGCACAAACACTTCATGGATTCGGGCCAGATCGTAGCGAATGTTGCCGAGGTCAGGCGGAAGCTCGACGTTGACCGTGTGCTGTGCGAGAGTTTGCCTGGTCTCATCCAGTGCTTCGTCAATGGCGGCGCGGATCGAGTGCGGTTGCAAATCCAACTCGATCTTGCCTGCATCCAGTTGCGCCATTTCAGAAGCTTCGCCGACCAGACGGTTCAGGCGATCGCTCTCCTCGTCGATCACAGTCAGCAATTCACGGCGGTCAACCTCCGGTAGCTGAGGACTGCCAAGCAATGAAGTCACCGACGCTTTAATGGAAGTCAGCGGCGTGCGAAATTCATGGGCGACGGAATCAAGGAGAACCGAACGCAGCTGGTCGCTCTCCCGGGCGGCCTCGGCTCGTCCCAGTTTTTCGATGGTTCGAACGCGTTCGACAGCAATCGCGATGAGACTGCTGATCGCGTCGAGCGTTTGTCTGGAGGGGACGGCCCCGGCCACTCCCATGCTGCCCACGACACGCGCCCCCATGCGGAGGGGAATGAAAGCGCGTTTCGCCTCCACCTTCGGCTCCCCGCGCATGCTCGTCATCTGGAGATCGTGCAGATCGAGTTCGTTGGTCGTGGAATCCGACCGGTAGACATCAGGACGATTGGAGAGCGAGATCGCCGTCGCCGTCACTCCGAAGAATTCGACAACGTATCCAGGAATAACATTCAAGAGTTCGGGCAAATTGTCATTGGACAAAAGCTGCTGGCTGAATCCGTAAAGTTGTTCGACTTCGTGGCGGCGTTCGATTGCGTTGTGAGCTTCACGACGGGCGCGTTCGGAAAGTTCACTGGCAATGACCGCCGTCAAGAGGAAAGCAATCAACGCAACCCAGTCCTTCGGATCGGTAATCGTGAGTGTCCCGACTGGGGGCAAGAAGTAGTAGTTAAAAGCAAAGGCGGCTAAAACGGCGACGAGCACCGCCTGCTTCAGCCCCCAGAAAGTAGAAACAATCAGTACCGCCAGGAGAAACGTGAGCGCAACCGTAGTGGGGTTGACATGGATCACGCCGGAATACAGGAACGTCAGCGCCCAAACGGCTCCTGCTGATGCCGCATAGCCAACCGCCGACTTGACCCCTGGTTTCACGGATCGATTGTAGCTGACGTGTATTCGTGCATATCGACAATTGGGAGTTGCTCGACGACAATACTCGCGATGCCCAAGACCCCAGAACAATGGCTGGAGGAAGCCGCTCCCACCAGGAAGGGAGGCTCATTCAAGCTTTTTCTCGGCTATGCCCCGGGCGTCGGCAAGACCTTCAGCATGTTGAGTGAGGCAATCCGGCGGCACAGCCGCGGCGAGGATATCGTGATAGGCGTGGTGGAGTCACACGGGCGGAAGTCGACTGCCGACTTGGCGGCACAACTGGAAGCGGTACCGCGTCAGAGGATTCCCTACAAGGGCACGGTGTTTGAAGAAATGGATGTTGACGCAATCCTGAAACGGAAGCCCCAGGTCGCACTCGTCGACGAACTTGCTCACACGAACATCGAAGGTAGCAAGCATCACAAGCGGTATGAGGACGTATTTGAGCTGCTCGACGCAGGCATCGATGTACTTTCCACCATGAACATCCAGCACCTGGAAAGCGTAACTCCGACCGTGCGAAGCCTCACCGGAGTGCAGGTCCGCGAGACCGTCCCCGATTGGGTACTGCAGAGAGTCAATGAAGTCGTGATGGCCGACCTGACTCCCGAAGCGCTGCAGAATCGGATGCGGCGCGGCGATGTGTATCCGCAGGAGCGTGTCGATCGAGCGCTGACGAATTTTTTCCAGGAAGGAAATCTGATTGCCCTCCGCGAACTGGCCCTGCGACAGGTGACACATGCGGTCGACCAGAAGCTGGAGTCCTATCGAGAGAAAGATGAAGCCAGCAGCAAAGTCAGCATCCGGGAACGGATTGCTGTTGCCATCAGTTCTAATCCGGCCGCCCAGTATCTGATTGCCCGCGGCAGCCGCATGGCGCAAGCGATCGATGCCGACTTATACGTCATCTATATCGACCGTGGGCAGGACAACAGCGAAGCCGACCAGAAAACACTGAGTGCGAACATTCAGTTTGCGCAAAATGTCGGCGCCAACGTGGTCCGGCTTAAGGCCCAGAAAGTGGAAGAGACGATCGCCGAGTTTGTCCGTGAAAAGCATATTACGCAGGTCGTATTCGGACGTTCGGCGACGCAGGGATGGAGGCGCTTTATGTATCTCTCCGCGCTTCACAAATTTCTTCGCGATGCGCCAGCTGTGGATGTTCACATCGTGACGCAGGAGCCCGAGTGATGCCGGCGCCTTCCAATCATCGCGGCATCCTCGTCGTGGATGACGAACCGCAGATCACGCGAGTATTGCGGACAAGCCTCTCGAACCAGGGTTACGACATCCGCGTGGCCAACGATGGCGAGATGGCGCTGGAGATCATGAAGGACTGGACTCCTGACCTCGTGATCACCGATTTATCCATGCCGAATATGGATGGGCTGGAGCTGTGCCGGCGGTTGCGATTGAAATCGCAAGTTCCAATTGTGGTGTTGTCAGTGCGAGGCCAGGAACGAACGAAAGTGCAGGCGCTGGACGCGGGCGCGGACGACTACATTACGAAGCCCTTCGGCATGGAAGAACTGTTGGCGCGCGTCCGTGCAAACCTCCGGCGCGGTCCAAGCGAAGACTCCGCGAGCAAAGTGATCGAATTGGGAGATTTCCGGATCGATATCGAAGCGCGCAATGTTGTGGTCGGCGGTCGGGCGGTACATCTCACACCGAAAGAATTTGATGTACTCGTTTATCTTGCGGAACATCCGGGAAAAGTGGTGCCCCATCGCACGCTTCTTGGATCCGTGTGGGGCGGCGAGAGCACGGAACAAGTGGAGTATCTTCGTGTCGTCGTCGCCCAGTTGCGGAAGAAGTTGCAGCCCTCCGGAGATTCGCCACAGTACATCGTGACCGAACCGTGGATCGGCTACCGTCTGGAAGCAGGCGTCCAGAAATAGTTGAACTACCGTAGCATCTGCAAGTTGCGCCGCTGCACAACATCCTTCCATACGAATTCCTTATAAAGCGCTTACTCCCTCCTTACGCCTGAACCGTTTCAATCGGAGTGTATCGGGGGGATTAGGCCCGGTGCAGAAGAGGCACGTATGAAAGGACCATGGAGCGCAATCATTCTGGTAGCGGTACTCGCGACGATTGCTTCCGCGCAAACCAGTTCGAATGTCCCGACTCCGGCAACTGAAGCGCAAGATCAACAAAGCGGAGACCTGGCCCAACAAGTTCGGCAACTCCGCGACATTGTTCGCGAGTTGCAGGCGAAGATTGCGCGCATGGATGGCGAACAGGCAAAGTCCGCAGGGCTGCCGGCCGAGGCCACAACAGGATTCTTGAACTCAGCGACGGCGCCCGCTGCTCAGGTTCAAGCCTCCGGCGAAGCGCTCCTGTCTTCCCCGCAAGCGAGTGCGCCAGCGATATCTCCCTCCAAGCCAGCCGAGCCGTTCGCCTTCGCGGATTGGACCTGGATGAATGGAAATGCCCGCACCAAGGAGTCGCCACTCGACACGAAATTCTTCACTGCGGAAGTTCGGGCCGACGTTGGATACGTCTACGATTTCAATCATCCCAAGGACGACACGATTGGCGGGTCGAGCGAAGTGTTCCGCTCCAACGAAATTCACATCACCCAACTTGGTGTCGGCGGCGACTTCCACTACGACAACGTTCGCGCCCGCCTCATGACGCAGTTCGGTCTCTATTCTGAAACGACCCCGCGCAACGATGCCAGTCCCTCGCGTGGACAGTGGAACCTTGACGGCGCGTATCGCTACCTTTCTGAGGCTTACGGCGGCTATCACTTCAACGCCATGCACGGCGTGAACGTGGATGCCGGAATCTTCATGTCCTACATCGGACTATTCAGTTACTACAATTTCGACAACTGGGCCTACCAGCCGTCCTATGTTTCTTCGAACACGCCCTGGTTCTTCAACGGCCTGCGCGTGCAAATCTTCCCCACCGAAAAACTCAAGATCGAACCGTGGTTCATCAATGGATGGCAGTCCTACGGCCGCTTCAACGGACGGTCTGGCTTGGGCGGACAAATCAATTGGCGGCCGAATGGTTCCATCTCGATCATCTCGAACAACTATGGAATTGGCGCGGACACATTGGGAAATCCCAACCGCACGCGCTATCACACCGACAACAGCATCGAGGTGAAGTACTACGATCGGCCTGGACAGTTTCTCGATAAGGCCGCATTCACACTCACGGGAGATGCGGGTTGCGAATCCGGTGGTGGCGTCAGTTGCACGGGAAGCCGGAACGCCCCGAAGCAGAGTTTTCTCGGCTACATGGTCTACAACCGTTTCTGGTTTCAGCACGACCGTTACGGCCTGACGCTGGGCGGCGGACAGATTAACAACCCCGGACGCTACCTCGTTCTGTTACCACCCATCAACGGAGCGACGGCCGCGTCGGGAACGCCTTACTTTACGCAGAATCCAGGCGACCTCTACAAGGCATGGGACGCTTCAGCGACTTTTGACTACATGCCGAGCCAGTACATCACGTTCCGCTGGGAGTTCGATCACCGCGCTGCCAATGTTCCCTACTTCACGGGAGAAGGCGGGATCACGCCAGCCGGCGGCAACAGCGGCCCTCCGGGCTCAGTGGTGGAAGGATTCACTCCCGACCTGCGCAAGACTGAGAACCGGATCAACCTCGCTCTAATGGTGAAGTTCTAGTTCTGGTGGAGGCATGGTTGCGACTGCGATTTCGAGCTTTGCGGGCATTGTGATGGTGGTCTTCTGCATATTCGGAACAGCAACGATGATCGCCATCCTGTGCGCACTTGTGACCGATGGAAGAACTGAACACCCGCACAGCGAATTCGTGGTTCGGGAGAATGATGAGATGGGAGACACGAAATGAGGGACTTGATCTTCGTGGTGCTGACGGTTGCTTTCTTTCTGATTGGAATTGCATACGTCCGTTTCTGTGAACGGATGCACTGAGGCGAATCAATGAATCTGGAAACGATTGTGATGTTGGTGGTGAGCGGCTCACTGATGGCGTATCTGCTGTACGCCTTGCTGTATCCGGAGAAGTTCTAGCAATGACTGTCAATGGCTGGTTACAGATTTTCGTTTTCCTGGGATTGATCCTGGCGGCTACAAAGCCCATGGGCTGGTACATGGCGCGCGTGTTCGAGAGGGAGAAGACGTTCCTCGATCCCGTGTTGCGTCCAGTGGAGCGATTGCTCTACCGCATCACGCTGGTGGATGAAAATTACGAAATGCGGTGGACCGAATACGCGGTGTCCATGCTGCTGTTCAGCGGCGTATCCATGCTGGCGCTGTATCTGATCCAGAGGGCGCAGGCTCTGTTGCCATGGAATCCACAGAAGCTCGCGGGCGTGGGATCGGATTTGGCCTTCAACACGGCCGCTTCGTTCACTACCAATACCAACTGGCAGAACTACGGCGGCGAAGCCACCATGAGCTATCTCACGCAGATGGCGGGCCTCGCGTATCACAACTTCACCTCGGCTGCCGTCGGGATCGCGCTCGCGATTGCGTTCATCCGCGGGATCGCACGACGTGAGAAGGATACGATCGGCAATTTCTGGGTCGACATCACTCGTTGCACGCTGTGGGTTTTACTGCCTCTTTGCCTGCTGTTCGCGATGGTTCTGGTCTCACAGGGAGTGGTACAGAACATGCGGCCGTACGACACGGCCAAGCTGATTGAGCCACAGCAAGTGCAAAAAGCGGCTGCCGATGGCAAACCCGTGACTGCCACGATCACCGATCAGGTGATTGCGCAGGGCCCGGTCGCATCCCAGGAAGCGATCAAGATGCTGGGCACGAACGGCGGAGGATTCTTCAACGCCAATAGCGCGCATCCATTCGAGAATCCGACGCCACTCAGTAATTTTCTGCAGATCCTATCCATCTTCCTGATTCCCGCGGGCCTTACCTACACGTTGGGACGAATGACCGGATCACAACGTCATGGATGGGCGGTGTGGGCCGCGATGGCGGTGCTCTTTATCGCAGGGGTGACGACCGCATATTGGGCCGAGGCGCGAGGCAATCCCCTGTTGCATGGAGTCGATCAGCGCGCCAGCCTGACGCAACCCGGCGGCAACATGGAAGGGAAGGAAGTACGCTTCGGTATTGCTGGTTCGGCGTTGTTCGCGACGGTGACAACTGACGCAAGTTGCGGCGCCATCAATAGCTGGCATGACTCCTTCACTCCGCTGGGCGGAATAGTGCCGTTGGTCAACATCATGCTGAGCGAAACAGTCTTCGGCGGCGTCGGAGCCGGACTCTACGGAATTCTCATCTACGTCGTGCTGTCCGTATTCATTGCCGGCCTTATGGTCGGGCGGACGCCGGAGTATCTGGGAAAGAAGATCGAAGCTTACGACGTGAAGATGGCAATGCTCGTAACGCTGGTCTTCCCACTCATCATTCTTGCGCTCACCGCGATCTCCTCGGTGCGCGGGTTCGGAACTACCAGCATCAGTAATCCGGGGCCGCACGGTCTCAGCCAGATTCTATACGCCTTCACTTCGATGGCTGGTAACAATGGATCGGCGTTTGGCGGGCTGAACGGAAACACGCCCTGGTACAACATCGCCGGCGCGTTCACCATGCTGATTGGGCGCTTCTTCATGATTCTCCCCATGCTGGCGATTGCAGGCAATCTGGCAAAGAAGAGATATATCGCTCCTTCGCTGGGAACGTTCCCGGTAACGACGCCGCTCTTCAGCGCGCTTTTGGCTGGCGTCATTGTGATCGTGGGTGCACTGACATTCTTCCCTGCGCTGAGCCTGGGACCCATCCTTGAACATTTGCTGATGCAGGCGGGAAAGACTTTCTGAGGAACTATGGCCGAAAAGAAAAGTAAGTCGTTGTGGGATGTGAAGATCGTGCGCCGGGCAGCGTGGGACTCGCTGGTGAAACTTGACCCGCGCAAGATGATGGCGAATCCCGTCATGTTTGTGGTGGAAGTGGGGAGCGTCGTCACGAGTGGGTTATTGCTCCGGGATCTGCTGCATCATGAGGGAGCGTTTGGGTTCAATCTGCAAATCACACTCTGGCTGTGGTTCACCGTGCTGTTCGCGAACTTTGCGGAAGCAATGGCCGAAGGACGCGGCAAAGCGCAAGCGGACACGCTGCGCAAAGCGCGCTCGGAAACCATCGCGAACCGCCTCCTGCCTGGTGGCAAGAGTGAAAAAGTACCAAGCTGTGACCTGCGCGCTGGGGATCTGGTGCTCGCGTCGGCGGGCGATTTCATTCCCGGCGATGGCGAAATCGTTGAAGGTGTCGCGTCTGTGGACGAGTCTGCCATCACGGGAGAATCGGCACCTGTCATTCGCGAAGCCGGAGGTGATCGTTCCGCTGTGACCGGAGGCACTCGCGTACTCTCCGATTGGATCCAGATCAAAATCACGTCGAATCCCGGCGAGACATTTCTGGACCGCATGATCGCGCTGGTCGAGGGCGCTTCCCGACAGAAGACTCCGAATGAAATCGCCTTGAACATTCTGCTGGCGGGCCTGACGATTATCTTTCTGCTCGCGGTCATCACCCTGCAGCCGTTCGCCATGTATTCCGGCGCACCGCAGACGGTGTTCGTACTCGTTTCCCTTCTCGTGTGCTTGATTCCCACGACGATTGGCGGACTTTTGTCGGCCATCGGCATCGCAGGCATGGACCGCCTGGTCCAGCACAATGTGCTCGCGATGTCCGGCCGCGCGGTAGAAGCGGCGGGAGACGTGAATACGCTGCTACTCGATAAGACCGGAACGATCACGCTTGGTAACCGGCAGGCGGCAGAATTTATCGCCGCGCCAGGCATCACGGCCGCCCAGATGGCCGATGCTGCGCAGCTTTCGTCGCTCGCGGATGAAACGCCAGAAGGGCGATCCATCGTGATCCTAGCAAAAGAGAAATACAGCTTGCGGGGACGGAATCTCGCCGCGCAAGAAGCGCAGTTCGTTCCGTTTACGGCGCAGACCAGAATGTCCGGCGTGAACCTCGATGGCCGGGAGATTCGCAAGGGTGCGGTGGATGCGATCACCAGGTACTTGCAGCAGAACGGTACGGTCATGCCGAAGGAGGTGCAAGCAGCAGTCGAAACGATTGCGCGCTCCGGCGGCACTCCACTGATTGTGACCGAGAACCGGCGTGCCTTGGGAGTGATTTATCTAAAAGACATTGTCAAAGGTGGCATGAAGGAACGTTTCGACCAGTTGCGCGCCATGGGGATCAAGACCGTCATGATCACGGGTGACAATCCCCTGACAGCCGCGGCGATTGCGCGGGAAGCGGGCGTGGATGACTTCCTGGCGGAAGCAACTCCGAAAGACAAGATGGATCTGATTCGTCGCGAACAAGGAGAAGGCAAACTCGTCGCGATGACCGGAGACGGCACCAACGATGCTCCCGCACTCGCGCAGGCCGACGTGGGAGTGGCCATGAACACGGGCACGCAAGCGGCGAAAGAAGCGGGCAACATGGTCGATCTCGATTCGAATCCAACCAAGCTCATCGAGATCGTGGAAATCGGCAAGCAGTTGCTGATGACGCGCGGTGCGCTCACTACCTTTTCCATTTCCAACGACGTCGCGAAATATTTTGCGATTATCCCGGCAATGTTCGCCGGTACTTTCCCGGTGTTGAACGCCCTGAACATCATGCAGCTCAAGACACCGCAGTCGGCGATTCTGTCCGCCGTGATCTTCAACGCGCTCATCATCATTGCTTTGATTCCATTGGCGCTCCGGGGCGTGAAGTATCGTGCGACCGGCGCAGCTGCACTCCTGCGAAATAATCTTCTGATCTATGGCGTGGGCGGCATCGTGGTTCCGTTTATTGGAATCAAGTTGATTGACATGATCATCACCCGCATCGGCATGGCGTAAGAGAGAAACAATATGAAGAAGAATGTGCTCATTTCCGTACTCATGACTGTGGTCACGACCGTGCTGCTGGGATTGATCTATCCCCTGGCGGTCACGGGCCTCGCGCAAGTCCTGTTCCCGGACAAAGCAAACGGGCAGCTGATCCGCAGGAATCAGGTGTTGGTCGGATCGCGGTTGATTGGGCAGCCTTTCACCGGCACCGGATATTTCCATTCCCGGCCTTCCGCAGCCGGCGACAACGGGTATGACGCGACTGCCTCCGCCGGTTCGAATCTCGGTCCGACCAATCAAAAGTTGATGGATCGCGTGAGTGCCGACGTGGCTCGGCTGCAAGCGGAAAATCCAAACGCCGCGATTCCAGCGGACTTGGTTACCACCTCGGCATCAGGACTGGACCCGGAAATTTCTCCAGCTGCCGCCGAGTTTCAGGTTCCCCGCGTTGCGCGGGAACGCCGCCTTCCGGAAGCTGCATTGCGGCAACTCATTACCCGCCACACTCGTAACCGCGATTTAGGTTTGCTGGGAGAACCGGGAATAAATGTCCTCGAATTGAATATGGAGCTTGACGCGGGCAGGTGAAACTTGGTCGACTCTCTGGTTAAGTCTTTTGCAAAAACCGGAGGGTCCAAACAATGGATCGTAGAAACGCCACTTTGCTCGCCACAATTGTCACGCTGCTGTTAACTGCCCGTGTCCTTGTGGCCGCAGATTCTCTTCCCGTCACCATCGAGCGCAATGTGACGGCCAAGATGCGCGATGGAGTCCTGTTGCGCGCCGATATCTATCGACCCAAGGCGGAGGGCAAGTTCCCTGTCCTGCTGCAACGTACTCCTTATGACAAGCGCGGTGACGGCGACTTTGGCGCGCGGGCGGCGGCGTTCGGTTATGTCGTCATCATCCAGGACACGCGCGGACGCTACAACTCCGACGGCGACTTCTACACTTTCAAGTATGAGTCGAATGACGGCTACGACACAGTAGAGTGGGCAGCAGCATTGCCTTACTCCGACGGCCGGGTTGGCATGTTCGGCGGCTCTTACGTTGGAGCCACGCAAATGTTGGCGGCCATCGCGCATCCGCCTCACCTGGCTGGTATTTGTCCGGAGGTGACACCCAGCAACTATCACGACGGATGGGTCTACCAAGGTGGCGCTTTCGTTCAGTGGTTCAGCCAGTCATGGACTGCTGGGCTTGCGCAGGATACTTTCAATCGCACGGTCCAAAAGAATACGAATGCTTTGATGGGGATGTGGAAGCTGCCCCTCACCAGCTTTCCACTGTTCAACATTGGCGACTCTGTGAGCGTGCCTGCTTCCTCAGCAACCCTGGCTCCTTACTATCTGGATTGGCTCGCTCACCCGAACTATGACGAATACTGGAAACAGTTGTCGATCGAAGAGCACTACGCGGATATCAAAGTCCCCTCGTTGACCATTGCTGCCTGGTACGACCTTTTCCTGGGAGGCTCGCTCCGTAATTATCTCGGCGTCAAGGCGCGGGGTGGAAGTGAGGAGGCGCGCAAAGGACAACACCTTCTCATCACCATCGGCGGTCATGCCGGCGACGGTCGAAAAATTGGGGAAATCGACTTTGGACCTGCTGCGGCTGAATATGACACCGAAAAAATCACATTAGGTTGGTACAACTATTTATTTAAAGGCGAACAAAATGAGTTTGCCGGGAAGCCGGTAAAGATATTTGTGATGGGCTCCAACCGCTGGCGGCAGGAGGACGAGTGGCCGCTGAGCCGAGCGCGAAATACAAGGTACTACCTCCACGCCGCAAAGGGTTCGAACTCATTGCGCGGGGATGGCAGCCTGTCGGAAGCCCTCCCGAAGGCGGAAGGGGCGGATCATTATATTTACGACCCGGCGAATCCAGCGCCCACGATTGGAGGACCACTGTGTTGCGACGGACAACATCTGTCAGCCGGTCCGCGCGATCAGCGACCGGTGGAAGGTCGCGATGATGTATTGATTTACACCACTCCCGCATTCACGCAAGATACGGAGATAACGGGACCGATCAGCGTGGAGTTGTTCGCGCAGTCTTCGGCTGTCGATACGGATTTCACTGCCAAGCTGATCGACGTTCTCCCCGACGGCTATGCGCAGAATCTGACCGAGGGAATCATACGTGCGCGCTATCGCAGCTCGCAGGAAAAGCCGGAATTGATCAATCCCGGTCAGATCTACAAGTTCAACATCGACTTGTGGTCAACCAGCAATGTTTTTCTGAAGGGGCACAAGCTGCGACTGGAAATATCCAGCAGCAACTTTCCGCGATTCGATCGCAACTTGAATACTGGCGAGGATATGGCGAGCGGCCAGCACTCTATGACGGCAACGAATACGATCTATCACGACGCGCAACATCCTTCTGCGCTGATATTGCCGGTTGTGCCCTAGCCAAGACTTGCAACGGGCCGGTCAGCGCGGCAAGTAATTTGGAGCGACGCCGAAGAGTACTACTGCTGGCCGGTCGGAAATATTGCGGTATTGATGACGCGTTCCTTGCGGCAGGAAGAATCCGTCGCCGGGCTTCAATTCAAACCACGGAGAGGAGTCCGGGGATTCGACACACACGCCCAGATTCCCTTCCAGCAGATACAGGCTCTCATCGCCGCCGTGGACTTCGATTTCAGTTTCCCGCCCGGGCAACAGGTAAAGCTTCCCGACGGTGAGTTGGTCTGTGCTGACGAGGATTCCGACCATCTGGCGCCCGCCGTTGTCTGAGCCTTCCATGCGCCACAATAAATCGGAGTCGCGCACCATCTTGAAGCGGAAGTTTCGTTCCGCATCCGCGCGAGCCATCGGCCAGTTTTCGATCCACTGGTCCTGTGTGTAACGGCATTCCGCCAGATTTGGCTTGGTTTTCGCATAGGCACTTGATGTACCTTGCGAAGGCGGAGGAGCGAAAAACTCCAGAACCCGCAGCGGCTCGGTGCCGTAGTTGAAACCGTGATGCCAGGTATCGCGCCGGAAAAATGCTGCCTCGCCGGCATTCACGCGGTGGACTTCCCCGGTCTCGGGATTCGACATCACGAAGGTTCCCGAGATGACGTAGTAGAGTTCGTCCGCGGCAAAGATGGTGCGATGCTGGTCGGAATGGCGAAAGCGTCCGCCACTCGGCATTGAGAACAGTAACTGGTGGATCTTGCCGCTCGAAACGTAGATCCAGTCCATCACCTTGCCGGCAACGTCGTCGCCCCAAACATGACGGGTCGCGGCTTCGTAAGGAATGTGGGTGGGTTTATCGAATGTGGGCCGTGGCGACGGGCTCATCGTTATCTCCAGACAATTTTTCGCCGCCGAGCAGCGGACAATATGGGAGCGGTTCCATAAGCAACGAACCTAGAGTTTCTATCGCGCCCAGCGAGGTGTCAAGCCTGCCGCTGATCCCATGATTACGTGGGTGTTCCGCCAAAAAGACTATTTCGACATCCCCGGCTGCGTGAGCGTGAACTTCTCTTTCTGCTTGGCTTCGCGGACCATACGCCGAACGTCGGCCAGCAACTTCGGAGCGTCGTAGATAATGCCGTCCTTGATGGTGTAACGGACGCTCCCTACTCGGGTCACTTCGTTGTGCTCGTCCAGTCTGATGGCGCCGGTTCCGTAGAGTGCCGCGATGTTCTCCAGCGGATTCACTGGCACCACGACCAAGTCGGCCAGTTTCCCCACTTCAACGCTGCCGAGTTGATCGGCGACTCCGAGCAGGTGCGCTCCATTGAGAGTGGCGGCGCGAAAAACTTCGAGGGGATGGAATCCGGCTTCGCGCAGGAGTTCCAGTTCGCGGATGTATCCGAAACCGTACAGGCTGTAAATAAAGCCGGCATCTTCCCCGGTGGTCACACGGCCGCCGTGATTCTTGTAATCGTTGAGAAATTCCATCCAGCGCTGGTAGTTGTGCTTCCACGCAACTTCGTCTTCCGTGGTCCAGTAATACCAATACGAACCGTGGTCGGTACGGCTGGGGTTGAAATGTTTCCAGAGAACAGGCAGCGTGTAGTCTTCGTGCCATTCCGCGCGGCGCGCGCGCATCAGGTCGCGTCCCGCTTCGTAGATCGTGAGAGTCGGGTCAATCGTGAAATCGAGTTTCACCAGTTCATCGCGGAGGGCATCCCATTTCGCGCTCCCGGGAGCTGCGGCTTGGAGCCAAAGGCGTCCGGCATTGCCGAAGCGGTCTTGTTCGTTGGAGTAGTTGTAGTTGAGCGGAAAATCCTGGACGGTCTTGTTATCGAACAAGGCTTCCGGCAGGCCGTACCAGTGTTCCATCGAATTCAGTCCCCAGCGGGCCGCGTCGAGTGTATTGGCCTGGGCAACGAAGGTTTGGGAGAGATGAGCTGCGGTACCGAGGTGGCGTTTCTTCGCTTCATCAATAGCAGCCTGAAAAATATCCGGAGGCGCGCCGATAAACTTGATGCCATCGGCCCCGGCATCAGAAAGACCGTCGACCCAGCGGCGAGCGGCGTCCGGGGTAGCAATTGTGTCGATGTCGCCCGTCTCGCTTTTCAGGTTCATTCCGAACGCGATGTAGGCCTTGATGCGGGGCGCGGTGATTTCATTGCGCGCGCTCTTGTCGCGCTGGTCAAGCATCCAGGGCACACCGTTGTCTCCCCACACCTCACGGATAGTTGTGATCCCGTGGCCCAGCCAGAGTTTGTAGATGTATTCCGCGCCGGTGCTGTGCTCAGGCCCGATGTGCACGTGCGCGTTGATGAAGCCGGGCAACACGTACATGCCGGTAAGATCGAGTTCCTTGTCGCCGGGTCCGGCCTTGGGACGCAATTTTGTAGAGCCAGGAATTTTGTCCGCGAGCGGCACACCGGGAAAGCCTACGTTGACGATCTCTGTGATGCGATTCTTTTCAATGACGATATCAACGGGGCCAACGGCGGGAGCGCCAGTTCCGTCGATAAGTGTCGCTGCGCGAAGAATGAGATGCGGGAACGGCCCCTCCCCTTCGGCTCGCGGCGGGGCTTTGCGCATGGCCTCGTCGGCAGCTTCTGTGGCCTTCTTGTTGGACTGGGCTTGCGAAATCAGCGTCGAAGCTGCGATGCCACACGTCAATATGACCTTTGCAAACCGAACGTAGGTTGGATGCACGGATTCTCCTCTATGTTCTTTGTTGGCGGCTTTCGCAATCTCTGAACCGAACAGCTCGTCACATTCGGAGCGCGCGGCGCAAGTGACCAAGGTCAACGGGCTACTGTATCAACAGACTCACTGACTTATCCCGCTGCGGTGTTGTATACCAGTTTCATTGGACGCTGTCATTGATGAAGTCACTTTCCCGGCTGGCGAGACTCGATCAAGAATCGAGAACGGCGTCCTACGTGCTGACACTCTGCTTTCCATGGCTTGGCGCTTGCGCAAGTATTTCCTGATTTTCGCGATCGCGGTTCTATCGACTGCGGCGGCAGGACAGATTTCTCCGGGCGCACTCGCGCGCGCACATAAGGATCTCGAGGGCGCCACGCGCTGTACAACTTGCCACAAACTGGGCGGAGAAGTCGTTTTCAAATGCCTGGAGTGTCACGGTGAAATTGCGGCCCGGCTCAACGCGCACAAGGGGTTGCACTTCTCGTACGGGATGCGGCCGGGATCAAGCCAGGAGTGCACGAAGTGCCACTCCGACCACAACGGACTGGACTTCCCGCTCGTCAAGTGGGACACAAAGACTTTCGATCATAAGCAGACCGGGTACACGCTGGAAGGCAAGCATGCAGGCGTGGAATGCAAGAAGTGCCACACGCCGGAACATATTCTTCCCGCAGAACGTGCGTTGATTAAGATCAAGGACCTCAACCGCAGTTTCGTAGGGTTAGCAGAGACTTGTGCCACTTGCCACAAAGACCCTCATAGCGGACGGCTGGGACCGAATTGCGCGACCTGTCACAATTTCACGGACTGGAAAAATGTTTCGGGAACGTTCGATCACGCGAAGACCCGCTACCCGTTAACCGGACAGCACGCGCAGGTGAAGTGCGAAAAGTGCCATACGCCGGGGCCGGACAAGCAACCGCGCTACATGGGACTTCCCTTCTCGAAGTGTAATGACTGCCATGCCGATCCGCATAAGGGCAGCTTCGGACAGCAGAGTTGCCAGAGCTGCCACACGACGGCAAGCTGGAAGAAGGTCGTCACCACCGGACTCAACCAGAGCTTCGATCACTCCAAGACGAAGTATCCGCTGGTTGGGAAACATCTGACCGTGCCATGCGGTTCCTGCCACGCGAACGGCGACTTCAAGAAGCCACTCCAATTCGCGAAGTGCACGGACTGCCACAAAGACGCGCACAATGGGCAGTTCGCGAAGCGTCCCGATGCAGGCGAGTGCTCTGCCTGCCACGAGGTCACTGGATGGAAGCCTTCAAAGTTCGACGTGAAGGCGCATGCTTCCACTCAATATCCGCTGGCCGGCAAGCACGCGAAACTGGATTGCGCGCAGTGTCACATTGCCAAGGGGAAAGACACTCTATACAAGATCAAGTTCGAGAAGTGCCTGGAATGCCATCACGACGAACATCAGACACAGTTTGCGGCGGCTCCCTGGTTGAACCAGTGCGAGCAGTGCCATTCAGTGGAAGGATTCAAGCCGTCTTCGTTCTCGCTGGCGAAACACAAGCAGACTCGCTTCCAGCTAACCAACGGCCATCTGGCAGTGCTGTGCAGCGATTGCCACAAACCGGCGTCGGCATTCCCGAGTGCGGCGCTCCTGCCCGCTTCTGCAGCGGTACAGACAACACCTGCACCTGAGCCTCCCCGGTACGGCACGACCGCCGTATTTCATTTCCAGGATGGTTCCTGCGTGACGTGCCACAAGGACCCGCACAACAACCAGTTTGCGGAACGGATGAAAGCGCTACGTGGCGATGGAACGCGAGCCGGGTGCGAGGCCTGCCACTCCACGAAAGACTGGAAGGATCTGACCCGCTTCGACCATGCCAAGACCAAGTTTGCGTTGGTCGGGGCGCATCGCGCGGTGACGTGCATCGATTGCCACAAGCCGGCGAACCTGAGCACCAAGCTGATCGACGCGAATTTCACCGAGGCTCCGCTGAAGTGCGAGGAGTGTCATGCCGATCCGCACGGCCGGC
Organism: Acidobacteriota bacterium; assembly: GCA_016196065.1. Taxonomy (NCBI): domain Bacteria; kingdom Pseudomonadati; phylum Acidobacteriota; species Acidobacteriota bacterium. The sequence continues at coordinate 433,175 of JACPYL010000010.1, read as the reverse complement.
AATTCGCCAAAGGTGAGGTCACTCCGTGCGCCGATTGTCACAACAGCGCGAAGTGGAAACCCTCGACTTTCGACCACGACAAGCGTACCCAGTTCGCGCTCGCAGGCGCGCACAAGAGCGTCCGTTGCGGCGACTGCCACAAACTGATGAAGGACTTTGAAGGGAAGCAAGTCCTCTACTACAAACCGACTCCCAAAGACTGCAAGGATTGCCATGGAGCGGACCCCAAGTTCCAGCAAAAGTCCTGAACAGCGCCCTTTTCGACCTCATCCAAAACACCTGAAATCGGGACGAATTGTCCAGATAACGCACTTCAAGTGCCAGATTTCTGAACCGTAATTTTTCCAAGGTCGCGAGCAGAAACTACTCAGCCTAGTTTTGCGCCTCGGAGTAGCAATAAGTACAGATTTCTGAACAACATGCCTACTGTACCCACGAACATTCACTACCGTAACTACAGCCCAACTGGGTATACGCAGTAGTGTTGTTGGACACGTGATTGCTTGTAGTGGATCACACACTAGTTGAGGCTTGGCTCATTTTGATTTCGAGACTATTTGCGAGTCTGGTAGTTTCGCTGCTTTTGCTGCTGCCGTCGCCCGCACCGGGCGCGCCGCAGAATCCGCAAAGCTCGCGGAGCCCGCACGGAAATCTGAATCTGTCCTGCCAGAACTGCCACACGGTCTACGGATGGAAGCCGATCCGGGCGGTTCCTGAATTCGATCACAATCAGACACGTTACCCGCTGCGCGGCCTGCATGAGGGTGTGCCTTGCACGGCGTGCCATACCAAGATGGTGTTCAGCAACGTCGGCAACAAGTGCGCCGACTGTCACGCGGATATTCATAAGCGCCAGATGGGCGCGAAATGCGAATCGTGCCACACGGTTCGTGGCTGGAAGGTCGCGGTCCAGCAGATCAACCAGCACATGAATCGTTTCCCGCTGACCGGTGCACACGCGGCGGCAACCTGCGATGACTGCCACAAGAATGGCGCGCTCAGCAATTACAGCACGATGTCGACAGCGTGCTACAGCTGTCACCAGAAGGAATTTCAAGGGGCGAAGAATCCTGACCACGTGGCGGGTAAGTTTTCGACGACTTGCGAATCCTGCCACTCTTCCGACAACTGGTTAAACGCGAAGTTCGATCACGCGCTCACTGGCTTTCCTCTGACCGGCGCGCACATGGTTCCGCCGCGGGCCTGCGCGGATTGCCATGCCAACAATAATTACCAGATGCCCCAGACCACCTGTGTGGGCTGCCATCTCAAGGATTTTCAGAACACCAAGAATCCGAACCACGCGCAGCAGGGTTTCTCGCAAACCTGCGAATCGTGCCACACGACCGTAGCCTGGACACCGGCGAACTTCGATCACGCGAAATCGGGATTCCCGCTGACGGGGGCACACATGTCTCCGCCGCGGGCCTGCACAGACTGTCACGTCAACAACAATTACAGTTTGCCGCAGACCGCCTGCGTGGGCTGCCACCTGAAGGACTTCCAGAACAGCACGAATCCGAATCACGTGCAGGGCGGTTTTCCGCAGACTTGCGACAGCTGCCACTCGACATCTGCCTGGCAGCCGGCGAGTTTTGATCACTCGAAGACTGGCTTCCCGCTGAACAATGCGCACGCGGTTCCGCCTCGCCAGTGCGCGGATTGCCACGTCAACAACAACTACAACATTACGAATACGGATTGCGTTTCCTGCCACCAGACGGATTACAACAACGCGAAGACGCCAGTCGATCACCTGGGGGCGAACTTGCCCACGGCGTGCGCGAGTTGTCACGATACGGTGGCATGGACGAATGGCAAGTTCGATCACGCTTCGACGGGATGGGCGTTAACGGGCTCGCATACCGTTCCACCGCGGGCTTGCACGGACTGCCACGTCAACAACAACTACAACATCACGACGGCGAGTTGCGTCTCGTGCCATCAGAACGACTTCAACAACGCGAAGACGCCGGTCGATCACATCGGTGCCAATTTCCCCACGACGTGCGCGAGTTGCCATGACACCGTCGCCTGGACAAATGGCAAATTCGATCATGCCTCGACCGGATGGGCGCTCACTGGCCAGCATACGGTGCCGCCCCGAGCGTGCTCGGACTGCCATGTCAACGGCAACTACAATCTGACGCAGACGACCTGCGTGACGTGTCACCTTACGGATTACAACAACACGAATAACCCGAATCACACGCAGCAGGGATTCTCCAAGACTTGCGAAGTCTGCCACACCACCACCGCGTGGCAGCCGGCCCAGTTCGATCACGCGAAGTCAGGATTCCCGCTCACCGGATCGCACACGGTGCCTCCGCGACAATGCGAAGATTGCCACACCAACAACAACTACAACATCACGGATACAAAGTGCGTATCGTGCCACCAGACGGATTACAACAACGCGAAGACGCCGGTTGATCACGTGGGTGCGAAGTTCCCGACCACATGCGCCAACTGCCATGACACGGTGCAGTGGACGAACGGAAAATTCGATCACGCGGGCACAGGCTGGGCATTAACTGGATCGCACACTGTCCCGCCGCGCGCTTGTACTGATTGCCACGTCAACGGCAACTACAACATCACAAATACGAGTTGCGTCTCGTGTCACCAAACCGACTACAACAATGCCAAGACTCCGGTCGATCACGTTACGGCGAAGTTCCCCACGACCTGCGAGAGTTGCCACGACACAGTGAACTGGATGAATGGCAAGTTCGATCACGCCGCCACCGGCTGGGCGTTGACGGGCTCGCACACCGTGCCGCCCCGGCAGTGCGCCGACTGCCACATCAATGGCAACTACAACCTGACCCAGACGTCTTGCGTAACGTGCCACCAGACCGATTACAACAACGCCAAGACGCCAGTCGACCACATTAAGGCCAAGTTCCCGACGACGTGCGAAACCTGCCATGACACCGTGAACTGGATGAACGGCAAGTTTAATCACGCGCAGACTGGGTGGGCGTTGACGGGTTCGCATACCGTGCCACCCCGCGCTTGCACCGATTGCCACATCAACGGCAACTACAACCTGACGCAAACCAGTTGCGTCTCGTGCCACCAGACGGACTACAACAACGCCAAGACGCCGGTCGATCACGTGGGCGCGAAGTTCCCGCTCACTTGCGAAACCTGCCACGACAACATCAACTGGATGGACGGTAAGTTCGATCACGCCCAAACCGGTTGGGCATTAACGGGCTCGCACACCGTTCCGCCGCGCGCTTGTACCGATTGCCACATCAACGGCAACTACAACCTGACGCAGACCAGTTGCGTCTCGTGCCACCAGACGGACTACAACAACGCCAAGACGCCGGTCGATCACGTGGGCGCGAAGTTCCCGCTCACCTGCGAAACCTGCCATGACACCGTCAACTGGCTGGATGGCAAGTTCGATCACGCGCAAACTGGCTGGACACTGACAGGCTCGCATACCGTTCCGCCGCGCGCGTGCGTGGATTGCCATGTCAACGGCAACTACAACATCACGGTGACGACTTGCGTTTCGTGTCACCAGACGGACTACAACAACGCCAAGACGCCGGTCGATCACATCACGGCGAACTTCCCGACGACGTGCGAAACCTGCCATGACACCGTCAACTGGACGGACGGCAAATTCGATCACGCGGCCACGGGTTGGGCACTGACTGGCTCGCATACGGTGCCTCCGCGAGCGTGCTCGGATTGCCACGTCAACAACAACTACAAGTTGAACAACACGGCGTGCGTGACGTGCCACCTCGCGGACTTCAACGGTGCCAAAGATCCGGATCACGTGGCGGCGAAATTCCCGCAGACGTGCGAAGTCTGCCACGACACCATCAAGTGGACCGACGCAGTGTTTGATCACAGCAAGACGGCCTTCCCGCTGACCGGCTCGCACCTGGTGCCGCCGCGAGTCTGCGTGGACTGCCACGTCAACGGCAACTACACGATGCTGCCGACGGATTGCTACGGCTGCCATAAGACGGATTACCTCAATACGAATAATCCGAACCATACGGCCGCTCATTTCCCGACCACCTGCGCCACCTGTCATGACACAGTCAAGTGGAGTAACGGCAAGTTCAATCACACGTATTTTCCGCTCAACCACGGGAACGCGAATGGCATCTGCTCCAACTGCCATACGAATCCGAACGACTTCTCGGTCTTCACTTGCACAAGCTGCCACACCAAGTCCCAGACCGACCCGAAGCATCAGGGCGTTCGCAACTATGTCTACAACAGCGCGAACTGCTACCAGTGCCACAAGAACGGTGGCGGGGGCTAAACGGAATCCAACGTGCTTTGAACTGATAGTGAGACCTGAGGGTCATCCGATTACAGCAGGAAGTATGAGGGCGAATGAAGCGGTTGATTTATCTGGGATTGCTCCTGATCCTGGGGGCCATGTTGTCGGCACAGACCAACGAACTTGGTCCGGCCGCAGTGCGCAAGGTTGAGATCGTTCCCGTCAATGGCGAGATTCGCGTTGAAGTGACTCTGAGCGCTGTAGTTACCCCGTCCGTAGCAGTTGCGCAACATCCTGATCGGTTGGTCCTCAAACTCCCCGGCACACTTTCCGAAACGCAGCAAAAGAGAATCGCGGTCGGACAACTGGGTGTGCGGGTTGTCCGTTTTGGATTGAACCAGACCACTCCGCCCGAGACTCATCTGGTTGTCGATCTGGACTCAGAACACTCGTACAAAATTCTGACGGATGGTAAGAAAATCATCCTGGTGGTAGAAGCTCCACCGAGTATGTCCGCGCGCAAGCGGACCGGGCCGGCTGCTGCCGCGTCGCGTCCACTCATTAGTACACTCGGACGAGGATCGAAGTCCGGCGGGGAGTACGGCAACCAGAGCAACGAGGATGGCGTTCTACTCACGCCTCCGCCATCTGGTCCGCCGATTCAATTTCCGCGCGGGACACCCGATTCTTCCGCCAATTCGACCACCGCCTCCACCGGACCGCCAACGGCCCAACATCCGAAGACTGGCAGCCTGCAACAAGGAACGGTGTTTCCGACCGCCGGATCCCCGGGCACAGGAGAAGTACCACCGGTTTCCGGACTGCCCCGGCCCAGCGGCTTGGACACGAGCGCCGCCGGGACGCAAGCTTCCGTAAGCGAGCAACCTGCGCCGGCTAGCGATCAGGCTCTTCGAGAAGCATTGGCGGCTGCTCGCAAAACGCAACCAGAAACAACCGCATCGGTTCTGCAAGGAACAATCACGCCCCCTGCGCCGCCCCCAGTTCTACCAGCACCGGTTCAAGAGGCCGCAGTCGCGCCGCCGCCACCGGTGCAGGCAGTGGAGCAGACGCCTGCCAAGAATTCCGATTCGAAGATTGCGAAAGCACAGGAGCCCAGCGCCCGAACAACTTCTGAACCGGTTACCAAGGAACAGCCGCAAGCAACCGCGCAACACGCTGCCAAGGATTCGCAGCCTGCAACCGACACTACTTCCGCAGACAGCAGCGAAGAGGCCCAGGGCTCGGGCCAGGGGCAGCTCCAGATGCCTGCTCGCGCGGGAGAGAATTCTGATCTGCGGACTGCATTTCGAGTGAAGTACGTCGCGCAGGACGCCGCTTACCTGGATGGCGGACGAGCGGCTGGCCTTACGGAAGGGATGAAGTTGGTGGTGCGCGACCTGCCTCACTCGGGCGCTGTGGCAAGTGAAGGATCCGATCCAGAAGCCGCCGGTGATGTAGCCGAACTTGTGGTTTTGTCCGTCGCTGAAACTTCTTCCGTCACCGAAATTCACACGCCGAAGCGCTCTGTGAAAATTGGCGATCTCGCCTACCTGTCGTCTGCCGATCAGCAATCGCTGGTCGAAAAAAATGCCCTGAGCGCCACCCGAAAATATCCCGCTGTCATCAGTTTTACTGAGAACGATACGCTGGACGACGAAGCGCGCGCTGAAGTTCCGAAGCCGCCGTTGCCGTCTGTGAATCGTGCTCGTGGCCGTATTGGCTTCGACTACATTGGCGTCTTGAACCACGACGGCTCCGGGATGCAGAGTTCCAACCTGGGCGTAGTCCTGCGCGCCGATATCACGCGCCTTAACGGAACCTATTGGAACGTGAGTGGATATTGGCGTGGGCGCTTGAATCACACCACTGCGGGTACGCAGACGCTGCAGGATCTGCTGAACCGAACCTATCACCTGTATACAACGTACGACAATCCAAACTCCGCGTGGGTGGCGGGCTTTGGCCGTATGTATCTTCCGTGGGCAACCAGCCTGGATACGATTGACGGCGGATATTTCGGGCGCCGGCTCAAGCAAGGAGTTACGGCCGGTGTTTTTCTTGGCTCGACTCCCGATCCGACTTCGTATAGTTACGCGCCGAACCGCGAAATCGGCGGTTCGTTCGTCAACTTCGAAGGCGGAAGTTACGAAGACCTGCACTACACGTCGACCACCGGCGCTGGCATGAAGTTGCTGAGTTGGAGTCCGAACCGTCCGTTCCTGTTTGCGGAAAACAGCATCTTCTACAAACGCATCTTTTCGATTTATCAATCGTCACAGTTGGATTCGCAGCCAGGGTACGACTACAAAAATGCCGACGGAACAACAGGACATCAACCCGGTACAGGCTTTGGCCTCGGGAGGAGTTTCCTGACGATGCGCGCGCAGGTTCATCCCAAAGTCGAGTTGAGCTTCAATCACACGTATTTTCGCGACTTGCCGAGTTTCGATCCCAGCCTGATTCAGACCGGATTGCTCGACAAATATCTGATGCAAGGGTTCAGCGCGGGCACCCGTGTCGAAATCTACAAGCAGGTCTGGCTCAGCGCTGACTTGGGGCTTAGCAACCGGACCGGCGACAAGAAAAATTCGTTGAACGAAATGTTCGGCATCACCTTTGGCCGGATTCCATGGGTCAACATGCACGCGGACGCGCGCTACTCGCGATTCAACAGCAGTTTTGGCAGCGGCTCGTATGAAGCGCTGTCGCTCTCCAAGAATCTCGGCGAAACCCTGCAACTCCAGATTCTTGCCGGACAGCAAAACTTTGCGTCCACGCTCAGCGCGGCGAACCGCTCTCGTTTCGTCAACATCATGATGGAGAGCGCGCTCGGCGAACACTATTTTGTGCAGGGCGGCGGCACCATCAACCGCGGGAACCAGATGAACTACGATCAGTGGATCTTCACGTTTGGCTACCGCTTTGATAACCGTCACGGACACCGGTGATCAGGATGCGCAGGTTCGTCTCAACTCGGGTTTTTCTCGGCATATCCGCTCTGCTGTTGTGTGTCTGCCCGCTGACCGGAGCACAGACAGATTCGTTCGAGCAAATTCTCGACCGGACGTCGCATCGCACGACGGAATTTCTCGACCAGTTTTCGAACGTCAAGTGCACGGAGCAGGTCACGCAAGAGAAGTTTAGACTGGACGGCAAGGTAGACATCGAACGGCAGTCCTCGTACGACTACCTCGTCATTCTGACCAACACTGGCGGAGACCTGACGCTCAACGAGTCACGACTTCCCATCAAGGAATCCAAGGTCAACAGCCGTATGCCGATTTCGATGTTGCTCAGCAACGGCTTTGCGACCCTGTTCCTGGTATTCCATCCCTACTACATGAATGGTTTTGAATTCAGCGATGCGGGCAGTGAAACGCTTGACGGCCATGCCACTCGCAAAATTCATTTCCAGCACATTCCCAACACGCGATCCGTGGCGGCTCTCGCTCTGCGAGGGCGTGAATATCCGCTGGAACTATCGGGCACGGCATGGGTCGATCCCCAAAAAGGGGACATCCTGCGCGTGGATGCCGGCGTTGGGTCCACACTGGAAGATATCGGGATGAAAACCTTGCAGTCGTCGGTCCATTTTGCTGCGGTGCCCTTCAGCACCGACAAGACGCAACCGGTGTACTGGTTTCCCACCGAAGCGGTCGTGGAAGTAGAAACGCCGAAGCAGCACTGGAGAAACACGCACCGGTTCACGACGTACAAGCAGTTTGCGGTATCCACCGAGGAGCACGTCGCCCAAAAATGAGCACAGCCACTGCCCCAAGTCCAATTCCCGTCGCAGTTGCGGCCGCCGCCAGCAATCCTGAGGCAGGCCATAAACTACGCCTGTTCCTTGCCTACCTAGTCGCCATCGCATTGATCGTAGGGCTGGGCGCCTATGGCTTCGACTATTACACTGCCGGTCCCCACGATCGCCCCTTCATGGCGAAACACGCGCTGCTCAAGCCGAGCGGACGGATCGGCATCAAGCTCGGCATGCTGGGCGTGGGCATGTTCCTGATCATCTTTCTCTACCCGCTGCGAAAGCGTTGGACATGGCTGGGCCGAATCGGCGTTTCCCGGCATTGGCTGGATTTCCACATCGTGCTCGGCTTGTCGGCGCCGTTTGTCATCGCCATGCACTCGTCGTTCAAGTTCCATGGTTTTGCGGGGATCGCGTTCTGGATCATGGTCGCTGTTTCCACAAGCGGAATCGTGGGCCGATACCTCTACGGACAGATTCCGCGGCGAGTCAACGCAGCGGAATTTTCGCGCAAGGAGCTGCAGGATATCCAAGCAAAGATGGCGGACCAACTCGCCGAGCAAAAAGTCTTGCGGGAGTCGGATGTGCGTTCTGCACTGCGCCTTCCCAGCCAGGAAACGGTGGATCGTTTACCCGCCGCTGTCGCACTGGTCTATATGTTCTTACTCGACCTGCTGCGGCCGTTGCGGATTGCGCGCTTGCGCAGCGGATCTCTGCATGGCTCGGAGTACCTGACGACTCTGGGCGGACTGCTGGTCACAAAGAACCGCGAATTGGAACGGGCCATCGCCATCGCGAAGGAAGAAGCGGCTCTTTCCAAACGCATCCTGTTCCTTTCGCGAACGCAGCAGGTCTTTCACCTGTGGCATGTCGTACACAAACCATTCAGCTACACGTTTGCAGTCTTGGTGCTGGTTCACATTGGCGTGGTGTTGATGATGGGCTTTTTCTAGGATCGATGTATGGAGTCTCTGATCACCATCGCGATCGCGGTCGCAGTGTCTCTATTCTTCCTCCGTGGCTATCTGAAAAGCTTGAAGCAGCGGGACGAACTCGCCAAACAAGCGGCTGAGAAAGGGAAAGTTTTCTCCGAAGGCCCGCGCTCGCAGCATCCGCATATTGATACCAACAACTGTATTGGCTGCGCGACGTGCACGACCGTATGCCCGGAAGGCGACGTACTCGCCATGCTGGCGGGCAAGGCCGTGATCGTCAATGGATATAAGTGCATTGGCCACAGCTTGTGCGCGGAGGCGTGTCCAGTCGGTGCGATCACGATGGTCATGGCCACTCCGAGCATGGGGGCCGACATGCCCTACATGACCCCGGAATTCGAGACCAGCATTGAGAATCTGTTTCTCATCGGCGAACTCGGCGGCCTGGCACTGATCAAGAATGCGGTCAATCAGGGCCGCGAATGCGTTGACCACCTCGTGCGCCGACGTGCCTCTCGCGGTGGAACGGCGCAGACGGGTGTTTATGATGTGCTGATCGTGGGTGCAGGACCGGCCGGAATCAGCGCATCGCTACGCGCCATCGAAAACAAGCTGAACTACATCACCCTCGAACAGGATGAAATTGGCGGCACCGTTGCGAAGTATCCTCGACAAAAGCTGGTGATGACCAGTCCCGTGGAATTTCCGATGTACGGTAAGTTCAAGAAGACCGAACTGTCCAAGGAAAACCTGCTTGCGTTCTGGGATATGGTTCTCAACCGCGCGGACTTCAACTGCGTGACGGGCGCAAAGGTCGAACAGATCAACAAGGGTGAAGACGCGATATTCACGGTCAAAACGGCCACCAATGAATACCGCACCCGAGCCGTCATTCTTGCCCTGGGTAAGACCGGCACTCCGCGCAAACTAGGAGTTCAGGGCGAGGAACAGGGCAAGGTCATGTATCGGCTGATTGAGGCGGATCACTATGTGAACAAGAAAATTCTCATCGTCGGCGGCGGAGACAGCGCTGTGGAAGCCGCGATGGGACTCGCGAACCAATCCGGCAACAAGGTCACGCTCTGTTACCGGAGCGCGCAGTTCAGCCGCATCAAGGAGCGCAATTCAAAACGAATCGCCGACTGCATGCGGTCCGGAAAGGTCGAAGTCCTTTTCAATACGAACCCAGTCGAGTTCAAAGTTGATTCCGTGTTGCTCGACGTGCAAGGCGAAAAACGTGAATTGCCGAACGACTTCGTTTGGATCTTTGCCGGTGGAGTGCCGCCTTATGACTTCCTGAAGAAGATCGGTATTCGTTTCGGCATGCGTGATCAGACACAGGAAGCCAGCAAAGAAGCCAAGCTGGCTCTGCAGGAGCAAGGCGTTCCTTCCTAAGGCTCGATCCCACCACTTGCTGTGTCCCGTGTTGCTGGGCGAGAATTACCCCTCGCAGTGATCCCGCGTTCCCTGACTTGAATGCAACAGATCACATACCATATCGCGCGACGGGTGCCCCCCATCGAAGGAAATGCATGAACCGGTCGACGGGATATCGATTGAAAGTTCCCAGTGTGGTGTTGTGGATTGCGCTCGCGACCTGTTGCAAACCCCTATGGGCCCAGGCCGCAGCGCCGACGGGTGCGGTCCGTGGCGTGGTTGCAGACAACACGGGAGCGACGATCGCAGGTGCTTCTGTCGTTCTCGCTTTCCAATCCTCCAGTGGAAGCCAGAAATGTATATCGAACTCGGCAGGTATTTTTTTGTTTCCGTCTCAGCCGGTTGGACTGTACGCGCTTGAGGTAACTGCTCGCGGCTTCCGGAAGGAAATTGTTAAGGCGGTAGTGGTGCAGGTAGGACAGACAGTCACGGTGACCACTCGCCTGCAACCGGGTTCAGAGAGCGAATCGGTGACGGTGACGGGCGAGTCTCCGCTGTTGCAGACCGAAAACTCGAACCTGAGTTCGGTAATCGATCGCAGCGCCCTCAATAATTTGCCGCTCAGCGGACGCCGCTTCCTTGATCTCGCGCTATTGGTACCGAACGCCACACCGGACGGCGAACAGGGATTGGTCAGCCTTGCAGGGGAGCAAGGCGGGCAGGACACTGGCTACGCGAACGCCAACGGCTCCAATGCATTTTCGGTCGACGGCGCTAGCGCCGGCAGCAACTATTTTGGAGCGGCACGCGGCGGCGAGCGCGTCCCTTACATCTTTGGAGAAAACGCGATCGAGGAATTCCAGGTTGCCGTTTCGCCCTATCGCTCGGACTACGGCGGCGCTGCAACGGGATTCGTCAACGTAGTCACCCGCTCGGCCTCAGACACTCTGCATGGCAACGCCTTTTACTACAACCGGAATTCTGGGGCCGGCGCGAACGATGCCGTCAACAAAGCCAATGGCATCCCGAGGCCCGCAAATATTCTTCAACAGTTCGGGGGCAGCCTGGGTGGGCCGGTGATGCCGGGCCGCGCCTGGTTTTTCACGGACTACGAACAACAGCGGCAGAAGAATCCAATGTCGGTGATTAACCCCGCTTTCGCGGATGTTTCGCAGGAAGACTTCGGCGTTGAGGACGGAATCCAGCTGCCGCCTGCGAACGGCCAGTTTCCTTCCCCTGGCGATACGAACAATCCCGACCCGGAGGACCCGCGATATTTGCAGGGAGTCGCGAACGCACTCCAGGCAATTCACTCCAATCTTGGCATTCATCCTCGCTTTCGCAATGACTGGGCACTCCTCACGAAGATCGACTACCGGGACTCGAAGGACGATCGCATTTATCTCAGCCTGAATTGGAATCGCTTTGACTCGCCGGGCGGCGCTATCGTGGGCAATCAAACACCGCTATTCGGGATCAGCACGCTGGCCAATGCATTTGTTCGCGACTACCACGCTGCTCTCGGCTGGAGCCATGCCTACGGGAGTAATCTCCTGAATGAGTTTCATGCCAGTTTTTCGCGTGACGATCAGTACTTCACGCCCACTGGCCTGGTGAATCCGGTCCTTCCCGCGATTCTTCTCACTTCAGGCGGCGATGCCGATCAGGGCGGAGCGTTGCAACTTGGCAATGCCGGATTCGCCGGAGGTCGCACGAATGAGGCCTTGTGGCAAACTTCCGACCGCGTCAGCTACTTGCAAGGCAGGCACACCTTTCGATTCGGAGTGGAGTTCAGCTACGGGCACGTGGCGGACCTTGCGTTTGGCGGATTCGATCCAGACGCCGCCCGTCAAAATGGAACATTCCGTGGAACCTATACATTCTCGAGTCTGCCGGATTTTGCGATTGGACGTTACGACAATTTCGTGCAGAGCGCCGGCAATCCGAAATTCTCTTTCGCGGTGCCGTACCTCGGTTTCTATATTGCTGACACCTACCAGATTCGCCGTGGCCTGACGCTTGATCTAGGCCTGCGGGAGGACTTTCAGATCTATCCGCAACCGCGGGGCAACCCCGATTTCCCACTGACGGGACAATTTCCGAACCAGTACCAGCGACTCGCTCCGCGCATCGGATTGGCATGGCAACCGATGGAAAAGACCGTGGTCCGCGGCGGCTTTGGCATGTTCTACGAAAACCTGAACGGCCTAAACTACCGCAATTCCGTGGTGTCGAATGGATTGCTCTCCCAACAGGCTTCGGTGAATCTTGCTTACAATGGGGACCTCACGCCCCAGGATCAAGTCGCAGTTTTCCCGAACCAGGTGACCGATCCATCGCTATTCTCAGCGGCAGATATTTCCCTGATCGATCCGCATTTTCGATTCCCCTCGATCCTGCAGTCCAGCCTTCAAATCGAACGCGAGATATTTCCTGACACAGTGCTTACCGTGGGAACAACGTGGACACATGGCGTGCATTTGATTGCGTCCAGTGCCTACGATCTGAATCTGATTCCACCGACCGGCGCGACCACATTTGTGCTCTGCCCCCCGGAGGCCGCGGACACTGAAGACTGCAACGGGAAACAAGTCGTTCTTCCAAATCTCGATTCCGGCTTGCTGCAAGAGGGGCGAATCAGCTCAAGCTTCAATCAGATCAATGCGCTGGTCAGTCCCGGGATCAATCATTACAACTCATTTTTCGCGCAGGCGCAGAGGCGGATGCGGCGAGGGCTCTCGTTCCACGCCTCGTATACGTATGCAAAAAACATCATGGCCCGCGGCGTGGATTTCAACAACCAGTTTGACTTGCGCAATACCCACGCCCCCTATCTACTCGACCAGCGCCATCGGCTCTCAATCGCTGCGGTCTATGAACCGGGGTTTGGGCAGAATCTGCATTCTCCGAGGCTTCGTGGTCTCGTATCTAACTGGACGATCAGTACATTGATGCAGTTCGCTTCGGGGCGCCCTTACGCAGCCCTACTCGATACGGCCTGCCCTTCGGATGAAATCGGTCCTGAATGCGATCTCGCGGATGGAGCAACTCGCAATATCGTGAACGACTCAGCTGCCTTACAAAGTACCGCGAATTCAGCGCTCGGGATAAACGGCGCGGGGCCAAGTCCGCGGGCAGGATTGAACTCGTTCTACGGACCCTGGACGCAGCAAATCGACCTTAGCCTCGGCAAGCAATTCCACATCAATGAGCGGCAGAGCGTTGCTGTTCAAGTGCAGGCGTTCAATCTTTTCAACCATGCCAACTACTATGTGCAGAATGGAAACGGAGTCAATCAGATTCAGTACAGTCCGTTCGGGGATACGTGCGGAGACGGTTTGAGTTCAAATCAGATTTGCTATCTGGTGCAAAACAGCGGCGTAAACGGATTTGGGAGTCTGCAGAGAATCAACGCCCTGAATGGGCCACGCGTTCTGCAGTTTGCATTCAAATACCGCTTCTAGTGCTGCGATTGGATCGTCGCGTCATGCTTGGCGGTGGTTGCGAGTGACGGAACCGGTGTCGCGGCTCGCAGTCTCTCCAGTTCGGTCAACACCTTATTCCAATCATCGTGATCTCGCTTGGTATCGAACTTCACGTTGAGGTCGGAATAGAAATCAAGAATGTTGGCCCGCAGTTCGGGCGAGATGCTATCAAACTTCCGGTCGTCCAATTGGCCGAGGAGTTTGGCGTACGCCTCGTCAGTCAGGGAATACTCGGCGGCTTTCGTCGGTTTGCCCGTGTCGAAATCGCAATTGGGCAGGACAAGAGATCCGGCGCTTTCCTGTGCCAAGAACGCGCGATACTGATCGACCGTGGTGTTAATGCTCTGGATGTATAGGTCTTCGGTCTGCCGGGTTGGGTGATTGAATGCGAGCCCCCTGAACGGGCCTACCTTCGGGACAAACCGCAAGAGTGTCGATAGAATCCTCGTGCCCACGCCTGGCCTTTCATATTCCTTTCCCCATTCTTTTTCATAACTCGACCGCGACAGGCGATATAGAAATTTTCGCTTCTGGAAATTCGGCGTCTCTTGAATCAGTTCTTTCTTGTGGATCTGCAACGCGACCTGAGTCATTTGCGGGATCATCCTGCCGATCGCGAAGCGATATGTTCCCACCGCCAGATCTTCATGGGTTAAGACGTCCGTCAGTTGCACTCCATAGACAATTGGAAAAGCCCTTTCCAGCAACGGCTTCGAGACTTTGAAACCAATAAAGTCGTGGTAATTCTCCGGCGCATAGCGCTTCTTGGCAACTTGGACGGTGTCGAAGCCGAATTCCGTTTTCAAGTGAGCTGTTTTGTCCTGCGCGTAACGAACCGACGAACCGTACTTCGCACGCAGTTTGGGATATTCAATGGCCACAGCCTGATTGACCGCGGGATGGCCTGCAATATCCGATGCGTAGTGAGAGAGCGCACCGAGCGCAAACGCATATTCGTTGACGTCGTGGCTTTCGAGCACGAGTTCGCGGACAAAATCTCCGCTGCGGACGTAGTGCGCCAGGTTGCTGAATTCCCTGCTTCCGAACGGGTAGTAGCCCAGGTCCTGAATCACCGCGCCGCCATACGCATAGGCGTGCGCTTCGCGAATCTGCTCTTCCGACAGTCCCGGGTATTTTTTCAACAGCAGCGGCTGAATGGTGTCGAGCCACACAAGGTCAATGATTTCTTCGTGAGTCAGTACCGAATAAGCGGAAGAGCCACTGCAGCACACCAGAACAATCAGGCTGATTGTGATGGCGCGCATGAAAAGCAAATGCCACCGCTGGATCATGGCGCCCAGTAATTTGGAGACAATAGACATAAAGCGAAATCGCGGCCGAGAACGAAAAACATCAACCAGCAAGAACCGGCGACCCGGAAAATTGGCTTTCAGACCGGTCCTTAACGACCGGCCCGAAGCCAGGAACAAGATCGAATCAATTCATCGGCACGGTGGAAGGATCGCTGAGCGCAATCAGCTTTCCGGGCGGAAAGTCAGTCTGGCTAAGCGGACTCGCGGGCTCAGGGTTGACGATAGTCAGGATTTCCCCACTCTGAATCCCCCGCACGACCAGGCGGTCACTTGCAATAGCGACGACCCGGTATTGCTCGTCGAAAATTGACTTGGTCGCTTTCATTTCGAGTTAGATGCCGAAATCCACGATCGTGACTCATTACGGAAGATACTGGTCACTTTTGACCAACATGGAAGTACATTGCGTTGCATGATGTAGCTATGAAAGTCACGGAAAAGAAGGTCCTGACGGTTCGCTGCCCTACTTGTGGTGCTAAACCGGGGGAAAAATGCGAACTGAGTACCGGTCTGCCCAGGACCGAGCCCCATCGGGACCGCCGTTTGATTGCTGGAGAGAAGTAGGAACCCAGGAACGGGACGTCGTCGGTACTGGAAAGTTCATGTGGTTTCAACGATTCCGTCCCAAGCGACATAAATTTATGAGCACTTTTGCACAGACTTGCCTTGCCGATTTTTCATAAATTCACCTGCATCTGTCTGTAAAGATGGGGGCAATCGTCTGGAAACACAGGAGCTGTGACTACGCCCCAGGCGCCATGCCCTGGGTGGTGGGCATACGACTCCGCGGGCCAGACTTCAAATGAAGTCATCGATATGCGGCTGGCAGCGCTTACAATCTTGAAAGAAAAGCCGATGGCAACCTCGCGTCGGAAGGCCACGCGCTACGCTGAACAGTTTGACGTACCTCTCGATGGCCCGCTACTTATGACCCTAGTTCGCGTGAGCAAGAAACATCTCCCGTTCAATCCGAAGACTTTCCTTGCCACGATTGGCGAGGGCAGAACGATGCTGACCTTTGCGAAGGGGAGGACCGTCTATACCCAGGGCGATCCAGCGGACGCGGTCTTCTATGTCCAAAAAGGCAAGGTGCGGCTCACGGTTGTTTCCAAGGCCGGCAAAGAAGCCACGATTGCGATCCTTACTGAATCCAGCTTCTTTGGCGAAGGAGCCCTGGCTGGTCAGCTGATGCGCATGGGATCTGCCGAGTCAATGTCGGATTGTGAAATTCTGCGCGTCGAAAAAGGGGCGATGATGTCGGCCTTGCACCGCGAACGCACATTCTCCGACCTGTTCGTCGCCTACCTGCTGGCCCGGAATATCCGGTACGAAGAAGATCTGGTGGACCAGCTCTTCAATTCCAGCGAAAAGAGACTGGCCCGAGTGCTTCTCCTGCTCGCTCATTTCGGCAAAGAAGGCGTTCCGGAAGCGGTAGTTCCCAAGATAAGCCAGGAAACGCTGGCGGAAATGATCGGCACGACTCGCTCACGAGTCAGTTTCTTCATGAACCGCTTTCGCAAGCTCGGATTCATCAACTACTCCGGCGGCATCGATGGTGGCTTGCAAGTCCACAGTTCGCTGCTCAATGTCGTTCTCCACGACTGAAACCCGCTCGCAGGTTCTTTCGTCGAGCCAGCCTGAGCAAAATTGCACAGCTTCGGCATTCCGAATGTGGAAAATGGAACGCGAAGTCCTTCCCCCTTCGAACGGCAAAGGATCCGCCATGAAGATGTTCTTGTATGCAGGTATTCTCTTGATTGTGCTTGGACTCGCATCGCTGGTGGTGCCGATTCCAAGTTCTGAAAAGCAAGGCATCAAGATCGGCGATGCCAACATCGGCGTGCAAACCACTCACAGCGAAAAAGTGTCCCCAATAATTAGCGCCGTGTTGATTGGCGGTGGAATCGCCCTGGCATTTGCCGGCTCGCGCGCGAAAGCCTGAACAGCTACTCGGCTAGTACCCTTTGCCTTTGCTTGAAGTTCCGGACGGTGCCTCGGCTGTGATCTGGTAATCACGGTAGTCAATCGAGAAAGAGGCATGCCCTCCCAGGCGGATCGTACTGGTACTACGGTTGGATAGAGGCAGCCAGAAATTGCCAACTTTCCCATAGACCTGTTGGATCGTCGTATCCTTGGTCCAAAAGGAAGGGTTCTTGGCGGGGGCCGCGTCTATCCGCACGACTGCAAAATCTTCGGCGTCGACCCAGATGCGTCCGCGGTAGAGCAGCTTGTTATTGGTCCGAGGTTCGACCGACAGAATATACGACGGCCCAGTCGGCAAGACTTCAACGCCCGCGAGAGCGAACTGGTAGTTATCGTTATTGAGGGCAACACGAGATTGATTCTCCGCCGTGAGCGCGTCTTGCTCACTCTGTAGCATTCTGCGAAAAACCTTCTCCACCAGAAAGTGCGAGCCAGTTTCCGATCGGATCTTGAATTCCTTCGTGGACGGGGACCGGAACACCACTTCGACCGTGATCTCCGCACTACGAGAACTTGGGAAACCGCGATAGTCCAGCCGATAGACCCGAGTGCCCTTGTAAGAACCCAAGGCCTGCGCGCGTTCCAGATTCCTGCGGACCATGTTGGCAACCACTTGATCCGCGCCTAGAAGTGCGCGAGAGTCCATCGCAACCGCGCTCGCGACCTGGCCACTGAGCGGAAGCGATAAACTGGTCCAGATCGTCAGGATCTGCACGGTCACAAACACGATTTGCAGGCAAAACTTCATCGAATTCCGGGATGTGACGTCCCAGAATAACTGTCCTCTCCACCAGAAAAGTGAGCACTATTGAACAGACTCCCGGATTCGTCAAACATGAGAATGAAGCGTAATCGGGGTGCGTGCTCGGCGTTTCATGTCCAAAACATTGCAGATTGGATTTGCGAATAGCCGCGTGAACGACTAGTCTTGTCGATCGTGCGCACGACTCGTGACGCGCCCGAGTAGTCCAGCCCGAGGAGGGCCTCCCAGCGTGCGCGTGCACCTCGTCAATCCCAGCGATGTTGCTTTTGGCACGGCCGTCATCACTCCCCGCTGGCTGTACGTCCTGGCGGCAGCCACTCCAGCAACTTACGGCGACCCCTCTCTGGTCGATGAAACGTTGGAATCGCTCGATCCCGATCAGATTCAGCCTGGCGATGTAGTGGGCATCGGGATCCACACGGCGAATGCGCTACGCGGCTACAAGATCGGGAAGCTGGCGCGCGCGCGGCGCCTACGTGGTGTTCGGAGGAATCCACGCGACGCTCTATCCGGTGGAAGCCCATGAACTCGGCGGCGCACACGCGGTCGTCAAGGGCGATGGAGACGTGGTCTGGGGACAAGTATTGTTGGACTGCTCCAAGGGCGCACCCATTGCGGTGTATGAAGGCGGACGCATTGACGCCTCGGAGTTCCTGCCTGCCCGTTGGGATCTGGTGCCGCGCAAAAGTTATATGTGGGCATCGGTGCAAACCGTGCGCGGCTGTCCCAAGCACTGTTCATTCTGTTCGGTGTGGCGCACGGATGGACAGAAACCGCGGCAGCGCGGATCGGACGCGGTGATCGAGGAGATCGTCCAGTTGCGGCGGCTGGGATTTCGCTTCATCGCTCTCGCCGACGATAATTTTTATCCCGTAACTCTCACCGATATCCAACTCGCCGAGGCACAACACAATACGCACCGGGTCAACGAACTGAAGGCACTCCGGGCCGAGCGCTTTGCGCTGATGGCGCGCCTCGCGCAGTTGCCCTCCGACACGATCTTCTTTACGCAGATCACCATGGAAGCCGCGGAAGACACCGAATTTCTCGACGCTATGAAAGCCGCCCACATCAAAGGCGCGCTGGTGGGAATCGAATCTGTGACCCCGGAAGGCCTGAAGGATGTGTACAAGGAGTTCAATGCCGCGGGAGTCGACTTGGTGGAACGCCTGCGAACATTCCGCCGTCACGGCGTGTATGTGCTGGGGTCGTTTATTTTTGGTTTGCCGAGCGACCGTCCGGAAACATTCCAGGCCACTGCCACCGCGGCCTCGCAAGCGGAAGTCGCATTTGCTCAGTTTGTGACCCTGACTCCCTACCCCGGTACAGTTGACTTCATCCGCTGGGAAAAGGACTTGGGAGAATCTCCCGTCCAGATTGCGGGTATTCCGATTACGCGGCGCTGGCTCATCCCGCAGGCACTGCGGCCGAAGCTGTACTGGTCGCATCCGACGATGTCCGCGGAGGAAGTCCGCAGCCGCACCCAAGGGGTCTGGGACACGTTCTACAGCCTGAAGTCAATCTGGTTGCGCTCGCGGTTTATCAAGTCGCTGCGCGCCAGGCTGGCATTTGTCCTGATCTCGAAGATCTACCGACAGATGTATGCCGACACCGGAATCGCCACGGACAGTGCGCGCGTATCGCGATCGGCACAGTGGGCTCGCTTGCTCGCCAAACCCTGCCAGAGACTGTTTGCAGGTCCGGCAATGCCTCACCTTAAGCTGCCCGAGGTGTGGAGTGTGCCGGTCCAAAAACCCAGTTCCGCCGAGGCGGCTAACTAGGACCTTCGCTCACTGACCAGCACATAGACATCCCTACAGGCGCCGGCGATTCCTCTCGCCTTCCAGGGAACCTGACTTACTTGGCGTGGTAAATGGACTTGCCAGGCCCAACTCTGCCGTTTGACAAGGTCGAGTGGTCATGGCAGTCTTGCCACCGCAGCATAGCCTGGTTTTTCGCATTTCTGTTCGCCGTTGAGATCATGCGGAGTTTCCGGAGCACCTGGAGACTCGAGGGAGGCGGCCGCAGATGAGCGAACGCAACGCAGAGCTGACCTGGAAGCGTGGGTGGGATCCCTACGTCCTGGCTCTGGGAATTTTGCTTGTCGCGACCCTGAGTGTTGATTCCATCACTCTTTTTTCTGCATCAAGCCGGCAATTCTACAGGGACTATCTTTCCCTCATACCGCTCATCATTCTGGTTAACGTTGCACTGGCAGGCAATGTTCGCCACGCGAAACTGCGCCAGGAGCAACGCTTCTGGACTTGGCTTTTGGCAAGCAATGTCGTGTACCTGGGTGCAGAAATTGCCTTCGCGGTTTTTCGGCACGCAACCGGCCGATTCTCAGGCAATCTACTGGTCACGATCCTCGGCCTTGCCTGTCCGTTGTGCGCGCTGATCGCCTCCGAGCAGCGCCAGGATGCTGGAGTTGACCTTGCGGGGAGTGAATCGCGGTTGCCCGTAAGGCAGGCGGGATATTGGCTTCTGGGCTCCGTACTCTTCGCTTACTTCGATTTGATTCCTGCCGAAATGGGCGCGGTTCAACCGGGGCAGTTTGTCCCGGCTTGGGTAGCGTACCTGGTCCTGGATCTGGTAGTTGCGTTTCGTTACCTCGCACTGTGGCTGAGATGCCCCTCGCGGCCCTGGAAAGCCATCTACGGATTGATCGCCCTGGCATCGGGTTTGTGGTGTCTCTCAGACACCCTGAATGTGCTTGGCGAAGCGCACGTGCTGGAAATGGGATCCGGTACCTGGATGGATGTCACGTTCTTGCTTCCCTTGATCCCAATGCTTCTGTCCACGCGCATCCGCACTGCAGCATCCGCCTCCGAGGCCGACGTACCACGGTCCCGCTCTGCTCCAGTGGAAACCGTCACCTTAACGCCGAGCGGGCTTCTCTTGTTTCTGCTGCCGGCCATGCATATCTGCCTGGGGATTTTCAGCCCGACACCGTACCGATTGGAGGCAGCACGCGGAATTCTGGTTGCCCTGATGATGGTGGTGCTCTACCTGTTGGCGAGAAACGAGAGAAAGGCACTCAATCGATTGCGTGTGGTCGCCGACAAGAAACGAAGTGAAGCCGAGCAGCTGTTTGATCTGATCTTTGAGAACGCTCCTGATGCCTACTACCTGAACGACCTGAAAGGAACCTTCGTCGACGGCAACCGTGCCGCAGAGCAACTGATCGGGTATTCGCGAGAAGAATTGATCGGCAAGAACTTCACCACCTGTGGACTTCTCTCCGGTCCGCACCTCTGCAAGGTGGCGACATTGATGGCGAAAAACACTCTCGGTGTAAACATTGAAACGGGAGAAGAAATCGTACTGAATCGAAAAGATGGGACGCCGATCGAAGTTGAAATTACTGCCTTCCCCGTCGAGGTAGATGGACGAACGCTGGTGTTGGGAATCGCGCGCGACATCAGCCACAGAAAGCGGTTGGAAGAAGAGAGACTGAGTCTCAACGAGCAACTTGAAATCAGGTTGGAGCAACAGACCGCAGAATTGAGAAAGGCCGAAGCGCGTTTTCGCATGTTGGTGGAACAATCCCTGGCCGGCATCTATCTATTGGAGGGAAAAGAAGGCCGCGTGAGCTACGTCAATCCCAGGGCGGCGGAGATTTTCGGCTTTACGCAGGAGGAGATGGTGGGCCAGCGGGCCGTAGACATCGTCACGGAACAAGACCGCCCGATGATGGAGGAGAACATTCGCAGGCGCATCGACGGCGTTGAGCCGAGCATCCGCGCCACGTATCGATGCCGCCACAAGAACGGCAGTCTGCTGGATGTGGAGGTTCATGGCGCTCGAACGGATTTTGATGGCCGGCCCGCAATCCTCGGGGTGGCAATTGACATTACCGAACCCAAGCGGGTGGAGCGAGCGTTACGCGAAGCGGAGGAAAAATACCACGAGATATTCGACAACGCAGTGGTGGGAATTTTCCAGACGACGCCGGACGGACACTACATAAGCGCCAACTATGCGCTCGCGACCATGTATGGCTATACCTCTCCGGAAGAACTCATGTCCATCGTCCAGGACATCGAGCACCAGGAATATGTCGATCCGAGGCGGCGACGCCAATTGATGCAACTGCTGGAACGAGATGGTATCGTTCGGGATTTTGCGTTTGAGATCTACCGGAAAGACGGCAGTCACGGCTGGGTTTCAGAGAATTCGCGGGCCGTGCGCGATGCCAGCGGCAACATCCTGTACTACGAGGGAACACAGGAAGACATTACCGATCGCAAACTTCTGGAGCGGCAGTTACTGGCATCGCAAAAACTGGAAGCCACCGGACTCCTGGCCGGTGGGATTGCTCACGACTTCAATAACATCCTGAACATCGTCATGGGATACGCGCAGTTGCTGCTTGATCCGGATGCGTCGCCGGCACTCGCCCACAAAGGCCTGACGAACATTCTTGAAACGAGCAAGCGGGGCGCGGCACTCACACAACAACTGCTTGCTTTTGGCCGCAAGCAAACGCTGCAGCTGCGGGCGATCGACTTAACCAGAACGTTATCCGAGGTCCATGAAATTCTTGGCCGTGTGATGGGCGAAGATATCAAGATCGTCACCGAGGCTCACCTGCCAGGCGCGGCGATCATGGCCGATCTGAATCAAATTGAACGCATGCTCATCAATCTCGCGATCAACGCTCGAGAGGCAATGCCCGAGGGCGGCCGCTTTGTGATGCAGATCGACAAAGCGAACGGAGAGGAAATCCAGCTACGTTCCGAATCGGGCGACCCACAACGAGACTACGTTCACCTCACCGTCAGCGATACCGGCTGCGGGATGGACGCAGAGACTCTCAACCATATCTTCCAGCCCTTCTTTACAACCAAACCTCGCGGAAAGGGCACTGGATTGGGTCTGGCGCAAGTGTATGGCATCGTCATGCAGTGCAATGGCAGCATTTCCGCCACCAGCCAGCTCGGCCAAGGGACAGCCTTCCACATTTATTTCCCAATGGTGGACGCAGTCCCTGAAGCAAGGCAACGCGAAACAGTTATTCCCGCCGTCGACGGAAGCGGCACGATTTTGCTGGTGGAAGACGAGAATCTGCTACGAGAATTGATTCGAATCTATTTGGAGAATTCCGGCTTTCACGTGCTGGAGGCCGATACTCCCGCCCACGCTCTGGAAGTTGCAGGAACATACGGGAAGCCAATCGACCTGCTGGTGACGGATGTCATCATGCCGGGTATGAACGGGCGACAACTTGCCGAGGCGATGATGGCGACCCATCCCGCTCTCAAAGTCGTCTACATGTCAGGATACAGCGACGACAAGCTAGCCCTGGCGGGCATCCGCGACAGCGAAACCACGCTTGTGCAGAAACCTTTTGCTCTGGAAGAACTGGCAAGCAAGATTCGTCAAAAAGTGGCCGAAGTCCCAGGGTGGGACACAGATTTCAATTCAAAGTCCGCTTAGAACAATCCATGCCTGAATCCCGACGTCTCAACTGGCGCTTCGGCGGCCACTCAACAGGTTTACGATCAGGACCACCAAAGCGATCACCAGCAACAGGTGAATCAGGCTTCCACCCACGTGCAGACTAAAACCGAGTAACCACAATATTCCCAACACTACGAAAATTGTCCAAAGCATCGTTAGGGTCCCCTCAACTATTCCTGTGGTAGGTCTTTCCGGTCAACTTGAATTGCTTTCAGAGGCTTGCCACATTCCATGCACAACCGTCTGGAGCGCGGAGTGATCAGCCCGCAAAACGGACACATTCTTTGCGACGCATAGTCTTTGCCTGGTCGGCTCAGTCCCGCTATAACACCAGAGAATCTGCGTCCGACGGAGGCGGCTAGTCTTTGCACACGGTCGGCAAAGCGACGTAGGTCAGAATCCATCCGCCCTCCTTTGTTATCTTGCCTGCTTGCCGGCAATGTTCTATGCCAGGTCGACAGTTCCGGCTCGGTCTGGCACACTCACCATGCCAGAACCCACGCTGTGATTCTGAGTCGGATTGCTCAGTAATTTGAATTTGAATCGGCGATCATGCAATGGAGACGAGCACTTCTTCTCTCTCTTTCGGGTCCTCTGAACTAAGTCAGCACACCTGAAGTCCGCCCCTCTTAGCAGTACGCCTAAAGGAAACAACAATGAAAAAAGTAATCTCTATGCTGACGATGTGTGTCCTGACCCTGATGGGAACCTACGCCTGGGCGGGTTCGGCCCGCGAGGACACGGTGGCTCGGCTGCAATCGTCGGTCGACGTCCTGCACGCAGTGATGGCCGCGCCGGACAAAGGTATTCCCGAAGAAGTTCTGAGCAATGCAAAGTGCATCATGGTGGTACCCGACCTGATCAAAGGCGGCTTCATTTTTGGTGGCAAACACGGGCGCGGCGTCGCATCGTGCCGTACGTCTGACGCCTGGAGCGCACCCGCATTCGTCTCCATCGGGGGCGGGAGTTGGGGACTGCAGATTGGCGTTGAAGGCGTAGACCTGGTCATGCTGGTCATGAATGACCGCGGCCTTCAGCATTTGCTTTCCAGCAAGTTCGCGCTCAGCGGTGAAGGATCGGTCGCAGCAGGCCCAGTTGGACGTCATGCTTCCGCCGGCACCGACTGGAAGATGAACACGGAGATGCTGACCTACTCGCGCTCGAAGGGCGTGTTCGCCGGCCTGACCCTGGAAGGTGCCGTGATCGAACAGGACAACGACTCAACGCGCGCGATCTATGGCAAGAACATGCGGTTCCGCAACATTCTTTCGGGCAAAGTCCCAACGCCCCAAAGTGCGGAAGCCTTCATGCATGCGGTTTCAAACGCCGGACAACAGGCGAAGACTGCGGAACTAAACGACCAGAAGTAGTTTCAGCAGGTTGTAACAGGTTGTGGGGACCGGAGCCGTATTGGTTCCGGTCCTCACGGTCGTTTATGAAGTGCATTCAGGGAAGGTCCGGAAAGCGTGTTGGCTGGTCCAACCCAATTCCCGCATTCCTTCTTCAGACGAGTAATACGCCAGCGATATCCATTCTTTCAGATCCTCAAAATGCTTCTGCTGCACCGGGTCAGCTGAGACGCTGGTGAGCAGTTGCTCTTTTTCGCTTGCCGTCAACTGACCGAACCCACGCGTGAACTTCTCCTGGCTCGCGGTTTGTATCGTGGCGAGTGACGCGAGAAACTTCTCCCCGCTTTCCTTTGTGTCGACGCTCAGGAGAAGATCGATGAACCGGTTCACTTGCGCCTTGGTGGACCCGGGCACGATGGTTTCCGCAAGGTCGACCAGCGTCTGGTTCTGTTGAGCATTCAAGAACAGGGGCTTCCAATCCGCCGCGTGATCGACCGCATCGGCGCGGTCGAGCGTACCGCCATCCTTCAGAAGCGCGTGCAGCGGGTGCGACGATGCAACGACCGGCCAGACAGCTCCGGCGGCAATGCCTGCGAAGAGCTTCTCCACCATCTCGCGTCGCGTCAATTTCTGGATTTCCGTTATCATTCCTATTACCCTTGTGGATATTCGTGCCAGCAAATTGGTCGCATACTATCACTCGCGTTCGCTGGTAACAACTGTGGAGCGTACTGCCTGGCGTCCTTTGGGGTATTTCGTCGGTGATTTTGAGGTTGAGAGCCTGCCTCTTGGCCCAGAACATTTCTTGGCGCAATCAGCGCTGCGGTCATTCTTTCTTTGACCCCGTTCCTCCAACTTGTTAGCATTCGCCTTCGGAAACTCTATGCCTGCGAAGAGCAAAACGTCGTTTGATGTACTGGTGGTTGGGTCGGGAGCATCCGGCGGCTGGGCGTGCAAACGTCTCGCGGAAGCCGGATTGAAAGTTGCGCTGCTGGAGGCCGGGCGTCCGCAGAGTGACGCCAATTTTTCGGAACACAAGCCGGCCTTTGCGTTGAAATATCGCAATCTCGCGCCGGAGACTCTCCGCAAGACGCGCCCGGTTCAATCGAAATTCGACGTCTGCAACGAATACACCCACGACTGGTTCGTGAACGATATCGAAGAGCCCTACACCACGCCCAAGGACAAACCATTTGACTGGATGGGCCGTGTGCGCATGACGGGTGGTCGTACGAATGTCTGGGGCCGCGTCAGCCTGCGTTTTAGCGAATCGGATTTCAAGGCCGCCTCGCAGGACGGCTACGGCGAAGATTGGCCGCTGGGATACAAGGATCTTTCCCCGTATTACGATCTGGTTGAAAAATATGTCGGCGTAACCGGCATGGCCGAGGGACTAGAGCACCTGCCGGACGGCCAGTTTCAGCCTCCCATGCCTCTCACGTGTCACGAATCTTCCTTTCGGGATCGCGTGAAAGAAAAAATGGGCCGCACGGTAACGCTGGCACGCGCTGCCAATCTGACTCGTCCGCTCAATGGACGCGGTGCGTGTCACTACTGTGGTCCGTGCGAACGCGGCTGCGTGACTCACTCCTACTTCAACTCCGCGTTCACGACCGTAGCCGACGCAGTTGCGTCGGGCAATTGCACTCTGATTACAAACGCCATGGTCCACAAAGTCCTCATGGACCCGGAGAATAATCGCGCGCGCGGCGTGCTCTACGTCGATCGCCAGACTCGGCAACCCCACGAAGTCACCGCGCGGGTGGTGATTCTCTGTGCGCAGGCGCAGGAATCGGTTCGCATTCTTTTCAATTCCGAAACGTCGCAACATCCAGGGGGCCTGGGCAATTCCAGCGGCGTGCTCGGACATTATCTGACCGCGCATGTCCGTAGCGGTGGCGGCAGTGGCAACTTCCCTGCTCTGGGAGAAAAGCCGTCGCGTGGTGGGCCGATCAGGCCAACCGGAATTTATGTTGCGCGTTTCCGGAATCTCAAAGGTCAGCCTCCTCAAAAGAAATTTCTGCGCGGCTTTGGATACGAGGGCGAATCAAGCCTGGACTTCAATTGGGGCGCGGCCGGATTCGGGGACGCCTACAAGAAGTCGCTTCTGGAGCCGCGCGCAGCGCTGGAAATCACCGGTTTCGGCGAAGTGCTACCGCGCTGGGACAACTTCGTTGAAATTGATCCGGCGGTGAAGGACGTCTACGGAATCCCCGTGCTCAAGATCCACATGTCCGATGGCGAAAATGAGCGGGCGATGATCCAGGATATGGGCGATTCTGCGGGCGAGATGCTCGAGGCCGCGGGCGCGACCAATATCAAGACCTACGCCAACCCGTCCGCACCCCGATGGGCACTGCATGAAGCCGGCATGGCGCGCATGGGTTCTGATCCGAAGAAATCCGTGCTCAACCAGTTTCAGCAGACCCATGACATCAAGAATCTTTTTGTGATGGACGCTTCCGGCTTTACATCGAATCCTTGTCAGAATCCCACACTGACGATCATGGCACTATGCGTGCGCTCTTGCGACTACGTGATGCAGGAACTGAAACAGGGCGCGTGAGTTTTTCGGAAATAGGAGACGCGGCAAGCCGCGTCTCTACATATAATCCTGCCGTGCGCTCCCTAACGATCGTAATTTTCCTGTCGGCCTATGCCGTCGCTCAACGCTGGGTAGTGCAGACCACCGGCGTGGATACCAACCTGCGCGGGATGAGCGCCCAGTACGCCTCCGTCGATGGAAAGCGTGCGGTAATCCTTTGGGCAGCGGGATCCAACGGCGTTCTGTTGCGTTCGAACGACGGAGGCGCAAACTGGAAACAACTGAACATACCCGGGGGCACTGATCTCGACTTTCGCGACGTCGAAGGCTTCGGCGCTAACACGGCATACGTGATGTCGAGCGGTGAAAAAGGCAAGTCCCGCATCTACAAAACAACGGATAGTGGCGCAAATTGGAAGATGCAATATTCTGACGAACGTCCGGGGTTTTTCCTCGATGCACTTGCCTGCGATTCGGAACTTCATTGCGTCGCTCTCAGCGATCCGGTGGATGGAAAGTTTCTGGTTGTGAGCACGAACGATGGCGAACACTGGAACGAGTTGCCGCGTGATCAAATGCCTGCTGCCCTGGCCGGCGAAGGTGGATTCGCTGGCAGCGGCACTACGATCGCACTCTGCGGTCATGGCGACATCGTCTTCGGCACCGGGGGAGGACGAGTCGTGCGCGTCATTCACTCCTCCGATCGAAGCCACTCCTGGAAGGCCACGGAAACTCCATTAGCCAGCAACAATCCTTCCAGTGGGATCTTCAGTATTACGTGCAGCGGAAAGTCCATTGTGGCGGTGGGCGGAGACTACAAAGAACCGGCTTCTGCGAAACAAGGTGCAATCTATTCAAACGATTTTGGCGTAACTTGGCACTTATCTGAGTCTGAGGCTGGAGGCTACCGATCTGCGGTTGCCTATGGCCCTCATCGAACTCTCGTGGCGGTCGGCCCGAATGGCAGCGACATCTCAACCGATGGCGGCAGACATTGGAAGACATTCGACCACCAACCCTTCAACGCTGCCATCTTTTCGCACAATTCGGGCTGGGCCGCCGGACCGAAGGGAACCATCGCGATATTAAAGACCGGCGAGAAGTGAAGGCGCCGGACATCCGGATCAAACTCTATTGCACTTCCACCGAGACCAGTTCCCCACCGTTCGTGCCCACTGCGCGGTAGTTCACGGATGCAATGCGGTTTCGCCAATCACACGAGAACTGATCTTCGCCAATTACCAGCATGGTCTTGTAGTCGGAGGTATGCATCTTGTACGTCTTCATTCCGACCAGAAATGTAATCACCGCGTCGGGAGGTTTTGAGCAGTCGCTCGCGACCAATTTGCCTTTCATGTGCTGTACCGGTCCCGTCGTACCGGGCTTGGGAGGAGCTGGTTTCGGAGGTGCGTCATCGTCGTCATCACTGCCGGAACTACTCACGGCGGCAGGGGTGCTGGCGGCTCCATCCGGCGTCCGAGTCTCGCCGGCACGTTGCGGACGAATTCCATATTTCTGCAGAGACGCTAAATCATCAAGTTGACGTTTCGCGGCTGTCGCCACGCGCGGATCTCCCGAGGTCTTTAGCCTCGTGAAAAGGTCTCGGGCGGGATCCCATTTTTTTGCCGCCACGTAGATCTGACCCAGATTGAATTGATATTCAAGATTACGAGGCGAAAGCGAAACCGCCAATCGTTGCGCCTCCAGCGCGGAATTAATACCCCCACCTTCCACTCTCGCCATACCCAGCATGTTGTAGGCTTCGGCGAACTCCGGATACCAGTCCAGAACCGCGCGCAGGTCCTGCATCATGTTGGCGAGACCCTGCATTTCACGATGTGTTTCTTCCGCCTGGCGATACTTTAGAACGGCGCGGTAGTACCAGGTCCATGGGTCGCGCGGATTGAGTGCTGTCGCCCGGTCGAGTTCGTCCACGGCCTGATCGAATTTCTTTTGTGAAATGTGATCCCACGCGATCGCCCGGCGAGCGGTTTCATTGTCTTTCGGATCGTCCGTGAGTTGCTGCAATTCCTGCAATGCCTGATCACGGCGCTCTGGAATCCGAGCCATTACGTCTCCGATCACCGCGCGCGCCTCGACGTCAGTGACTTCACCGACGGTCATTCCAATCTCATCTTCGCCAAACGGGGCCGGCATATGAAGGGGCTGCGACACATCGGCATTGGACGTTTCAACGTTCGGCTGCTTCGAGCGATCCAGCGCGACACCCAAATTGCTCAGAGAACGAAAATGCGCCTTGACAGCTTCCTCTAGCGTCGCAGGAGTCAGATCAAAAGCCTGTACGATCGCCTTGTCTACGGGCACTTTCTGATTCAAAACGAGATCAAAATACACGCCGGTTTCCGGCAGCTTGTTCTTGTTGATCAGGTAGTGGACCGTCATCCACGCCTGCGCGTAGTAGAGGGTGTGGTGAGTTCCCTCTCGCGCGCCCGATCCATCATGCTTCATGGCGAAGAGATCGACCATGCTCAGCCACACGGGCGAACTGACGAGTTGGGTGAGGGACTGTGGTGTATTGGGATTGCGCGTCAGATTCTCGAAAGCGTCTTCATACCATTCGGACGTCATTTCGGGATCGCCGCCTATGTCCACGCCCTTGTTGTCGATTCTGAGTGAACCAAAATATTCCGCGAACCCCTCGTCGAACCATCCTTGCGCCGGCGGGTAGTTGTAATTCATCAGGTAGTGCGCCAGGGGATGCGCAATCGCCCGCCATGGATCGGGCTCGAAAAGATTCAATACGATGTAAACCTGATCGCTCCCAGGCACGTAAAAGCCCTTCGCCATATTTTGTTTCGTGGGAGCGACCAGCCCAAAATACTTGTCGCTCTTCAAAGCCACCACAGTAATGGGCAGCGGCATTTTCAATTTGTCCCGCATCAACAATTGTCCAAAGAGAGAGCGCATCTGTTCCATGCGCAGCGCCACTTCACGGCCACGTTTCTCGCCGGCATCGGTCAATACATTGAAATGCGCCGTGTGAACTTCCTGCCACTTTGGTTCATCCTTCGCGCAGACGGGGGCGGCAGAAAAAACGATCGCCAGAAAGGAAGCCAGGGCCGAACCGAAGGTGAGACAGTGCGTCATGGCGGGAGTGCCTGCGAAAATGCTAGCACGCATTTTCCGAACGCACCCTGCGCACCGGCGACTATTTCGATGCCCAACTGACCGGATTGCCCGTTTGCCACTAGACTAATCGCGTGCCAAAGCCCCCTGGCTCCCGCCTCGCATGGATCGATTGGATGCGCGGCCTCGCTTGTTTACTGATGTTTCAGACGCATTGTTACGATTCCTGGCTTGGCGGAGACGCTCGCGAGGGCGATTTTCTGATGTACTCGCAGCTTGGTGGGACGCTTCCGGCTCCGCTCTTTCTCTTCCTTGCGGGTATTTCATTCGCACTCGTCGCTGACAAACTGGTTCGCAAGAATGTCGCTGCGGGAGAGATCACTCGCATCATGTTGCGCCGTGGTGCCGAAGTGTTTGCTTTCGGAATTCTCTTCCGCTTGCAGGAATATCTGATTTCCTGGGGCTGGGCGCCATGGACGGATTTGCTGCGCGTTGACGTCCTCAACATGATCGGAATTTCCATGATGTTGATGGCGCTCGCCTGCGGAGTCGCGGTTCATTTTGCCGATCCGGAGCAGCGCCGATCTCGTTTGATAGGGACGGCCGTGGCAGCCGCAGCTTTCATTGCTTTGCTGGCGCCTCCGCTCTGGACGAACTGGCGCCCCGCATGGCTTCCGTGGCCGATCGAATCCTATGTGAACGGCGTGCACAATCTGGGCGCACCCCAACCTTGGCTATTCCCCGTTTTTCCTTGGACGGCCTTTGCCTTCGCCGGCCTCGCAACCGGATTCGTTCTGTTCAGCGACTGGGGCCGCGACCATGCAGCCAGGCTTCTCGCGATCTGCGGGAGCGCGGGCATCGGCATGATTGCCGTCGCATGGTGGTTCGACCATTCCCCCGTGCAGATCTACTCGGTGTACGACTACTGGCATACCAGTCCCAATTTCCTCCTGATGCGCGTAGGTCTTCTGCTCATAATTGCGTTTCTGAGTTACGCGTGGTGCCGCTGGGGGCTGGGAGCGCGAGGGTTCAGTCCGTTGATCCAACTGGGTCAAACTTCCCTGCTTGTTTACTGGGTTCACATCGAGTTCGTCTACGGGCGAGTTTCGATCTTGCCGAAAAGATCAAACGATATTCGGACGGCTTCCATCGGGATGCTGGTGATTTTTCTCATGATGCTGGCGTTGTCGATGCTGCGGACACGGATTGACTGGAAAGCGGTGCTGCATCGCCCGAAAAAAGGCTTGTCATCCTGAGCGAAGCGAAGGACCTGCTGTCTCGGGCGCATGGAAAAACAGGTTCTTCGCTTTGCTCAGAATGACAACTCCTAGTGTGGGGATGAAAATCCGAAGACGACGGATGACTTCTTACGATTTACGTCAACCCCGCCGCCGACAGTTGCAGTGCAGCATTGCCGACTAGTTTCAGTCCAATCTCCCAATTGAGACGCGCTCTCGCCTCGTCATCACCGAAACCATTGACATAAACAGTGCAGAAACAGCCTTCCGACACCTTTCCTCCGTCCTCGTAGAAGGCCCGTCGGACGCAGAGTTCCGCCGACGAAGCAATCTCCGGAGTCCGCCGGAGCAATTCGACGAAGCGTCTCGCAAAGAGTTCGTGAAGCTCCAGGGAATCGCGTTGATCGACGCGCACAAATACCAGGTCGACATAACTGGCGAACTTGCACAAGGCTCCGAAGACGTCTTCCTCTGGACTTAACTCCTCCGTCGACCAGGCATCGCACTTCGCGCTTTCAAACATGCTGGTTGGCAAATTGACGACACGCAGGAAATCGCCGAGCTCCGGAAAATGATTCGCCTCCTCGATGCGCGTCAGCAATTCCGGATGGCGCTTCACGTCGGTATAGACAAGTCTTCCCTCCGGATCCTTCCAAGGAAAATCCAGCACTGGATCTTCGCGCCCCAGTTCGATGGAGAAATCGGCGTCCATCAGATTCCACGCAGGAAATTCACGATTTGTGTCTCGGCCCAGAAACCATCACCAGCACCGTTCCGGGTTCCAATGAAGGCACAGTGGCCGCCATCTTCGGTCTCGATGAACTTGATGTGCGGGTTATGTGCGATCTTCTGCCGCGTCTCCGGCAAGATGCGAATGAAAGGATCATTCGCAGCGTGCAGGATTAACGCCGGCGCCGTGATTTTTCCAACCACATTCGATGCAGAAGCTCTTGCATAGTAATCGTCTGCACCGTTGAAGCCGCAGTAGTACGACGTGATCTGATGATCGAAGTCCCTGAGACTGCGCATGCCGTGCATACGCCCGACATCGAAGTGACCGGGAAATAGTTTCGCTTTGCGGATCATCCGGCGTTTCAGGTTGAAGAGAAAGTATTTTTCGTAGAGCCGGTTTGCAGGTTCGTGCAACGCATCTGCCGACGCAGCCAGATCCATCGAAGGACAACACGCGGCCACGGCACGGAATTGAGTTGGGGCATCTCCCCGCCCGCCCCACTCGCCGGCGAGTTTCAGAACCAGGTTCCCGCCCATGGAAAAACCAACCAGCGCGAATTGAGAAATACGATCGCGCTCAATCGATTCACGTGCTACGGCCGCGACGTCGTCCGACAAGCCCGAATGGTAAAGAACCGGAGCCATCGCATCCGTGCCTCCGCAATTGCGCTGGTTGTAGCGCACGACGTTCATGCCGGCAGCCAGAGCTTTTTCGGCGACTCCGAGTGCATATTGCGAATCGCTTGATCCTTCCAGGCCGTGAACGATGATGATGGTCAGAGGCTTGGTGCGATCGGCCTGCCAGTGACAGTGACACAGAACCTGAATGCCGGGAGCTACTTCAATGAACCGTTCTTCCGGCGCGGGCAAATTGAAATGGCGAGGCAGAAGAAAACTGGCGACCGTTTGAACGTGTCCGCCGCGCAACCAGCGTCGCGGCACGAACGGCTCTGTCTTTCCGGTTGATTGCGGAGACCCCACCTACTGATTTTAAATAGAGATTAGGTTTTGAGTAGTAAGGTACTTCAGCGAGGAGTTGCGCATGCCGATCTTCGAATATATCTGCCAGGAATGTAAGCATGAGTTTGAAGCGTTGGTGATGGGCAAGGACAAACCTGCTTGTCCAAAATGCCAGAGCAAGAAGCTCGCGACCCAGCTGTCAGTTTTTGCCGCCCCCGCCAAGGGAAGCGGCGCTCCTGCCATGTCGGCAGGGCCCTGTGGTTCTTGCGGCGATCCTCGCGGGCCGGGCTCGTGCTCGTTCAACAACTAGGGCAGGACTTCCGCACACAGGAGACGCGGCAAGCTGCGTCTCAACGGCCGCATTTTCTTCGCGCACCAGGTTTCGCCATCCCGGCAAATCAGGCTCCCAGAGCGCTTTTTCCTGTCTTTCAAGTCTCATCGGTAACCGGTTACCCGGTGACCGGCGTGACGTTTCCACGCCCCACCTTCCTCGCTATGATCGCTACGCATCGGGAAGGCTGGCATGGACCGCCGCAAGGAATACAGGCTGGACATGGAGTTATCGGTACAGATCTGGGGCGTCGATCGGAACGCGCGCCCTTTTGCCGAACTAGTCAGGGCTACCGGTGTGAGCGAATCCGGCGCCGTCCTTCTCGATGTCCATTCCAAACTGAATCCGGGTGAAGTTCTCGACGTGCAGCACGAAGCCCGGCGGGCGCAATTTCGCGTGGTCTGGTCGAGACCGGGAGAAATTGGCATTCAATCATTGCCGTGCGAGAACCCCATATTTGGAGTTGGAATGCCGAAGACGCTCGCCATGGCAGGAGCTGGCTAAACCACCGCGGACGCAGGTCCGACGGTCGATTCCTCCGTCAGAAATCTTTCGAACACTTCGTTTGAGAGCAGGCGCCCTCGGCTCGTCAGGCAGATTCTCGTTCCTTGAGGTTCCAGCAATCCTTCGCGGACGCATTCTTCAATCGCCTTCTCGCCATCTGCAAGTCTATTTTCGCCAAATTGAGCACGCAGTTTCCCAAGATCGATTCCCTGATTCAGGCGCAGGCCGAGGAAGAAGCATTCTTCGAGCGCTGCCCGCTCCGAGACTGGAGTAACCGGGCGCGGCCCGCGATTCATGTAAGCGTCGAGCGAGTCGGGTACGGAGAAGCGAACTGCCCGCGTGCCCGTGGCACGATCAGTCGCCAACATCGAGTGCGCGTCGACGCCGAATCCTAGGTAGGGCTGGCGTGTCCAATATTTCAGGTTGTGGCGCGATTCAAATCCGGTACGCGCGAAATTTGAAATCTCGTATTGCGCGATCCCGGCCGCGTTCAGCGTCTGGCAAGCCTGCAGATAGAAATCGGAAGTCGCTTCGTCATCCGGCACGAAGTGGGCGTGATAGCGCGTGCCGCCGGCAATCAGTTCCCGTCCCAGTCGAGAATCTTCATCCACCTCGAGCATGTAGACGCTCGTGTGCGGAACTCCGGTGGCGATTGCTTCGTTGAGAGAGAGAGTCCAACTCTCGGCAGTCTGATGAGGCAGCCCGGCAATCAGGTCGACGTTGATGTTGTGGAGTCCGGCTGCTCGGAGACGAGCGATTTCCTCCAAAACAATAGCGCGTGTGTGAAGACGGCCGACCGATTGCGCTTCCTTGTCCACGAAGGATTGCACTCCCAGGCTGACGCGATTCACTCCGCACGCGAGTAGGGTTTCGATCAACGACGGACTCAGCGTTCCCGGAGCACATTCCACCGTAATTTCAGCTGCAGGATCCACAGTGAATTGCTCTCGCAACGCCGTGAAGATTCGCTGTAATTGGTCCCCAGAGAGAATCGAGGGCGTGCCCCCGCCCAGATAAATCGAGTCAACCGTTTCCGGCAGCGTGCATCCAAGCTCAGAAGCGAGGCGTCGTGCGGCCGTGATGTCTTCGAGCAGGCGCGCCACGTAGCTTTCGTACGCGCCTTTAGAGAAGACATCGGACGCGAAGTTGCAGTAGCTGCACTTGGTGCGGCAGAACGGCACCGACAGATAGAGGCCCAAAGTCATCGTCTTCTGTATTCTATGGGACCGCGGAACTTTGTCTGCTCTCGTTGACAACTCCTCGGACCCGTTGAGGT
The DNA here is from genome assembly GCA_016196065.1 of Acidobacteriota bacterium. Lineage (NCBI taxonomy): Bacteria > Pseudomonadati > Acidobacteriota > Acidobacteriota bacterium. The sequence continues at coordinate 397,816 of JACPYL010000010.1, read as the reverse complement.
ACCTTATAACGACCATGAAACGCGTAGTCATCACTGGAATGGGAGTTGTTTCTCCCAACGGCATCGGCAAGCCAGCCTTCTGCCGCGCCATTCTTGCCGGAACGTCCGGCGTAAAGAAAATCACGCGTTTCGATCCGTCGTTCTTGCCCGTGCATGCGGCCGGCGAAATTCAAGGCTTCGACGAACTCGCCTATGTGGATGCGCGCGAGCGCAAACACGTTTCACGATCCGTGCCGCTCGCGGTCGCGGCATCCGCGGAAGCAATCGCAGATGCTGGACTCGATCCAAAGAATATGTCGCAAGACGAGAAGCGCGAGATTGGCGTGATCCTCGGCACGGGCGGCGGAGCGCAGGAATTCACTGAAGAACAATATCGTTTATGGCACACGGGACACGTCAAGCAGGCAAGCGTGTTCTGCATTCCGTCCGGCACCATGGGGACGCTTTCCAGCGAAATTTCGATGCGCTTCGGATTTCGCGGACCCAGCCACGTAGTCACGACTAACTGCACTTCATCCACTGACGCACTCGGCTACTCGCTCGACCAAATCCGGATGGGCAATCTTCCCCTGATGCTGGCGGGAGGTGTCGATACTCCGCTCAGCCCTGCCACTGTGAAGGCCTACACGCTTCTGCGCGCGCTGACTCCGCTGTGGAATGACGCGCCCGAACGCGCATCGCGTCCTTTTTCGGCCGACCGCAGCGGCTTCGTGCTCGCCGAGGGTTCCTGGATGTTTGTCCTCGAGGAATATGAACGTGCGCGCGCACGGGGAGCACATATTTACGCCGAACTGGCAGGATATGGATCCACCTGCGAAGCGTTGCATCGCGTGCGACTCGGGGAAGACGGCGAAGAACCAGCCCGCGCTATCACCCTCGCGCTTGAAGACGCGGGAGCCGCACCGGAACAAGTCGATTACGTAAATCTGCACGGAACTTCGACCGAACTCAACGATCGCGTGGAGACTCGCGCCGTGAAGCTGGCCCTCGGTGATCGCGCAAAGAAGATTCCAACATCAGCATTGAAGTCGCAGATTGGCCATCCGCAAGGCGCTTCCGGCGCGGCTGGAGTTGCAGCCACGCTGATTGCCATGAAGCACAATCGGATCCCTCCCACCATCAATCTCGAACAGCCCGACCCCGCCTGCGACTTGGACTACGTTCCCGACGTGGGACGCAAAGCCGACATCAATCACGCTGTTTGTAATTGCGTGGGATTTGGTTCCAAGAATTCGGCGCTGGTGCTCCGAAGAGTGAGTTAGCCCGCCCGTGCACGGCGCTATTCGGTAACGATGAACGAGAATTTCCGTGGTCTAATATCGGTTGATGGGGCGCACTCAAACAATCCTGCTGGTGCTTGGATTGTTGATCGCTCAGTCAGTCCACTCGCAGACAAGCACACCTGCATCCCAGGCTGAACCTGCTACTTATCTCCTCCGCCTTGAGCGTACGGGCTATCTGCGATCCGTCTGTGTCCTGCTGGCCGCGAATGGAGACTATCATCTCGAACGCAAGGCCGCACAGATGCACGTCCAACGTCGCGCTACACAAAGAGTCCGTGTTTTCGAAGGAAAACTCTCTGGAGGAGAGCTACGCGAAATCGAGCGTATCGTTTCAGTCGATGCTCTTGTCAAATTCGACGAGAAACAGATTCCAGACCTGATGATGAAGTCCGCCGACGAACGTGTGTTGTTGGACATTTCTCGCCTCGGTTCCTGGCAACAAATCGTTTTTCCAGATTCGGCCTCCCGCGCGCCTTTCCACGATCTATTGGACCCGCTTCTGACCTGGCTCGATACAGTCAAGAACAGGAAAGCGCGCGAACTTTCCGAAGATGCGGGGCGCAACAACTGCTTGCCGCCACGCAAAATAGAATTTTCGCAGCGCAAGCCAATCCAGCCGGAAGAACCTCATCCGCGCCCTTCGATCAGCGTACCCGCGATTCCGTCGCCCGCTCCCGCCGTGACGCGGGAGAACTCCACTTTACTGATGTACAACAATCGCTTCGAGGGCGACCGAACTGAAGTTACATGTCTGCTCGTGTCCCCATCGGGCGGCTACCATCTGGTGCAACAATCGAAAAATCTGAGCAATGGGATGAGCGCTGCAGTTCTAGACGGCTCCCTCACCCCGTCGCAACTGAACTCGCTGCGAGAAATTCTTGACGACCCGGTGCTGGTGAATTTGCCGGAAGAGGCAGTGGAAGGCGAACTGGTCCCAACTGACGGCGGTTACGTCGTTAAGCTGGTGATACCGCGCGCAGGAAAGACGCAAAACATCCTGGCATGGAAATCGTACCGGATCACAAATCAAATCATGTCGCAAGCGATGGAAGACCATGGAACCAAATCCCTGGCTCCTCTGCGACAGTGGCTCAAAGCCAACATCAACGAGAAAGCTGCGGCGCCGACCGTGACCCCTCCCAACCCGCGCTGCCTGCCCAGCGGACAACCTTTCTAGCCAGCAAGCTTTTCCATCCGAATCGCCCTTCCCGCCATCTATTTAAGGTAATCTTTTACTTAGTTCCTTCACTGCCCGATGGCCTCCAACCAGGAAGAAGAAGTACTCGGCAAAGCGTATGACGGCCGGCTGATGCGGCGGCTGCTTACCTACTTGCGGCCGTACAAGTGGCATGTGGGGATCGCTCTGCTGTCGATCGTGCTGAAGTCAGGATTGGACGTGCTCGGTCCTTTCCTCACCAAGATTGCCGTCGATAAATATCTCGCGAAGTCACCCGACTCGCACTCGTGGATCGGCGACCGCTTGAGCAGTACGCCTCTCACCGGTATCGCTCAAATCGGCAGTATTTATGTGGGAATCCTGATCTCCACATTCATTCTGGAATATGTGCAGACCTACACCATGCAGTGGACCGGACAGAAAGTCATGTTCGATCTGCGCAAACAGATCTTCCGTCACCTGCAGCATATTCATATCGGCTTCTTCGACAAGAATCCGGTCGGACGGCTGGTCACGCGCGTCACCACCGATGTGGACGCCCTGAACGAAATGTTTACGGCAGGCGTCGTCTCGATCTTCGAAGACGTCTTTGTGCTGGCCGGCATTGTCGGCATCATGTTGAACATGAATTGGCGGCTGGCTTTGATCACATTTGCCGCGCTCCCGCTCATCGTCTACGCCACCAAGATTTTCCGGGACAAGGTTCGCGACTCCTACCGACGCATTCGAACGGCTATTGCCCGCATCAATTCCTATTTGCAGGAAGCCGTATCAGGCATGCTGGTCCTGCAGCTTTTCAATCGCGAGAAGCGCGCGTTCAAACAGTTCTCCGACATCAATGCCAGCCACATGGAAGCGTTCAAGGACGCCATCCTGGCATACGCGGTCTACTATCCTGTCGTCGAAATTCTTTCGGCGTTGGCGATTGCGTCGATCCTCTGGTTTGGCGGACTGGGAGTGCCCAAACTGGTGACACTCGGTGTCCTGGTGGCGTTTATACAGTACGCGCAGCGCTTCTTCCGTCCGATTCAGGATCTGAGCGAGAAGTACAACATCCTGCAATCGGCCATGGCCGCCGGCGAGCGCGTTTTCAAACTGCTGGACGCGCCAGTGGAAGTAATGTCTCCCGCAGTCCCGAAAAAACCGCAAGGCCCCGGCCGTGTCGAATTCGATCACGTCTGGTTCGCCTACAGAAGTGTTGATGTGGGGACAGGTCTTCGACCTGTCCAGGCCGGGCAAAGCCCGGCAGCAGATCATGGCAAGTCGGCCGGGCCCGACTGGGTGCTGCGCGATGTCAGTTTCGTACTTGATCCCGGAGAGACCGTTGCCGTGGTCGGCCACACTGGCGCGGGCAAGACAACGCTCATTTCTCTGCTGATGCGTTTCTATGACGTACAGAAAGGCGCCATCCGCATCGATGGCGTCGACATCAAAGAGATGGACTTGAAAGACCTGCGCTCCCGCTTCGGCGTGGTCTTGCAGGATCCATTCTTGTTCTCGGGAACGGTGGCCGGAAATATTCGCCTCGGCACGGCCGGAATCGATGATGCGGACGTCGAGCGCGCCGCCGAAGAAGTCAACCTCGCCGATTTCATCCGCACACTGCCCGGCGGATTTCAGGAAGAAGTGCGCGAGCGCGGATCAACGCTTTCCACTGGTCAGAAACAACTCATCTCCTTCGCGAGAGCGCTGGCGCACGATCCTAAAATTCTGATCCTCGACGAAGCAACTTCCAGCGTCGACACAGAAACCGAATTCCGCGTCCGTGACGCGCTCAGTCGCATGGTGGAAGGCCGCACGTCATTGATCATCGCGCACCGTCTATCGACCATCCAGCGCGCCGACAAGATCATCGTCATGCACAAAGGGCAGGTCCGCGAAATGGGATCGCACCAGCAACTGCTGGCCCAGCGCGGAATTTACTACAAGCTTTACCAGTTGCAGTACAAAGACCAGGAAGTCAGTGTGGCGCGGGCGCCCTCGCCCGCGAACCTGCCTGAGATGGGCGTGCGCGGGGACGACTAAGTCCGTGTCCCAAACCGCGCTGTAATGGTAAAGTTTTATGAGATGGCCCCGTAGCTCAATGGATAGAGCAATTGGCTTCGAACCAATTGGTTGGGAGTTCGAATCTCTCCGGGGTCACCACTTTGCCGGCTAAGTCCCTTTCCGTTTCCGCCCTCCTTTACAATTGCTCCCGTGCAGATCCTGATCTCCGCCGGTGAAGCTTCCGGTGAAATGTACGGCGCGCAGCTGATCGAAGCGTTGCGCCGCCGCGATCATTCGCTGACATTCTTCGGCGCCGGTGGAGAGCGCATGCGCACGGCGGGCTGCGAGATCGTTGTCGACGCGAAGGATCTGGCCGTCGTCGGCATCACCGAGATCCTCAGCCATCTCCCAAAAATCCTCGGCCTGTACAGGAAACTGATCCGTGCTGCTGACCAGAAGCGACCCGCGTTGGCGATCGTCATTGACGCTCCCGCCTTCAACTGGCGCGTCGCCCGCCAGATGCGCAAGCGCGGCATTCCGGTTGTGTATTACGTCTGCCCGCAGTTCTGGGCGTGGCGCCAGGGGCGCGTCAAGCTGCTTCGCAAGTACATCAACCAGGCGCTGGTGATCTTTCCGTTTGAAGAGAATTTCTATCGCGTGCATGGCGTGAACGCGACGTTCGTCGGACATCCGCTGGCGGACTCGCCCACTCCCGAAATTTCTCGCATGCACTATGCGACGCAGCAGGCGCTGGATCACGTCAAGCCGTGGATCACGCTCATGCCTGGCAGCCGCCGCAAGGAGGTAGGCATGAACCTGCCCACGATTCTCGAGGCCGCCGCCAAACTTGGTCAGGACTACGAATTTCTTTTGCCGGTGGCACGCACGCTCGATCCATCGTTCCTCAAAGAACTGATCGGCAATCGTGACATTCATCTCGTGCCCGAGGCGCTGCCTGCGCTCTATCATTCCCGCGCCGGGATCGTGGCCAGTGGCACAGCCACGGTCGAGGCTGCGCTCATGGGCACTCCCTTTGTGATGGTGTATCGGGTGTCCCCGCTCACGTATATGTTGGGGAAACCGCGCGTGAAGGTCGCTCACTTTGCCATGGTGAATCTGATCGCAGGCGAGCGACTGGTCCCGGAACTCGTGCAGGACGACTTTACAGCCGGGAGCGTGGTCGCAGAATTACGGAAGTTGATACCGGATGGCGAGCCCCGCACTCGCATGCTGCAGGGTCTTGCCGCCGTGAAGGCAAAGCTAAAGAAGCCCGATCAGGACGGCGGACACGCATCGGAGAGGGCGGCGGACGTGATCCTAGGAATGTTGAGGCCTGCCAGCCCGGAATCCAATTCGGCGCGGGCTCCAGAGCATTGGGGCTGATCCTGTAAGCGCCGGCAAGACTCCGGCTCTACCTAACCCTTGTCGCTGCACATCTTTTGCGGGAAGATTATCATCATACTCAGTGCGGTATCCCCGAGGAGAACATAACTTGACGCTCTGGCAATCTCGACCTGTGAGTCGGGCCCTCTATTTGTATCTTGTTGTATTTCTTTCGTTTATTGCGGCCCGCCCGGCCTTCGCTGCAGAAAAACCTCGCATGCGGGTCGACGATTATCAGATCGACGCCGAACTGCTTCCCCAAAATCACAAGCTCACGGCGCACGCGGTGGTCAAGATCACGGCGCTGGAGGACCTGAGTGTCGCCACTTTTCAGCTGAATAATTCTCTGCGCATCACCAAGCTGATGGACGCCGCGAACAAGCCGCTCAACCCGGAACGCAATACGCAAGATTCCTCCGTCCGCTTTGCGCTGAACGGTGGTCTGGCCAAGAACGCCAGCACGTCGATCACGTTCGACTATGAAGGCACGCTCGAGTCGCCCGATGACAGCCCTGTGCAGGGCCTGAAGCTTGCCTACGTCGGTCCTGAGTCGACGTATTTGCTGTACTCCGGATTCTGGTTTCCCGTGAATGCATACGGGATCAACCGCTTCACTTCGACCATCAGTTTGACCGTTCCCGCGCACATGGTTGCGATCGGCAGCGGCAAAGAGACGCTGGCCGGCCCTTCGGCGAAGAAGAATGCACCCGCCAACTCCAAGACCTACACCTTCACATGGGACAAGCCGAGCTTTCCCGGCACCATCATTGCAGGCGATTTTCAGGAATATAAAAGCGACGATGCCGGCATTGATATGCACATATTCTTCAAGCCGTTCCATCAGAAATTAGCGGCAGAGTATGCCGCGACGGCGGTCAAGGAATTCACGTACTACGTCACGCAATACGGGAACGCTCCATCGACCACGCTGCGCATCGTCGAACTCCCGGACGACACTGTGCCGTCGGCATGGGCTCCTGACCTTGCGATGCTGTCCGGACGCGCCATTACAGAAAAGATCAACTACCGGTTACTCGCGAATACGATCGCGCACCAGTGGTGGGGAACGTCGGTCAGCCCGGCAGCCAAGGACGACTGGTGGATCAATGACGGCTTCGCTCGCTACTCCGAAGCTCGCTACGTGGAAAGTGCAGCCGGAGAAGCTGGACTCGAAGAGATGGTCAAGGACATGTCGGTGGGCGCGCTCGCCTATGACACCGTTCCGCTCTCGACCACCGCAAAGCTCGACTATTTCTCGCCCGAATTTCAGTCGGTCGTAACCGACAAAGGCGCGATGATCCTGCACATGCTGCGCTGGCTCGTGGGCGAACCTAAATATCTGAAGACGATGCGCGACTTCGCCACGAAATTCGGCGGAAAATCCGCTTCCACCGCTGACTTTCAAGCACTCGCCGAAGAAAACTACGGACAGCAGTTGACCTGGTTCTTCTCCCAGTGGCTCGATTCCACCGGCGCTCCCGAGTTCAAGACGAAGTACACGGTCTATCGCCTCGGCAACAACAAGGGATTCCGCGTGGTCGGGCAGATCGATCAGGACCTCGATCTTTTCCGCATGCCCGTGGAACTCAAAATCGATACCGATGGAAAGACCGAACAGAAGCGCATCGAAGTGGTGGGGACAAATTCACCCTTCACGATCGAGACATTCGGACGTCCGCGGCGCATTTCGGTGGATCCCGACAACCGCGTCCTGACCAACTCCAAGGAGATCAAGCTGCGCTCCTCCATCCTTCGCGGACAGGGATTGATCCAGCAGGGCGACCTTGCCGGCGCGCTGGGAGAGTTTAACAAAGCACTGGAAGTCAGCAAGAACAGTTCCCTGTCGCACTACCGCATCGCCGAAGTTTTTTATCTGCAGCGGAATTATCAGGCAGCCGCCAACGCGTATCGCGAATCTCTGAACGGTGACGGAGAACCTCGTTGGACAGAAGTATGGAGCCATCTGCAACTCGGCAAGATTTTCGATACGACTGGCCAGCGCGAACGCGCAGTCAATGAATACCGGCAGGCCATCCAGACCAACGACAACACTTCGGGCGCGCTCGACGAAGCTCGCAAATATATGCAGAAGGCGTTCGAACGCGAAAAAGGCAACTAGGGCTTTTTCACTTCGCGTCGCCCTTAAAGCCAGCACGCCGTTGCTGACTGTAGCGGCGTAATGCCCCTTCAATAATCGGATACGCTTCACCTGCCGGGCGGATTTCATTGACTTCCACTTCTTTGCCTTCCAGTTGCTTGTAGTCCTGAAAGAAGCGGCGCAGCATGATCAATCGGTGGGGCGGGATTTCCGCGGCCTCGTGATAGTTGTTGAACTCCGGATCTTCGGTCGCGACCGCAATAATCTTGTGATCCTGTTTGCCAGAATCAATCATGGTCATCAGTCCAATCGCTCGAGCATAGATAATCGTCAGTGGCACAACCGTCTCCTGGCAGAGCACAAGCACGTCGAGCGGATCGTCGTCCTCGGCGAGGGTCTGCGGAATGAAGCCGTAGTTCGCGGGATAGTACACCGCCGAATACAAGATGCGGTCGAGTTTGATCAGCCCGCTGGTCTTGTCGAGCTCGTACTTCACACTCGACCCAAAAGGAATCTCGATGACGGTATTGAATTCCTGCGGCAGTTCGCCGCCGGGCGTAACGTCGTGCCAAGGATGGATCATGGCTACATTCTAAATGGCGGAGAGTCAAACCCTTCACCACAGAGGTCACGGAGGTCACAGGGGAACCCCGGGGTTTGAACTTGGCTTTCCTCTGTGACCTCCGTGTCCTCTGTGGTTAGGAACCCGCGGCGCTCATGTTCTCTACTCACAAACGTGCCACCGCGATCGCTCGCCCCGTGTTACGGGTCGAGCGAAAAGCACCAACTCACCCGGTACACTTCGAATGGCCGACACCGCTTTGCCGAACTTGCAGCGACACGCCTGAACGCCCTTGGAACAGCGCGATACAAGACCGTCCGTGAGTACCTGCTCGACATCAGTCGATAGTCGCGTCGAACAGGTGTACAAATCAGTTTCGGCTTCAGAAGTCACATTGACGAGCATAGGACTTGCTTGAGGTAAGTAAAACACTGCGGTTCCGTCCACTCCCGTCTTCACCTCCAGACTTGGAAGTCTAGAGGCGTGCTCATCGTGCGGAAATGTAACAGTAATAGTCTGGTTCGGCAGAGGCTTTCCATTGCGCACGTCCAAGAGACGAATAGTGATTCTTGGGCGTTCGATGACGACGTTTGGAAGGTCGGAGACAATCGTGGGCACGATCACAGACTCTCCCGGAAAATCATGCCAAGCTGGACCAACTTGGAGAATTACGTTCAGCGCTTCCGGTTTCGCGCTTTCTACCAGGAGACCGACAATCCTGAGTGCTTTAAAACCGCGACAGCCAATCGTCACGTCGTAACGACCGTATGGCAGACTAAGGTGGGCATACCCGATCGCTGAAGTGTGCGCGGTAAGCGTGATTCCGCCCTTGAATGTCAGTTCCGCTTGGGTGATGCGCGCTCCGGCTTGATCGGTAACGATCACCGTAAATTCTGAGACTGGTGCCGTGCTGGACGCAGAATCCTGAGCTAATGAAAGGACCGTCATCACGGACAACAGAATGGTGGTAACAAAAAGACTTCGTCGGAATGCTTGATCGGCCATGGGACCGGAGACCTGTCCTCCGATTTTACGCCTGTTGTGGGACAATCCAGATGTCCAGCCAACGGCCAACAACTGCCCTGATGTCACCTTGACCCCGTCCCACCGTAACGCGTAGAGTTTTTGAATAGGAGTTTCCATGTCAAGCGAAGCCAGCAAGTACCTTAAATTTGGCGCGGTTACCGTGCTTATCCTGCTTTCGCTGGGCTATCTCGCCTACACCGGTGTTCAGGACAGTAAGAGTTACTACGTCACTATCAAGGAACTGCAGGGCATGGGCGACGGAGCCTACTCGAAACGCCTGCGCGTCGCAGGAAACGTCGTTCCGGGCTCCATCAAGCGCTCTGGGACCCGCGTCGACTTCCTCCTGAAAGAGCAGGACTTGACGCTGAACGTCTCCTATACCGGCACCGAGGCCCCGCCCGACACTTTCAAGGACGACTCGCAAGCCCTGGCGGATGGCAGTTTTGGCCGCGACGGTGTGTTTCACGCCAAGCAGCTGCAGGCGAAATGCGCATCGAAATACGCGCCGAAGCCGGGCGAAGCGCCGGCCGCCCAGCCTGGCAAGAGCATGACTCAGAATCAGAACTCCCCTTCCAACAGCATGGCGAATTAGACTTCAACCGGTGACTGAAACCGCGCCTGTCATCACCGTCACAAACCTGATCAAGCAGTTTGGCCGTTTCGCCGCCCTGCGCGGTGTAACCGCCGATTTCTCCGCGGGAAAGCTGTATGCCATTCTCGGCGACAATGGCGCCGGAAAGACCACGCTGCTCCGCACTCTTGCCGGGCTCAACCAGCCCAGCAGCGGTGAAGTGACCATTCTCGGTTCCCGAAACTTCCATGACATCTGCCACCAGATTGGATACATGGCGCATCCGTCGTTGCTGTATGACGAGATGAGTGGCATGGAAAACCTGGAGTACTTTGCACGGCTCTATGGCATCACCGACTGCTTGCGCTGCGCGGACGCGATTCGCGCCGTGCGGCTCGATCCAGAGCTTGCTCGTCCGGTTGGGCAATACTCGCAAGGAATGCGGCAGAGGATGTCGCTGGCTCGCGCGCTGCTCAACGATCCCAGGATTCTTTTGTTGGACGAACCGTTCTCGAACGTTGACATCCACTCCGCTACCGAGATGGTGCGACTGCTGGCCAGCACGCGCGATCAAGGCAAGACGATTATTGTCGTCACCCATCAAGCCGCGTTACTTGAGGGCGCTGCCGATGAGTTCATCTGGATGGAGGCGGGCCAGATCGTAGCCCGCACCCGTGACCTGAAACCGCCGGCGGTGAAGAATTCAGGAGATGCGAACTGATGCCAACACCCACTGGCATCACGCGCGCCACGCTTCGCAAAGACCTCCGCCTGGAGTGGCGCTCCAAAGACGCGATCAACTCCATGCTTTTCTTCTCGCTGCTGGTGGTCGTGGTGTTCAGTTTTTCGTTTGATCCGAACGCCGAAGAGTCCCGGCAAATTGCCGGCGGCCTGATCTGGGTGGCTTTTCTCTTTGCTGCCGTGGTTGCGCTCAATCAAACGTGGGCGCGAGAGATTCGCAATCAAGTGCTTGACGCCTACCGCGTATCGCCCGCGCCGGCGAACTCACTGTTTCTCGCCAAGACAATCGGCAATTTTATTTTCGTGACCGTGCTGGAAGCGCTGATGACTCCGCTGTTCGTCGTGTTCTATCAATTGCGAGCGCTCGGACCGGCATGGCAACTCCTGCTCGTGGCCGGTCTCGGCACCTGGGCCCTGGTTGTGAACGGGACCTTCTTCGCCGCCATGTCATTGCGCTTACGCAGCCGCGAGATCATGTTGCCCTTATTACTATTTCCGATCTCGATCCCCGCATTGCTGGCGATGGTGCAAGCGACGACCGCAATTCTCACCGGAGAGAACAATGCTCGCGTCTGGATCGCATTGCTTCTCACCTACGACTTGGTGTTTACTAGCGCGTGTCTGGTTTTATTTCAAACCGTGCTGAACGCAGAATAAAAACAGGCTGCGAGTTCCGAGCTGCGAGCTATGACAGAACCGGCTTCTCGTAGCTCGAAGCTCGTAGCTCGCGACTAATCCCATGAAAAAAGCCTTCCCCATCCTCGGCATCCTGACCGCGGGTCTTCTCAGTTATGCGCTCCACTTGGCGCTCGTCGTGGCACCGACCGAGCAGACCATGGGCGACGTACAACGCATTTTCTACTACCACGTTCCGTCGGCCTGGACCGCGTTCATCCTGTTCACAATCAATTTCGTGGGATCGATCATCTATCTCACCACGCGCAAAACCGGCGCGGATATTGTGGCCCTGGTCTGCGCGGAAGTCGGCGTCGTCTTCTGCACCATTGTTCTGGTGACCGGACCAATCTGGGCACGCCCGGTCTGGGGCATCTGGTGGACTTGGGACATGCGCCTGACCTCCACCCTGGTCCTCTGGCTGATCTATGTGAGCTATTTGATCCTGCGACGCTTTTCCTCCGGCAGCCAGACCGCGCTACTTGCGGCCACGCTGTCTGTTTTTGGTGCGCTCTGCGTGCCGTTCGTCTACTTCTCAATCTGGTTCTTCCGGACGCAGCACCCCCAGCCGGTTATTGGGGGCGGCGGATCGATTGATCCGCGCATGATGCACGTCCTGCTGATCAACTGGCTGGCATTCTCGTGCTTTGCGTTTCTGGTCTGCTGGTCACGCTATCGCCTGGAAAAGGTCCAGCGTGAAGTGGAAGCGGCCCATGCTATGCAATCCCTCACCGCCAAATAGGAGCTCCCGATGAACGGATATTTAATCGCCGCTTACGTCGTCACCTGGATCATCCACATCGGTTACCTGGCCGCGCTGGTGAGCCGCTATTCCCGCCTGAAGCGCGAGATCGACGATCTGAAGAAGGGCTAGGGGCAGGTGTCAGGTGCTAGGTCTCAGGTGTCAGGAAAACAACACTTCAGAAACTGCGTGCGGAGAGCACAATTCACTGCATTCGGCACAGACGTTCCTGACACCTAAGACCTGACACCTGGCACCTGCTTTTCCCTTGCAACCATTCTTCTCTGCCGCGCTTCTCACTAAAGCGGCCGTAAAACTCCCTGGCTCGGCTTGACAGCGTATCTCCCGGATGTAAAAGTATTTGTTTGGTTTAACCCCAGTTCTGGTGACAGGTACGCATCCGCTTCCTTTGGGCGTCGAGCCCCAGCGGTGTTTGTGTGCCGTTCTTCGCCTCACCCCGTGAAATTGGGATATTTGGAGGAGTTTTCGTGAATCGGAATACCCGTGCTGCAAGCTTGAAGTCGCAAGCGTCAGGATTTCTGCAATCGGTGGGAGGATCAGTGACAAGTAGGCGTCTGGCAATTATTTTTCTGGCAGCGATCGTGGTCGCCACGGCAGGTTCCCTCTTCTATTTCGGCTCGGCTACCCCGGTGGCCCTCGCCAAGAACTCGGCCAGTCCGAGTCGAACTCCGGTCACGCATGTATCGCTCCCCATGTTCTTTGAAGCGAACCAGGGACAAACCGATCCCAGCGTCAAGTTCCTGTCCCGCGGACACGGCTACAGCCTGTTCCTGACCTCGGACGAAGCCGTCCTGAGCCTGCAGCGCGCGCGGACCGCCAAGAAATCCTCTGTAGAGACGCCGCTTGCCGCGTCTACGGAAGCCAACGTGATCCATATGCGCCTCGCCGGGGCAAACTCCCGCGCTCGCGTATCCGGCGCCGAACTTCTGGCCGGGAAGAGCAACTACTTCATCGGTAATGATCCTTCGAAGTGGCACAGCAACATTTCGCAATATGGCCGCGTCAACTACGAGGCGGTCTATCCCGGGATTGATCTGACCTACTACGGCAACCATGGACAACTCGAATACGACTTCCGAGTCGCGCCGGGTGCGGATCCGAAGCAGATCGCTCTGACTTTCGATGGAGCATCGACTCACCTCGATGCAGGCGACCTCGTGCTCTCCACCAGCCACGGCGATGTCCGCTTCCAGGCTCCCACCGTTTATCAAATGGACGGTCACGCGAAGAAGACCGTCGCGGGCAGCTTCCAGCAACTTGCTGGCAACAGGATTGGATTCCAGATTGGCAGCTACGATCGCAATCGCGAACTGGTGATTGACCCCAGCCTGAGCTATTTCACTTATCTCGGCGGCAGCGGCACGGAAACGAACACACAGGTGGCGGTCGATTCCAGCCTGAACATCTACCTGGCGGGCACGACCGACTCGAGCGACTTCCCGAAGACGATTGGCGGCGGCAAAACCGGCGCGAGAAATGTCTTTGTCGCCAAACTCAATCCTTCGCTTCTGCCGCCCCTATCGCAACTGGTCTATGCAACTTATATTGGCGGGATTGGTGCGGATGACACGGCTGCCGTCGCCGTCGACAATAACGGCCAGGCGTATGTAGCAGGCAGCACCACATCCGCGGACTACCCGACGACCGCACAGGCGTTTGAACCACCGCCTGTCGCTGCGGGAACCCATGGCTTCCTGACCAAACTGGATGCGACCGGAGTTCCCCTCTACTCCACTTACTTGGCAGGAACGAATGGTGGCGCCCCTACGACGGACCTCGTAACCGGACTGGCGATTGACACGCGCGGCAATGCATTCCTGACCGGGACGACGACCTCCACGAACTCCGCGACCGGCTTCCCTTCCACGGCCGGCGGCTATCAGATCACTTCCCTGTCGTCAGTCCAGTTCTTTGCCAGCAAGGTCGATACGACGAACACCACGCATCTCGGCAATGCCAGCATGCTGTACTCCACGTACTTCGGTGGCACCACTCCGACTTCGCCTACCATCACGGGCGGCGGCATCGCGATCGACAACAGTGGCAACATGTACTTCACGGGTGCAACGAATTTTATTTTTGATCCCAATGCCGTCATCCCGAATCAGCCGCGCACCAATTTCCCGATTCTCAATGCCCAGCAGGCTTGTCTTGATCAGGTGCCGACAGAAACCGCGTGCGATACGAACCTGAGCGCGCCTGACGCCTTCGTGGCAAAGATCAATCCCAACCGGGCGGGCACGGTCGGCTTGATCTATTCCACTTATCTCGGCGGCTCAGCCGATGACGCCGGTCTCGGCATCGCAGTCGACTCCGCAAGCGTTGCTTACGTTACTGGCCAGACTCTTTCGTCTGACTGGGTTCCGCCGACCAGCCCGGCGCCGTTTCAAACCACGTTCGCCGGCGGTGGTGTGGGCAACCACGACGCATTCATCGCCAAGATCGGCAATCCGACTGGAACCAGCTCCACGTTCCCTCTGACTTACTTCACGTATCTGGGTGGCACGGGCGATGACATTGGACAATCCATCGCGGTTGACTCCGCGCAGGGTGCGCACGTAACCGGTTCCACCGGATCACCGGATTTGCTCGTCCTCGATCCACTGGCCGAGCAACTGGCCTTCGGTGGCAAGACCGACGCGTTCGTAGCGCAGATCATCACGTCTGCTTCTTCACGCGCCGCCGGCGATTATCTCGTCTATCTGGGCGGCAGCGAGGCCGACCGCGGTTTGGGCATCGTGGTCGACGTGAACAACAGCGCCTACGTTGCGGGCGAAACGCAATCGGCGGATTTTCCGCAACCACTTCCGCCCGCGCCTGTCCCCTATCAAAAGACTTTGAACGGCTTTCAGGATGCTTTCCTCGCTCGCATCGGCGCGACCAGCGTTTTTGTGGAAACTCCTGATCCCACAGCCAGCCCGAATCCGGCTTCGCTTGGCAATCCGGTTACGTTCACGTTTAGTTTCACGAACAATGGCCCCGATCCCGCGGCGAGAGTGGTCTTCAGCGGCACCTTCCCATCCTCGGGCGTGACCTTCAATTCCGCTACTGCTTCTCCGGGTGGATCTTGCCCGGCTCCGGTCAACGCCACCGTACTTTGCAACATACAGACGGTTGCCGTGGCCGCCAAGGTGACGGTGACGGTTGTCTTGACTCCGACCACCGGCACTACGGCGATTAACGTAAATCCATCCCTCAGCGTGAATGGTGGTCCGTTCGTAAGTTTTGCTTCCGTCCCCGCCGTGCCCGTCACAGACTTCACGATCGGCATCGCTCCCACATCAGTCACCATCAACGCTGGCGAGAGCACCAGTTTTGTCGCCACCCTTGCGCCAAACACCGACAAGGGCTACGCCGGCGCGATCACCATGAGCGACAGTGGCCTGCCGACCGGCGCTACCGGGACGTTCACCTCATCCACGGTGAACATTTCGGGAAGCAGCGCCGCGACCACCACACTCAATATCAGTACCACCGCGCGGCCCGTCAGCAGCGGAAGCCTGCTGCACAACGGACCGATCTACGCTACCTGGCTGCCAATCGGCGGATTAAGCCTGCTCGGCCTGGGCGTCGGCGCCGGCGTTAAGCGTCGTCGCTGGCTGGCCGGAATGCTGATCGGACTGGTGGCTGGTCTGATCCTGTTGCAAGCGGCTTGCGGAAACAGCAGCAGCTCGACGACTACGACCACTGGCACGCCGGCCGGAACGTATACGATCACGATCACGGGTTCGTCGGGATCAGCGTCCCACAACCAGCGCGTCACATTGATCGTGAACTAACGTTCGAGCGTGTGCACGAAAATTCACCGTAGAGACGCGGCTTGCCGCGTCTCTCAGAACAGAAAGCAAAACCTACCCAGAGCCTCCGGCCCGCACCCGAGGCTCTTTTTCTTGCACTTACGTTGACGGACAATGCCCGTTCGCCATGTGCGTTTCCCCTTCGTAACGCCCCATGTTACGGATAGGCGTTGCCTCCTCGAAGTCACTGTTCCACCATCGACAGATGGAAACGACGAGGAAACTCGCTCTGCTCGCTGCCGGACTGGCCATCGTAGCGATGCCCGCACTCGCGCAAAGCACTTCCGCAGGCACCCCAAAGCGCGCCACCACTGCGCCGCATAAGCAGAAACCTGTATCGCACGTCGCCAAGAAGCACCGGCGCGCCCTCGGTGAAGCCGCCAGCCTGGAGAGAAACGAAGCAGGGATCAACGAGGAACGCGACATGCGCGAAGACAATCGAGGACGCCTCGTGTCCGCCAGCAGCGCGAAACTTCATCCCAGCCAGGTTTCGAAGGCGACCTACCACCCTCACAAAACCGCGTCGCAACCGCGTTCCGCCCAACTGAAGACTGGCGAACTTAAGAGCAGCCGCGCTGCTCATCTCGAGACCAAAGAAACGGCGCTCCATCACCAGATTCACAGCGATCGCGAACAAGACCGCAAACTGACACAACCAGAACCAGCCCAGGGCGATGCTTCACAAAGCAAAAACACCAATACGATCCACCTGAAGAAGCACAACGCTCGCATGTTTTAAGGTTAGAGGTCTGAGGTCGGATTGCAGATGTTAAGGGTCGCCAGAGTGTGAGCCTGAACCTCTGCAATCTGACCTCACACCTCTAACCTCGCCTCTGACCTGCTCCTCCACCTCTGCAATCTGACCCCAGACCTCTGACCTTTTCCCAAGCCGCTGAAAACGCGGCAAATCCAGCACTTGACGTGGTATTGCATATTGCGATATTGTAATTGCGATTTGCTATATGACTCTGGCCGAAAAAATTCGCTACCTGCGTGAAGTCGAGGGCTCCCTGCGGGGATTCGACCGCCCCATGACCCAGCAGGAGTTGCTGAAGGCCATCAAGGCCGAGACGGGCGGATCCCTCAGCCAGTCGTACCTGTCGCAGATCGAAGGCGGAAAGCGTCCGCATATGACGCAATCGACGCGCACACTGCTGGCAAAGTTTTTCAAGGTGCACCCCGGCTTTCTCGTGGATGACCCCGAGGGCTATCACACTGAATTGACGTCCGACCTGCGCACGACCGAAGGGCAGCTCGACGTGTGGCTGCTGCAAGGTTCGGAGCGCTTTGCTCACGATCACGAAGTCAGTGAAGTGCTGATCAAGCTGGCGCGCGAGGCGGATACGCGCAGTTGCGTGTTGATGCTCGGCGAAATCCTGAACACGCCCGGCCTGGCTGACCGCTTGTTCGAAGCGCTCAGCCCGGAAGCAGCGGCAAGCTCAAACGCAGTGACAGCGACTCGCCGGCAGTCGCGGGGTAGAGTGGCCCGCGCCGAGTTGAATCCACCGGCCACTACATCCAGGAGGCGCCTATGACCTGGTCTGACTTTTACTTGATTTGTTTCGCGATCGGTTTTCTGTTCAGCCTGCTGTCGTTTATCGCCGGAGGCCTGAACCTGCACGGCCACTGGCCGCATGTGCACGTGCATACCGGAGCGCATGGCGCAGGAACACATGCAGCGGGTTCGCACGCGCACGGCGGACATGACTCCGTCTCGCCTTTCAACTTCTTCACCATCGCCGTATTTCTGGCGTGGTTCGGAGGCACAGGCTACTTGCTGTCGCGCTACTCAACCATCGTGTTCGCGCTAGGACTACTGATTTCCACCGCTGTCGGACTGGTAGGCGCAGGCATCGTCTTTGTGTTTCTCGCGAAAGTCCTGATGACGCCGGAGGCACTGATGGATCCTGCCGACTACGAAATGGTCGGCGTGGTCGCGCGGGTCTGCGGCCCGATCCGGGAAGGCGGCACAGGCGAGATCCTTTATTCGCAAGCCGGCACCCGCCGCGCGTGTGCTGCGCGAAGTGAAGATAGCGTCGCCATCGAACGCGACGCGGAAGTAGTCGTGACGCGATATGAAAAAGGGATCGCCTACATCCGCCGCTGGGAAGAAGTCAGCGGCGAGTAAAGGAATCTCAGGTAGAGACGCGGCTTGCCGCGTCTCCGCCGCAGCCGGTGGGAGCACGCAAGAGGAGACGCGGCAAGCCGCGTCTCTACAGGGAATTTGACTATGACTCGCAGGCCATTCCAATTCGCGATCGCGCTGCTCTGGCTGGCCCTGCCGCTGGTGGCGTGGCAGTACTGGCGTGTCTGGAACCAACTGCCCGCGCGGATGGCCACGCACTTCAACTTTTCTGGAGTGCCCAACGGCTGGATGTCGCGGGAAGGATCCGCCGAATTCATTTTCTGTCTGATGGCATTCCTGCTGGTTGTCTTCAGCGTGATTCTGTGGGTGATGTCTCGCGAGCGCGCTGAGGGCGTGGCCTGGTCATTCCTGGGATTCACTGCGGTCATCCTGGGCTTTGTTGCCGCCGGAAATCAGCAGGTGATCGAGTACAACCTGCGGGGAGCGCCGATCCGCGTCGAACTGCTGGCGATGGCCATCACGCTGGCGTCCGTCATCTTCACCGTGATCTTTCTTCGATCTCGACGCGGCACGGCCTTGCCGGCGGGCGTAGTTCTGGCGGAAGAAATCCATCGCGGAGGCGCGTGGTCGCTCGTCTTCATTCCCGCGCTGGTTACACCGCTGATCATGTTCCGGCTCGCTCCCAGCACGGCGACGCGAGTCAGCATGCTGCTGGTCGTCGCCCTGGCCGTCCTTACCATGGCCATGGTCTGGACGGGGTTTCGTTACCGATTCCTGCAGCATGGGCTGGAAATCAGCGCGCTCGGTTTGCGCCTGCGTTCCATTCCGCGTTCGCAGATTGTGAGTTACCAGGCAGAAAGGTGGGGGCCATGGCGCGGCTATGGCATTCGCGGGATCGGTAACACGCGTGCCTTTGTATGGGGCAACAAGGTTGTCCATATC
The DNA here is from genome assembly GCA_016196065.1 of Acidobacteriota bacterium. Lineage (NCBI taxonomy): Bacteria > Pseudomonadati > Acidobacteriota > Acidobacteriota bacterium. The sequence goes on along the minus strand of JACPYL010000010.1, from coordinate 378,726 downwards.
AAGACGACCAATGGCGACGTGTACGTCGGGCATCGCGATCCGCAGACAATTGTGCGCGACCTGGACCTGGTTGTGAAGAATTTCCCCGGGAGTTAACGCCCTCGCGAAACGCACAAAGCGAACGACGAACGGCGAGTAGCGATTTTAGGAGGCGATATGTTTGAGATGTCAAGAGCAACGGAGATATTGGTATTTGCTGGCCTCGGCGTCTTAGCGCTTTTGTTCATCATGAGCGTTTTGGCCCGTCTCTATAAGAAAGCCGGCCCGCACGAAGCGCTGATTGTTTATGGCTTTCGCGGCAAGCGCGTCGTGACCGGTCACGGCACGATCGTGTTCCCCATGATCGAGAACTGTCACAACCTCTCGCTGGAACTGATGTCTTTCGACGTCGCTCCGCAGCAGGATCTCTACACCAAGCAGGGCGTTGCGGTCACGGTAGAGGCCGTCGCCCAGATCAAGGTGAAATCCGACACCGAATCCGTCTACACCGCTGCCGAACAGTTCCTCACCAAAACCGACCAGGAACGCGAAGGCCTGATCCGGCTGGTGATGGAGGGCCACCTGCGCGGCATCATCGGGCAGCTCACCGTCGAAGAAATTGTGAAGCAGCCCGAGATGGTGGGCGACCGCATGCGCGCCACCTGCGCCGACGACATGAACAAGATGGGTCTGGAGGTGATCTCGTTCACCATTAAGGAGGTCAAAGACAAGAACGAATACATCACCAACATGGGACGCCCCGACGTGGCCCGCATCAAGCGCGATGCCGACGTAGCCACCGCCGAAGCCGACCGCGATACCGCGATCCGCCGTGCGGTTGCAACTCGCGAATCGGCCGTGGCGCGCGCCCAAGCCGACCAGGAACGCGTCCTGGCGGAAACGTTGTCGCAAGCGAAGCAAGCGGAAGCGCAGCGCGACCTCGAGATCAAGAAAGCGCAGTACCTCGAAGTCACGAAAAAGCAGCAGGCGCAAGCTGACAAGGCTTACGACATCCAGACCAACATCATGCAGCAGCAGGTTGTAGCCGAGCAGGTGAAGGTGCAGCAGATCGAGAAAGAGCAACAGGTCAAAGTGCAGGAAGCGGAAATCAATCGCCGAGAGAAAGAACTGATCGCAACCGTACTGAAGGGCGCGGAGATCGATCGCCAGCGGATCGAGACCCTCGCCAACGCCGAGAAGAATCGCCTGATGTCTGAGGCCGAAGGACACGCGTCTTCGATTCGCCAGCAAGGTGAAGCCGAGGCGGAAATCATCTTCAAGAAAGGCGAGGCGGAAGCGAAAGCGATGAACGTGAAGGCCGAAGCGTTCCAGGAATACAACCAGGCCGCGATCATCGACAAACTGTTCACCAGCATGCCGGAGATTGTCCGGGCGCTGGCGAGTCCTCTCTCGAACGTGGACAAGATCACCATCGTCTCGACCGGCAACGGCGAAACCGCTGGGATGAACAAGATTACCGGCGACATGACCAAGATGGCTGCGCAGATTCCGGCGCTGTTCGAAACACTCTCCGGAATGCCGCTCAGTGAGCTGTTAGGCAAAGTCCGCCAGATCGGCGAAAAAGGATCGAAGGCGGACAGCAAAGACACCGGCAAGGCGTAACGCCGGCGCGCAGAAACCGGCAGAAGAGACGCGGCTTGCCGCGTCTCTTCTGGCCCGCACCCACGAATTCACGGAGGAAAACGCATGACAGGATCGAAAAACATAGGCGTCGGAATCGCACTCGGAATTGCAATCGGCGTTGCCATCGGCGCTGCAACCCACAACATCGCTGTATGGACCGCCATCGGCGCGGGAATGGGCGTGGCACTCGGCTCTCTCTTCGCCCGCGGCAGCGCAGCAAAGTAATACTTCGGCTGAGCACGTGTCCGGGAAGGCTCGAAATCGGGAGGGCACGGCTTCAGCCGTGCCGCCAGAAACAGATTCGTAATGGGGCTTTAGCCCCGAGACAAGGAGGCATCGTGCAGGAAGAACTCGATCGCGCAAGATCAGTCGGCCTCGCCACCGCCATGGGCGGCGCGCTCGGCGCTGCTGGAGGCGCCATCACTGGACACATGGGTGTCTGGGTGGCCGGCGGCATCATCACCTACATCGCGCTCACAATTGCGGGCGGCTTCTGGAAATCGAAAACGAACAATCCACGACGAACGACCAACAATTAATTACAACGAGGTGTTTTATGGCATTACTCGAACGCGTATCTACTCTGGTCCGGGCCAACTTGAACGATCTGATCGACAAGGCGGAAGAGCCGGAAAAGATGATCAAGCAAATCATCCTCGACATGCAGAACCAGCTCTTGCAGGTCAAAACGCAGGTTGCGATCGCCATCGCCGACCAGCACCTGCTCGAAAAAAAGAAAGTGGAGAACGACGAGAAGGTACTGGAATGGATGCGTAAAGCCGAACTCGCCGTCGACAAGAAACACGACGATCTCGCGCGCGCCGCCCTGCTCCGCGTCGAAAGCTATCGGGAGATGACAGCCAATTTCGCGCAACAGGTCGAAGACCAGAAAGCCCAGGTCGAAAATCTGAAGTCGGCTCTGCGCAAGCTAGAGCAGAAACTCGCCGAAGCCAACGCCAAAGCCGACCTGCTGATCGCGCAGCATCGCCGCGCCCGCGCCGCGCATCGTGCCACCGACGCGCACACCGGGATGGATGCGAATGCGAAGTCCGCAACCTTCGATCGCATGAAGCGAAAAGTTGTCCGCGAAGAAGCCATCGGCCAGGCCAAAGCCGAACTACTCGCCGACGACGTGGAAGACCGGCTCGCAGCGCTCGAGAAGGAAGATCGCATCGAGCAGTTGCTGGTGGAGTTGAAGACGAAACGGGGCGCGTAGGCGAGGAGCTTCTCACCTCCGGCTCCAACGCCGAGTTGCGGATGGCGATAACTACCCGACCGAGCGCATATCGGTATGGTCGCGTTCTATTAATGAAAGCAGGACAACGATGAACCGCGCCTCCCTGCGGATTCTGAGGGCCGTTGCCAAGCGCCGTGAGGTTACCTTGGCGGAGGCCATTCGAATAACCGGACACCATGGAAGTCACCTTGATCAATACCCCCTCGCGCTGCTGCTGGAGGACGGGTTTCTCGGGGTCACCATCAATCACACGCCCCCTACTGGAGCCGAAGAGATGAGGGAGTTCTCTTTAGCGACAACTCTTCACATGTTTACGCTACCAAAAGGCCCAGACGGTACCGTTTGTTACCGCGGAATTAGCTCTTCTGGAAGCCTCAATCCGAACAACGAAAGGGTGTTTCTTAAAGCAAAGGGCGCTCTTTATCTTGATCAACACACACAAAAAGTCTTGGACCGCCTGTGGTCACTCGCTCTTGGATTTATTGGAGGAGTTCTTGCCACAGTCGTGGCGTCGTGGGTGAAGGGACACTTGCGGTTGACATGAGCCCGGAGCCGTCATGTGGAAGTAAAGCGCTAGCGCCGAAATCGGACGGTGAGTTCAGACCTAGCCGCGGAAATTACTGGAAGGTTGCGTCGCATCTGACTCGTTTTGTAGAGGCAAACTCGATTAGAATTGGCTCTGGTAGGCGAACCCGCTAGATGAAGAAGATCTTCCATTTCGACTCCCCCACCGACCAGTACGTGGCCGACGCCGCGGTGCTCTGCTGCTTCGACTACCGGATCAGCACGGTCGTGCAGAAGTTTCTGAAGAAGCAGCATATCGAACGCGCGGACATGATCATTGTGGCAGGAGGCGCCAAGACACTGGCGTCGCCGCGCAACGACTTTGAACAGGACTTCATCCTCGAGCAGGTTCGCATGTCGATTCGTCTGCACAAGACCGAACGCGTGCTCGTAATGAGCCACTCCGACTGTGCCACTTATGGGGGCCTCGCCCAGTTCAAGGGCGACAAGGCGGCCGAAGCCGAACATCACCGCGGTGAATTGCTCCGCGCGGGCGAGTTGCTCACGGGGCATTTTCCAGACATCTCCGTCGAACCCTACTTCGTAAAATTCGACGGCATTTGGGAAGTAAAGAACGCCGACCACCTGAAAACTGCTGGACAAAAAGCACCCGCACGCGGCATCGCGTAACTATCCAACGCGCTTCTTCCGAAATTCTTCCAGGCATTTCTTCGCCGTCTCAAGTTCAGAAAATCGGCTGCCTTCCTGCTCGATCAGGTAGTACTCCACGCCGCCGACTGATTCGGCAGCTTCGAAGATTCCTTTCCAGTCCACGGAACCTTCGCCGAACAGCACGGAGAAGCCCTTTTCCTTTGACCAGTCTTTGCAATGCAGGGAACGAATTCGGCCCGGATTCGCCCGTATCCACGCTACCGGATCCGATCCCACTTCGAGACATGTGCCGACGTCCAACTGCAGCATCACCGAAGGCTTGGTGCTCTTCGCCAGAATCTCAATGGGACGCTTCCCCTCAATCGGAGTGAACTCCGGTTGGTGATTGTGATAGCCGACCTTCAAGCCTGAACGTTCCAATTGATCAGCCGCCGCGTTGAGATTGTCGGCAACCACCTTCCACTGGTCGAGCGTCGTTTTTGGATCCGTGGAGGCTTGCACAACGTACTTGCTGCCGAGAATCAGATTCAAGTCGCGTGTGCGGAGCAGATTCTGCGCACTGAGATACGATTCATCGTTGTGCGTCGACAGGCAGCGGATTCCCAAGTCATCCAACAGCGTCCGCATCTGCCGCGTGCGGCTCTCGGTCCAGTCGAAATAGGGCGCGTAGAATTCGACAACCTGGTATCCCATCTGCGCGACCGCACGCACTGTCGCGTCCGGATCCTTCGCCAGCCCGTCTCGTACCGAGTAGAGTTCAAGGCCCACTGGAATGGAAGTAGACGCGTGCGCAGAGATTGCCCACGGAAGAGCCGCGGACAAGGCAATAAAATGGCGCCGAGTTAGAGACATGCGGAAATCCTACCATCTGTTGGATTCTTGCGGACGCGCGATCCACCGCGACAACTAGGCGCTTGCTTTGTCGAGCAACGGAAGAGGAGGCAGCTTGTCTTCGGTGCTTGCAGTCGTATCCAATTCCAACTGTTCCTGTCCGCTGAGCGCGGACACTTTCCCACGATAGGTTTTCAGATGACGCTGCGCAGTTTCGAAGGCCTCCTGCGCTTTATTCAGATTCTTGCCGACATTTTCGAACTGGTTCTGGAAGAAGTCGAACGATTTTTGCGCCTTCGCAAGTTCGGCGCGACTCTTCTCAAATCCTTTGGCAACCTCATACCATTTGTGGACAAGAGAAATCGTATGCAGCGTCATCAGCAACGTGTTCGGCGAGACGGGAAACACATGTTGCTGGTTCATCCAGTCGCCAAGTTCGCGGTTGCGGATCACTTCCATATATAGCGTCTCGCTGGGTAGATACATCAGCGCAATGTCGGTCGTGCCGCTCTCCGGCTGGATGTATTGCCGGATGCGTTTCGATTCCGCCTTCATCACGCGCACCAGTTCGATGCGCGCCAATTCGATTTCCGCCTTGTCATTGCTTTCAAAAAGCGCGATCACCGATTCGCGAGGGAACTTGGCGTCAATCGGGAGCTTGCGATCCGGAAAGTAAATGACAGCATCGGCGCGCCCTCCGCCCTCGCCGGGCGATGCTTGCAATGCAAACATGTGGGCCGGCAGAAAATCCGCCAGCAGCCGTTCGAGGCTGGCTTCTCCAAACTGCCCGCGCAGGTGTGGCAGCTTGAGCAGGTTATTTAGGTCGTTGATGGAGTTCCCCAACACGCCCACTTCGCGGAGTTGCTCCTCGGCGTTCTTCAAATGTTGCTGAACTTTTTCAAACTGTGCGAAGCCTTCCTTGATGTTCTGATCGAGCTTCTGCTGCACCTGGTCAGTGATCGCCATTAATTTCTGGTCGACCCGATCGCGGATGGAATCCAGGCTCTGCGCGGTCTGTTGATTGAGTTTGTGAAACTCCGATTGCAGTTGCTGGGTCGTCAGCAGCAGAGCGCCGGCCAACTCCGTGCGGCCCTCAGCCAGACGCCGAGTCTGCTCTTCCCGGCCCGAAGCGAGCTGCTGTTCCACCGCGCCGCGAATCTCTGAAAAGCCTTGCTGGATGCGGTCTGTGACCTGTTGGCGGAGGTCCCCTTTGGTCTGCTCCAGGCGACTGGCCATGTCGGCAGTAGCGGCACTGAACTTCTGGCCAAGGGACGTATTGAGACCTTCGATCTGGCCCGCAACTTCCGCTTTTACATCCACTTGCGAGGCCATCGACGAGCGGCGCAGCAGGACCAGTGAAACCCCAAGCAGGGCAAGGGTTCCGGCGAGCACGACAACTAGCAGTAATGTCTCCATCGTAAGTAGCTAGGCTGAATTCTAGAGGCTAGGGTCGGAGATGGAAAGCGGAACTTTGACGCCTTCTGGCAACAAAGAACTGGAGCCGCGACATGCTTCGAACCTGGATCGTCGTTCTCGCGCTGGCCACGATTGGATGGGCGCAGAACGCCGCGCCCGCCGAAGAGCATGCGGTCGCGTCCGGTGCAACAAAATCCACTAAGCCCACCCCCAAATTGCTCTCGGCGGCCCTGCCTTCCATCACCGAGGACTCCGCCGCCGAGAGTGAATTGCTTGCGCTGGCCAACCAAAGCCGCCAAAACGCCGGTCTGCCTCCGCTTCGCATGAACCAGGATCTAATGGACGCAGCTCGCGCCCATGCCCGGCTGATGATTCAACAACGGCAACTTTCTCATCAGTTCGATGGCGAACCGAATCTGCTGAAACGCCTGCACGCGACCGGAGTTCCACTCAATAGCGTGGGAGAAAATGTCGCCTACAACGCCAGCGCGGAAAAGGCCTTCAACTCGTTCATGAATTCGCCTCCGCACCGTTCGAACCTGCTCGATCCGGACTTCAACGCCGTGGCCTTCGTGGCCATTTGGAGTGACGGGCAGTTATATGTCGTACAGGACTTCGTGCGGCAAATCCCGGACATCACTCCGGTCTCCAGTCGAAAATAACCAGAGCGAATCGTCCTCTAGCGACAACGTCGCACACGAGGGCGCACCGTGCCCCATCCGGGAGCTCGCCGCACGAAGCTCGTCGCTCTGTGCTACTCTGCCTCATCTGGCCTGGCATTTATGGAGACCCCTGCGCGAATTCGCATTGGGACGGCCGGCTGGTCGTACAGAGATTGGGATGGAATCCTCTACCCGCCCGAAGTCACCCGAAAGAAAATTCATCCCGTAGAATTTCTGGCGCGATTCTTCGACGTCATCGAAATCAACACTTCCTTCTACGGACACATTCGTCCGGAACTGGGGCGGTTGTGGTGCCGGAAAGTAGCGGCAGTGAATCGCGATTTTGTTTTCACCGCGAAACTGCACCAGTCGTTCACACACTCGCCGCTGTCGGTGTCGGAACCGACTTCGGCCGCTAGCATTCGTCCTAATGACAAAGATGAACGATTGGCACGCGAGGGCCTCGATTCCATGGCTGCGGAAGGCAAACTGGGCGCGCTGTTGATTCAGTTCCCGGTTTCATTCAAGAACACCAGTTTGAATCGTGAATACCTGGAACAATTGCTGCGGCAGTTCATTGAGTATCCGCGTGTGGTGGAAGTCCGACACGAGAGTTGGGATCAACCCGAAACCATCGCTGAGTTCATGCGTTCCAACGTTGGCTTCTGCAACATCGATCAGCCGTTGCTGGGAAGATCCTTGGCACCGACCGAGCATGTGACGTCGGGCTTGGGATATGTCCGTCTTCACGGCCGCAATTACGATCAGTGGTTCGACACCGACAATCGCGATGACCGCTACAACTATCTCTACAAGCCGGCAGAACTGGAACAGTGGAGAGAGAAAATCGAGGCAATCGCGCGAAAGGCCGAGATCACGTACGTGATCGCCAACAACCATTTCCAGGCAAAGGCAGCCGTGAATGCCCTGCAACTCAAGCATCTGTTAGGCAGGCAGAAAGTTGTTGTGCCAGAAATGCTGTTGAAGAGTTATCCGGAGTTGAAAGGTATCGTCGAGATCAAAGACGAAGACGAAAACGGAAATTATTCTCTGCTGGCGTGACCCTCTGGTGTCCCGTGAATCCGAAGCCCGCGGATTGACATCTATTTTGCATGCGCGTTGATCGTTTTTCTGCAGACGTCCTCTCGACCTCGGAAATCCGCAATGGTGAATTACCTGATGACAGTACGCGCCATCAGGATTTCGGTGACTCCGCTCTGCTTGATGCTTATTCCCGTGCGGTGATGACGGCGGTGGAAAAGATCGGCCCGTCGGTAGTGAATGTCGCGGTCCATACTGCGGGAAAGACCCGCTCGGGCGAGCCGCGCGACCGGCGTGGTGGCGGATCAGGATTTGTGTTTACCCCCGATGGATTGATTCTCACGAACAGCCATGTCGTCCACGACGCGACCCGGATCGACGTCACTCTGACGGACGGCCGCAGAGCACCGGCTCACATCGTCGGTGACGATCCTGCCAGCGACCTGGCGGTGATCCGGATTGATGCTCCCGGTTTGCAGGCAGCAGAACTGGGCGACTCGCAACAACTGCGGCCAGGACAGATGGCGATCGCGATCGGCAATCCCTACGGATTCCAGTCGACGGTAACCGCCGGGGTCGTTAGCGCGTTAGGGCGATCGTTGCGAGCCTATTCAGGACGGCTGATCGAAGATGTCATCCAAACCGATGCAGCGTTGAATCCGGGGAATTCGGGCGGACCGCTCGTCAATTCTGCCGGGGCCGTGATCGGCGTCAATACAGCGACGATTTTGCCGGCGCAAGGAATCTGCTTTGCGATCGGGATCAACACCGCAAAATTTGTCGCCAGCCGATTGCTCCGCGATGGACGGATCCGGCGCAGTTGGATCGGTGTGTCGGCACAAACAGTCCCGCTCCATCGGCGCGTGGTGCGCTTCTATAACCTGCCCAAGGAAAGTGGCGTGGTAGTCGCGGGAGTGGAAGAGCGCAGTCCGGCGCGCAATGCCGGCTTGCGCGAAGGCGACGTGATCGTGGCGCTCGACGACAAGCCCGTCGCTGGCGTGGACGATCTGCACCGTCTGCTGACGGATGCCCAAGTGGGAGCGCGTTGCACGCTAACGGTGATTCGCTATACCGAAAAAATCAATCTGTCGATCACGCCGACGGAAGCGAGTTAGGAAGGAAGGTCATAGGTCATAGGTCACAGGTGTCGGGTCAGAGGAAACCCGAGCCTGTGCCAGTGGCCTGCGGCCCGCGACCCGCTCTCCTGAAGTTCCCTTCCGCTCCCGCCGATAACCTGTATGGCCCAACATGTCCCCTTTCTTTGAAGACCCGGCACTCTATCGCTCGGTGCTCGAGAACTTGCCGATCGGCGTCTACGTCCTCGACCGGGACCAGCACGTCCGCTTCTGGAATCGCGGCGCGGAACGACTCACGGGACACTTGGCCCATGAAGTCGTAGGACAAGTCTGTGCAGATTCCCTCCCTCATTTCGATCCTGAGGGCCGGGTCCTGGCGGGAGATGATTGTTCGATTACTACGACCCTTCGGGAGGGACGGGCAGTTCATAGCCGTGTCTTCACGTTGCACAAACAAGGCCACCGGCTGGCCGTTCTGATACGCACCTTGCCTTTGATCGACGAAGACGGTCTGGTGATGGGTGTCGCAATCGCATTCGAAGAGGCTACCTCGGCATCGATGGCAGAAACCAACACAGCTCTGATGTGCGGATGCCTCGATCCGCTCACGGGAGTTTCGACGCGACGCATGACCAAAGCCGTCCTAGCGGAGAGCTTGGTCGAGTTGGAGGAGACGCGCGCCGGACTGAGCCTGTTGCGTATCCGGATACTAGGGCTGAAAGAACTCTCGCCGCATTACGGCGTCGACTCTGTCGCGGTATTCCTGCGCACTTCGGTGCAAACCATACGGCACAGTCTGCGGGCGGAAGACTTTCTTGGACGCTGGGGGGATGACGAATTTCTGGCGATGCTGCATACCGGGAGTCCGGTCAAAATCACAGCGATCGCAGAAGTGATTTCGCAACAGATCGCGCAGTCGGAAATCTCGTGGTGGGGCGACCGCTTTCGATTGCAGGCGGAGGTGGAGTGGATCATCGCCAGCCCGGGCGACAAGCTGGAAGAGCTTTTGGGCCGCATGAAACCCATCCACACAAACGAGAATGCGGCTGACGCAAGCGCGAGTGGCGAGGCGGGATCCGCCGCATCGCAAGGATAAAGTTTCTATGTTTGCAATCATTGGGATCGTCGTCGTCTTCGGTTGCATTGTCGCTGGCTATCTGATGGAGCACGGCAATCTGAAAGTGCTCCTGCAGCCGGCGGAATTGGTCATCATCGGCGGAGCCGCCGCGGGTACAGTCTTGATCGCGAATCCGCTGAATATCCTGAAAGAAATTGTTAGCGGTGTGATGGGAGTGTTCGGATCCTCGGCTTACACCAGCAAACGCTATACCGAGCTTTTGACGATGATCTTCGAATTGTTGAATAAGGCTCGCAAAGAAGGATTGGTTGCGCTCGAAGGTGACGTAGAAGATCCGGGCAAAAGTCCGTTGCTGTCGAAGTACGCGGGATTCGTGAAAGATCACCACGCAACGAATTTCCTGTGCGACACCATGCGCATGGCGATCAGCGGCGGCATTGAGGCCTTCGATCTCGATCAGATGCTGGAAGGCGATCTCGACATCCATCATCATGAAGGGACGCTTGCTCCTGCCGCGCTCAACACCATGGCGGATGCTCTTCCCGGACTCGGCATCGTCGCCGCCGTGCTGGGTGTCGTCATCACCATGGGAGCATTGGGCGGGCCGCCGGAAGAAATCGGCCACAAAGTCGCTGCAGCACTGGTGGGAACATTCCTGGGAATCTTGCTGTGCTACGGGTTGTTCGGACCGATCGCCCAACGCATGAGCAAGAGCGCCGACGAGGAACGCGCGTTCCTCAACGTGTTGCGAGCCGCCGTCATCGCCTTCTTGAAGGGGATCGCTCCCGTGTTGGCAGTAGAGATAGGACGACGGGCGGTGCCGGTGCACGTGCGGCCGTCATTCAAGACTGTCGAAGACGCGTGCCGTGCTCTTAAGGCCGGGGCAAGCGCGGCGGCTCCCGAAGCTGCAGCCGCGGCTTCTGCCGGATAGTCTCCATGCCGACACCGCCCATCATCATCAAGAAAAAGATCAGCCACGGCGGACATCATGGCGGTGCCTGGAAAGTGGCCTACGCGGATTTTGTCACTGCGATGATGGCCTTGTTCATCGTTCTCTGGCTGCTCAATACCAACAAGCCCGTGCGGGAAGCCGTCGCAGGATACTTCAAGGATCCCTCCGGCACCGCCACGAAAATCGGGACCAATCAGGTTGGCACCGGAGAAAGCGTCCTGCTCAAAAAAGAGGACATGGCCGACCTCAAGAAACATCTGGAGAAGAAAATCGAGAGCATGATCGACATGCAGAAGTTAAATAAAAATATCGAGATGACGATTACGGCGGAAGGGCTACGCATCGAACTACTCGAATCCGACAAAGGAACATTTTTCGATAGCGGCAGTCCAAACCTAAAACCGAATGGACAAGAAATTCTGGGAATGCTGGCCGTACAACTGGGCGAAGTCCCCAATCATTTATCGATTGAAGGACACACCGATGCCAAGCCGTACGGAGCGAGGGGCAGCTACAGCAATTGGGAATTGTCTGCCGACCGCGCCAACGCGGCTCGACGGTTGATGCAGCAATCCGGATTACGTTCCGACCAGGTGGCACAGGTGCGAGGCTTCGCCGATCAGAGGTTACGCAATCGTAAGGATCCGCTGGAAGCCTCGAACCGCAGGGTGTCCATCATTGTGCAATATCTGGCCGGTGATGGGCCTGCGAAGGCTCAGGAGGCAAAGAAAGGCGAGCTGTCCCCTGAGAACGCGGCGAAGTCGGAGGCGGAAGCGAAGCCTTCGGAAAAGAGTCCCGAAGGCAAACCGTGAGGGAGAGAATTTTTCGGACAAAAATATGGGCTAGCCATTTGGCTAGCCCGAAAGATTGCGTGCTTGTTGCGTGCTATGCGGTACGGTTACTCAAGGTTACTTTAGTGACCTTGTCCGTTAGCGCGTGTTTGTAGGAAGGTGTGGTTGCAAGGGATCGCAATTCCACCCCTTCTTGGGTGGGCATACTGGGATTGGTCCACCGTCCGGAGCGGGAACTCTGGGGACGGCGGCTAATACGTATGTTCCTGCCAGACCTACCAGCAGAATCAACGCCCTTAGCGAACGTTTCATTTGTCTTTCTCCTTAGGGTCCACATAGAAAATAGCCTCAAAAACGAGGCAGTTCTCCACGCGCCGCGGATTATACACCACGTCTAATGTTCAGATTCTTTGACGTTTATCCGCGGATCGACAGATATCGATCCCTACAGAGTGTTGGCGGGGATGCTGAGCGTCCAAAACTAAAGCGATTTAGTCGTCACAAAAACATGCTTTTACTGACGTTTACTTAATGTAATTGTTGATTGTTTCAGCGGCTTTCCGGAAGAAGCCCGATTGGGCCTCCAAGATTGCTCTTGACAGGGTTTTTCAGGAATACTCGTCCACCAGGAGAGAAGTGGTCAGCTGCGGTTTGAGGAACCGGCCTTGGCGGCCTCCGCTTTTTCCTCAATCGAGCCGGGCGCTGATCCACGAGAGAATGCCCGTTCGACCATACCTTCAAACATCGGAATCAACGACGAATCCGAAGCTGCGGCGTTAGGCGCTGCTGCGGTCTGTATGTCCGCCAGGCTGCGTTCCCAGCGTTGCGTCTGAAGATGATTGCTGGTTCCGTCACGGACAGAACTTCGGGCGACTGCGTATGCCATCCAGATCACGATCGCTAGGTCGAACATTAGTCCATTGATCAGGTTCATCGGCTGTTGGTGCAGATAGCCTCCCGCATATAGAGCGAGGAGAATGAGTTCAACCGATGCGAGCAAACCAAATCCAAGCGCGATACCGAAGCTTTGCTGCTTTTTCGATACTCCCAGAAACTGCGCAAAGAGGAGCAGGAACAGGATCAATCCACACTGCACCATTCGTACGGATCGTTGAAGCAGGGTTACCGCTTGCGAGAGAGGATCGCCGTGGGACGAGTTGGAAAAAGCCACGACCACCGAAACCAGCAACATGACTAGTCCGGTCCATTTGAATAACACGGTCCCCAAGTCCTTCAGCATGTCATAAGGACGGAAGACGTCGAGGAAGACTTCGTGAATCACCCGAAAGCTGAGCAGTGCGCTGATCGCCGCGCCGGTCCAGTAGACGTAGAAATACAATTCATAGTGATCAGCACTGCGTATTGGAAACGTAACGGAGAAGATTGCGATCTGAGCAATGAGGTAAGTGAAGAAGACCGGAAACACTTTATGCATCTTGCGGCGCCACATCACGACCGCGACAGCGCCCTGCAGCAGGGGCTGTGCGCACCAAAGATAGGTCCCGATCTGGCTGTACAGTTTCATGGGCTCGTGTGGGGAAACGCAGCCACCGGCTAATCAGTTGCATCCCTTCCCTCTACCTTAAGCAGGTCCGGAGCAATGGTCAATCTACCGAGGTAACCTTGGTAACCATTACCTTGACGGCGCGGCTAAAGGTCAAAAGGGGCTTTGTCGAGGCGCTGGCGCTGGGATCTAAGCTTGGCTTGTGGCTGCAGCCTGGTGCGCTCCAGTGCCGATTGTGACGACATAAGCCCGGTTTAGGAGGCTGGAGGGCACCTGCGAGCGATCGCGCGAGGTGATGATCACGTGGTAGTCATTACTGGCCCGGAGACGCTCAAAAACCGAGGTCGCTTCCTGGGGCTCAACGAGGGCCAGATGGCGCAGGAAGGCAAATACGTCCGTGGTTGGCTCCAGCCCAGCTGCCACGTAGGAAATCTCAACGTCCTCGTGGTGGAAATGCCATCCGAGCGAAGCCGCTAAATGGACGGCGCGCTCGTATTGAGCAGTTTCCAGAACACCCGGCTGGGGATTGTCAAACACGATGCGCAGTTTGCGTTCGTCTTCACGGCTGAACTCGCGCACCTTCAGAGTGCCGGTGCGGGCGGTCGCTTTCCAATCGACGTGACGCGCGGAATCTTCCGGCAGGTACTCGCGAATACGGTAAAGATCGTTTCCGCGACCGCGCACAAAAGCGGCCAGTTCTCCGGTCACCATGGGCAGCACATCGAAAAATTCCTGCGGAGGCTCGACCGCTGGATACACGATCACTTCCCGAGCCAGCGCCACGCGGCGCGTCTTCAATAGAAATGCAAATGGGAACCGGGTGGCGAGGCCGAAATCCTTCTCGCGATAACAGCCACGCGCAGGAAAATTCATTTCCAGGTCGGCACGCAATTCCTGTCCCGCCGCGAGAAACGGAAAATAGACAGTTTGTTGAAGAATTGGTTTGCCGGGATTTTCGATCACGCGCCGCAGACGGCGATCCGGCACGCGCACCCACTGACTCTCCACCGGCCGGTTGCGAGGCAGGCCCAATGTGTACGCTTCCCACTGCCAACGCTTCCCAGCCTTACGTTTGGAAGGCACGACACGAATCGAAAATGATGGCAGCCAACGACTGATATTGCGAAGCAGCAAACGAGCCAGCAATGGCCGACCGGCAAAGACATGCTCGGGAAGATGGACGTCGAGTTCAAGATGGCGCAACACCAGCGCCGATGCAACCCCGGAAACCAGAATCGCAGATAACAGTGCCGCAACCACAATGTAGAGAAGATTGTTTCCAGTGTTGATCGCGGCGATCCCAATCACCAGCGTGATACCGATGTAGACCATGCCGGCGCGGGTTACTTCGTAATCCATCGCGTCGCGGACCCGGGCAGCGACGACCTGGCGTGCCAGATAGGGCACGGTCGTCAGTCCCACCATAACGGCCAGCAAGAGCGCGGCGGAGGCGAGGATGACCGTCGTCCAGACGTTGCCGGATTCGCCTGCGACGGTCGAAAACAGAGCTGCGGCGAATGCCAGGATCAAACCCACAATGGCAACGAGAAATCTTACCCACACCTGGGAAAGTCCAAAGCTGGAGTATTTCGCTGCCGGGACGGTCGAGTACAGGGTCGCTTCAGCCTTGCTCATCGTTCCCATGGCAGTGAAGGCTTTGGCAGTCAATGCGTTTCCTCGGGCTGATAGACCCGGCGTACCCATCCCGTGGCCGTCTTCTGGGCACGATCGGAAAAGCCCGCAATTCGCGGGAAGCGAGTCCGTACCTTGGTGAGCAAGTGATGCGCCCAGACATACTCACTCGACAGTATCGTCAAACCGATAATGATGAAAAGTACGCCCTGCATAAAAGGCAAGAACAGGCCAATCACGCCGAGGATGATGAACACCCAGCCTGCAACCAGCGCCAACGCCTTTTTCACCGCGCGATTCATTGCTCTCTGAGCATATAGATGCGCGGACGACCTGAGAAAGTAACGGAAGATACCGTCTCAACGATTATTTTTGCGAATCGCGATGGTACCTCCGCCAGAGAACCGGTATCAGGATCAGCGCCGCAATTCCCACAACGATATTGAAGCGCCCGAGGACGTGCTCCAGTTCGTCCCAATGCTTGCCAAAAAGGTAACCTGCCGTGGCAATCGCCGTCACCCAGACGGCTGCTCCCAGGAGGTTGAACAGGACAAAGGCCCGCCATGGCATACGGAGAACACCTGCTAGTGGTCCCGCAAAGATACGCAAACCAAAGATGAATCGAGCAAAAAAAATAGTGGACGCACCCCAGCGCGCGAACAGCTTCTCGCCGCGCTCGATGGCGGACTGGGGTATCCGCAGGATGTGCCGGTAGCGCTCGAGCAGCGGGCGCCCACCATGGTGGCCAATCGCGTATCCCAGGTTGTCGCCGATCGCCGCGGCAACGGTGCCAACTACGATGATCCAACCCAGGTCGAGCTTGTGTTCCGAGTAGGCTAAGAAACTGGCAAGCAGGAGCGTCGTCTCGCCCGGCACGGGAATGCCGGCGTTCTCACAAAGGAGTGCCAAAGCCACCGCCCAATAACCGTAGTCAGCAATAAAGGTGCGGAGGAAATCGAAGATAGCTTGCCCCATTCAGAATTAGTGTATCGCCTGCGATGGAATGAATTGCGCTCACTCGTCCAACTTGTTTGATCAATCATCCTGAGCGAATCTTTGATTTTCATCCTGAGCGAAGCGAAGATGACAATTCTGGAGTAGTGGCTCAATTTTCAAGCTGACAAAAAACATCCCGAAGGGACAAATGAAAATAGCCCGCCAGTTTACTGGCGGGAAAGGCGCCATTTCTGAAGTCCAGTGCCGGAGGCACGACTGAATTTCTCACCGGACGCATCCCCGAGATCAGTCGTCCCGCCGGGACTGCAGGTCCCACCGCGCGGGCCTAACCCCGGCGTTGAAAACGCCGGGCTATTGTCATTTGTCCCGCCGGGACTCTCTGCACTGGGTTGAAGTGCAGTCCTGCCGGGCCGCAAGGGATTGGATTAGGTCAAAAACTGAGCCACTGACAATTCTTGTTGGGATTTGTGCAGGGAGACAAATTGTGAGACGAGAACGGAGGTGCGGAGTCCTCAGATCGGCTTCTCTTCAAGAAATTCCAGCAGTGCCCGGTTGAAATCCTCCGCAGCCTCTTCATACGGCAAATGACCAACGCCTTTGAATGCGACGAGCCGGCAATTGCTGAAGCATTCTTCAAGTCGTTTCGCGGATCGAAATGACACAGCGCGATCCCGCGTGCCCCACATCAGCAAAGTAGGATAGTGACGAATCTTCGAAATTGCTAACTCCAGGTCGGCGAGATCCCCCAGCCACGTTCGGACGATATTCTGGCCATGCCGAAAACCGTGATTCTCGACAACTGGCCGGCGATACCCTGCAATCGAGTCAGGTGGAATTTTCGATCCATCGCCGAACATGCGGCGCAGCCACAGGTAATCCAAGAAGCGCCAACGGGCAACAGTGTTCTGAAACAGGAAGGAGCCGACTCTTCCTCCGATGAAGGGGGCGAGGAGACGGCCGTGCCTGGACCACGGATTCACAGGCGCCACCAGCACCAGTCGCTTGAGCCGATCATCGCCGCGTTCTGCCGACAAGGCAGCGGTCATCATCGCAACCGCTCCTCCGTGCGATGTACCCAGTAGATCGAAATCGGTGATGTCGAGAGCGTCCACAAATTGCAGGATGCGTTCGGCAGACGCGCGCATCGAGCAATCCAACCCGTCCGGAGACTTGGAGAATCCCGCCCCAAGATTGTCTACCGCATAAACCGTGGCGTGAGAGGCTAGAGCAGGAATCGAAAATCTCCACGAAAACGAGTACCCCATCAGCCCATGAATGAGGATCAGCGCTCGTCCCGTGCCCGCCTGTAGGTAGCGCATCCGACCGACAGGCAAGGTCGCCCACCGCTCTTCCCACACCGGGCTACGGGCCTCCGAGTCGGAGGAACCCAGATGCTCCTGGATCATTTTTTCTTTGATCTTTGGCTCTTCGGTGGGCAACTCAAACCTCGCGATCGGAGTCTATCTATGTGATAACGCCTCTGTCGCTTCTGGAAGGGGGAACTGAGCCTAATCAGTTCCCCCATTTGTTTTGGTTAGGCTTCGGCTTTACGCTGCCGGGGCGACGGTCTGGACTTTTTTTCTTTTCCTGCCCAGAAGTTTTTTCAGCACCCGGATTCCCTTGTCGACGTGCTTCTCTTCCAGCATGAACGGTGGCAGGAACCGCAGGACCGTATCCTGCGTCGCGTTGAAGAGCACGCCTTCGGCGAGGCCTTGCTCGACGAACGGACGCGCCGGGATGTCCAGCACGATGCCCTGAATAAATCCCCGTCCGCGTACGGATTGTGCAGCCGCATATTTTTCCACCAGCATCCGAAGCTGCTGCTGAAGGTATCCGCCAACCCGGTTGACGTTCTCAAGCAACTTCTCTTCTTCCACAATCGCCAGATATTCAAGTCCGACGCGGCATGCCAGAGGGCCGCCGCCAAACGTGGTGCCGTGTTGTCCCGCAGAAATTGCGGTCGCGAAATTTTCGCGCGCGATAAACGCGCCCAACGGCAACCCAGCCGCGATCGGCTTCGCGATAGCGACGATGTCGGGAGTGACTCCAAACGTCTGGAACGCGAACAGATTACCGGTGCGGCCAAGACCACATTGGATCTCGTCGAAGATGAGCGCGGCCTGATGCCGATCACAGAGTGTCCTGCACTCGCGCAGGAATTCCACCGAACATTCCAGGACGCCGCCCTCACCGAAGATTGGTTCCAGCACGATCGCACAAGTCTGATCATTGATGGCGGCGCGCAGGGCTTCGATGTTGTTCTGCGGAACGAAAGTGACGTCATCGAGCAGGGGCTCAAATCCAGCGCGATATTTATCCTGTCCTGTAACCGACATCGCCCCAAAAGTGCGGCCATGATACGAGCCTTCCAGGCCCACCAGCCGGCACTTGGCATCGCCGCCAGCACGGTGGCCGGCCAGACGCGCCAGTTTGATCGAGCCCTCGATTGCCTCGGTGCCGCTGTTCGAGAAAAAGACACGGTCGAGTCCCGAGAGTTTCGTGAGACGCTCGGCGAGTTGGCCCTGGTATTCGTTGTAGTAGAGATTCGAGATGTGAATCACGCGCGCGGCCTGCTCGCGGATGGTCTTCACGATCCGTGGATGGGCGTGGCCGAGCGCATTGACACCCAGGCCGGATACGAAATCGAGATACTTCTTGCCCTCGAAGTCGTAGAGAAAAACTCCCTTCCCTTTTTCCAGGGCCACGGGATAACGGTTATAGGTTGGAAGAAGGCAGCGCTTCTCAAGGTCGATGATTTGTTCCAGGCGGGACATATCTGAATTGTAAAACGAGAAGGCCGCGGCGTGTTCCCCGCAAACGGGTCAGGCTTCGCCCTCGGGTTCCGCCTTCTGTATCCCGAGCGGATCTTCAGGGTCCAGGCCAGCAGCGCTCATAATGGCCCGTCCCAACTCCTCGGCGGACACGCTGCCTGTGGACACCACATCCTCTTCGCACTCCGCGCGAGTGTGGGCGACGAATCGGTAGCCATGTCCGACGACAGTCTGGAGATATTGTGGCTGGCCGGAATTGTCGTCCAGCGCCTGGCGCACTTTTCTGATGGCAGTATTAATGCCCTGCTCGACGTCGACAAAAACGTCCTTGCCCCAGAGCACGTCGGCGATCTCGTCACGCGTCACCAGTTTTCCCTGATGATCCACCAGGAACATCAGCAACTGCAGAGGCAATCCTTCCAACTTGATTGGACTGCCATCGCGAGACAATTGGAAACGGCCAAAATCGAGCACGAAATCGTCAAACCGGACTTTCTTTTCAGGCACAGAAAATGCCCCCATTTGAGTTGGCCAGTTTAAGAAAAAATTGCTACGGGCGCGTTACGTTCAAGCATAGCTAAGTCACATAGTGACACGGCGCCACAAAACGTATCGTCGAATAAAGCATTCGTCCGGGAATTTCCTCCCAAACTTCGTTTTGAAGCCGCCCCGCGCCTTCTTCAGATCAATTCAGACGGCTTCAGACCGGCTCCATGGACGTTTCTCTCGATCCGGTTCAAGATCGTTTCACTTTGTGAGGAACTGATCAAGAAGTTCTTCACCGAGACTCCCGATTTTCACAACGGAGAAACGATTTATGAAAAATGCGAAGCGGATCGTGCCAGTGACGCCGGACGTTGACATTGTCGACGAAATTCCGGGAAGCCGGGCAGAAAACATGCGCGCAAGACTGCGCCCGCCTCGCAAGTGACTTTGCTCGCCGCAAGTCAGCGGCGAGTGAGCATGGAAGGGTGCGGGAATTCGGGGAAAATTTCCGTACCCTTCCATTTCTGACCGAGTTTTTAGGAACGATTCTTGGAGGCTCCTGGCCCATCGGCCGTTTTAAGACATCCACACGCTCCGCTTTCCCGCCACCCTACCTCGCACGCCCCCCTTCCAGGCATACAGGAGCCCCTTTTTTTGCAGATAGTTAGCCACATTTCCCCAAAATTGAGCTATTAAAAACAGGAGTTACGATCCCATAAACCATAGCTGACTATGGGTTTCATCTCTATAATTGTGGAAGTTGTTCTGGGGCAGCGACTTATTTGTACAAGGAGTCACAGGTCGTGGCAGACAAGTTGCTAAAGAGTGAATGGAAGCGAATTTCGGGACTCGCTGCCGCGCCACCGCTCCAGCCCATGAACCGGGAACTTCAGACACGCGTTACCGCTAGCATCCTGGTGATCCTCACTGTGGCGGCAATCGTCTTCGCGACTTACAACTACAAAGTCGAACGCTCCTTCACGGTTCCCGATGACGGAGCCTGGTGGATCGAGAAGAAGGGGCAACTTGTCGCGGATCGGCTCGATCCCGAAGGCCCAGCAGCCCGAGCGGGCATTCGCACCGGCGATATTGTGCAGAGCGTCAATGGACGCCAGGTCAACTCTTTAGCCAGTCTTTCCCGCCAGCGTTTCTATTCCGGCGTCTGGTCCAAAGCAACCTACTCGCTGATTCGCGGCCAGGTTCCGGTGGATGTTGAACTCGTGCTGGCTCCCGCCGAACGGTCGATGAATGACTGGCTCCGGTTGATCGCGCTGATCTACCTCGGGATTGGCCTTTATGTTCTTCTCCGGCGCTGGACAGCAGTAGGTTCCACTCACTTCTACATTTTCTGCCTGGTGTCGTTCATTTTCTATTCTTTCCACTACACCGGTAAGTTCAACGAATTTGACTGGTCGGTGTACTGGTGTAACGAAGTCGCGTGGCTGCTTCAGCCGGCCTTGTTCCTGCATTTTGCTCTGACGTTTCCAGAGCGCCGTGGCTTCGTCGGCCGATATCCGTGGTCGGTGCGTCTGTTGTATTTCCCCGGTTTGATTCTGCTGGGAATTCAACTTCTGTCTTTGCGCTACCTGCAGGCAAGTGAACGGCTGCGCTGGCATCTGGACCAGATGCATTGGGGATATTCCACCCTGCTGTTTGTCGCCGCAGCCGCCGTGCTCGTGGATAGCTACCAGCGCGCCACGACCCCCATCCTGCGCCAGCAGTTGAAGTGGATTACGCGCGGCACAGTCCTCGCGATTACGCCGTTCACGCTACTTTATGTCCTGCCGTACCTCTTCGGCGCGATGCCCTCCACGGGGATGAAGGTCTCGGTCCTGTCCCTGGGATTGCTTCCGCTGACATTCGGCTACGCCATCTTCCGCTACCGGTTGATGGATGTGGATCTGATCTTCAAGCGCGGCATGGCCTACACGCTGGCTGCGGCCGCAATTGTCGGAGCCTATTTCGCAGGCGTAGCGGCGATTGCGGAACTGGTCCACGCTCGGGTCCCCAGCTCTGGACCGTATGGCTTGATGTTGGCGGTTGTTGTTACGGCGCTGTTGTTCGATCCGGTCCGAAAATGGATTCAGGACAAGCTCGACCAGTTCTTCTACCGCACGCGCTACGACTATCGGCGCACGCTGATCGAGTTTGGGCGCGAGATGAGTTCGGAAACCGATATCGACAAGATGCTGGCATCGGTCGTGGATCGCCTGGCGCGGACGCTAATGGTCGACCGAGTCGCGATTTTCCTGGCTAACAGCGACTCTTCTCGCTTTGAACTCGCCAAGTCGTTTGGACTGTCGCACCTCACGGGCATCGATCTCTCGTTCCTGGCAAAGACTCGCATCGAGGATGTTGCGGGACACATCTTCTTCGAAAACACGCACCAGTTGCCGCGCGAGAGCCCGGCAGCGCAGGAAGCAATCGGACGCCTCGATCTCAACTATTACATTCCCTGCCATGCGCAGCAGAAGACCATTGCGTTTTTGGGACTTGGCAAAACCATGGACGGCGATTTCCTTTCCAGCGAAGACGTCGAACTGTTGGAAACGCTGGCGGGATATATCGGTATCGCGATTCAGAATGGCCGGCTGTACGCATCGCTGGAGCAAAAAGTCGCCGAGTACGAACGCCTGAAGGACTTCAACGAAAACATCGTCGAGTCCATCAATGTGGGCGTGCTGGCAGTGGATCTACAGGACCGAGTCGAGTCCTGGAATTCGCAGATGGAAGTGATGTACGCGCTTCCGCGCTGGCAGGCTGTAGGACGCTCGTTAAGTGAAGTCTTTCCGGCGGCATTTGTGGAAGAGTTCTACCGCGTCCGGCAGAATCCTGGCATTCACAACCTGTACAAGTTCCGCATGGGCACTCCGACCGGGGAGTGGCGAACCGTGAACGTCGCGATTGCACCTCTGGTCACGCGCAAGTTTCACGTCGTCGGACGCCTGGTGATCATGGACGACATCACCCAGCGCATGGAACTGGAAGCCCAGCTGTCGCAGGCGGACAAGCTATCGTCGATCGGATTGCTGGCCGCAGGTGTGGCCCACGAAGTCAATACGCCGCTGGCAGTGATTTCGTCGTACACGCAGATGCTCGCGAAGCAGTTGCAGTCGGATGCTCCGAAGGCAGGCGTGCTCGACAAGATCATCAAGCAAACCTTCCGCGCATCCGAAATCGTCAACAACCTGCTGAATTTCTCTCGCACGACCGGCACTGAGTTCACGGAAGTCAATGTGAACAAGGTGATCGATGACACGCTGGCGCTGCTGGAACATCAATTCAAAGTGGCGCAAGTCACTGTCGAACGGAATCTCGAAGACGAGATCCCCGCGATCCTCGGAAATCCCGGCCGCCTGCAGCAGGTTTTCCTGAACCTGTTCCTGAATGCCAAGGATGCGATGAACGGCGGCGGAACATTGCGCTTAAGCACGCAGAACGGCGAGTCCGTCAGCGTACGCGTATCGGATACGGGTAGCGGTATCGCACAGGAACACATTCAACGCATCTACGATCCATTTTTTACGACCAAAACGGCGCCCGCCGAAGGCCAGAATCGCGGCACCGGCTTGGGACTCTCCGTCACCTACGGCATCATCCAGGAGCACGCTGGCAACATCCGGGTAGAGAGCCGTCCTGGCGAAGGCACAACCTTCACGCTTGATTTCCCCCTGATCAGGAAGGCCGTCCATGTCTGAAGCTGCGGTTATTTCGCGCCGGATGCCGCCAGAAACGCTGCCCGAGAACCTCGGCCGCGTGCTGGTGATTGATGACGAAGCCGAAATTCGGGAGTCGTTGGAAACCCTTCTGCAACTCGAAGGTTACACCGTGGCCACCGCGGCGACCGGCCGCGAGGGCATGGCCATGCTGGGTGATCGTACCTTCGACATCGTCCTGCTCGATCTCGCTTTGCCTGACCGAAACGGCATGGACTTGCTGGGCGAGATTCACATGCTGAATCCGCTGCAGCCCGTAATCATGATCACCGCCTACGGCACCGTTGAGAACGCCGTGCGGGCGATGCAAAGTGGCGCCACCAACTTCATCCAGAAGCCCTGGGACAACGAAAAGCTATTGGCCGATGTTCGCGCCGCGGTTGCCCGGCAGCGCGCGGAAGAAGAAAACGTTCAACTCAAGCGCGCACTGAAGCAGCGCTACGACTTCGACAACATCGTGGGCAAGAGCGAGCCCATGCTCAAGATTTTCGATCTCGTAGCCCAGGTGGCACCCAGCCGCTCCACGATTCTTTTGCAAGGCGAAAGCGGGACAGGCAAGGAACTGATCGCCAAGGCGCTGCATCTTCATTCGGCTCGCCGCGACCGGCCCTTTGTTCCGGTGAATACCGGTTCCATGCCGGCAGACCTGCTCGAATCGAATTTGTTTGGGCACGTCAAAGGTGCATTCACCAGCGCCATCGCGTCCAAAAAAGGCCTCTTCGAAGTCGCGGATCGCGGCACCCTCTTCCTCGATGAAATTGGCACCATGACCATGGACACGCAGAGCAAGATCCTGCGCGTTCTTCAGGATCGCAGGTTCATGCATCTGGGCGGCACGCAAGAGATGCAAGTGGACGTGCGCATCATCGCCGCTACCAACGTCGATCTGCGGCAGATGGTTCGTGACGGCCGGTTCCGCGAAGATCTGTTCTATCGCCTCAACGTGATCACCATCGACCTGCCGCCATTGCGCCAACGACGTGAGGACATTCCTCTGCTGGTTGATCACTTCCTCAAGAAGTATTCGGAAGAGAACGAGCGTCCCCGACGCCACGTGACTACCGACGCTCTGCGCCCGCTGGTGACGTATTCCTGGCCGGGCAATGTTCGCGAACTTGAAAACGTCGTGGAGCGCGCCGTAGTGCTGTCTTCGGGCACGGATATCACAGGCGATCTGCTGCCCGACCACATCGCTGGGCGCGGTACTCCAGTACCCGTGATGGATACGGATCCGACAGCTTCCCTGTTCGACATCATGGAAGACTGCGAACGCCGCATCATCATGGACATGCTGGAAAAATGCGGTTGGAATCAGACCGAAGCCGCCGAGCGGTTCCACGTTCCACTGTCCACGCTGAACCAGAAAATCAAGCGGTTGAATATCGAGATCAAGAAGAAGAACAACCACCGCGACTAAGCGATCACGGTCACACGCGCGTGTTACGCAGACCGCAGCAGTAGTCCTGCCACTGCGGCAACGGCGATCAGAATCGGCTCCGGAACCTTCCAGCGAAACAGAACTGCCAGGCTGACGGCGCAAATCAGAATTGTCGGCCAGTCGTAGACCGAACGCCTCGCGAGCACGATGACCGCGCCAGCGATCGCTCCGGTCGCGGCGGCTGTCACTCCACGAACGAACGCATTCAATTGAGGATTCTTCGCCCAGCGTTTGTACGAGGGCGCCAGCACGATCACGACCAGATAAACCGGCAGAAAGATTCCGAGAGCGGATGCGGTCGCTCCCGCAACCCCGGCCACCAGATAACCAATGAAGGCGACCGTGATCACGACTGGGCCGGGTGTAATCATGGCCACGGCTACGGCATCCACAAACTGATGGTCGGTGAGCCAGTGATGTCCCTGGACAACTCCGCCATACAGAAACGGCACAACGGCGAGCCCGCTGCCGAATACGAACATTCCAGCCTTTGCGAAGTAGAGAAATATCTGCAGTAGCGGGCTACTCCCGAAACTGAACGACATCGGCGCCAGCAGCACCGCCGAAATCTTTCCAGTTTGGACGCGGGTAGGACGAGCTTTGACCAGTAGTGCGACCACCCCACCTAGCAGAAAGAGCCAAATGATTTCGCGGGACGTCCACGCGGTCGAAATCGCCAGGACCGCAAAAATCCCCCACAGCAATTTATCTTTGCCCAGCGTCAGCTTGGTGAGTTTGACCGCGGAGCGGGCAATGATGCCAATCACGGCCGCGCCGATGCCGTAGAACATCCCCTGCATCCATGGCAAGCCCCCAAAGCGGACATACGCAGCCGAAAGCGCCAGCACCATCAGGAACGACGGCAGTACGAATGCGATACCGACCGCTGTGGCTCCGATGATTCCGGCCCGGAGGTAGCCAAGGTAAATGGCGAGTTGCGCCGCCAGCGGACCGGGGGCCAACTGCGCGAGGGCGAGGCCTTCAACGTAGTCCTCTTTGCTGACCCATCCGCGTTTGTCGACGAGATCCTGTTGCATGTGCCCGGCGAGCGCGATCGGACCGCCAAATCCCACCGTGCCAAGCCAGAGGAAATAGCCGACGAACTCAGGAAGGGAGGCTTTCGCAGTTTGGTGCGCCTCGGGATGGGGTTTTTCGGTCACGCTTCGTCGTCCTCAAACTACACGATTTCGGCAAAACTCAGATCTCAGATCCAGCGACATCTTATCGGAAATTCTGCCGGGTGGCGGCCGAAGGGGTCCTCCGATACGCCCCCTCCATCCGGCCCTCCACCTCCGTTTTCGCCTCTGCTATAGTCTCTGGGACGGATATGGCCCTCGAACTGGAACTGATCTCGCCCTTTGACGTCGCGAAAGACGCGGTCAAGGCGATTCAGGATTACGCGATCTTGGCATCGCAGTCGCTGACGAATTTCTTTCGCCGGCCACTCTATTGGGGCGACTTGCTGCAGCAGGCCGACCTCATCGGCGTCGGTTCCCTTCCCATCGTGGTTCTTTCTGGACTCTCCATCGGCGCTCTGCTCGCGTTGAACTCGGCGAGCACGCTCCAGCGCTTTGGCGGGATCACATTGATCGGGCAACTGGTTTCGCAATCGATGGTCACGGAACTCGGCCCGCTCATCACCGGACTGATGGTTTCAGGACGAAACGCGTCCGGCATGGCCAGCGAACTCGGCTCGATGATCGTCACCGAACAGATCGATGCCATGCGCGCGCTGGGCACCGATCCCAGCAAGAAACTGGTCACACCGCGGGTCGGCGCCACCGTCTTCATGCTGTTTTTTCTGACCATTATTTCCGATCTGCTCGGACTGGTCGGCGGATTCGCGGTCGCCAACCTGCTCTTCGGACTCGACTCCCGGCAATACTGGAGCAACGCCTGGCAGACCCTGGTGTTCCGCGACGTCTTCATGGGCCTGGTCAAACCAGTGATGTTCGGCTTCATCATCGCCAGCATTGGCTGTTACTACGGCATGTCAACGCGGGGCGGCACACAAGGTGTAGGCCGTTCCACCACGCAAGCCGTGGTCACGTCGTCGGTGCTGATCCTCGTCGTTGATTTCTTTGTCACCAAGGCGATCTTCGCGGTGCTTGGTTACAGGTAGAACATGTCAGCGCCCACTCTGCCGATTGAAAACGCGGCCACACAGCAGAGCGATTCCTCCGCCGATCCTGTCGTGTTCGACAACGTTTCGATTGCGTTTGAAGACAATGTCGTCCTTGACGGCGTGTCCTTCCACCTGCCAAAAGGGGATACCAAGGCCTTATTCGGTGTGGCGGGTTCGGGCAAGAGCACGATCCTCAAGCTTGCCCTCGGACTGATGAGACCGGATTCGGGCCGCATCTTCCTTCTTGGAAACGAAGTCACGAGCATGTCCGAGCAGGAATTGTTCACGCTCCGCGCACGGGCGGGGATCGTGTTCCAGGAAAGTGCCTTGTTCGATTCCCTCAAGGTGCGCGAAAATGTCGCTTACCGGATGATGGAAGAACATCTTTCGGAAGAAGAAGTCGACCGGCGCGTGCGCGAAGTACTTCGCTTCGTGGAACTGGAACGCACGATTGACATGATTCCGTCGGAACTCTCCGGCGGTATGCGGCGGCGCGTGGCGATCGCACGCGCGATCATTACGCAACCGGAAGTGCTGCTCTACGATTCTCCGACCGGCGGCCTCGATCCGGTCACTTCCAACACCATCGTCGAGTTGATCGTGAAACAGCGCGATGTCTACAAGACCAGCGCGCTGATGGTGACGCACCGCCTGCAGGACGGCTTCACCATGGCCACCCACGAATTCGATAAAAATACGAACAAGATGGTGAAGATGCCGAAAGGCAAGCAGAGCGAAGTTCCGATGAGCTTCCTGCTGCTGCGCGACGGCAAGATTATCTTCGACGGTGATCTGCGAGAGCTGGCCGCGTCTCGCGATCCTTATATCCGGGAATACATCTCATAGATTCCGCAACCCGGCCCTTGCTGCTCTGCGTTAATTCTTCCCGCCCGTCGCCGCCTGTTTCATTTGGACGAACGCTTCCACGTTGGCCTTGTCCACCAGGGCGGATCCTGTATCCACGAATGCAGGCACCGGCGCAAAGCTGTCTTTGGCAAAATCCCCGGACAGCGAATTCAGTTTGTTGTGATAGAACTCGTCGAGCACGCGCAGTCCGAAATAGGTCATCGTGTAAGGCTTTTGTGAGATGGTCGCTGCAATCACGCCTTTGCGAATCCACTCCAGCGTGTCGGGATCGGTATCCATTGCGATTACAACTTTGCCCGTAATTTTGTTCGAACTCAGAACGGTGGCCACTTCCTTGCCACCTTGCGCCTCCAGGCACACGAACGCATCAATCTTGTCGCGTTCCTTGCCGAGAATCTCGGTAGTGGTATCGAAAACGATGCGAGGGTCGCCCGCGATGTCGACGACACGCGCGATCTTGATCTGTGGATGACTATCCAGCGCCGCGCGGAACCCATTCAAGCGTTCCGCCATATTTGCCTGCGCCGGCATCGTGAATATGACGACGTTTCCTTTACCCTTGAGTTCCGCTGCAAGACGAGTTCCACCGGCGAGTCCTGCCTGGTAATTGTTGGTCCCGATAAAAAACAGGCGCTTGCTGTCCGGCGCGTCGGAGTCGATGGTGATCACCGGAATGCCCGCGGCAATCGCTTTGTCGATGCTCTCGGTAAGCAACTTCGCGTCCGCTGCCGACACCAGAATACCGGTCGGCTTTTTCGTTAACGCTTTTTCGAAAGCCTCCTTTTCAGCTTTGGGATCGTATTCGTCAGGTCCGACAAAATCGGATTTCACTTGCAGTTGGGAAGCCGCCTGCGCCAGTCCCGCGCCCGCCGCCTTCCAATACGGCACCTGAATATTGGCGGAAACGAGAATGTAAAGTTCGTCAGCGGAATGTGCCGCACCGCAATCAAGAAGAGGAACGATGAACATCAGGGCTACAAAGAACGCCAGGAATTGACGCGGGCGAGGCATAAGCTCCTCCTTGGAACACAACTTTGAAGGACTATCGGAACGGTAGGGATTGTAGACCCGAGGAGTGGGAGGATGCAAAGGTGAGGGTCACGGGCCACAGGTTGGAGGTCACAGGTCAGTCTAGGTCAGAGATTAGAGGTCAGATTGCAGAGGTCACGACACACTTGGTCCATATTTTTCATGCATTCTTCATGCGCTCTAATCCCCTAAATCCCCCTAAAGAACTGTCATCCGGAACGAAGTGAGGGATCTGCAGTCCGCCTGCACAAAACAGCCACCCATCGTTCCGAATCGTAGCCGTACAGGGACTCTCACTTGGCACCATCCGGTTTCTGCCGCGGCTTCTTTCCCGGCAACGCGACCGGATTCTCATGCGTCCGCTCGCGGAAACCGCCTCTCAAGCCGGTCGCCAGTCCAATCGTCGACTCGCCAAACTTATCGCGCAGATGGTCGGCGGCGGCCAGCACCTTCTTCCAGCGTTCGTCCCGCGCAGGCTCCAATAAATCAAGCTGCGAACCACTCGCTTCGAAGTGCGATGCCTGTACGCCGAGGAGTCGTATCGGGGATCCCTTTTTCCAGTTGTGCAGGAAAAGCTGGTGTATCTCTTCATAGATCTCAGTGTCGAGCTGTGTGGGTTGCTCGAGTGAGTGAGCCCGAGTCAGCGTGGTGAAGTCTGAGTAGCGCAGTTTGAGTTGGATCGTCCGCGCAAAATATCCGCCTTCGCGCAGGCGGCGGCCGACCATCTCGCTCAAGCGCATCAGCGTGGACTGCAACCGGTCGAGTTGGGCGGTGTCTTCGTTGTACGTGTGTTCGTGGCTGATGGACTTTGCGCCGCTGTCCTCGCCGACTGCGGTGTCAAACCATCCCCCAGCATCTTCTCCGCGTGATTTCCCCGCGAGCGCGAGTCCCCATTTTCCGAAACGCTCTTCGAGGTCGCCTTCTTCCAGTCGAGCCAGATCGCCGACACGTTCAATACCCATCGCGTGCAGTTTCTGTTCCATCACTTTGCCGACACCGGGAATATCGCGCACATCGAGTGGCGCAAGGAACTTTGCTTCCTGCGATGGCAGCACCCAGATCACGCCGTTGGGCTTGGCTTTTGCCGATCCGACCTTGGCGATCAGACGTGACGTCCCGATGCCGATCGAGCAATTCAATTGCGTCGACGCCTTCATCGCCTCATGCAGGCGATGCGCCGATCGCAACGGGAGCCCGTGCAAGCGCTCCGTGCCGGTCATGTCGAGATAGGCTTCGTCCACTGACGCCATTTCCACCTGCGGAGAGAAACGGCACAGCACCTCGTGGACGCGTCCTGAGTATTCGCGGTAACGTTCCGGATGCCCGTTGACAAAGACGGCCTGCGGACAAAGCTTCGCCGCCGTGCGCAGAGGCATTGCCGAATGTACGCCGAATTTCCGCGCCGCGTACGAAGCCGCCGAAACCACGCCGCGCTCGTCGCGCTGTCCGCCGACTACGACGGGCTTTCCTTTGAGCGACGGATCGTACAGTTCCTCCACGGAGACGAAGAAGGCGTCCATATCGACGTGGAAGATGGTGCGGGTGGAAGGCATGGAGATTCTGGAGGTCTACGAAAGAATCATACGTTCTTTGGCTGGAGAGTGGAATCGAGTGGGGATAAGCGCGCCCTGGCTAGCCATGGATCAACGACAGTGAGCCGCTGCAATCTGTGCTTTTGCTTTGGCAGTCAGAATTACGGCCTTGGCATGCAGAGAATTGATGACATCAATCGCGAACATCGGATCAGCATAGGGTGCGGAGTCATCGCCCTCGACGAACACTTCCCAGTTTTTTCTCCGGCGGAGTGCGGCTTTTAGGGCCGGCTCAAGTTGGTCCCGACTCAGTTGCTTTCCGTTCAACAGCATTTGACTCGATTCACTCACTCTGACTACGATGGGGCCCTCCAGACACTCCAGTGGATCCGGATCGTGCCCTGGCGCCAGTCGCACATAGATACCCTTGGCCGGAACTTTCTGGTTAATCATGATGAAGGTAGGGAGCAGCACAAGCAGCATCACGACACCCCCAATGACAGCGCGGTTCGGGAGCGCGGACATTCTCGGTTGCAGGGGTAGTCGCCTTCGCTGACGTACTTCAGTCGAAAGATGGGGGAAACGTTCCCCTACTTTCACCGAAGCGTCAGGCGCGAACTCCGCGACGATACGAATGAGAAATGACGCCAGCAGGCTGACAACCCCACTTGCACACAAAAAATACGCCCATGCCAGTTCAACCGGTACGGACAGTGGAATACGCAATGGCGACCAATTGGCCCGAAGAAAGGTTTCAGTATCGAAGAGCAATAGAAGGCCGGAGACTAGGAGCGTGTATCCAACCCACCTGCTAGGCTGCACGGTCATGGCTGATTAGACCCCGCCCTGTATCTTCATGTTCCGCAATAGTGTGCGCAAGAGTACTACTGTTACGAACACCATTAGGTCGCAGGATCGGCACGGAATATCTCCAAATTGTGCTCAGCGGTTGACGGTGTGACGTGAGAATCGCGAGACGTTGGAGAAATGCATCGCGACGGTTCGCAACGTTCTCGCGCCTAATCTGATTTCCGGACTATAATCACGCGCATGAAATCTCTTTATCGGAATGTTCGCATTTTTCTAGCGTTGCTTGTTGTGGGGACTTGCATGGGGCAAGCGGTGAGGGCGCAGTCGGCGGCAATGTCCGGCGATGCGCAGGCGCTGGTGAAACAGGGGCAAAAGCTCAACAGCGAAGGCAAACAAGACGAGGCGCTGAAGCTGTATCAGGAAGCGATGGCAAAGTCTCCAGATTTGTACGAGGCGCATCTGGAATCAGGAATTGCGCTCGACATGAAGGGCGACTACACAGCGGCGCGCGTGCATCTTAAGAAGGCGATCGAAGTCGCTCCGGCAGACCAGAAGAATCGCGCCTTGCGCGTGATGGCGTTCTCGTATGCGTTCGAGAGTAATGCGGCAGAGGCGGAGAAATACGAGAAGCAGGTGTTCGACGCTTCGATGACAATGCCCAAGCCGGACTACGAGTCCGCGGCGGGAGTGGCCAACGAGTTGGCGCGCATCAAGCTCGAATCCGGCGACATCGACGGCGCAGCCACCTGGTACAAGACCGGCTACGACACCGCGCTGCGTATTCCTGACTTAAAAGATACCGACAAGAGCGTGTGGGCATTCCGCTGGGCGCACGCCCAGGCCCGCATTGCGGCGCGGCGCGGACAGCGCGAAGAAGCGCAGAAGCAGGTAGCAGCGGCGAAAGCGGCGCTCGACAAGGCGAACAATCCGGCTCAGGCCATTTTCTTTCCCTATCTGACCGGATATGTCGCGTTCTATGCCGGCGACTACAAGACGGCAATCACGGAACTGGGAAAGGCGAATCAGGAAGATGCGTTCATCCTGATGCTGCTCGCGCAGTCCTACGAGAAGACGGGCGACGCAGCGCACGCCAAGGAGTACTACAACAAGGTCATGGCGAACAACGGGCACGGTCCGACGAATGCGTTCGCGCGTCCGGTAGCGCGGAAAAAGCTGGCGGGCGGATAAAGGGAAAGACCGTTGGTGGCGACCAAGTCTTGCGTCGCCGAGTGTCAAGAACGAGTTACTTAAGTGACTTGGAGCACTTCAAAATGTGTCCCAATCATATGCTGGCAGAAAGACTGTTCCTACTACACTGAACGAGTGAGGAACGGAAGCAGAATACGACTTAGCGTAGGGCTATTCGTTGTCTTCATGGGTTGCGCAGTATGCACCTTCGCGTCAGATGCTCCGCTGCCCCAACCCGCGGCAATCTTCTCATTGTCCGAACTGCAATCGCGCTGTGAGCAAACTTGGGCGACGGTTGCATTTTCGTCGGATTCATCTGTTGCTGTGAGCGCATGCCGCATCGGCTGTGCCACACATGAATGTTCGTTATCCCTAATTAGATGGGAAGGCGATAACCTTCAGCTGATTGCCCGAACGCAGCGACTCGACTCTAGCTCGATTCACGCGGCGGGCGATGGGCATGTCCTCACTACATCTGGACGTGGTCCAAGCCTTCTGTATTCTGCAGATTTATCGACGGCACGGAAAGTCCCCAAGGACATAGGCCGCATTTCCCCATCGGGGAAGACTGTGGCGGAGTGGCAACGGGGCTCATGGAAACTCTATCGGATAGCCGACACCTTGGAACCGGTGCGCGAGGGTACGGGAGATTTGCGGTCAATTTCGGACGAGGTTGCTGTGATCCGCAATGGGCGCGTTATTCGAGTCGAAACACTCGACGGGAAGCAACTCGGTTCGTTTTCGGTGAAAGATGAAATTTGGGGTTACCATGCCGTTTTGCTGGGAAATGCCAAGCTCTATTTGGACGACTGCAAGAAGGCCCGCATCGTTGACTTCAATGGGAATGTTCAATTGGAATTGCACCCAAGAGACGTGTCAGATCAGGGGAGTCGATGGTCCACAGATGCAAGCGTATGTGATCAGGGCCACAACTCGTCTACGGACGGTCGACGTATCTTGTTCGATTTCGCCACTCGAAAAGTGCCGCCGCTAAGGCACTTTCTCGACAGCGCTCGAACCGTGACCTCGTTAGGGTGGGCGGAGCCGGAAGACAACCGTGAAGAGGTCCGCGTCGTCGATACGGTCACAGGGAAATCATGCTTCAGTTGGCACCGCAGCTTTCCGGCGACATATACTCAGGCAAGGTCGGCCGCGATTTCACCATCTGGAGAATTTGTGGCAGTTACAGACGGAACCACGCTATCCATTTATCGACTCCCCAAGGATTGCGATTCAAATACCACGATAGCCAAGTAGATGTTTCTCTCGACCTCGTTATAATCAACGCTCGGCGAGCCTGATTGTCCTTCCGGTTTTCGCCGACTCACGCGCAGCGTCCAGAATGCGGACCACCGTCACATTCGTATCGAGCGCCGAGAGCCCCGCGGGCTTGATCTCTCCCGAGACGACCGCGATCAGGTAGGAGATGGAATCGTTGTATGGAGCGGCGAGCGCCGGGGCTGCCTGCTGCCGCTCGGCATCGTCTCCTTTGCGGCGGACGCGGACGTCGTCGCGGCGGACGGTGATCGCCTGGCCGGTCTCTCCATAAACTTCCATGTCCTTGCGGTCGAACGGCCAGTTCCATGACGCCTGCAAAATGGCTTGCGCCCTCGGGTACGTGAGGATGATGGTCGCCTCATCATCCACGTGCGGATAAATCTTCGGCTTGATTTGCTGCGTGACCGCCGTCACGGCAAGCGGCGTTGCGCCCTGCATCAGCCACGTCATCAGGTCGGCGCCGTAACATCCGAAATCGAACAGCGCTCCGCCGCCGTCGCGCGCCGGATCGGTCAACCAAGCAAGGAATTCCGGTTCGACTCCGATCTCCTGCGGCCCCTTGTGCCCGTCGTGGATGACAACTTTCCGAATGTCGCCGAGCGCCCCGTCGCGCACCAGTTGATAAACGGCATTGTTGCTGGGATACCACGTCGTCTCGTAGTTCACCAGTACAGCGATGTGCGCCGCGTCGGCTGCTCGCTGGATGGCCAGCGCGTCGTCCAGGCTGACGGCCAGCGGCTTTTCCATCATGACCGGAATGCCATGACGTGCGGCCACTTCCACAATGCGGCGATGATCGCGCGTGTCGGTATACACCAATACGGCCTGCGCATGCACCGACGTAAGCATCTTTTCCACATCGCTATACAGCAATTGTGAATCGAGTTTGAACTCGTTGGCGCGACGTTGCGCAATCTGCTGATCCGGTTCGGCAACGCCGACAATCTGAATGTCGCTGCGCTTCAGCGCGGATTCCAGGAATCCGCCGACGTGCCCATGCACCAGCCCGACGATGGCAACGCGTAGAGGTTTGCCGGCTGGTTGAGCGGGAGTCTGCGCCATAAATTTCGCGGGCAGGATTGTTGTCACGGCGAGGAGTGCGATGAGGCGGATGTACCTATGCACGAGAGGGCTCCTGATCGCGTAGTGTATGTTATCCGAGAGAATTTTTGGCCAGGGCATTTAAGATTCTGCCGTCCGGGCGTCGGCCCAACGTCGAAGAGTAGCGGGAGCGAGCACTTTGGCCCGAAAGAAAGGTAATCGATGTCAACGCGCCGCGATTTTCTCAAGCACGGTACGGCCGCTCTGGCGATCGTCGGAGCGCCTGCGGCAAGTAACGCTGTCATCACGGCAAACGTTCTCGACAACTCCTCCGGCCAGACGGCGGGCGACTATTCGCGACGGCTTGAAGTAGCGCGAGCGGCCGCCCACGTGACCGGAGCATCCTTCGCCTATTGGGACGGCAAGACGCTGAACACGGCTGTCGCCGGGGTGCGCAACAGCGTGACTGGAGATCCCGTCACGGCCGACACGCTCATGCATGTTGGCTCAATCACGAAGCTGACTACTGCGGTCCTAGTCATGCAACTTGTCGATGAAGGCAAAATCAGGCTGGACGACCCGGCGATCCAACATCTGCCAGACTTCCGTATTCGCGACATGCAGTCGCTGAATCGCATCACGTGCGCGATGCTCTTGAATCACACGAGCGGAATTGACGGCGAATGGCTGCCGGAGTACGGGCCTGATCGCGAGCGAATCGTGGATGCAGTTGAGCGCTGCGCCGATCTCGATCAGCTATTCGATCCGGGAACGGAGACTTCTTACAACAATATTGCGTTTGTCGTCGCCGGATACCTGGCGCAGAAGTTGCGGGACGTGAGCTGGTACACGCTGGTCAAGACCCGCATCTATGAGCCGCTTGGGATGCGGCACTCCCTGGTCGATCCTCTGGATCTGCCGCGCTTTCGTGTCAGCGTTGGCGACCTTACCGATGAGGCAACCGCCAGAATGGTACAGACCACGCGCCCGTTCTTGGCACCCAGCTTCGCGCCAGCCGGCTCCACGCAGATGACCACGGCAAGTGATCTGGTGACGTTTGTCAAAGCTCTGATCGCCGGTGGCGTGGGCGCGAATGGGGTTCGCATCCTTTCCGCCGCGTCAGCCACGCGTATGTCAGAGCCGACCGCCGAGTTCGTAACGGTTGGCCCGTCGATAGCAAAGGTAGGGTTGGGATGGATGCTTCTGCCCGGCGGCGTGGTCGGACACGGCGGTGGTGGTCCGGGCGTGCAGTCTCAGGTGTTTGCACATCCCACCAGCGGCCGTGTCGCCGTGCTCCTCACCAATTGCGATAAGGGCGATGCGTTGATTACGGCTTTTCTCGATCCAATCGTGACGTCCTGGACCGGGACTAGAGCTTCGGAGGCGCCACGTCGCATCCCGTCTGTCGATCTCGCTCCCTATCATGGCACCTATGAAAACAATGCCGACCGCTACATCATCCTGGCCCGCGATGGCAGTCTTGCGCTGCGAACGGTCGATAAGATCTCTACGTATGACAATTCCAACCAGCATATGCCCGACATTGTGATGGAGCCACTCGGCAATGACACGTTCCGGCACGCGACGCCGGCGCCGGGCAGTCCGGCCATGCTCATGCGTTTCGTTCGACCGCGCGCCGACGGGAAGATGCGCTTCCTCGCCAGTGACGACCGATTGCTGAAGCGGGCAGAATGATGGTTACGCAGCAGGGTCATTGATTGTCTCAATGCCGCGCCTTCACCTACGAAAACTGGGGACAGGAAGCTGTGAGGAAATTGTCTTTTGGCGACCGTGCTTCGTTCAGGTTCACGAACGAACTTTTTTATCGAAGAAATCGGACGGCGGTGAGGAATGTCAAAAACAACTTCAGACCGTTCTCACTAGGTCATCGTGTATTTGAGTTGTGCTCTTGCGGTGGCAAGAACGTTAGCCAGGTGGCAAAGAACAAACCGAAAATGAGATTCCAAGTCCAACCCATCTTGTGATATCCAAGCGTCCACACATTCACGTAGTTGGCTATGAAATTGAATGGCACGCAGAGTACGAACAAGAAAACAAAACGGCATACCTTGTTTTGCGGCAAGCGTGGCACGGTTTTCCCGAGGATGAAGGCCATTCCCAGTAGGACAGCGAGCCTGGCGATAATCGCGACGAAGATCGACAGCATAGTGTTCTGGTTAAACGGTAGATCGGGCGGCTTTTGGGGTCTAGATTACCTTCGCCCGGTGCCCTCTCAGAACTCCCTACACCAGCGCCTTCTCCACCGCCGTCGCCGCGCTCGACCTTAGCAGCCGTACCCGGTCGTAGATCTTCCCATACTCCCGCGCCGACGCTCCCCACGAAAAATCCTTGCTCATGCCGTTGCGCATCAATGTTTGCCAGGACGACTGGTCGCGATAGGCGAGCAGCGCTTGCTTGATGGTAGTGAGGAGAGCTTCGCCAGTGTAGTCGTTGAACTTGAAGCCAGTGCCTTTACCGGTGCGGGCGTCCCAGGGTTCGATGGTGTCGTCGAGACCTCCGGTGGCGCGAACAATGGGCACCGTGCCGTACTTGAGGCTGTAAATCTGGTTCAGTCCGCAAGGCTCGTAGCGGGACGGCATCAGGAACATGTCGGAGCCTGCTTCGATCTTGTGTGCGACCGCATTGTCGTAGGCAACTTTAAGAGCGATTTTGTTGGGGAATTGTTTCACCAGCCGCAGGAACATTTCTTCGAAGAGCTTGTCGCCCGATCCGAGAATGGCCAGCACCATCTCTTCACGAGCCAGGCGGTCCGCGATCTGGGAGATCAGGTCGAAGCCCTTCTGCGCGGCGAAGCGCGAGACGATTCCGATGACCGGCGTATTGGGATCGGCGTTTGTCAGTCCGAAAGTGTTGAGCAGGTCTTTCTTGCACGCCTTCTTCCCAGCCAGATCCTGCGGTGAATATTTCGCGGCGAGAAACTTGTCGGCTGCCGGACTCCACTCGTCATAATCCACGCCATTCACAATTCCGGCGACGGTCGCGGCCCGAGTGCGCAGCACTCCTTCCAGGCCGAATCCGTATTCGGTCGTCTGAATCTCTTGCGAATATTTCCTGCTCACCGTGGTGATGAAGTCGGAAAAAGTCAGCGCGCCTTTCAGGAAATTGACCTGTCCGAAGAATTCCATCTTCGACATCGTGAACAAATCCCACGGCAACATCAGCAGCGGCAGGATGTCGGGCGGAAACAAACCCTGGTATCCCATGTTGTGGATGGTGAACACGGTCGCGACTTCGCGGAACGCAGGATCTTCCGCGTATTCCGTACGCAGCATGACGGGTAACAACGCCGACTGCCAGTCATGGCAATGAAACACGTGCGGCACTCCCAGAATCTTCGACGCTTCCAGCACAGCGCGCGTAAACAAGTAGTAGCGCTCCGCGTTATCTGGATAATCGCCAGCCGGGCTGCCGTAGAGCGCTTCGCGATCGAAGTACGCGGGATACTCCACGAAATAAAAACGCACGCCTCCCGTATTGCCGGCGGTCACGACCTGCGCGAAGCGATACTTGTCGTCGAACGGAATCGTGATGCTGCGCACCACCGTTTGCGGATCGTCGAGTTTGGTCTGGCGATAGCGGGGGACGTAAACGCTGACTTGATGCCCGAGGGCGGCGAGGGCCTTGGGCAACGCACCGACCACATCGGCCAACCCGCCAGTTTTTGAAAAGGGAACACACTCAGAAGCGACGAAGGCGATGTGCATCGGAAGGAGGCCTCCCGGAGCAGGACTTCAATTCCTCCCGCTCAGGCTATGATTATGGTGATGATTGCTGCTGGTCGCAATGCAATGAACTCTGCCAGTCTAAATGCCGGAAAGAAAGAGGGTCAACGTGCCTAAGGGAGGGATCGCACAGCCGGCTCAAAAACCCAAGCTGGGGCAACATCTGCTCGCCAATCATGGCGCTGCCGTGCGCATCGTCGAAGCGCTCGGCGACATCTCGCAGGCCACCGTGCTCGAGATCGGTCCCGGACGCGGCGCTCTCACTTCCCTGCTGGCCACGCGCGGACGCCGCATCATCGCCGTTGAACTCGATCGCGTGATGGCCGCGCAACTGCGTATGAAGTTCGGCACCGACGAAAATGTCGAGATCATCGAAGGCGACATCCTGAAGATTCAGCTCGACACCGTCTTTGGACCAAAACCAGGATTGGCGCGTCCGGGAATGAGTTTTGTGCCGGACCCCGCCTACGTCGTCGGCAATCTTCCGTACTACATTACTTCCGACATTGTTTTGCGGCTGCTGGAATATCACCGCTACTTTTCGACGATCGTCATCATGGTGCAGAAGGAAGTCGCGGACCGCCTGGCGGCTTCTCCGGGAAGCCGCGACTATGGCCTGCTTTCGGCGACTACACAGTTGTATGCGAGTGTAGAAAACTTGTTCACGCTGCCGCCCGCGGCGTTCGATCCGCCACCAAAAGTCCATTCCAGCGTTGTGCGTCTCACGATCGCTCCGCAGCTGGCATCGCTGAACGTGGCAGACGCAGAGTTTATTTCTTTTTTGAAATTGTCCTTCGGCCAAAAGCGGAAGACACTCTGGAACAATCTGAAAGATCACTATGATCCTGGCGCCCTGAAATCAGCGCTTGCGAAAAGTGGAGTGAAGCCGACTGTTCGAGCCGAGGCGCTGGGGCTGGATAAGAGTGCGGCGCTGTTTCGGGCGCTGCGAGACGGGACGCCGTAGATCCAAGACATGCCGGGCTACATTGTGCATAACAATCGAGGCCTCCTATGACCACCGCGATCCGCACACCGGCCGTCGCTGGACGCTTCTACCCTTGCGACGCCGACGAACTTCGACGCGACGTTTTGCAATACACCGCTCACGACGAAAAAATCCTCATCCCGGCCATCGGTTGCATCGCTCCGCATGCTGGATACATGTATTCCGGCCACGTGGCTGGTACCGTCTATTCACAAATGGAAATTCCGCGCCGCGTGATTGTCCTTTGTCCGAATCACACCGGCATGGGACACCCGCTGGCGATCATGACGCGTGCAGGTTGGCAGACTCCACTGGGCGAAGTCGCGGCTGACGCGGAATTGGGAGATGCCCTGCTGCAACGATTCCCACTTCTTCGTGAGGACAGCGCCGCGCACCGCTCCGAGCATGCGATTGAAGTGCAGCTTCCATTCCTGCAAACGCTTCATCCTGACCTCAGCTTTGTTCCGATTGCCGTGGGGACCAGCGACTTCAACGTTCTTCACGGCCTCGGACAAGCGCTTGCCGACGTGATCTCGGCGCAGCCGGCAAAGATTCTTATCATCGCGTCGAGCGACATGAATCACTATGAATCCGACACGATTACGCGCGTGAAAGACCACAAAGCAATCGAACGCGTGCTCGCCTTGGATGCTCGCGGACTGTGGGAGACCGTCAAGAAGGAAAACATCACCATGTGCGGATTCGGCCCATCCGTTGCAATGCTGACCGCCGCAGTGCAGATTGGTGCAAAATCCGCGACGCTGGTGAAGTACGCGACCTCAGGCGACGTGTCCGGTGACTACGACCAGGTCGTGGGCTATGCCGGAATCGTCGTTTCGTAGAAACCTGAATGCCAGGCGGCGTGAGGACTCCGAGCAAGAAAAAGAGGGCGCCCCCGATCGGTCGCCCTCATCCAGGAGAAACACTCTTTGTACTAGTGCGGCTTGCTGCTGCGCGGCGGCGCTGACGGCATCCGCGACGATGGCGAGGGCGTCCGTGGACTGTACACTCGCGACGGCGGAGTCGTCGACGAAGTCGAGGAAGAACTCGCTGCGCTGGTATTTCCGCTCGTTGAGTTCCCATGCGAGGACCGGCTCGGTGGCGCGATCCGTCCACGCGGCTCGGTCGAAACCTCTACTGCACGGCTGTTCCTGCCGACCTCGCGCGACACATGGTCGAGATTGCGGACCGTTCCGCGCGGAACGCCCAATCCCGCAGATCCCGGTGTGATGTTGACCCGTCTCTGCGCTCCCGGCAGCGGATTCACCGTCAAACCTCTTCCCACCATCACCAGTGCCCGGCTCCGCGCCGGAGGAACTGGCACAACCGTTCTGCGCGGTGGATTCACAACCCGCGGCAACGCGTTCCAGGTATTCCAATAGCCCGGCTGCCACACCCAGCCAAACCCGGGTACGTAGGCCCAGTTGCCGTAGCGGTAGGGCATCCATCCCCACGGATACGAGGACACCCACATGTAGCCCGCACCCGGATAGTAGGCCCAGCCGCCGTCTTGATATGGGCTCCAACCGGCATCCAGAAAGAACGGTTGCCACACCATGCCGTATCCCGGCACCGACATGTAGTTGCCGTAATAGTTCAGATCGCTCATGCCGTAAGCGTAGGGAGATGAATTGCTACCGGAGTTGCGGCTGGCATAGCGATCCTGATACTCGCTCTGCTCTTTGTCCCATTCGTCGTAGGAATTCTCTTCGAAATTCTTGGCGACATCATAGCGGTCGCTGTCCACCTCGAAGGTGGCCGTGTGCTTCTGATCGACTTCAACCGAACCGGACTGACCGCCGACATTCACGCGGCCTTTGATCACTGCCAGCGTAATATCGTCGTGCCCAAGGCCGACGCGGAAATGCGCAGGCTCATTCAGCGTGACGGACTCATGCCCGAAGTTCAACGTCCATTCATCGGATCTCTTGCCGCGATAGTTGACGTAGGCCATGCCCGCCGTCAGGAGGATCGTGCTCATTTTCTGGCCATCGTCTCCGAGCGAAAGGCGAGTGAATTCCACTTCGCTATTGGGAACGATGCGGAGAGTACTGCCGTCCTCGAACTCGATTTCGGCGCGGCCGTCATTCGCGGTCTGCAGGCGCGATCCTTCCACGACCGGCATGTTCAGGAATGTCTTGTCGAATCCGTCGCCCGTGCCTCGGTCCATCTGCACGCTGCCCTGCACTTCACTCAAGCGCACGATGCGAGCCTTGGATTCCGCCGACGCGGAACCGATCAGCAGGACGCCTGTCAGCATCGTCCACACTGCCAAAGTCTTTGCCAACTTCGTGCTTGTCATATATGTCATATATCGATCTCCCGAGACCCGCCCTAAAACGTTAGAACCCGTTGCCATTCAGTTAGTTGCCGAGCGTCCACCTTAATTTGCGGACGTCGCCCGATTCTTTCTCAGATTCTCCCAAATCCTCGCAAGCGCCTAACCTACATCAGATCAGTCAGTTACGTAATCCATGAATGATTTCGAGATGGCTGCAGTGTGGAAGGCAGCGGAGGTTAAGTCAAGCCATTTTTAGGCCTAATGAACCAATGGCCTAGGTCATGGTCGAACGGAATGTCCGGCGGAGCCACGAGAGGCGTCAGCGAGCTGCCGACCGGTCGAGCAAGCGCTGGGCGCGCGCGCGGGTCACGTTGATCACCGAGGAGTCCGCCACGATCTGTTGCAGAATCGGCGCGATCGCCTGGATTTCAAGCGGCGGGTTGAGGCGCGCCGATTCTTCCGTTCGCTTCAATTCTTCGGCCAGTGCCAGTTTCTGATAGCGGAGACCGAACTCCAGTCGATGACCAAGTTCCAATGTCGCGGAGAGGCTTTGAAACAAATTGGTCAGATCCTGTACCGCTACGTCGGGGGAGTAGT
Source organism: Acidobacteriota bacterium (assembly GCA_016196065.1). NCBI lineage: Bacteria > Pseudomonadati > Acidobacteriota > Acidobacteriota bacterium. The sequence continues at coordinate 336,863 of JACPYL010000010.1, read as the reverse complement.
TGTAGGTGGCCTCCGAGCTACGCTGCGCATCTTGGTAGCTCAGGGTCTTGCTCCCGGTGAATGCCATGTTCTTGCGATGGGGATCGAGGCTCTTCTGAAAGTATCCGGTCTTGGCAGAGAGTTCGAAAACCTTGTCCCTTGTCGTGGACGAGACGCTGAAGTCGTAATCGAAATTGTCCGTGTCTTCGCTTTCGGAGGAGATCTTGCTGTTTGAAGTGTAGTGCGCTTTGCCGTCGGACTGAATTCTCAAGGAATAATGTGACGGCTGAGATCCTGGAAAATCAAGCGTGAAACTAACCGTCGCCATCTCGGGCTTGGCCTGGGAATAGGAGAGCGCCGACGTCAGGATGAGAAATAAAACGAAGTGAAATCCGCGCAGCATGGGCCACAGCCATCATTGGGTAAGCAGGCAAGATTCGTCAAGTCGGAAGCAGCTTTTAGCTCTTTGCCGCTAGGTCTTCACTCGACCCGACTTTGGGCCTCGGATGCATTCGCTGAATACCGAATGCTGAGTGCTGTCTTACTTGCACACCGCTGTGTATCCCTGTGTGTTCGTTGCTGAAAAGACGATCTGGCCGGAAATCAGGCCATTGTTGTTGATCCCGCCTGCCATGGCATTCTTTGCGCCCGCATACACGATGCTCGACAAGACGCCATTCTTGTCGATAAACCCAAACGAGCGGTCCGAGGAAAGACGATTGCCAACGATCACGCCCGCATTGTTTACGTCCGTGAGCACGGTTCCATAGCGCGACTTCGGATAGTCGATCGTAGTGAACGTTCCGTTCTTCCACGTAAATCCGTGGTCGACCAGGCCATCAGAATACGATCCTACGATCAGATTGCTGTCGTTGATTGCCTGCGGATTGGTGACTTGTGCGCCCGGAAAAGCGATCACGGTGTATTTACCGCTGTCTAGTTTGAATCCCTTGACGGTAACGCCTTTCGCAAAGCTGCCCGCAACGACGCCCGCAGTGTTGATCCCGTAAAGCCAGGTGTGTGTCGCCTTCGGATAATTGAATTCCACAAAACTGCTGCCTGACTGGGCAAATCCGTGAACATGCTGGATGCGTCCGTTATCCAGATAAGAGCCAACATTGACGCCTTGGATATTGCGGCTGCTGAACCAGGTGAAGATCGAATTCGGAGCATCGAAGATCGTGAACTTCCCGCTGGCGGAACGCGAAAAAGCTACGAACGCTCCAGAGTTGTTGTCTTCCAGTTGGCCAACCACGGTGCCGTCATCGGTCACGTCGTTAACGGCGGCGAAGGCATATCCGGCTGGAGCCGAAAATGTCGTAAACGTGCAGGAAGCCTGGTTGCTGGCCAATGAAATTGACGAAGACAACACCAACGAGACGAACAGCCCAAAAGCGGCGCGGGGAAGGCGCATCGGATCCTCACGTTTCAAAAGATGAATCGGCCGTCTGCGGCACTTTCCGCATGCTTGCACGGCACAATCAGGATAGCTCGGGAATCGCCGAGAATCTGCCACCCCTGCCCAAACGAATATTCGTGGACTAATCCCCGTTTCCGGTGCGACCCAAGTAACTTGACGCTGGCATGAAAAGCGCATAAAGAACCCTTGTGCCGTTGGCCAGTGCCAAACCCGTGGCGGACCCGACCGTTGCCACAACTCCCGCCGGCGATTTGGCCGCGCCACCATTTGCGCTCACCGCATCCGATCTTCGCGAAGCGCAACGCTACCTTCCTCACGCCACACCCGAAGAACAGGCGGCCTTCGCCGAACGTCAGTTGCGGGCGCGATCTCGAACGGCGGTGCTTCTGGAGTTCTACCGGCGCTATCCGTGTCACCTGGCCGATCTGCATTTGCTGGCCGCCTGCGCGGTTGCGCTCGGACGCTTTCGCGGCTTCTCGCCCGAGTTCGATGAAATGGGCGAAGAGTTCATGCCCGCCGGCCCCGATGGTTCGCCGCGCACCGCAGCATGGCGCAAATATGCAGACGCCTGCGAAGCTGGTCGTCCCTGGCAGACCCGCGATGAGTTGTGGATTGCCGCTCACATGGAGGACATGGAGCGCGTGCGTAGCAGTGGACTGGACGAGCGCTTCCGGCAACAAACCTCCGCACATGCTCATGACCCGACCTGGCAAGCCATCCAGCAACATGTAGACGCCACACTCGGCACGCGGCTCATGGATAGTTTCGCACTCGACGGAACCGTCGCTTACGAGACCGCTTTCGCGCACAGTCTGTCAGCGACATTCTCGCGCTTGTGCACGGTGAGCTGGCACATGGTCCGGCGCTACTGGTGGGAAGGCTTTCGGGCAATGCTCACTCCCGCGGGGGAATCGCGGCCGGGAATCGTAACCTACCGACGGCTGGCGATCGGTGCGGCGCGCTACTCCTTCACTGTCTGGAATGCATCGCGAGTCTACCGGCGCGGCATGCGCGAACGCGATCGCGGACGACGCCAGGCCGAAGACGGGTGGCCGCTACTGGCCGACGTGCTGGGCCCGCGCATCCACGAAGTGCATCCCCTGATCGTGCGTTTCTATCAGAACCCGGCACATTTTCAAGTACGCGTGCGAGTTGACTTGCACACGCTGCCGACAAAGTTCTGGTCGCGCGTGATCACGCTCTTGATCGGGCAAGGTCCGTACGAAGAAAGCGGCTCCGAAGTGGACGCACAGTTCCGTGTATTCCGGCGCGGCGACGGTTCCATGCATTTTCTGCGCGAACTCTACATGGGCGGCACTCTGCGGGTATTCGATTCCGACTTCGTCGTGCGCTCGGTAGAGGGTGTTCCCACGTTATTCGAGGTGTTCGTCGACAAACATATCGAAGTGGAACTGTGCGTCACTCCGCTGGAAGAAGGCGGTCTCAGCATCCGGGGAACCAATTTCTACTATCGGGGCACGCGTTTACCTTGTCCCGGTCTGCGGGTGGAATTTCAAAGTCACGTGTGGAAGGACGAAAATTCCGAGGACGTGCTGGAGATCGAAGGGCGGTTACTCATGCAACCCGACAGCGGCTGGGGACGCCTCTTGATGTGCCGCCTGTTGCGACGTCCAGAGGTACTGGGGACGATTGTCTACGTAGCCCGCCCGCTGGCGGCCGGAGTGGTCGTGAAAACAACCAGCTGATCCCTAGCCTGCTTGCCGCTCTTTGGTCGCCGCGGTGTGCAGATGGCAGATGGCGATGGCCAGCGCATCGGCTGCGTCGGGCGGCTCGGGGATTTCGTCGAGCCTGAGCAGACGCGCCACCATCTGTTGCACTTGATGCTTTTCCGCTCGCCCATAACCGACCACGGCTGATTTGATCGACAGAGGAGAATACTCGGCAACTTCGAGTCCGGCCGTCGCGGCGGCGAGCATCGCCACGCCCCGGACCTGTCCCAACTTCAACGCCGACTTCACGTTCAGAGCGTAGAAGACATCTTCGATCGCGACCCGGTCGGGATGATGCTCAACAATGATCTCGTGCAATCGAACGCTAATGCGCGACAACCGAGTAGACATCGGTTCTCGGGAAGAGAGTTTGATCGCGCCGCAGTCCAGGCAAACCAGAGTATCGTCGGCCAGCAAGTCGACGATGCCGTATCCGGTGTACTCGGTGCCGCAGTCGATGCCGAGGACGCGCATGGAGAGAGTCTAGCAGGTGGGACTTCAGCTTCTTAGCTCGTAGCTCCTAGCTCGTAGCTATTAGCCCGAGTCTTCAGTGCTTCACTTCCACTCCCCATAGGAATTGTCATCCTGAACGAAGTGAAGGACCCGCTGCCTTCGGGCGGCAGAGAAAAGCAGGTCCTTCGCTCCGCTCAGGATGACAGATTGGGAGGGGAGAAAATACGAAAAAAAACAACATCAGCAGCATCGGGGCCGTCGCGCCCTGGCAGCCTCGCCTTCTCGCTGGAACTCGCTGTAAGCAGCCGGAGAAGATGCCAGCCGTTGCCGATCCAGAAAACGTGCGTAGGCGGATTCGTCAAAGATTTCGCGCAGTATGGCTCGCAACAAATTGACGGATTCGAGAAGTCCGTTCCAGACCCTCATGCCTGCTCCTCCATCGCCAGGCGCGTCATGACGAAGGGCGCTTCTTTCACACTGGCAGCTTTGCGTCCAGAAAGAACGCGCGCCCATTCCAATGCAGACTCGATCAGGACTACCGCTACCAGCACAACCAATGTCCCCGCAACCGCCGCGTCCAACCGGTCGTTAAAGATCAGCCGCGCGTCGGCACCTGCGCTGGCCAGTTGCCGGGCATGCGACAGAAATCCAATGCGAGGGTTCGGATTCAGAACTTTGTGATACGCAGCCGTGAACGTCACCGCCACCAGCCAACAGAGCGGGAGCAGCGTCACCCACACGTAGCGCGCGCGCCCCATCTTGATAATGATCGTCGTCGCCACGCAGAGTGCGACCGTCGCCAGCAACTGGTTGCAGATGCCGAACAGCGGCCACAATGAATTGATTCCACCGAGCGGATCTTTCACGCCCTGCCAGAGGAAGTATCCCCACGCGGCAACCATCAATCCGCTCGTGAACAATATTGACGGATACCAACTCGTGCGGCCCAGCGGTTTCCAGATATGGCCGAACGCGTCCTGCAGCATGAAGCGGCCCACGCGCGTACCCGCATCGAGCACGGTCAAGATAAACAGGGCCTCGAACATGATCGCGAAGTGATACCAGATCGCCATCAGTGCTTGTCCGCCTAGGCTGTTCGAAAAGATGTGCGCCATGCCCACCGCGAACGCGGGAGCGCCTCCCGTGCGGTTGAAGAGCGTCTGCTCGCCCACGGCGTGCGCCAACTGCGCCATTTCAGCTGCCGTGACTGGAAATCCCCACCCGCTGATCGTTGCCACCGCTTTGTCGGGCAGTTGTCCAACAATGCCTGCGGGACTGTTTACCGCGAAGTACACGCCTGGCTGCAACACAGAAGCGGCGATCATCGCCATGATCGCGACCATCGACTCGGCCAGCATGCCTCCATAGCCGACCAGGCGAGTCTCCGGTTCGCGGCTGATCAGTTTGGGAGTGGTGCCGCTGGAGATGAGGGAATGAAATCCGCTCACCGCTCCGCATGCAATCGTGATGAATGCAAACGGAAACACAGTGCCCGCAAATACTGGCCCGGTGCCGTCGATGAACCTGGTGAGCGGCGGCATGTGCAGCGTAGGGCGCAACATGACGATGCCGATTGCCAGCAATGCGATCGTTCCTAGCTTCACGAACGTGCTGAGATAGTCGCGCGGTGCGAGCAACAACCAGACCGGCAACACGGACGCAGCAAATCCATAAACGATGAGCAACACCGCCAGAGTGACCCCGCTCAGCGTGAACACCGCAGCCCAGGCAGGCGATTGCGAAACCCACTGCCCGCCGAAAATTGCTGCCAGCACCAGCACGAATCCCATGGCAGAAGCTTCCAGCACTTTGCCGGGACGAATACGGCGCAGATAAATTCCCATCAGCACCGCAATGGGCATGGTCATCGCAATCGTGAACGTGCCCCACGGGCTCGACTTCAGCGCGTTTACGACCACCAGCGCCACCGCTCCCAGCAAGATGACGATGATGCTGATCACGGCGATGTACGAAACAAAACCGCCCACTTTGCCGATTTCCGATTTCGCCATCTCGGTCATCGACTTGCCGTCACGCCGCACGGAGAAAAGCAGGATCACAAAGTCCTGGATGCAGCCGCCGAGCACGGCGCCCGCGATGATCCACAACGTGCCGGGCAGATAGCCGAATTGCGCTGCCAGTACGGGACCTACCAGCGGTCCAGGCCCGGCAATCGCGGCGAAGTGATGTCCGAAGACGACCCATTTGTTGGTGGGAACAAAATCGCGGCCGTTGTCGAGACGTTCGGCTGGCGTCGCGCGCCGAGGATCGATCGCCAGCATTTTTGCCGCAATGAAACTGCTGTAGAAGCGGTATCCGACGGCATAGCTCGCAATTGCGGCCACCACCAGCCACATGGCGTTGATCTCTTCACCGCGATGAAGCGCAATCGTAGCCAGTGCGAAGGCACCGAGCAGGCTGATGAAAACCCAAAGGAGAGTGCGCAAAACTTTATGCATGAGGAAGTCGAAGGCCCGGCGAGTATTGTGGACAAAATACAGCAGCCGCGCAAGCGGGGTTTCCGTCCCAGTGCCCCTCGCACTCTCTAAACCTGATCGAAACCGCCCCATGATAATCTTGTAAGTTCCGGCTCATTTTATGCAACAGCGGCGGAGACTATCCGTCCGGGGACGGGCCAATCTACACCCTGATGAGGAAGAGGCGATGAAAATTGGAGTGCTGACCGGAGGCGGGGATTGTCCCGGCCTGAATGCGGTAATTCGCGCAATTGTGCGCAAAGGTTCGTTTCACTATGGCGACGAGTTCGTCGGTTTTCTTGAGGGCTGGCGCGGCTTGCTGGAAAATAAAACCATGCCGCTCAACCTGGATGCGGTGGGCGGCATTCTTCCTCGTGGCGGTACGATTCTCCGGACCTCGCGCACCAACGCCGCCAAGCATGCTGACGGCTTGCATCGCTGCGAGACTCATCTCAAGGAAAACGGTTGCGATGCGCTGATCGCGATTGGCGGCGATGACACGCTCTCAGTCGCGCAAAAGCTCTTTGCCCAGGGCGTGAAAGTCGTGGGCGTGCCCAAGACGATTGACAACGATCTTGCCGGCACCGACTTCACGTTTGGATTCGATACGGCGGTCAACGTTGCCACGAGTGCCATTGATCGCGTCCATACCACGGCCGAGGCGCACAACCGCGTGATCGTGGTCGAAGTGATGGGTCGCGATTCCGGATGGATCGCCTGCTACAGCGGCATCGCGGGCGGTGCCGACGTGATCCTGATCCCCGAGGTTCCGTTCGATATCGATCAGGTTGCGGAACTCATCAAGCAGCGCCACGCCCGAGGACGTTATTTCAGTATCGTGGTGGCCGCCGAGGGCGCCAAGTTTGCCGGCGGCGCGGAAATGCACGATGGGGCACCCGTTCTGGCGGACGCCGGTCGCGATGAATTTGGTCACCTTCGGCTGGGCGGTATCGGGCTCGTGCTCTCCCGCGAAATCGAAAAGCGCACCGGGTTTGAAACACGGTCGGTCGTTCTCGGCCACATTCAGCGTGGCGGATCGCCGAGTTCATTCGATCGCGTGCTCGCGACCCGCTATGGGCTGGGCGCAATCGACATGGTGCATCGCGGAGACTTTGGCCAGATGGCAGCTTTGCGCGGGAACAAGATCATTTCTATCCCGCTGGCCGAGGCCATCGCTTCCAACCGCAAAGTCGATAAGGAAATTCTCGACGCCGCCACGGGCATCTTGGATCGTCTGGAAGAAAGACCTACGGAGTTGGCGTAGCTGATCGATTGTCTCTGCGTCCCCTGTGGTTGAAAAGAACTCTCACCACAGGGGACACGGAGGAATTTTCAGGCCAACTTACTCCCGCTCTTTCACCTTGGCCTTCAGGTGTTCCGACTTCGGTTCGTACACGCAGAACGGTTCTTCATCCAGGTAGTCACCGGTAGCGGCATAGGCGCGCGCTCTGCATCCCATGCAGATGTTGCGAAATTCGCAGCAGCCGCATTTCCCTTTCAGGTTGTCGGTCTCGCGTAGTTCATTGAATACGGTGGCATTCGCCCAGATGTCGGCGAACTTTTCCTCACGCAGGTCGCCGGCGATGGCTGGCAGATATCCGCAGGGAAAAACTTCTCCCTCATGCGAGATGAAACACACGCCGGTCCCGGCGAGACAACCCTTGGTCATGGCATTCATGTCGTTCGGGTGTCCGCTGGGATGCCCGGTGTGATGTCCAGGGGGAGGCCCTTGGGGACGAAGTGAAATTCCGGTACCGCCCGGCATCAGCGTATCCGTCGGACCGATGGCGTCGGCCGGAGGAGCCGTGTGAACCGGCGAGGCGGCCTTCTCAGCAGCGCGACGGTCGGAAGCTCGGCGCTGTCGCACCACGCGGAAGTAGTGCGGGGCGCACGTCGCTTTGAGTTCAATGCCGCCTTCCAGAGACTGATCATAAAACCAGTTCAACATCCGTTCGTATTCTTCCGGCGGAACCATCTGCTCGGCAGCAATGTCGACGCCGCATCCGACCGGGACCAGCAAGAAAGTATGAAGAGCGTCAGCCCCGACCGTCTTCGCGAGTTCTAAAATTTGCGGCAGCTGGTGGGAATTATGACGGGCCACGGTGGTATTGATTTGCACCGAGACGCCGAGTTCTTTCAGGTTTCGGAAACCGTAGAGCGCCGCATCGAACGCGCCCGGGATGCCGCGGAACGAATCATGCGTGGTCGCATCGGCTCCGTCCAAACTGATGGACACACGCTTCACGCCCGAGTCGGCGATCAGCCGAGCCGCATCTTTTGTGACCATCGTTCCGTTGGTGGCGAGTGCAACCCGCAATCCCTTGTCGGTGGCATAACGCGCGAGCTGGTAGATGTCGGATCGATAAAGCGGCTCGCCGCCACTCAGAACCAGGATCGGATTCGCATGGGCTGCGATCTGATCAATGATGTCGAGTGCTGTGTCGGTTGGAAGATCCTTGGGCGACGACAGTTCGGTCGCGGTGGCGCGGCAATGGATGCAGCGCAGATTGCAACCCTTCGTGACCTCCCAGAAAATCAATCGCGGCTTGAATTCTTCACCCTTGTGGGAATGCTGAACGCTTCCTGCTTCTTTCGGTTTGATGGCCTTTTTTTGATTATTGAGTACGTTAAGAACCATGGAGTTCGACCTCACCCTGGAGATGACGATAAGACAGTAACGAACCGCGGGCCGTGAGGGGTGTCACAAGGAAATGTGACATGCATCACCGGAGCTAAGTGAATGAAATGGAGACAGATCGCGGGGAAATGGTCGAGAACGCCTGGCTTGGACGGAGGGCGCTTTCCCCATCTGAAACAAGAAATGGCTTCTGCTGCTGAGTCCGTTCGCCTCATTAGTTTCCGAATAGTGAAATGCGCTGCCACACGTCGGAATGTTTGTCAGCACTCTTTAACAATCAGTTGACGCGAGGTCCGCATCCGAAGCACGCACGAACCACTCCAAGGATGTAGCTGGACGAAATAAAGACTCATTTCGCGAAGTTGTACGAGAGAAATTTGACCACGCAACCGAATTAGGGTTTTCAGCAAGCGTAAACAGTAATTACGAGTCGGCGTAGGTTTCATCAGAGAGAGGACAAGATGCATAAGTTGTTGGCGGTTACAGTTGTACTTCTGGCGCAGTCATTGATGTTGGCGGCGCAGGACGGGAGTCTGAAGCTGGATTTTGCGGCGACGGTCTCCTCGGTTCCCTTGATCAGCGCTCTAAATCCCCCGGAGGTCGCAGTCACGTTCTACGTGTACGGCGGGAAGTTCCGCGATGGTGGGGCGCCTTTGGAAAATCAATCGGGATCGTTCATGCACTATCGGACGGGTCCGATTCTCAACCAGCAGGCGCCGTTTGATTACGCGGCGGGTGTGGAATTTAGTTCGGGAGGCAATTTCTATCTACAGGACGATGGCGCAGGCCACGCGTTTTGTCAGACCAAGAAATGCGTTTTCAGCTCGGGTTCGGGTAACGGAGGTGGGTGGGTCTGGTCACGGCTGGATGAAGAGGTTGAGTCTGACGGGACCATCCGGTACGTATTCCGGGGAGAGTTGATCGGAAGCTATTCCGATTCCCTAGTGTCGCGCAAGAAGGTCCATGCTTACTTCTCGCAGCCAATCTTGGACTCGACGCACGCCTTCGCGGTCGACGGCCCACAGACCATCGGCGGCGGGGTGCTCGAAGTGGTTCTGACTCCGCAATAAAGTATGAGGGGTTAATGAACATCCACCTGGTGGATCGCTTCTTCTGCTCGCGTACACACCAGTCAGAAACTGTAAACGCACCGCGTAGGGTTGCTCGCTGGAGTCACGTGTTGATCTAGCTTGCGACCCTCGGGGGCGTGAATGCCCTAGTAGCGATGCCACTGATGCGGCAGATGCGAGCACCCAATTCTCCCCCCACGAACTCAGCAGGCCGTCCAAGCAAAATTCACAAAACCTTGATGGGCTGCTGCTGACTATTGTCCCCGGCTTCGCGCTCTTCTCCTGACCGCCGATCGGCGTCTACGACATGTTTTCCATCGCCCTGTGCATTGGGAGGAAGGCCAAGCTGGCTGGAAGCGCCCTAACCAGAGGATATATCTCGGCCTGATGTCCCGAGAATCAATGGCTTAGCTGGAAATGAACTCCCTAGATCGAGAAGAGCGAGAATGAAGTTCCCTTCCGTCTCTCGCAGCGTCAATTGTCACAAATGGAACGAGAACCAGCCGGCACAAGATCGTTAACGGGCCGGCTTCGGGAGTTGCGATGACAAAGACATCAAGGATCATGATCGTGATCGTTATGTTGACCGCTGCGAGTTGGGGGCAGAGCTTATTCGCAGTTCAGGTAAAGGGCAAACAGCGATGGCCGGCTGAGGAAGCGAACCATCTCTACTTGTCCGCATGTTCGGCAGTTCAACAACAGTTTGGTGGGGTTCATGCGATCCGGCCGCAGGTCACCCTCGTGCTGGGGGCCGACCAGGATGGAGCGTTCTGGGATACGCGGGAAATTCGACTCACAAAATGGAACCCCTATCTCTTTGCGGAAGGCGTTGTGATCTTCGCGATGGGAGATCTTGTGAAGCGGGAGCAAGCTGGCATTGCAAGGCGCGCTGTGATGTGGTCGGACTCGACCGTTGACATCAAAGAGACCTCGAAGTAGGCGAACACACAAATAGTTGAGGCGAAGCCATGGCACTTAGAACGCTACCTGTTTTGGACGGCTCTCTCGGATCGCATGGGGAGGAAACGCGGCAGGATTTCCATCGACCAGGCGCAAACAGCAATGTCTATCTGGAGAACCCGCCCATATTGTCGTCGGGCGGCGACCGGCCCCACCAGTGGATTCACGACGACGACTACCAGATCGCACTGGTCCCGCGACAGAAACTCAATCACTCGGCGGAACCGGGTGCATGGACATCAACATTGCAGCGGGTTTTCGTTTTGACGCTCACTTGGCGGGAACTGTTGGAGCGGGTGCGTGGAGAACTCAACCCTGGCCGAACCGGGGGCGACGCCACGAGCTCGCAATTTGGCGAGGTGCGGGTCAACTTCTTGACGATGCAGATTAGCAAGTCCGAAAAACCTATCGAACTGACTACCCAGGAATTCAAGTTGCTCCGATTCTTAACGCAAGCCCCGGCGAGGGTTTTCTCGAGAGCAGAACTACTCACCCAAGTGTGGGGATACAGTCACTACCCCTCCACTCGAACTGTCGACAGCCACATTTGCATGCTGCGACAGAAATTGGAGTTGAATCGAAACCGGCCGATCCATTTTTTGACCGTACGTGGAATCGGCTACAAATTTATCCCTTAAATAATTGACAAACAAATGACAGAGGCGGCACATCAATCTTGCCGGCCACGAATCAAACCTCTTAGACGCGCTGAAGAAAGTCTTCACGAAATCGGGAGGGGCGCTTCAGCACTGCAGCAATTTGGGGAAAAATCATGCTTAACCTGGTTGTCGAGAAGATTGGCGATGTCACTGTGATTCACTGCACAGGCAGAATCGTGAGAAGCGAGGCCGCTTTCCAGTTGCGAAGTGCTGTCATCAGGCAAACCGACGCGCGCGTCGTGCTACTCGACCTCTCGAGAGTGGGCGCAGTGGAGGGTGGTGGCCTGGGTATGGTGGTATTTTTGCACCTATGGGCTCGCGACCACGGAATTCAACTTAGAGTGGTCAGTCCCGTTGACGGCGTTCGACAAAGTCTGGAACGCGCCCGCCACGACACAGACATTATGATCGCTGGAATGAGTGAAGCACTGATGGTCCTGGGCTGCGAGCCGGAGAAATCCTGGAATGGATTAGAAAGCGCAGCATGAGGCTGTGAGTTTCGATCCCCGCGCGAAGCGTCCAAATCCTAATCAATAGTCACTGCCAAGCACTTTCCACAAAGAATTGGCCTTCCGCCTACGGCCCCACTCCGCCGCTATGGCAATCGCTGCACGTCACGGCCGTCATGTCGCCCAGGTCCACTGGATGTTTGAATTCCAGACCAGGCATGGCGGAGAGGCTCACGGCATTCTCCTGTTGTCCGAGAATCGTGTGGCAGGTATCGCAGTTCTTCGTGATCACCTTGCCTTCGGCACTGACGTGGTTGCCGTCGTGACAGCGGAAACATCCGCTGTAGTAAAAGTGGCCGATGTTGTTCGGATGCGTTCTCCAATCAACTTTCATCTCCGGGAAAATGCTGATTTTATAAATACGCTGGAGTTCGTCGATCGCGTTGCGAATCTCGGGCTGCTTCTCTTTCGCGAGTTCTGGATACTTCGAGTTGTAGAACTCATAAATTGTCTTCGCAATGCCCTGCATGGCAGCGTCCGTGGTGGCGTAATCGCCGGTGAGAGCGGTGACGGACTGCTGCTTCACAAACGGCAAGCGAATGTCGAGTCGGTGCGCGGCCAGGGACCGGTCCACGGAAATGTCAGGCGGAGTATAGATGTGCGAGGGGCGGTTGTGGCAGTCCATGCAATCCATGCGGTGCCGCGTCGCCTTGGTCAGTTGATCCTTGTTCAGGTTGGCATCCTTCACGAAATATTCCGTAACCCGGCCTTGTATATCCTTGACGTAGATGTAGGGAATATTCTGGCGCTCATCATCCGACGCAACGTAGCTGATTTCGTTGGAGATGTTCATGTGCCAGTGAATGCCTTCCGGCTCACCGGTCGAAGGATCTCCGCCCCCGGTCTTGATCAGCAAACGGATTTGGCGCGGGGTATTTTTCTCGTCGCTGGCAAAATGATTGAAAACCTTCAACTGCGCGCCATAAAACTTCTTCGGCCAGTGACAGGTCTCGCAGGTATCTGACGCAGGACGCAGATTGTGGACCGGGGTGGGAATCGGCCTGGGAAAAGTACCCAGGGCGGTTTTGAAAACCTGCCGCGCGCCCGATAACTTTGACTTTACATACCAGGTCGCTCCCGCTCCAACGTGGCAGTCCACGCAGGCGACGCGGGCATGCGGCGACTGCTGGTAAGCAGTGAATTCGGGCGACATTACGGAGTGGCAGAGCTGTCCGCAGAAACTGACCGAGTCTGTGAATTCATACGCGCGGTAACTGCCAACCACGCTCATCCCGATAAACACCACCAGGAACGTCATGAAGAAAGCCAGCGCGCCGCGATGCGCCGGATCGGAGAAGTCGAGGCGGAAGTAATGCGATGATCCCGGAGATTTGCGATCGCGGCGGACATAGTACCAGGCACCGAACGCGGCCATGGCCAGTCCGGCAATCAGAAATCCGGGCGCAACCATGTATGCCAGGATGCCGACGTAAGGACTGGGGTGGGCGGTCGTGAGGTCCATGAAAAACAGGAAGAGAATATTGCCCAAGGCAACGGCCGCCAGCGCCAGGCCGATAATCGAAATTTGATTGTTCAGCAATTGGCGCAAACGAGCCCATCCGGCAATGTGCGGGGCTGAACTGGAATTGGCATCGGCCATAGTGCGGAATCTCCTCGTGCTTATCAGTGATTAAAATCCAAATATGCTAGTGTGAATCGACTTCAATGTGGCGCTGTCCTGGTCCGGGAATTGTAAGCCTTCCGGGCAGCGAGTGCTGCCCCACGCTATGGGTCTCGATGCGTGGGCACTTCTTCCGGAGCCGCTACTTTCTCGGCGGTAACGTCAGGAGCGCTCTCGGACTCGGCGTCCGCATCGTCCATCAAGGTTGCGGTATCTAGCCCATGCTCTTCGCGGTAGTGATGCGCCGATACCTTGCCATCCCACCAGGCCCAGTTCATGGGATAGGTATCGGGATCAAAGAAGATCTGGTAGAAGTGCCAGACGATGATGGCCAATGTCGCCAGGACCGCCTCGTAAAAGTGAACCGCCGTCGCGATGTCCAGCCACCAGCGGGGAAGGATGCTGCTGAAGGACACCTTGGCCCACAGCATGATGCCGGTGCCGGCCATCACGATGATTCCCCACACCAGCGCCCAGTACTCCGCTTTCTCCGCGTAGTTGAAGCGCTTGAATTCGGGCTTGTCCCCGCCCCATCCGAGATAGTAGCGCAGGACATTCACGACATCCGTTGCGTCTTTCGGTTCGGGAAGAAGGTCGAGAACCAGTTTGCGGCCGTCGCGGGTGAACAGCGCATACAGGATGTGATACACGCTCGCGCCCAGCATCGCCACTGCGGCAAAGCGATGCACCAGGCCGCGCACTTGCTCTCCCATTCCGGGGAGCATCGACAACCACGAGTCGGGATACTTCAAGGCGAATCCGGTGACGACCAGCGTGAGGAACGAAATCAGCAAGGTCAAGTGCTGCCAGCGCTGGCTGCTGTTCATGCGCGTGATCGTGCGGGGATAGGCATCGCGCAGGCGTAACACTTTCCTTCGCCAGATGATGAAATTATGCAGCAGCATGCTGCCGATCACGGTGAAGATCATGGACAGATAGAAGCGCCGGATCCAGCGCACTGCCACACTGCCGATATCGGCCGAGAGTGGCGCGTCCACGTGTACTTTGCTGAGCGCAAAACTTTCCGTTACTCCGGGATGGCACTGCCCGCAGGTCCGCACCAGATTTTCCCGCGCGATCGTCGAACGCGGATCGTTGGACGGCAGGATGTTATGCACCCCGTGACAACTTGCGCAGTTGGCAACAATCTGCGATCCCAACTTCGACGCGAGCCCGTGATAGCTGGCGAGATACGTGGAAGAGCGGCGCCCCTCCAATCCAAATTCCTGCGACAACCGCACTCCTTCGTGACATCGGGCGCAGGTAATGAGCGCGAGGTTGCGCGGTGACACGGAAGATTTCGGATCCAGATGCGATTGAATGGAATGAATACCGTGACAATCCGTACAGACTGGAGCCTGCCCGTTCCCGCGGCTGATCGCCTGCCCGTGAATGCTCTGGACAAATTCATCCTTCACCGCGGCATGGCACTTGGCGCAGGTGTTCGGCACATTGAATTTAAAAATCGGGGACTTGGCGTCGGCCGCGTTCAGAATCTCGTGCGTGCCATGGCAATCCGTACAGACCGCCGCGGCTTCCGATCCCGATGCGACTGCGCGCCCATGGACACTCTCTTCGTAGGAAAAGAAAGGCTGCGTGCTGTGTCCACTGGCTCCCATGACAAATTTCTCGCCGTGACAGCCACCGCAAGTCTTCGGAATATTCAGATGGCTCACTTTTGAATTCGGATCGCTCGCCGGCAACAGTTCGTGAGGACTTCCGTGGCAATCGGTGCATGTGGCCGCCTTCGCGTCGCCCGAGGCGATCGCCTTGGCGTGAAAGCCGCGGTCGTAGGCGGCCTGCTGATCGGCATGACAAGTAGCGCAGTTGACCTTCGCGGGATGAATTTCGTGGGGAGAGGTTTTGAGATCGGTATGGCAGTCGACGCAGGTGAACATCGCGCCGTGAATCGATGCCTTGAACTTGTCCGGGTTCACGGCAAGGCTGACCGACTTCCCGTCACGCTCTGTGGTCAGGCCACTGTCGCCGTGGCAGGCCAGGCAATCCTCGTTGCTGGGCTTGGAAGGGCTCTTTGCCTTGCCTTCTGCTACGCCGGAAAACACGCCGAGCAGGACGATAAACAGGGCGCATGCTTTCCAGCCGTTCATCCGTGGCCAGCAGCGATTCTCTTGTGTCCCGCGTACGGACATGCCTCACAACCTCCCAGTTTCAGCAATGTTTTCTGCAATCATTCTGGAAGGCGAAGCAACCTTGAGGCAGTGAGCCGTGGCACTTCGAGGAGTGACTTCGATCACTAGCAAAGGTTCATCCGAAATGAGCACACAAGCGCGCGCGAGCGCACGCCTGCAGAATGGTTTGTTCTCGGACTTCACCCGGTGGTGGCCAGCGAGCGCAGAGCGGATTTATTGCGGATGACGACGGTTGAACCCTTGGTCTGCAGGATCTGACGTTTACGGAGGTCGGCAAACAGACGAGTCACGGTTTCACGCGACGTACCGATCATCTGGGCAATTTCTTCATGTGTCAGCGCTAGTTTGAGGCGGGGCTCCGGCTTCAGGCCTTCGCCATTCTTCGACGTCCATTCCATCAGCAACTTCGCCAATTTCTCTTCTGCGGAATGAGAGAGTCCAAGAGCACGCACTTCATGACACGCGACGTTGTATTTCTCGCTGAGTTGCTCCGCGACGCGGAAGCAGGCTTCGCTGTGCTCTTTGAGGAAACGCAGGAATTCCTCGCGCTTCACAAAATTCACTTGGCAGGGATCGAGCGTCTCCGCGGTGAGTTCATAGGCTTTGCCGGAAACGGTGGCGCTCAGGCCGAGGACTTCGCCCGGTTCCGCAATTTTCAGGATCAGCGTCTTGCCGTCGCTGGAACAGATCGACAGTTTGACTCGTCCCTTGCATAGAACGAAAATGCCACGCGGCGCCTGGCCTTCCACGAACAGCACGGCTCCCTTGGGATACGCGGCGGCATATTTCAGGCTTTCAAACGCCTGTAAGGCTGAGGTTGGCAGATCACAAAAGATCCGGTCGGCCCGCATTTTGCAGGTCAGGCAGCTTTCGATAATGTCGAGTCCATATGGCGAGAGCACATTGCCCCCCTCGATGAATCGCCCGGGCACTCCGGCTGTTCTCTTGCGACGCACATCAGCCGGCCCTGTGATGGCGATCACCTAGTTAGTGTGCGTCCTGCAATAACTCGGAGCGGTGATAGACGGCACAGCTGAATGTGATGAAAGTCACATGGGGGGCGGCAGCAGGGACTCTGCACCAAAGCGTCCCGGAATCACTGGCTTTGCCGCAGGTTTCAGGGCATACTTATCCGCAGAGCCGCCCCCGGCCCGACTCCTTGCAAGGTGGTTCCGTGCCTACTCCTCAAGACGAAACCCAGCACGACCTGAACCTCGAACGGCGCTCCCGGCCCCCGCTCCTGCCTGCCCCACCCGATCCGGAAGTGCAACGCAAGCGCATGCTGATCGCGCTCGGCGTGCTGATGGTGGCTCTGGTAGCGGTGGTCGCCAAAGATTGGGATTTCTGGTTTCCAACCCCGGAAGAAACGCAGGAATCCGCAGCGCCGCGAAAAGCGCCCGCATCAACCTCGGCGGCAGCTCCGGCCAGTTCCGCGGCGACCGGCAAAGGAGATCGCAAGACTGGAAAGGCGACGGAACCGCAAGCGGCTGCCCCATTCAGCGCAACTACGGAGCGCACCGTTCTGCCACCCTTGCAGGTCGAAGTGGTCGCCGGCAACCGGCATACGAAGGTCCCGGCGCGCAATAGCGCAATCCACCTGGATATGGGATCCGGAGCGGCCACCTCAGTTGCGGAGAGCCCTTCTGTAACGCGGGAGCCAGTCGCCAATGGCGCAGATCGCGTCCAGCTTTCGCCCCAGGCAGTTCAGAATGTCACCGTGTCGGTTCCGCCGGACTATCCGCTGCTGGCTCGACAGATGAAGGTTCAGGGCGCAGTTATTCTGCAGGCGCTGATCTCAAGAGAAGGTTCGATTCAGGAATTGCAGATCGTGAGCGGCCCCGGCATCCTCGCTGCAGCTGCCCGCGAAGCCGTGAAGCAGTGGCGCTTCAAGCCCTACTACCAAAGCGGACAGCCGGTGGAAACCCAGGCGCGCATCACGGTGAATTTCACCATCTCAACCAATTAGCCGAAACAGAAAATTCCCTGAGACGCACGCTCGCGCTTTGGACGACTCCGCGCTTGGCCTGAGTATGTGGGATTGGGCGGTGAGGAATTGCTGAGGTGAGTTCGGTGGAACGATACCGGGGCCTAAAAATTAAACAGGCGTCCGGATTCTTTCGAATCCAGGACGCCCGGGCAGCCCTCCCCCAGAACTGCTCGCTTACGAATGTAAGTCTCTCTTGTAAATCTGAAAATAGCACGCGGGTGCCAAGGACATTCCACCAACGTGCTAGTAGTCTAACTTACAGAAAACACACGCATAACACGGCTATCTATGAACGCGATAGTAGTTACACAACGAAAAACCGCTGACCGCTGGGTAGGGTCAGTGTGCGATCGTCAAGCCGCCCGGTGCGGAGCCAGTCGTAAAGGGCGACCCTGTAATGGTTGTCAGCTTCCCGGTGGTCGAATCGTACGAAAATCCGGTGATATTCGAGCTTGTCTGGTTCCCAGTGTAGAGATACTTTCCCGTGGGCTCGGCAACAATGAGGACGGGTCCAGTGCCGGTCGAGTAGGGCGAACCGGTGATCGTGGTCAATTGTCCTGTTCCCGAAGTGATGGCAAACGCGGCGACGTTATTTGTTCCCTGGTTGGCAACGTAGAGAAACGCGGTCGAAGGATCGATTGCAATCGCTCTCGGCGCTGTCGCCGTCCCGAGTCCATAGGGCGACCCCGAAATCTGAGTTAATGCACCGGTCCCGGAGTTGATGGAAAAAGCAGAGACGGTGGCATCGGAGTTGTTGGCAACGTACAAGTACTTGCTTCCAGTGTCGACCGCCATCCCGGACAGACCCCGACCTGCGGAAAACGGAGATCCCGGGACCGGCGTTACCGCTCCGGTCGCACTGTCCAGCGAGTAGGCAACAATCAAGTCCGCTCCCGAAAGCGTGATGTAAACGAAATTGCTGGACGGAGAGATCGTCATCTCCGTAGGCGCTGTCCTGGAACCCAGTGGAGTCGTTGCGACGAGCGCGGGGGCTCCGGGCGTGCTCAGCGAGTACACCGAGAAGCTGTCGTCAAAAGTGTTCGTCATCAATAGATACTTGCCGGATGCATCGATCGCCAGCGTCAGTGGACCCGCCGCTATCGGAATTGCGTCCCCGGTGAGCACCAGTGTTCCATCGCTCGCGACATTGAAGATCGACAGGGTATTTGCGGCCGAATTCCCCACATAGAGAAACTTCTTGCTTGGATCAAGGGCAATACCCTTCGGCGAAAGCCCCAGCACCTGCGGTGTTTGCTGACCCAGGCTCATCACGCCGGTAGAGTCGTTCACGTGCAGCAAGGCCACCGAACCCTTGACCGGCAAACTGACATAGGCATTGTGGCTGGCCGAGGACGAATGAGAGGAATTGCCGCACGAGGCGGAAAGTCCGGCGAGAACAAGAGTGCACCCAACCGCCATCCAGTAAGCGCGACTTCTCGCCGCGAACGCGGCGCGCGCCGCCCGTCGAAAGCTCATGTGAGAACCTGCTCCTCGAGACCCAGAATATAAACCCGGATACGACCGATAGTTTTGTTCCTACCATCGTGCACGAGAAGGCACGCACTCCGCAACTCGACCGGGATGCCTGCCGCCGGATTCGGGCTATAATTGCGCCCGCGAATGCCTCTAACCTCTGGCACGAAACTCGGCCCCTACGAAATCCAGTCACCCCTGGGCGCTGGCGGCATGGGAGAAGTTTATCGCGCGCGGGACACTCGTCTCGAGCGCGATGTCGCGATCAAGGTCCTGCCCGCTAACCTTTCCTCCGATCCGAACCTGAGGCAGCGGCTGGACCGCGAAGCCAAAGCCGTTTCCAAGCTTTCGCATCCCCACATCTGCACCCTCCACGATATCGGACACCAGGATGGGGTGGACTTCATCGTCATGGAACTGGTGGACGGCGAAACGCTTGAGCACAAGTTGCAGAAGGGACCACTGCCGCCAGACCAGACACTTCGTATCGGGGCGCAAATTGCCGACGCACTCGCCAAGGCGCATAAGCTGGGATTCGTCCACCGCGATTTGAAACCCGCTAACGTCATGCTGACCAAGTCCGGAGCCAAGTTGATGGACTTCGGTCTTGCCAAGCATTCTGGCCCGGCGCCTCTTGCCGCCGCTCTCACTGAGATGACGGTGGAGAACGCCAAGCTCACCACCGAAGGCATGCTGGTGGGAACGTTCCAATACATGGCTCCCGAACAACTGGAAGGCAAGGAAGCGGATCATCGCGCCGATCTTTTTGCGCTCGGCGAATTGATTTACGAAATGGCGACTGGCAAGCCCGCGTTCAGCGGCAAGAGCCGTGCCAGTTTGATCGCTTCCATTCTGACGACAGATCCCCCGCCCATGGCTGCATTACAGCCCATGACACCGGCTGGACTTGAACGAGTCGTCAAAAAATGCCTGGCCAAGGATCCTGAAGACCGCTGGCAAAGCGCCAGCGATCTCGCCGAACAGTTGAAATGGATCGGCGAAGGTCCACAGGCAACGGGTGACAACAGTTCTGTTGCCCGGGGAACATGGAATCGCGCCGGTTGGGTGATGGCCGCGGCATGTCTCTTGCTGCTGATCATCGGAAGTGCTCTCTGGTGGAAGACGGCACATCGGCAATTGCCCGCGATGTATTTTCACGCGGCCGTTCCATTTGCCCCGAACGACGTCGCCTTGTCGGCCGACGGTCGCATGCTGGCCATGGTTGGGTACTCCTCCACGGCGAGCGATTACATGTTGTGGACCTATGAAGTGGGCAGCCGCAAGACGATTCCCCTGGAAGGCACACACGGAGCGAGCTATCCCTTCTGGTCGCCGGACGGGAGATCGCTTGGATTCTTCGCGGCCGGAAAGCTCAGGAAGATCGATGTCTCTGGAGGACAGGTCCAGGTATTGTGCGACGCCCCGAACGGCCGCGGCGGTGCCTGGAATCGCGAGGGTACCATCATCTTCTCGCCCGACGCTTTGGGGCCTTTGCTTCGGGTGCCGTCGGCGGGAGGCAGTACAACGCAAGTGTCAAAGGTCGACACCGCTCGTTCCGAGGTTGGCCATCGCTGGCCCGTGTTCCTGCCGGACGGAAAACATTTCCTTTACCTGGCCGCGAATTTCAGTGGCAGGCCGGGTATCAACGCAATTTTTGTCGGATCGCTCGATACCAGCGAAAAACGTTTCATCGTAAGCGCCAGTGCCAACGCGTTCTATTCCGATCCCGGCTACCTCTTGTACATGCGTGACAAGACTCTGGTGGCACAGTCGTTTGATTTGGGGAAATTCGTGCTGACCGGTGAGCCGCATACGATCAGCGACGAGGTTTTGTATTTTCCCCAGGTCTACCGCGCCGCTTTCAGTGTTGCCGGCCCCGAGACACTGATCGCACAGACCGGAAGAGGCGTCTACCTCTCGCAGTTGACATGGTTTGACCGCAGCGGAAAGCCTGCGGGAACTGCCGGCAAGCCCTCCTGGTACAACAACGTTCAGCTCTCACCCGACGGGCGCAAGATCGCCACCGACCAGACCGATCAGGATGGCCGCAACATCGACGTCTGGGTGCAGGATCCGGCTCGCGATGCCACGACCCGACTCACTTTCGATCCCGCGTTGGATACAACTCCGGTCTGGAATCCCGACAACAAGCAGCTGGCATTCAGTTCCAACCGCAGCCTCAACTTCCGCCTGTATCGAAAGAATGCGGACGGCTCCGGCGCCGAGGAGGAGATTGCGCAAGCGGGGGAGAGTGCATTCAATTCGCTGGACTGGTCGCCTGACGGCAAGTCCATCCTCACCCGGCGGAGTAATGAATTGTGGTATCTGACGATGCCGGAGCGCACGCAGAAGCCGCTCGTCCAGGGATGGGTTGTAAAAGGCGCACAGTTCTCTCCCGATGGCCGATGGGTGGCCTACGCGTCGAACGAGTCAGGTAGCCTGGAAATTTACGTCACTCCCTTCCCGGGCGGGAACGGGAAATGGCAGGTCTCGAGCGGCGGCGGTTCCGAACCAAGATGGCGAAAAGACGGGAAGGAATTGTTCTTCTTGTCGCAGGACTCCAAGATGATGGCAGCGCCCGTCTCGATGGGCGCAAGCTTCGAATCGGGCTCTCCCGTAGCGTTATTTCAAACGCACAGGCGGCAACCAATCTCCTCGCAGGACACGTATTCCTACGCCGTGAGCGCCGACGGACAGAGATTCCTGATCGCGACCCAGATCGACGAATCCAACGCCGCCCCGCTCTCCGTCCTACTCAACTGGACGTCGGCAATCGAGAAGTAACGAGCGCCGCTTCCCTGCTATTTCTTCCCGACACTCTGCGTGACGGAGCATTTGCCTTCCGACTCGCTGACCTGGATGACCAAGTGGCGCGTGTCCTTGGTGGCGGAATACATGGTCATTTTTTCCGCTGCGACCGTGGCATCGCTCTTCCATCCGCCGTCGGCAAGCGCTTTTTTGTAGAAGGCAACAGTTTTGTCGAAGCTATCGGGAGATTCGATAATCAGGCTGGAACCGTCCGTTGCAGAAGTGGCCATGACGATCTTGGCGCCGCTGACCACTGGAACATCTTTGGGATAGTCGTCCGGAAGCTTGGTGCCTTCCGAGGCAATGGTCATTTTTGCGCCGTTGTCCCCGGTGACGGTAACGGTCGACTGGTTCCCGTTTTCTTCGACTTTTACGTTTCCGTTGGGTGTGGATACGGTTTTCGAGCGGCTACAACCCGCCAGCAGAATGGCAAGAGACACGACAGCGATTCGATGTGTGATCATGGCGCCCCAAAGTCTACATGCTCGGGCACCAGCCATCAACACTGACGACGAGAAAATGCTGGGAGCCGCACGCAAGCCGCGCACCACATGCGATGCGTTGCTTGCGGCAGGCTCCCGAGCCGTCAATCGTCAGTTGCTTGTCGTGTAGCCGTGTGTCCGGTTGCTCGAGTCCACGTACCAGCCCACAACTTGGCCCGAGTCATTCAGGTTGATGGGATTGGTCTGCAGCGCTCCGGGAATATTCGTCGTCGTGTAGGTGCCGGAAATCAGCGAGAAACCATTCGGTGTGTTGGACGGCGGGATCCAATAGTTGCCGACAATTTCACCCGGCACATTCACGCCAAACGCAACCGTCGGATTGCCAGGGAAATCGATTTGACTGAACTCCCCATCCTGATACAGGTAGCCGTGGTCGAAGGTGGATCCGCCATCGGTACCGTATCCGCCGACAATGCTGAGCCCGTTGAAACTGACTCCCAACGCCAACGAAGCTGACGCCCCGGGATAATCGAACAGCGTCAACGGGCCATCAAATGCGATGCAACCGTGAAAATTGAATTCGGAGTCGGTGCAGAAGCCTACTAAGTCTCCGAAGTCGTCAATCGCGGTGGGGAACGTCTGGTAGCCCGGCCCGATATCTACCGTCGTGAACTCGCCTCCACTAAGCACGAAACCGTGGCCGTGGCCCTCCCAGTCGTTGTATTGGCCGGCGATATCCCCGTGATTGTTGATTCCGGAGGCTACACTCAGCGAACTATCCGGAAAATCGATGGTCGTAAATAGACCGTGGCTCAGAAGGAATCCGTGTGTACCTTCGCCGTCATCGATGTAAGCACCCACCATATCGCCGGCGTTGTTGATCCCGTACACGAACGTGGCTGTGGCTCCGGGATAGTCAATGGTCGCAAAAGCCGTGCTGGCTTGCGCGTCGAAATGCAGGCCGCGCGGCCAGCAAATGCGTTGCACGCAACCGAATCCAATGGAAAAATTCGAACCGGCAGGAATTCCGTTGCGGAGATTCAGCCCCCTCACTCCGGACAAGACAATCTGCGTCGCACCATTGTCGAGCGCGGTCACGGTGCAAATAAGGAATACGGTCTGCTTACAAGTCACGTCCTCGGCGGCCACACCCGTTTCGGTGAGGGTTAGCGCGGTCCAGTCTTGTCCAGATGCGTTGTTGAACTGTAATGGCGTGCCGCCATTGTGATTCACACTAAAGGTGAAATGCGTTCCTACCGGTAAGCACCCAGCGGGAGGACACTGGGTGGGCGCTCCGCCCGAACCGGTGCCGTGAATGATGATTTTTGGATCGTGGTTTACCGCGAGTGCAGCCAGCGAACACAGCGCAAACACCGCTGTCAGGGCCAGATTTCGGATGTTCATCTCATTACTCCTCATTGACTTTCGAGCGCGCGAGTATAGCTCGTTTCGAGAAGCGAAAACAGTATGAGAGGTTTTGCACTGTTAGTGCACGAATTTAGTCCGATTACTACGTTGAGCCGTTACGGAGCAGTGGGCCGGCACTTACTGAATTTTCGACTTAGTTCCGCGGCGCGGGCGTTTTCAATTTCAGGAGCGGATCGCCAAACAAAAGGTAAGTCTTGCGGACGTCCTTGGCTTTGATACCGGACTTCGCTTGCACGAATGCATCGCCGAGTGTCGGAGCAATGTTCTGCATCAGGGCCTGCACCAGCTTGCGATCGAGTAGAGCCTGGGGCTGCGCATCCGTCAACGCCGAGGACGATATGACGGCTACCGCGCCGCCCTGACTATTGAGGAGTAGAGCCTCCGACAAGCTTTGCGTGTAGACATCCTGGAAGAATCCGTTCAGACAGTCAAAGGTCAGGAATACCGGCAACCGGGAACCGTT
Organism: Acidobacteriota bacterium; assembly: GCA_016196065.1. Classification (NCBI taxonomy): domain Bacteria; kingdom Pseudomonadati; phylum Acidobacteriota; species Acidobacteriota bacterium. The sequence goes on along the minus strand of JACPYL010000010.1, from coordinate 312,595 downwards.
CGTGAGCGCGGCGGCCGACGTATCATCCAGCAGCGTGTCTCCGGACCAGACTTGAACCGAGCCGTGGCCAAGGTAATTCACCAGCAGTTGTCCAGCGTTGAGCGCGTTCTGCACCTCAGCGCGCGCCGTGTCAGGATCGAGATTGCTGGTAATGATCTGGGTCGCCTGGATCGAAGGCGGCAACAGCGCGGCAATCTTCTGCGTGTCGGCGGTGAAATCAGCGGTGTCGTTGCGGTCGGCGACGAGGAGCGCCTGGCCGGTCCACGAACCGGAGTCATTTCCAGTTTCGTAGTTGATGATCTTGGACACGACGGTGCTCAGGTCTCCGGCGGTGCGAACCGGCAATCGACCCGTAGCAAGCGACGGCAACCCAGTGTTATTGAAGTCGGAGTACCAGTCGTCCGAAGCAGTCATCAACCCTGCGGTCGGAATGATGCGTGTTGGAACGAAATCGAAATCTCCAAAACCCAGGAAGTTGCGCGGATCGATGGATGCATCTCCGGTCAGGAGCAGATACTTCGGCTTGGTGGTCCAGTTTTTCGTCGCGGTTTGCAGGAAGTCGCGGATCGCCTGCGGATTGCGTTCGCCAAAGCTGAATTCGTCATAGATGTCGTCTGTAAGAACGACCGAGACTGTGCGGCCCTGTTGACGGCGTAGATCGGCGAGCGGAGCAATCCCATCCGCAAGCGATGGATGCGCTATCACAACGACCTGGGCTCCCGCTTGCGGGCTGTGCCACTGCGATGGCTGGTTCGCCACCAACTGCGCCGCCTTGGCGATCTGGCTCGCTCCGAGCGCAAGAAGCGTATGTTTGCCAGAAGGCGAGAAGGGCACTTGTACCTGCACCGCGTAAGAACCGTCACCACCCGACACCATGCGTGTCGCCAATTCCACGGGCTTTGTGGCCGCCGTGATGTCGAAGACGCGGACCGTCGTTTCCTGGAAATTCGCAATCTGCAACGGCGTACCGGCTCGCGTCGTAAGCCTGAGATGATCGTCGTCCGCAGCGACGCTGCGTGGATAGGTAATGGTGATGTGGTCTACCAGGCTGATATCGCTGTCGCCGTCCTGCGCGGTGAGCGTCACCGTATTTGAATCCAGCAGCAAACCTGGCGCCAGGTTCACGACTAGTTTGCCCTGCGTCTGTCCGGAGAACGCTATGCGTCCGAGGTCGAGACCATTCAGTGCGACCTTCACGTTGTGTGGTACGCCGTCTCCAACGCCCTGGAGTACCAGCTCGAAGCGCGGAGACGAATTACCGCTCGCCGACACATGCGGAGTCGCAATCGCCTGATCAATCGGTGTGGACGAAACCAGCGCGCCGAAGAAGTTGTTGTCGGCAGAATTGATGAGCGCCGCGAAATAGGTGGAGCGCTGGCGGAGTTCCACGGTTTGCGTAATCTGCTGCGGATAGTTTGATCCACTTGGCAATTCGTTGAAGCTGCCGACACGCAACCCAGCCTGGTCTCCGGCAATCAGCCAGTAGGCGCGTGTGCCCGTGAAGGGCGTGTCCATGCCGGTGGCGTAGAACTCGATCGCCGCCATCGAACCAAATTGTCCGTTATCCGCGCCGGTAACCAGAATCGGCTGCTCCACTGCCTCGGCGAACAATCGCAGCTTGCTCGCATCAGCGTTGCCACTCCATCCTGCCGCGACCAGTTCGGGCTGCGTAACTCGGTACCAGCCTTCGTGGTCAACCATGATCTTGACCGCGAAATGCGCGGCCAGATCGAATTGCAGGTCCGACTGCCCGGGTGCAGGCGCACCCAGTCTCTGCGCATTCTCGACCACTCGACTCGCAGGAGCAGCGGTCGCCGTACGCGATGCAAATTCACTCATGGTCGGCGAGGCAACAGCGCGCGCCGAAAATCCTGTCAGGCTCGCGGTCACCGGGCCGTGGAACGTGCGCTCCCCATTGAGATCCACATCTTCCAGCCAGTAAGAACTGCCCGGACTGGCCGATGGATCGATCCACACGTAGCTCTTACCGGCATGTTTTTCCAGATAGCCGCGCATCATCAAAGCCGATCCCGCCACCAGCGTGGGATTCAGGCGCACGCGTTCGCCATCCTGCTCGCGATACACATTGAAGCCGAGATTGTTCAGTTCTCCCGCCGTCTTCCAGCGCATTACGACGCCCTGGGAAGTTGCCTCGGCGGTCAACGATTGCAGATGAATACCTGTGGGAGCCGTGACCAGCGTGGTCGCACTAGCGACATTGTTTCCGGCAGTACCATCGGTCTGATCGGCAGTCACCATCGCCGAGTTGGTTACGACCGTCGAACTCAGAGGCGTAACCACGATACTGATGGTGGCGGTCGCCGCGTTCGCCATCGTCAAGAGCTGGCAGGTGACGGTGTTGGCTGCCTGCGAACAACTCCCGACATTGGTGGTCGCCGAAATGAATTTCAGCGATGACGGCAACACGTCAACGGCGGTCACGTTGGTCGCGCTGGCAGGTCCGTTGTTGGTAACGATCAGCGTGTAGGTCAGCAGATTGCCCTGATTCACCGGACTGGGGGATGCCGACTTCGTGATCGAGACGTCGGCGCTGGTTCCAGTGCCGACTGTGACGGTCGCAGTCGCGCTGTTGTTGCTCCCATTCGGATCGCTTGTCGCCGCGCTCACCGATGCTGTGTCCGAAATAACTGTGCCCGAGGGCGTGCTCGCGTTCACCTGCACGACCAGCGAGATGGGCGAACTCGCAGCCGCAGCCAACGTAGCGAGCGTGCAGGAGACCGTGCCCGTGCCGCCGACCGCTGGAGTCGAGCAAGCCCATGCACCCGCCGCTATGGACTGGAACGTTGTGTTAGCGGGGATCGTCTCCGTGAAGGTCAGAGTGTTGGAGGCCGCGGGCCCATTGTTCGTAACCGTCTGCGTGTACGTAATGTTCGAGCCTGCCGGGACGCTGCTGGCGCTGGGCGTGTTCGTCACTGCGAGATCGGCTTGCCCAGCAGTCGCTACCGTCGTGGTCGTGGTGGCCGTGTTGTTCGCCGTATTGGTGTCCGTGGAGGAACTGACTGAGACCGTATCGGTGATCGTCGTTCCCGCGGCCGTACCTGCATTGACCTGAACCGCAGCCGGGAAGTTGGTGGTCCCCGGCGCGAGGCTGGCAATCGTGCAAGTGAGCGTTCCCGTCCCGCCAACCGGGATGGTGTTGCAGGCCCAACCGACAGGCGGAGTAAATGTCTGGAAATTCGTGTTCGCTGGAATCGTTTCGCTGAATGTCACATTCGCAGCGTTGCTTGGGCCGGGATTGGTGAGCACTTGCGTGTACGTAATGTTGTTGCCGGCAATCACCGGATCAGGGGTGTCGGAATTCGTGATCGACAGATCCGCACTGGTCCCCACTGCAACGGTGGAACTGGCACTGTTGTTGCCTGGATTTGGATCCGGCGTGATGATCGAGTTGATCGCGGCGGTGTCGGTAATCAGGGTCCCCACGGGAGTGTTGCTGTTCACTTTCACCGTGAGTACGAATGTGGCGGTGGCCGCGTTGGCCAGCGAACCAATGTTGCACGTGATCGCGCCAGTTCCGCCCACAGCAGGAGTAGTACACGACCATCCAGCAGGAGTCGGTAACGAAACGAATGTTGTGTTGGCAGGAGTCGACCCGGTGAATGTCGCAGCGGTCGCAGTGCCGGGACCACCGTTGGTCGCGACTTGCGTGTAAGTAATGTTGTTGCCAGCCGTCACCGGATCGGGCGTGCCTGCGTTCGTCACTCGGAGATCGGCTTGGCCGGCGGTTCCGACCGCGATGTTGACCGTTACGGAATTGTCTCCGGGCACAGTGTCCCGGGTGGTCGTGGTCACGGTAGCGGTATCCGCGATAATCGTGCCGGCCGGGGTACCCGCATTCACTTTCACGACTACCTGGAAGTTCGTTGTCGTAGCCGGAGCGAGTGTCGGAATCGTGCAATTGATATTGCCCGTGCCGCCCACGGCGGGGAATGTACAAGTCCACCCTGGCGGAGTCGTGCCTGAAACGAACGTAGAATTTGCTGGGACGGTCTGGGAGAAGCTTACGGTTGAAGCGTTGCCCGGTCCCTTATTGGCGACTGTTTGAGTGTAGGTGATGTTGGCACCGGCCGTGATGGGAGAAGGCGCACCGGAGTTCGTCACCGTCAAATTCACTGCAGCTAGAGCAGTGGTGTTTACGGTCGTCGTGTTGTTTGCGGCGTTTGGATCGCTGGTCGCCGATGTGACAGAGGAAGTCGCCGTGAGCGTCGTATTGTTCGCTGTCGCCGCGTTCACGTTGACCGTCATGCTGATGTTCGCAACCGATCCCGCCGCCAGGCTGACCGCCGTGCAAGTCACCGTGCCCGTTGCCCCGACCGCAGGTGTAACGCACGTCCATCCAGCAGGCGGTATTACCGACTGGAACGTGGTGTTGGCGGGCGTGGCCTCGGTGAAACTCAACGACGTGGCCGTAGCCGGGCCGTTGTTAGTGATCACCTGGTTGTAAGTGAGATTGTCCCCGGACAGCACCGATCCCGATGGCGTCGTCGTGGTGCTCAACGTCACGTCGGCCTGCGTCGCCGTTGCGACCACGTCGGTGACGGTCGCGCTGTTATTCCCCGCGTTGGGATCGTTCGCAGCACCCACCGTAGCGGTGTCAGTGATGACGGTTCCTCCCGCCACGCCGACATTCACTTTCACCTGCAGTTGGAAATTGCCGGTGCTGCCCGCCGCAACACTTGGATTGGTGCAGGTGACATTGCCCGTGCCGCCCACAATCGGCGTGGAGCAACTCCATCCAACCGGGAATGTGTAGGCTTGAAACGTCGTATTGGCAGGCACCGTATCGAAGTACGTCGCCGTGGTGGCCGCCGCCGATCCGGTATTGGTCACCACCTGCGTATAGGTGATGTTGTTGCCGACAGTTACTGGATTGGGCGATGCCGCATTGGTGATAGAAAGATCGGCTTGCGCCGTCGTGCCAACGATCGTGGTGACGGTCGCAGAATTGTTGGTCGCTGTCGGATCGGAAACGCCTGAACTTGCGCTTACGGTGTCCGTGATCACCGTTCCGTTCGGTGTTCCGACATTCACTTTCACGACAATCGTAAAGACCGCGGGCGTGCCAGGCGCCAGATCCGCGTTCGTGCAAACAATCGTTCCGGTTTGCCCAGGATTGCTGCAGACCCAACCCGCCGGAGCTGTGATGGTCTGCAACAGCGTGTTCGCGGGGATCGTTTCAACAAACGTAACGCCGGTTGCGTCGCTCGGCCCGCTGTTGGTGACCGTTTGCGTATAGGTAATGTTGTTGCCCGCTATCACCGGATTCGGTGATCCAGAATTCGCGACCACCAGATCGGAGACTGACGTGACGGAAGCGGCAACATCGGTCGCCGTGTCGTTCAGGAGATTGAGTTCGCCACCACCGGAAACCGTCGCGCTGTTGACCACAGTGTTCGGAGCCGACTGGCTGACTGTTCCATTGATGGTGATCGTCGGATAGACCGCGGCGGCGGCGAGTGCGTCCGCCCGGATGCAGCTAACGGTCTGCTGAGCAACCGCGCAACTCCATCCTGCGCCGCTGGCTGAACTGGGAACGACGCCCAGAGGCAACGTATCGTTCACCGTTACCAGGCCGGTGCTCGCGCCGAAGGTGCCGACGTTGCTGACCACTACCGAGTAAGTCACCGCGCTGCCACGAACGAAGCTGCCCGCATGGCTCTTGCTGATGGCCATATCCGGGATGCAGCCCGCGCCCGATTGCGTGCCCGATCCCTGCGCAATTTGTGCGTTCGTTACGGCGATGCCGCTACTGCCAGCGGTCGCGCCGTAAGCCACGCCCGGATTCAAAGTAATTCCATTGAGTCCGCCGGTTACGCTGATCGACCCAGCACCGGTCAGGTAGACTACACCGCCACCGCCGCCGCCACCAGGTCCGTGACGCTGATTGAGTGCGAACGCCTGCGCGGTCCAGGAATTTCCACCGACTCCTCCGCGAGCCTGCACGGTAAGGCCACCCTCGCCGCCCCCGGCAGACAGGACAACCACCGTTCCGCCCGCGCCGCCACCACCGCCCGCATCATTGAGAGTGCCGGCATAAGCAGTGGCTCCGTTTGCAGTGAGCGTGGCCGTTCCGGTGAGGCTGCCCGCACGAATGAGAATGAGGCCGCCGCCCGCGGCTCCGCTGCTTGCCTGATTGTCGCCATCGGAGTTATTGCGCGAGCCACCGCCACCACCTCCGCCCAGGCTGATCCGGCTCAATGTTGATGGGAATGTAGCGCCGCCCAGGCCGCCGATGCCGAGGGTGCTTTGCCAACTGTCGCCGCCGGACCCGCCAATTCCGCCATTGCCGGCGCCACCACCGCCCGCATTTTGCTGATTGACGACCTGATCGCCGTCAGTCCCACCGCCGCCCGCATTGGCCGGCGCGCCGCGCGCCATACCACCGTTCGGATAACCGTCCGTTCCAGTACTCAGGAAAGAACCTGCCGACTGCACCCAGAGCGGAGTCCCAGCAGCGCCTTCACCTTTGCCACCGTCCACACCCGCAGTAACCGTGCCCGTATAGGTTGCCGGGGAAGTGTGCACATAGTCAGTGTTCGCGCCGCCGACGCCACCGTTTAGCTGCAGGGCGCCAGCGCCACGGAACCCCAAGCCATCCACACTGACGGTCGCGCTGTTCAGAGTGAGCGCTCCGGCGATGTCAAGTACCAGCACGCCGCCGCTTGTCCCGTCCCACGCGGAAGCCGTCAAGGTGCTGCTGAGTGACGCCGTGGCGTACTGCGGCACGCGGATCACCTGGAATGTGCTCTTTCCCTTCGTGCCGGTGGCCGCAGCAATCGTGTAGCTGTAGATCAATCCGCTGTTGACGCCGCTGCCGGCAATCGGAATCGCGCTACCGGCGATCGGCCCGGTTGCTTTGACGAACTCGTAGTTCCCCGCATTGTTGATGGTTGTAAATCCTGCGCCGGTTGCACCGTTGCCGTAGCTGGCAGTGTTGGTGCTGTTGATGCTGGCGTCTTGCATCTGCATTACGAGCAGCAAGTCTCCGGCTGCGATCGTGGCCACCGCGCCCCGCGCGGTGCCCACAGGAATCGTCGTATTGGCGGTGCCCGCGGTCACACTGGCCGTCGCCGGATAGTAGGTGTTCACCACTCCGCCCAGGGTTCCGCCATTCCCCAAATTGGCGGGACTGGCGCAAGTGTTGCTCTGCACGACTCCCACGGCGGTATAGGAATTGTTCCCTGTATTCAGATCGGGCTGCGTCGCTGTCACCGACGCGGTATTGGCATAGAAACCGATCGCCGCCGCACTGGCCACCACGGTCACGGTCGCACTGGCGCCTCCGGCCAGCGAGCCGAGAGGGCAGTTGATCGGACCGGTGCCCGAGCAACTGCCCTGGCTGGGCGTTGCGGAAACTAGTACAAGTCCGGCGGCGAGTGTGTCCGTGAGCGTGACACCAGTCGCCGTTGTTGGACCGTTGTTGGTAACCGTAATGGTGTACGTGAGATTGTTGCCCAGCATGGCGGCGCCGTTCTGAACCAGCGTGACGCCAACATCCGCCTGCAGAGGCTGCACGGAAGCGCCCGCCACCGACCAGTTCGTCGCCGCACTGAATGTCTCAGACATCGGAACGCTGGCGGCCCCAACGTTGGTGCTGCCAAAGCCTTGCACGTCGGACGCGCCGTTGTTGGTGGAGTTCAGATTCCACTGTTGCGTTTGCGAAGGACCCTTGGTGATGGCGGACGTGGCCGCAGCCGCGAGTGTGTCAAATACGATCTGGTTAGTGCCGCTCGGAATATCAAGCTGAGAAAAATTTCCAGCCGCGCCGTCGTTCGAAACCATCGCACTGAGCGGGAGCGTCTGATCCACTCCAGTAAATGTCATGGCCCCCGCCGTCACACCAACGCGTGCCGCAATCGGGAGGTTCACCGAGACGATGACATTCAGGTTGCCAACTGCGGGTGCGACCAGATACCAGATTTCGACCCTGCGCGTGTTGCCGGCATCGTTGTGAATACCCAGCTTGGTGAGCGCCACGGCGTTGTAGGTCACGCCGGTCACGGTCGCGCCGGTGTTGCCGGAGATATTCATCGACACGCCCACCACCAGCAGCCGGTTGGCCACGTTGGCGGTGTTATGAGCGAATGTAATGTTCGTGTTGCCCGCGGTGTTCGGCCGGGCTGCTCCCGTGGTAACGGAATCGAAGACGACTTGCGCTTGCAGCAGGGTGCAACTGGCGACGAGTACGAGGGCGCTCGCGAACAGTGTCAGCGATCGGCGCCAGCGCCTCCCTTCCCTGATCAGTCGTTGGGTTAAGAAGTGAAGATGCGCTCGCAGGCGAGACCGGGTACTGAGCACAACGCGTCCAATAATGTGTTGCGCAGAAATTGGCGGATCACTTTCCTGGCCGGCATCACCGCGCGTGAGGAAGCAATCGCGGGTGAGGTCCTTGAAAATGAGGCGATGGGCGCGCAGTCCGCGTGGAGTTTTTGCAACCACAATGTCCCCGACGCGAAGGCGCTTGGGCGGTACGCTTTCCACACGCAAATTTTCGCCATCCTGAATCAGAGGCAGCATACTCCGTCCTCGAGCCTGAAAACGGACATGATGGCCGCTGGACAGCAGTCCCCGGCTCAATTGCTCGAACAATACGGAATCGCCTCGTTGCTCAGTCGTGGAACTCACAGATTGTCTCCACTGCGCTCGGTTGAGGAACGAATTGGAAGCGGTAGCAGGGCAGCGTATCGACCAATTCCTCGAGCAACGCCAGCACCGGATCCACGAATCGCGATTGATAGAAGGGAGTGAAGCTGCGCGCCAGCAATTCGCCAACCGCAGTGCTGGCCGAAAGCCGCTCGATTCGATTTTCGCGGCCATGCTCCAAAAGAAAGATTCGCCGCAACGGAGCCCGACTCGGAGACGCAAATTCCGCCTCGCCATGCCACGGGGTGCCGTGCATCATGAAATTTCCGGTCGGGCCGCGCCGCACGATGATGCGGTCGTCACTCAGGACTTCGGTGGGACCGTGCTGCGTCCACAAGCAAGCTGTTGTGCTCTTGCCGGCGCCCGAGTGGCCGACAAAGAGAAACGATTCCCCGTTCCCCCGAACCAGGCCACAGCCGTGCAGTTCGACGCCACGGCCCAGGCTCAAATGATGCGTGACCAACAGTTCGTCCAGCGGGTATTCCAAAGCACGGCTGGCATCTTCCGAAGTCAGGCATTCCTGATTGAGAATGACGCGCGCAGTTTGAAAATTCCTGTCGACCAGCAATCGTTTGTACGGTCTGGGGCCAAGACGTTCCGTGATGAAGTCGAACAGAAAGCCATCGCCGAATTCGTAGACGCTCCACAAGCAGCCGGAGTGAAACAGTTCGCGCCCACTAGCGGGCTCGATCGTGGAGCTCCACTCCACCTGTAAGTCGATATCGGAAAGCTCACTTTCGGAAGCAAACGGCAGGAGTTGCGGACCTAGATCAACCGACTGCGGAGTGTCTCCGCGCACGCTCACCGTGATCCCAGCCACCGCGAAACGGCTGCGATACTGAGCCAGGAGACTCGGGGCCAGTCCGTCTGCGATCCATCCATGGTTGACTGCAAGACTCATGTTCAAGATCCAATCGTGCTGCAATGCAAGGTGGAGCAACTCGCGGCCACCGGCCCGGCCGAACTACCGATCTTGCAATTGCCCAGCACCGCCTCTTCGGGGCGAAGGTTGATCGCCAGCACCCGAGGTGGTTCGTAGGGCTTCTTCGGTATTCCGGGCTCTTGATTCAGTTCCATCATTCGATCCGTGCCCTCAATGTCCCGTCCCGCAGCCACTGCAGGCGGTTCGGGGAGCAGCCTGGTTGAGAACCGGGAAAACCGGTACCGATTCCATCCAATCCTCGACGTTCGTTTCTGCCGACCGGATTCGCGCCGCCGCTTCGCGGACTCGCACTTCTCCTGCTCCGGTGCAAAATTCGCAATCGCCGTGGGACGGAGTTTCCAGGCCAAGACTGGCGGCGCGCAGATGAGCCGCTTCGCAAAGAAACGCGACCGGACTCTCCTTGTCGCCATTCTCAAGTTCGCCATTCGCGGGACACATTCCGCACAATGACTGAATCTTGCACTGCACGCACTTGGTGGGACGCGCCCGTTTCTGCGTACGCACGGCCAGCAGGAATTTCTCCCAGCCTTCGCGCACGCTTCCCTGACGGATGTCGTAGGTGTCCTGCTGGGAAATTACGCAGATGCTCATGCGCCCGTAGGGATCGATGGCAAACGACTTCATCCCGCCGCCGCAGAAATACACGGTGTCGATCTCAGCCAGCGCCGGCGGACGCGCCAGATCTTTTTCCACCAGCGTCCGGTATTCCTCAGCCGCTTTCGGCGAGTGCATGTCGAGCGCAACCACTTCTTCCGGCGAAAGCCGCACTGCCAGCGGACTCTGCGAGCAATCAATCCGCGGATTGATCTGCGCATCAAACTTGAACTCCAACCCCAGATCATCTTCGGCAAAGCGCTTCATCGCGAAGACTTCGTGCTTGTTGATCGTGGTGGGGACGGTTTTGAGTTTCAACGGCAATCCCCGCTCGCGCAGCAACTCGATCCCGCGCAGGCAACGCTCGTAGGATCCTGGAATCTGTGTGAGCGCTTCGTACGTCTTCTTGGTGCGTCCGTAGAGAGTGATCTCAATCGCGAACGGCGGATATTCCAATAGATAGTCGGCGATCCGTTCATTGATCAGGATTCCATTCGTAAAGAGCGTGATCAGGAATCCTTTTTGCTTCGCGTAGGTATAGATCTCGAGGAAGTCATTGCGCGCAAATATTTCTCCACCCGAATACAGCAGCCAGAAGGCACCGACATCCACCAGTTGATCGATCAGTTGAAAATGCTCTTCTTTGGTGAGTTCACGATTGCGAGCAGCCAGATCACCCATCGGCAGATTGTTGTAGCAATGCTGGCATTCCAGGGGACAGCGACGCGTCACTTCAATCGATACTTCGAGAGGCGCACGCTCCCCGAAATAACGTTGATGAAGCGACTGGCTGAACGCTCCGTAAGACTGGGTATTCATCGCTGCCCTCTGCCCAGCCCAACTGATGGCCCCATTCCACTCCCCCTGAAAATGTCGGCGGTCGATAGTCGCTAGCTGCAGATCGCAATCACTTAGCGACTAACGACCAACGACGGTTACGATCCCTCTCCCAAATAGGGAGTCAGCTCTCCACGGCCGATAGCAATCCTGCTGCCTGCATTTCCTGCACAAACTCATCCGCATCCCGCCAGGCGTCACCCTGTTCCACATCGAACGATTGACAGAGAACGGAAGCCAGTTCCTCAAGCGAACGGGGCTTTTCCAGCGCTGCCCACAACACGGATCCTGATTCGTTGAAGCTGTAAATTGAGGCCAGATCCCCGACCTTGCCTCGGATCGGAACGACCAGAGTTTCACCCGATATTTTCCGGGACACGACCGCGTTTGAGCGGCGGTACACGCTCAACTGAGTTGCTGGAATCGCCAACGGCTGTATATCCATGAAAGTGAGAGATCCCTAATGTTTACTTTCACAGAACGAGTGGATGGTGCCAAGCGGCGAATCGCGGAAGGTGTCTTATCAGTAACTAGTTGCAATAACAGGGAGATGTGCGATTCCCAACACATCGGAAGCGCTTCGAGCGGTGCGCTTCGCGTCTTGATCACCTGTTGCAGACCGTGACTCGATGCCGGCGCCGCCGGCCAACTCGATCGTGCATTTCTGTTCTAGAATTGAGAGAGCAATCGTGTTCGACATCCACTCTCACATCCTGCCCGAGGTTGACGACGGTCCCAAGTCCTGGGACGCCGCCATGGAAATGTGCCGCATGGCGGCGGCAGATGGCATTACCCACATGGTGGCGACGCCCCACGCGAACGATCGCTACGCGTACGACCGCAGCTATCTGCAGGCGATTCTGGGACAGCTCCAGGCCAAAATAGGGCCGACGTTAAAGCTGAGCCTGGGTTGCGACTTCCATCTTTCCTTCGACAATCTGGAGCGCGCGCTGGAGCAGCCGCACAACTACACGATTGGCGATACGAATTACCTGTTGATCGAACTCAGCAACTTCAGTATTCCGGCGCAAATTGCGGATTGCTTTGTCCGATTGGGCGATCGTGGGCTGCGGCCGATCCTCACCCATCCCGAACGCAACCCGATTCTGCAGCAGACGCCGCAGCGCGTCCTGGAGTGGGCGGAGCAAGGCTGCCTGGTCCAAGTCACCGCCTCAGCGCTGACCGGATCATGGGGCGAACGTCCGGAGATCATCGCACGCTGGCTGCTGGATCGCTCGGCCGTTCATTTCCTCGCCACCGATGCACACGACACCAGGCGCCGGGTTCCTATCCTTTCCGAAGCTCGCGATCTGGCGGCTGAACTGGTTGGAGTCGAGTACGCGGCGGCCCTTGTGGAGAGCAATCCCGCAGCAGTCATTGCGGGAAAACCCATCCCTTACTCTCCACGGCCGGTCTTGGACTAGTCAAAATACAAGTTGGTTAACAATCAGGAAGAAGTTCTCGCGGACCTGCGATTCTCAATGCTGCGGACGGGGTGAGGTGTCGCTAGAGGGTGCGGTGGCATCGGCAGGTGCGTGCTTGGCCGGCGCTTTGGCATCGGCAACCGGACTGGTAGTCATCGCGGTTTCCGGATTCAGCAGGTGATCATGACTCGGACCGAGGCCGAGTTTAATGAGAGCGCGGGAGTCTGGCACGGACTTCGATTGCCATCCCTGGTCGGCCTGGTAACGCCGCAGCGCGGCTTGGGTCGCATCGTCCCATTTGCCGGAGGGCTCGCCTTCCATGTAGTGCTCGCGAACCAGAGCTTCCTGAATCTTCTGCGCTCGTTCCGACTCAATCGCCTTCTGGCCCCGCGTTCTTGCGCTCTTGCCTTTCGCTTTTGTCCGCGAATGCTTCCTGTGGCTGGATGACTTCGCCGTAGAATGGCTCGCGCTCGTCGAAGAGTGACTGGCTGTCTTGGTCGATTTCTTCTTCGTTGTAGTAGCCGACGACAATGGCGCGGACGCAACCACGGCTCCGCACAGAAGCGTGATCAGCCCATTCCGGATTGAAGAAGAAGTCGGCATCTGAATTTCAACTACTCGATTCCGCCCAAAAGACAACCGGCGAAACTAGCTGCATGATAGCCCCGAACCGGGGGTGCAGCGCCAGTCTCGCCGGTGTGCCGTAATGTTACGGAAGTGTTCCGGCCAGGAAGATCGTTCCATCCTGTGCCCGCGAACCACGCGGCCGAACCAGGAACACCATATCCTGTCCACTCTTCATCGACGACTCGATATTCGTGAAATCGTCAGCACTGTTGACAGGCTGTTTGTTCACTTCGAGGATCACATCGCCCCGGTTCAAACCGACATCCTCGGCGAATGACCCTTGCTTCACGTCCTGGACGACCACGCCTTTGTTGGCGGGAATGTTCAGGCGATCCGCAATTTCCGGAGTGATCGCGCGAACCGTAATTCCCGTCTTGCTGGGCTTCGGTTCTTCCGCGCCTTGCCCTTCCTCTTCATCGCCTAAGCGGGAAGCGAAAAGCTTGGAGCGGTCTGCGATCGTAACGGTGGTGTCCTGCTTCTTTCCGTTGCGGACAAAGTTGAGCTTCGCCTTTGTCCCAGGCTTGCGGGCGGCGATATCTGCCACCAGTTCGTCGCCCGACTTCAATTCTTTGCCGTCGACGGAAGTAATCGTGTCGCCGATCTTGAGGCCAGCGGTTTCCGCGGGACTGCCGGCAACCACGTTCGATACGGTCACGCCCGATCCGTAGATGCGAGCAATCGCCGGATTCGGTTGCGCTGCGAACTCGATACCAATCGAACCACGCGAAACGCGGTGGTCCGGTCCAACCAGCTGGTTGTAGACCTGGGCCACGGTATTCGAGGGCATCGCGAAACCAACGCCTGCGTAGGAACTGGTTTCCGTGAGGATCGCGGTGTTGATGCCGATCACCTCACCATTCATGTTGACAAGCGGGCCGCCGGAGTTACCCGGGTTGATCGCAGCATCGGTCTGAATGAACGACTGGAACTGGCGGTTGGGGACAATGTTGCGTCCCTTCGCGGACACGATTCCCGCAGTCACCGTTTCCTGCAATCCAAAGGGACTACCGATTGCCAGCACCCAGTCGCCAACTTCCATGCTGTCGGAGTTGCCGAGCTTTGCGACGGGAAGAGGGCGATCGGTTTCGATCTTGATCACAGCCAGATCCGTTTCCTGGTCCATGCCAATCAACTTGGCATCATGGCCCGGCGCGGCAGGCGGTTCATCCTGCAACTTCACGCGGATGCGATCGGCTTTTTCGACCACGTGGCGGTTCGTGACAATGTATCCCTTGGGGTCCACAATCACGCCTGAACCGAGTGAACGCTGGCGAACGTTGCCACCATCGGCTCCGCCCTGGCCGCCGAAAAATTTATCAAAGAAATCCTGGAAACCGCCGTTGTCGTCGCCGCCACCACCCTGATCTCCAGGATCGGCCTGCGGAGCGCGTCCGCGTCGCTTCGGGCTTTTGATCGTCGATTCGGTGTTGATGTTCACGACGCTCGGCTCGAGTTGCTTGGAAATCTTCGAAAACTCATTGGCATGCTGCTGCGCCGCGGGAATCGTCAAAGGAGTGGCATCGGACCCAGTCTGCCCCTCTTTGCCTTTTACCCCAGACGAAACAATCGTTCCAACCAGAATGCCGACAGTCAGTGTCGCCAAAATCGTGAGGGTGTACGCCCAGCGCTTGGCCTTGAAGCGCACCCAAAAGGCGCTTTCGCGCGATTCCATTTCTTTCCTCCTGAAAATACGTGCCTTAACGCATTATACCTTCGCACAGAGTGTGCCCCGTAGAAGTGTATTGGTTGGTTAGACGCACAAAACCCTCTCCGCGTTAACATCAGTTCTCAGTTGCCAGTTCCCAGTTCTCAGAAAATGCCCGGTTGATTGGATTTTCACTGAGAACTGAGAACCGGCAACCGAGAACTGTTTTCTAGAACTTAACCGTAATCAGCGCCAGGAATAGCCCCGTATATCCGGCGATCACAAGGATGACAAAAATCGCAGCAAAACTGAGGGCATTCAGGATCCCAAACGGCCGTTGCACGGCTCCCAGCGCCAACTTCCAGAGCCCCAGGCCGCCCGCCACCCCAAGGACTGGGAGCAGCACGAAAGCGATCAGTTGCGCATGGGCAATCCTGGGGACAACCAGCAGAAACATGACAGCAGGAAGGAAACTCAAGGCCGGAACGACCGCCAGCGGAGCCCCGATGTAAAACGCCCGCTCCCGTTCCTTCCAAGTCATATAGGGATGCAGAAGTGAAAAGTGAAATTGACGAAGCTGGACTCCGAGATTCCGGAAGCCTGTCGCCTCTCCGGATTGTACTTCTGCAATCTGACTTCTTACTTCTGACCTGTCTTTTCAGCTTCGAAGACCGTCTTGCCGCCCACTACCGTGCGGAGAACTTTCGTTTCGAGAATCTTGGCTGCAGGCACGGACGTGATATCGCGATCCAGAACGACGAAGTCGGCGAGCATTCCAGGCTCCAGCTTGCCTTTTTGTTTCTCGGCAAACTCTGCGAATGCCGACCCCATTGTGTACGCGGCGATCGCTTGCTCGATGCTGATCTTCTGCTCGGGATAGTAGGTCTTCTTGCCGCTTTCGTTCTGCCTGGTCACCGCCACATACAGTCCACGGAAGGGCGTCACCGGTTCGACGGGATAGTCTGTTCCGAAAGCGAGCACAACTCCTCGCTTCAGGAATTCCGCCCAGGCATAAGAATGTTCCGCCCGTTTCGTTCCCAGGCGCGACTCCGCCCAGTTCATATCGGTCAGCAGGTGACTGGGCTGCATGGAGGCGATTACTTTCAGTTCCTTGAAGCGCACTATCTGCTGCGGCGAAGTGACCTGGGCATGCTCAATGCGCAGGCGATAGTCATTTCCACCGTCGGCGCCCTTCACCTTGTTTTCTTTTGCGAACTTCTGCGCATCCGCAAAAGCATCCAGGGAGAGTTGCGCGGCTTGATCCCCGATCGCATGAAAGCCCAACTGGTAGCCGGCGAGCACGCGCTCCGAGGCCATCGCATTCAGCTTGGCGGCGTCGTATTGAGGCAGGCCCGAATTCTTGGGATCGTCGTTGTACGGCTCCAGCAACGCAGCAGTTTTCGCTCCCAGCGAGCCGTCCATCATGCCTTTCAGCATGCCGGTATGCAGCATGTTGTCATTGGCTGGATGAGAACTGCGCTTGCGGTTCAGGCTCTCCAGGGAGTCGCTGAACGGCAACCACTCTGAGATGCGCGCGGTTAGCTTTCCTTCCTTTTCAAGCTCTTCGTAAATCTTGAAATCTTCCCAACTTGAGTTGTCCTGCGCGGATGTAACGCCGTGGCTGGCCATATCGGCCAGAGCGAGTTCAATCGCCTGCCGTAGTTTGTCGTGGCTGGGTTTGGGAATCACTGTCCGGACCGCATCCCGCGCCGTTTCCCGCAGAATTCCGTTCGGCGTTCCCGCTTCGTCGCGATCGATCTTCCCTCCGGCAGGTTCTTTGCTGGCTACGGTAATGCTGGCCAGTTGCAGGGCGCGCGTGCTGGCGACTCCAACGTGTCCATCCACGCGATCCAGATAAATGGGGTGGCCGGACGCGACCTCATCGAGGTCCCAGCGCGTGGGCATGACCTTGACCGGCCAGAGAGTTTCGTCCCATCCTCCGCCCACGATCCATTCTCCGGGCGCGGCTTTCGCCACTCCGGCGAGAACGCGGTTGCGGAATTCGTCCAGAGTCTTCGTACCGAGCAAATTCACGTTCGACTTTTCTTGCCCGGCGTGAGCCATATGGACATGCGCGTCATTGAATCCGGGCATCACGAAGTGGCCCGCCAGATCGACGATCTTGGTGTCCGGCCCCTTGGTCTTGAGAACTTCCTCGCGAGATCCAACCGCAAGAATGCGATCACCGCGAATGGCCACGGAGTCCCCCCGCTGGGTAGCGGCCAGGGAAGTTGGATCCATGCTGCCCGTATAAACGTTGCCGTGCGTGAAGATGATGTCAGCCTTGGGCTTGTCCGGCGCGTTCTGTGCGGACACGCTCACGACCAGGCTTGCGGCGAGTATCAATACAGTTCGCATTATTCTCCACTTCCGGCCAGTGTGAGCATTGTAAGCAGGATGCGTTTCAATCCAAGGTCTCTTCCGTTACAGTCGAACCATTCTTGCAACGTGTGCGCACCGCCACCCGCGCCGCCTCCGCCGATGGCGATGGCTTCGCGGCCCAATGAAAGCGGGATATTTGCGTCCGTGGAAGCACGCTGCACCTGAGCCGTGTTGCCGAGATGCGCATCCACCGCACGAATGACTTTGAACACCCGTGCATCGGTTGCAAGTTCGCCCGCCGGCCGGTTCCCGATCTCGACCACTTCACTGTGCACTGCCTGCGGTTTCCGCATGGCATTTTGCGATGCATCCTCGTTTTCCATTTTGACGGCCCGCTCGAGCGCGCGACGTAGTGAGCCTTCAAGCCGGTCGATCTCCGCCATGGACGTGGAACGCAAATCGACCCGCATGCTGGCGGATTCAGGAATGGAATTCACCGACGTCCCGCCTCGGATCACTCCCACATTAAATGTCGTCTTGGGCGACATGGGAACCGGAGTTTCGCTGAAGCAATCAATCGTGCGAGCCAGCACAATGATGGGATTGGGCGATCCAAAGTCGCTCCACGAGTGCCCGCCCGGACCGCGGACGATTACTTCAAAACGCCGGCTGCCGAGCGCCTCCGCGACGATGGTGTCGGAACCGGCTCCGTCCACCACCACGCTGTAGGCAATCGCCTTGTCCCAGCGAGGCGTCGCAAATACGTGCCGCATGCCGCGCAAGTCGCCTTCGCCTTCCTCGCCAACATTTCCGATAAAGACAAACGGCAGGGCGTGCGGAATCCGCGCCGCCTGTAGCGCATGGGCAATACCGAGCATGGCCGCGATGCCCGCTCCGTTGTCGGAGACCCCGGGCCCGAATAACTTGCTTCCCTGTTGCCGGATATTCAGTGGGGTTGTCGCGGGAAACACGGTGTCGATATGTGCGCTCAGCGCGACGTAACGGCTACCGTATCCGGGATGGATCGCAAAAACGTTTCCCACCTTGTCGACTTCAACGTCGCTCAGTCCGATCTCGCGAAAACGGTCGGCAAGCCACGTACTGCGAGCCGCCTCGCCAAACGGGGGTGCCGCGATTCGCGCCACTTCCATCTGATAGTCAGCCAGCCGCGACTCATGGGCGTGCAGCCATGCGAACGCAGAACGCACCTCCGACAATGCAGACAGACGCTCGACCTCGTGCTGCACTGACGGATACAAATCGGAAGCGGCTGAGTGGGACGTCAAATGGGGCCTCGCAGCTATCTTAACAACGGTGGAGATTCTGTTAAACTGGGCGTGATTTTTGGTGGTGGGTCCATTGCAATTCCTTTGTGAACCTTCGTGAATTCCTTGGTGCCTTTGGTGGTAATGATTTTGCAATTTGACTTGTAAGTTATTTTTGCCGCTCCTGCAGTGTGCTCCGTTTTTGTCCCGCCCGGAGGAGGAATAATCGTGAAAACCGCACTCAAGATCATCGGTGTCGTGGTTGTCGTGCTGATCGTGGCCGCGCTTGCGCTGCCGTTCCTTATTAACGTAAATAGTTTCCGTCCGCAGATCGAATCTCGCTTGACGGACGCCCTTGGGCGGCCGGTCAAGGTCGGCAATCTCAGCCTGAGTATCCTTTCCGGCGGAGTCGGCGCGGATGAACTCTCCATCGCGGACGATCCCAAGTTCAGCAATGCCCCATTCATCAAAGCGAAGTCCCTGAAAGTCGGCCTCGAAATGATGCCACTCATCTTCAGCAAGCAACTCAACGTCACCGAGATCGTAATTAGCGAACCCGAAATCGCGCTCCTGCGCAACCAGGCGGGCGTGTGGAATTTCTCTTCGCTCGCGAGTTCCAGCGAAAAAAACAAACCCGCGGAAAAATCGTCCAGCCCGAGCAATCTGAGTGTAGGCAAGCTCGAGTTGACCAACGGGAAGATTTCTTTCGGATCGATTCCGTCCAAGCGCAAGCCGATTGTGTACGACAAGGTCGACATCCTGGTGCGCAATCTCAGTTTGACGAGCGCCTTCCCACTCACGGTGTCGCTCGCATTGCCCGGCGGCGGCAGCCTGAAACTCGATGGCACCCTCGGCCCAATCAATTCCAATGATGTCTCGCTTTCTCCGTTGCAAGCGAAATTGGATATTAAGAAACTGGACATGTCGCAATCGGCTCTGGTCGATCCCAACTCCGGCATTAGCGGACTCGCTGACTTTGAGGGCTCCGTCGCATCCGACGGCCATGCGGTCAAGGCGGACGGAACGTTGAAAACCACGAACTTGAAATTGACCCCGAAAGGCGCGCCTTCCGCCCGGCCCATCCAGGTGCAGTTCGTAGTCGAACATAATCTCCAGACCGAAGCTGGCCGCATTGTGCGAGGCGACGTCGCCATGGGAAAAGCCCTGGCGAAACTCACGGGCACGTATGACACGCACGGTGAAGCAACGTCGATCCGCACCAAACTTCTTGGCCAGAACATGCCAGTGGATGAGTTGGAAGCGGTACTTCCTGCAGTTGGAGTTGTTCTTCCTCCCGGTTCGCAATTGAACGGCGGGACGCTCTCGCTTGATCTGGATTCCGTCGGTCCAGTCGACAAGCTGGTCACCACCGGCTCTGTAAAGTTAAGCAATTCAGAACTCTCCGGCTTCAACCTGGGATCGAAGATGTCCGCCATCTCGGCGCTGTCAGGAAAGCAAACTGGCAACGACACCAGCATTCAGAACCTGAGTTCAGACGTTCGCGTAGCACCCGAAGGAACGAAACTGGACAAGATCAGCCTCGTGATTCCCGCACTGGGTACGGTTAACGGCGCCGGTACAGTAAGTCCGGGTGGCGCGCTCAACTTCAACATGGCTGCCAATCTCACTGGTGGCGCGGTGACCGGCCTCACGCAGATCGCTGGACTTGGCGGCAAAGGCACCGGCAGCATTCCATTCATGATTCAAGGCACTACCTCGAATCCGACGTTCGTGCCGGACGTGAAAGGCATCGTCGGCGGCCAACTCAAGGGCTTGCTGGGCGGCGTGAAAGCGGGCGCTCCCAATCAAAATAATCCGATCGATGCGCTCACCGGATTATTTGGCAAAAAGAAGAAGAACTAAGCGAACCCATCCGTAGAGACGGGGCAAGCCCCGTCTCTACACCAAACTTCATTTGCCTCACGCCTTCGTTCGCTTTGACTGCCGCGCTCCTGTCCCGATAAAGCC
The DNA here is from genome assembly GCA_016196065.1 of Acidobacteriota bacterium. NCBI lineage: Bacteria > Pseudomonadati > Acidobacteriota > Acidobacteriota bacterium. The sequence continues at coordinate 292,306 of JACPYL010000010.1, read as the reverse complement.
CAACGTTGGGTTCGTGAAGTTCGGCAGATTCGGAAAGATCGACGGCAAGTCCGACGGGGCGACTCCAAACCACTGTGCCAGCGTCGCTCCATACTGATCAAGCGATGTCGTCGGAATCCATCGTCCTTCATCGGTGGCATCGTCGGGTCCACTCAACACCTGCGTTGGGAACTTGCCGTAGAAGTCTCCGCCCGCCACGGCGCCTCCCGCGATCATGTGATGACTGCCCCACGCGTGATCGGTGCCAGCCGTGCTGTCCGGCGAGAACGTGCGGCTGAAATCGGACATCGTGAAACTCGTCACCTGCTGCGGCACACTCATTTCCACGGTCGCCTGGTAGAACGCATTCATCGACTGGCTGAGATTCTGGAAAAGGCTGTCCTGCTGTGCCAGCTGGCCCTCGTGAGTGTCGAAGCCGTCGATCGAGACGAAAAATATCTGGCGTGACAACCCCAGGGCCGACCGCACTTGAATAATCTGTGCGACCTGCTTCAACTGATTGCCGAGGTTGGTTTGTGGAAATGGAGTCGCGAGCGGCGTGCCCTGCGCCAGCGCGGCGGCAAGCGTCTGGCTGTCCTGCACCGCGTTGGACGTGATCGTACTCGAAGACTGGATCAACGACAGACCCGTATCGAATGTCAGCAGGTTTTGCAGCGCGGCGAGACGTGCGTTGTCTTCGCCCGATCCGTTGAAGCCGGAGAGCAGGCGCGTCGGGTCACCGCTGGATTCAATCGGCCGGACGACAAGCCCTTCCGCAAATACGTTGCTGCCCGCCAGCGAAATTACGACAGGAAAATTTCCGCCGAATTGCGATTGGATCTTGTCCGCCAAACGTCCGCCCCAACCGACCTCGGCAAACTTGTCGAGTGTGGCCGTCTGCATCTGCTGCTGCTGGTCGGAGTGCGAGTAAAGATTCTCGGGAACCGCGACCTGGCCGCGTAAATACTGGTCGCGCGTCGTCGGACGAATCAGCGTGCCGACGTTGGTGAGCAGCGCGACTTGCCCCGAATTAAACAGGTTTCGCAGTTCCGCGAGCTTCGGGTGGAAGCCGAACGGCGAACCAATGCTTGGGGGTGTGACCGGCAGGAGATTGCCCTGCGCGAGCGCGAGGCCCGCTCGGACCTTGGCGTAGTTGGCATAGTCGCTGCTGCTGAGGGGCACGATCAGATTGTTGGCATCATTGCCGCCAAACAGGAAGACGCAGACCAGCGCCTTGTAGTCCGAGCCGGTCTGGGCCATGGCATTAATGAGGCCGAGCCGACTGAAGCTGGCCGCGGCTACGCCTGCCGTGGCCACACAGCAAGTCTTATGCAGAAAATCTCGTCGTGACATTCGTCGGGGCATGGTTCCTCCGTGTGCCGATGGCGTCAGTTTTCAAATCAATGTTGCACTTGCGCCTGGGACGAACTGCCCACCAGGTAAAGAGCCGCCTTCGCTCGGCGTTTTGTGTCGGTAATCGGTGTAATGGTGCTGACCAGCGTGCTGCGCATGCTATCGGACATCTGGCCATGCAGCATGACGCTCGACACCAGGTCGAGTAGTTTGTTGACGTCGCCCGCAACCGCAACGTAACTGGAAATATCTGTCTTCGTGTTCTGCCCCACGCTGCCGTACACGATGTCATTCACGAAGTTGATGCGTGAAATCGTCGTGCTGGTATTCAGGATCTTGAATTCCGGTCCCAGCAGCTGCGTGCCCGGAATCACGTAGTTTGGCGGATAGAAATTGAATACGGTCGTCGAGTTGAACGGTTCCTGGCGCATGTCGCTGCCGTAGTACATGAGGTTGTCGCCATCGGTAGTCGCGTTCAGTGCCCGCATGACGCTAATCATTTGGAGCAACGGCTCCTTCAAATGGCCGTCGCTAGACTGCACCTGTGCGGGATCGTCACCGCGGCGCGCTTCGGGATCGAGCAGGATCGCGCTGATCACTGCCTTCATGTCTCCACGCACTCCGCTGCCGTTGTCGTTGAACACCTGCGCAACACGCGACACATAGTCCGGGCTCGGGTTGCTCATCACCAGCTTCTGGATCAGCTGCTTCGAGATGAACGGTCCCACGTTCGGATGATTGAAAATATTCGCGAGCGCGGCATCGAGGTCAGCTTGCGCGGTTCCGCCTGCCGACAGGCTGACGCCGTTCAATAGCAGCTTGGCTCCTTTGTCGTGATGGTTGTCGAAAGGAAGCATCGGGCCGCTGTAGTAGCGGTCGGAGTAGAACTGCGGACTCTTTCCCGGCTGGGGCGGATACGACCAGCCCGTGAAGGTGTGCGCAAATCCTTCGATGGTGTCCTGCGAGTAAGTTGGGATTGGATTGCCCGAGCCATCGGTCTGGGGCGTGCCGTCCGGATTGAGCTGCACGAGCCCGATGGTGAACAGCTGCATCACTTCGCGGGCGTAATTTTCATTGGGCGAACATCCGTTGCAGCCGTCGTTGTTGGCCATGTCGAGATAGTTGCCCATCGCCGGACTCAGCGTGACGTCCTTCAACAACGTCGAGAAATTCCCGAAGGAATCGGTCTGCATCATGTTCATCCACAACGAGAAGGCGCTTGGATCGCCGATCTTGCGCGCCGACACCACCATGATCTCGTTCAGGGCGAAGGCAACGCGCTGGCGCAGCTGATCCTGCCCCTGCGCGGCGTTCACGAAAAACTGTTTCTGCACGAAACGCAGATCGTCGTTCGGACCAGGCGTCTTGTAGGAAACAGCCGGCGCACTGAATTGCTGTGTCAGGAAGCCTTTGAAACCGGCGCCCTGGACTTGCGCGATCGTCTGCTGGGTTGGTCCCCAACTCGATTGTTCAAGGAACCGCGCGGCAGCAGCGGCCGTCACCTGATTGCCTTGCGCGGAAACTTGTACCGGGAGCGCGTTCGAATTCGCCGAACCCGGATTCGGATTCTGCACCGTCACCTGCACCGTGCCCACTTGCTGGTCCGTAGCGGTTCCGGAGGCGGTGAGTTGCGTGGAGTTATTGAACGTTGTCGTGAGAAATTGTCCACCGAAAACAACCACTGCCCCGTTGACGAATTTCGAACCGGTTGCCGTCAACGTGAAATTGCCGACATTGACGGTAGTGGGAGCAACGGCCGTCAGCACGGGAACGGGATTGAAAATGGTAGCCGCGCCGGATGCGGCGGCGCGGCTATCGGCGACACTGGTCGCAGTTACACTCACTGGATTTGAATTCGGAACACTCGCCGGTGCCGTGTACATGCCACCCGTATCCACCATGCCGAGCGTCGCGTTTCCGCCGGCAACGCCGCTCACTGACCACGTCACCGCTGTATTGCTGGTCCCGGTGACCGTCGCAGAAAATTGTTGCTTCACGCCGGTTCGAACCTGCGCCGTTGCCGGCGTTACTTTCACCTGGATGTTGAGCGGGGCATTCACCGTCAGCGAGTAAGCAGTCTTCGAAGTAACCGCCCCGGGATCCGGATTCTTCACCGTGATCGGCACTTTGCCGATATCAGACTGAGCGGCAGTCCCGGTCGCAGTGAGCTTGCTTGCGGAAACAAATGTCGTGGTCAGCGCGGTGCTCTTCCAGAAAACTTGCGCGCCTTTTACAAACTTCGAACCGTTGACGGTCAAAGTAACGGCGCCCACGTTGACGGGATCCGGCTGCACGCTTTGCACGGCCGGCACTGGATTCTCGAGCGTGACCGCCGCGTCACCGGATGTCATATCGGCAACGTTCGTCGCGGTGACTTGCACGGATGTTGGGTCGGGGAGCGCGGCTGGTGCCGTATACAAACCTGCATCGCTGATTGTTCCGACCGTCGCATTGCCGCCGGCAATTCCATTGACTGACCACTGCACCTGGGCATCTGCATTCGACTGCGCCTGGACTTTGCCCATGAAATTCTTGCGGTGGCCATCGGGCCCGGGACCACCGGTAGGGGCTGAGCCCGCTGTCGGCGCGTTTCCACCGCCGTTTACCTGTGCGCTGAATTGCAGAGTGTCACCGGCGCGAACTTCAGCACTCGACGGCGAGACGACGACACTGTTGCTGGAGTGATCGCCTCCGATAATTCCGCAACCTGTGAGCGCCGCGCTCAGACCAACAAGAAGAGCCAGTCCGAGTTGGATTCGCTTCTTCGCGATTATGCTGAGCATCGGTTCCACCCCAAGCAGTCAGAAACTCTGACCGGAATTGAGGCCAAGCATATGTGCGAACAGATTTTTGAGATACGTCCCAGAGGTGCACTCGAAAGTACAGCGTACGGTCAGGTAAAGAAGTTGCGATGTGGGCGCGCGGTCGAGGTCCGCACGGTCACCACGCAAATCGGATTACGGACACATGGCGGCAGACATCTGGCCACTCATGGAGTCGCAACGGCACGCAGCGATTTCTCGGTGCTCGCGTATTTTCTTCCGTGCACATTCGACTGTGTCACGAGTCAGGAAAGTTGCCCGTCGCGTGAAATCAAGGAGACGATGCATTAGGCTCTTGCGCGCCCCAGCGATTCTGGATTCTGATCGTCCATCAACGGTAAACCGCCCACGAGCCACTGATGGATTGCGGGTTTGCAACACAATTTCCTGGTGCCTTTGCACTCCAGGGAATGCCGCCGAGTGACCTTAGTCACTTGCGTAACCAGCACCCGCCGTCACATCTTAGAGAAGCAAGCGCGTCCTATTTTTACGCTCATAGTGCGTGAGGTAAGCCGTTCCGCATGAAGGATTCGACAAAAGAATCGCCCGCAAAAGGATCGGATTGGACTCGTCTGTTGACCGATCCTGATCTGGTTAGCCACCTCGGCAAACTCTTGCAGACCTACCGCGAGGTGTCTCCCGAGAAGCGTGAGCAGGCTCTGCTCACGGCGATGCGCGAAATCAAGGACTCAGCGGTCAAGGCTCGTGCCGCGGTCGCGAGCGCAAACGGTGCACCGCCCGCCGCTGCAGTTAAGTCGGCGCCCATGCCTCATCCGCAACCGATCGACGACACGCCTCCTTTTGAACCCGAATTGTTTGGCGCACAAACCGCGCAGGATCGTCGCCGGTTTGCGCGCGTGAAATGCTTTATCGCGGTCGAACTGCACATCGAAGGACTGGAAGGGCCCGTGTGGGGCAATCTTTCCAACGTGGGCCGAGGCGGTTGCTTCGTCGAAACCGCCACACCGATTCCTCCCGGTCGAACCGTGGGGATTGGGTTGTGGGTCGCCAACGGAAAAATCTGGGTCAAGGGCGTCATCCTCAATGGGATCGTCACACGTAGCGCGCCCTCGTTTGGCGTGCGCGTGAAATTCTCCGAAGCGGAATTGATGGAGAAAGAACATCTGCGTGAATTCCTCAAGTTCATCGAAAGCGCTGCCCGCAAAGGACAAAGCGGCAATGCGTACGTTGCGCAACTGAAGCGCTAAGAAGAAGCTACGAGCTACGAGCTTGAAACTGCTCAAACATTTCCTGCCAAGCTCGGGGCCCGCATCCCGAAACCTCAAGCCCGAAGCCTCAAGCCCGAAGCTCTTAGCTCGCAGCCCGCATCCAACCTGCAACTTCTTTCCGTAAACTGGGTTCAATCGAGAAGTATGGGAATGCTTCGCGACTGCCATCTCGCCGTCGCTACCGGACTCCTGCTGATTGCGGGTCTGGCATCCCAACTCGACGCCAAGCGAAAAGCCACAAACGCCGGGGCCATGGACGAACAGAAGCGCGCCGTCCACGCCTTGAATCGCCTGACATTCGGACCTCGTCCCGGAGACGTACAACGGGTCACTCAAATCGGCGTCGATAAATGGATTGATGCGCAACTCCATCCCGAAAGAATCGACGACACAGCCCTGCAAGCCCGCCTCGCTCCTTTCCGAACGTTGCGGATGAACACTCGCGAGCTGGTCGAAAACTTTCCTCCCAACCAGGTGATCCGGCAGGTGGCCAATGGCCGGGCCGATTTGCCGAATGATCCGGCCAAGCGCGCCGTCTATGAAGCACAGTTGCAGCGCTACGAAAACAGGAAGGATCGAAAGGAAGAAACAACCGGCGCCAGCAGGAATTCGGCCGCCGATCCTTCGATGGCTTCCGCGGATGGAGAGAAGCCGATATCCGACATGCAGGCCGAGCCTCCCAGTGACGATCGCCAGGAAAACCGGCGCGCGGCCCGGCGCAAGATTCAGGAATTGCTCGCCATGCCGGCTGATCAACGCCTCAAAGAAATTCTCCAGCTGCCGGCCGACGAACAACTCGCGCTTGCGTCTGACATGAATGGCCAGAAAGCCGACGCCCTGATGGAAGGCATGACGCCGCAGCAAAAAGAGACGCTGATGGCCTTGGAGAACCCCGAGCGCGTCGTCATCGGTGAACTGACGCAGGCGAAGTTGCTGCGTGCCGTCTATAGCGAACGCCAGCTCGACGAAGTCATGACCGACTTCTGGTTCAACCACTTCAATATCTTCATCAACAAAGGCTCCGACAGGATTCTGCTCACCAGCTACGAACGCGACGTGATTCGTCCGCATGCGCTGGGAAAATTTGAAGACCTGCTGGTCGCGACCGCACAGAGTCCGGCAATGTTGTTCTATCTCGATAACTGGCTGAGCGTCGGACCCGATTCGGAAGTGGGCTTGGGTATCGCTCCGCGCAATCGCAAAAGAAGTCACGATCACCGCCCCGGGGCTCGTCCTGCGAAAGGGAAAGCCAAGACAGCTAGCGGCCTGAACGAGAATTACGGCCGCGAGTTGATGGAACTGCACACGCTCAGCGTGAACGGCGGCTATTCCCAGCAGGACGTCACCGAAGTAGCAAAAGTGTTTACCGGTTGGACCATCGAGCAGCCCAAGAACGGTGCTGGTTTCCACTTCGATCCGCGCATGCACGAGCCCGGCACGAAAATGGTGCTCGGACACAAGATCAAGGAGAACGGCGAAAAAGAAGGACTGGAAGTCTTGCGCATGCTCGCGCGGAATCCAAAGACCGCGCATTTCATCTCGCAGAAACTTGCCATGCGCTTCGTCGCCGACGACCCTCCGCCCACGCTGGTCGATCGCATGGCGCAGACCTTCCTCAAGAAACACGGCGACATTCGTGAAGTACTGCGCACGATGTTTGCTTCCGAAGAATTCTGGACACCCGAAGCCTACCGCGCCAAAGTAAAGACGCCCCTCGAATTTGTAGTCTCAGCGGTACGAGCAAGCGGAGCGCAAGTGGATGATCCCCGCGCTGTACTCGGGACACTCAACACTATGGGCATGGCTCCGTACGCCATGCAGCCGCCGACGGGCTATTCGATGAAATCCGATGCGTGGGTGAATTCTTCGGCACTATTGGGCCGCATGAATTTTGCGTTAGGCATGGCCGCCGGAAAAGTGCGCGGCGTCGCCGTGGATACAACGCATCTGGCGCCCGCCGCTCAAGACGCGCAGCAGACGCTGGCGGCGCTCGAAAATTCGTTGCTCGCCGGAGACGTCTCCAAACAAACGCACGATACGATCAGCCAGCAGTTGGACGATCCGAAGATCAGCCAGCAAAAACTGGACGATGTAAAGCGTCCGCCGAACGTGGCAGCAATCACGGGATTGATTTTGGGATCGCCGGAGTTTCAGAGAAGATAGCTGCTAGCCTCTAGCTACTAGCTTCTGGCAACCTCCTTGTTTTCGACCAGGAACGTACGAGTTTGCGAGCAGCTAGGAGCCTATTTCAGGTCCGGCTTGCTAGCAGCCAGTAGCTAGAAGCCAGGAGCTTCTTCCATGCCCATCACTCGCAGAGTTTTCGTTCGCAATAGCGCACTGGCGGCGGTCGGGACAGCGGCGTTGCCGAGTTTTCTCACGCGCGCTGCGTTCGGCGCTGCCGAACCGGGATCGCGGCCCAAGCGCCTGGTGGTGCTTTTCCAGCGCGGTGCCGCCGACGGCCTCAACATCGTCGTGCCGCATGGCGAGTCTGCGTACTATGCCGCGCGCCCGACCATCAACATTCCCCGAAAGTCGGTGCTCGACCTCGACGGACTCTTCGGCTTGCATCCGTCGATGTCGTCATTCCAGCCGCTATGGAAGCAAGGACATCTGGCCATCGTGCACGCGGCCGGATCTCCCGATCCAACACGCTCGCACTTCGACGCGCAGGATTACATGGAGTCAGGCACGCCTGGCATGAAAGCTACGGAAGATGGCTGGCTCAACCGTGCGCTGCATAACAACGACATGCCCGCGGACAAAGCGGCCTTTCGCGCCATCGCGCTCGGCCCTTCCCTGCCGCGCATTCTGGCCGGGAAAGAAACTGCCGTCGCCATCAACAACCTGAATGATTTCTCGGTCGGCGGACACAATCCAAAAACGGCTCCGATCGCGAATACATTCGAAGCCATGTACGCGAACTCCGTCGACACCACACTGCACGGCACCGGACAGGAGACGTTCGACGCGGTCAAAATGCTGAAAGCCGCCGACCCGTCCAAGTACACGCCCAACGCGGCCGCCAATTATCCGCGCGGACGGTTTGGCGAAAGCCTGAAACAACTCGCGCAACTCATCAAAGCGAATCTCGGCGTGCAAGTTGCCTTCGCCGACATCGGCGGATGGGATCACCACGTCAACGAGGGCAGCACCCAGGGACAGATCGCGAACGTCCTCACCGAATTCTCGCAATCGATCTCTGCGCTCTGGACCGATCTCGGCGACCTCGCCGAAGATACCGTCATCGTCACCATGTCCGAATTCGGCCGCACCGCCAAAGAAAACGGCAACCGCGGCACCGACCACGGCCACGCCAACGCCATGTTCGTTTTAGGCGGCCCGGTGAAGGGCGGCAAAGTCTACGGCCGCTGGCCGGGGCTGAATCAATCGCAACTTTACGAAGGACGGGATCTGGCGGTGACGACTGACTTCCGCGCGGTGCTGGGGGAAGTCGTGTCGCGGTATCTGGGTAACAACGATCTGAAGACTGTTTTCCCGGGCTTTGAGTCTCAGCGAGGAGATTCTCTGAGATTGCTAGGGTAGACGAGATTGAATTGCGATACTGGTCTCGGTTGCAGCAGATGCGCCACATTCGTCACAAAACTTCGTTAGCGGCGAGAGTGCATGCCCGTTTAGACAGCGAGGCATTGAATTGTCGCTTTCAACATTGATCAGCGAGTACGTCACGCAAAACGAAGTCACGTAGAAGAATATTGGAAACAATATGAATGCATGGCGGGAATCACCCGAGCCCATTCCCGTGAGAGTTGGCAAAAACAAGACGGCGAACGCGCCCCCTATGACAACCCACAATCCGATTCTCATCCAAGGCGGGCAGCCACGCAGAGCTGCTTTGCAAAAATCCTTAGGTCTGAAATCCTTGGTAAGTCGATTCGCAGTTGTCACCGTTGAAAGCCAAACCACGAAAATACCGACAAACAGAGACTGCTTGTCCTTTGCGGGGAACTCGTAGATACGCGTCACTCCTAAGATATAAAGGCTAATGGAGACCAAAACGCCGATCCCAGAGAGCACCAGAACTGAGTATGCCTGGATTTTAGAGAATCCCTTCATCGGTGTCTATCAAACCTCAATCAGCACAACTCCATCCTCAATCTTCACCGGATACACCGCAATCTTCGCTCCCGGTGCCTGCGCCTCGCCGGTTTTCGGATCCCAGGCCCAGCCGTGCCACGGACAAATCACTTTTCCGTTTTCGACCACACCCTCTCCCAAGGGTCCTCCACGATGCAGGCAGGTGTTATCCATGGCGCCGATTTCGCCGTTTACATTGGAGACACAGATCATCTTGCCGCCGCAGGAAAATTCCTTTACTTCGTTCACGCCGGGGAGTTCGGATTGGGAAGCGAGTCTGGTGAAGGCCATGAGGATTTGGGGAACGCAAGGGAAAGCAGGTCCTTCCCCTTCGACAAGCTCAGGGTCAGGATGACAAACAGTATAAGGGAAGACGGTTGGACCACGACGGGCGTATATCGGATGGCCAAGAGCCAACAGCTAAGAGCCACAAGCTAGGAGCCAGCGCCTAGCAGCTGCCACTATTTCGGCTGCATCGTTTGCGCGATCATGACTTGCCGCTTGAAATCGTCCATCATGTCGGGCTGCAAGCGGACTTCGGTGGGCTTCTTGGCGAGCGTCATGGTATCGATCTTGTCCTGCAACTTCAGCAACCCGTAAAACAGATTCTCCGGACGCGGCGGACAACCCAGAACGTATACATCCACCGGCACGATCCGATCCACTCCCTGCAATACCGAATAGGTATTAAACGGGCCGCCGACCGACGCGCACGCGCCCATCGAAATCACCCACTTCGGTTCCGGCATCTGATCGTAGATTCGCTTTACAACCGGCGCCATCTTCAGCGACACGGTTCCCGACACGATCATCAAGTCTGACTGCCGAGGGCTGGGACGAAATACTTCGGAACCGAAGCGCGCGATATCAAATCGCGACGTGGATGAGGCAATCATCTCGATGGCACAGCACGCCAGGCCAAACGTCATCGGCCAGAGCGCCGACTTGCGCGCCCAGTTGAAGACGTAGTCCACCGACGTGATCATGAAATTCTTTTCGAATCGGTTCTGAAGCCAGCTCATGGTAAGAAAAGGCTACTTGGCTTGCGCACCTCGCGCTGTGATGCGGGTCACAGGGTTCGGTAGCTTCGAGTTGCGAGCTACGGGCTCCGAGCAACCTGGGAGCGAATCCCGCAGATTCGTAACCGATTGAAACAAAAGGCTTCAGCCTGGTCGCCGCTCGAAGGCTCAATGCTCGCGCCGTCCACTCACCAAATCCAACGCGCCTCGTCTAACATGACAACTGGAGGCCTTCATGCATCGGCAATCGAGACTTGCAACCTGGCTGGGCGCAACATCGGGTGCACTTTCTGTCCTGCTTCTTTTCGCGGCGGTCGGACAAGCATCCGACCAGGGCCCACTCACCGAGGAATTTCACCAGGTCTACCAGTTGTCCGCGGACGGACGCATTGAGCTCGATAACATCAATGGCAACGTGCACATTACGAGCTGGGACCGCAACGAAGTGAAGCTCGACGCCGTCAAGCACGCATGGACCAAGGAACACCTCGCCGAGGCGCGCATTGAAATCAATGCCAGTGCGAACGACCTTGTCATCCACACGAAGTATCCCAATCATGACAATAATTTCTGGAACGACCGACACGACAACCCGGCCAGCGTCGAGTACACGCTGGTAGTTCCGCGCCATGCACGGCTCGATGAAATCAAGCTAGTCAACGGCTCGCTCGACATCCAGGATGTTGCCGGTGATGTGCACGCCTCGTGCGTGAATGGACGCCTCGTGGCTCACAATCTGGAAGGCCGCGCCGATCTCAACACCGTCAACGGCGAACTCGACGCCAGCATGAGCCGCATGCCATCCTCGCAACTGGAACTCTCGGCGGTAAACGGTGGTATGCGCCTGACTCTACCCTCGGACGCGCACGCGGACGTCGAGGCCAACACAGTGTCCGGTGGGATCTCCAACGATTTTGGACTGCCGGTATCGCGCCACATGGTGGGAAACAGCCTTCGCGGCGAACTCGGCGGAGGTGGCACGCACGTGAAACTTTCCAACGTGAATGGCCACATCGCAATCCTGCATGCGAACGACAATCGTCCACTAAGCCCAGCCAAGAGCCTGGAGCGGAAGAATAACCACGACGATGACGATGACGAAATCTAGAACAGCTTGTGATGCTGTGTAGAGATTCTGTCATCCCGAGCGGAGCGAGGGATCTGCTGTCTCTAGCAGCGTCCCGCTAGTAAATCGTGTACGCCGGCCCCGGATTGCGCACATCAGGCTTCGATGCCATCAGCAGTAACGCCCCGACACGCTTAAACGCCTTCAGGTCATCGAGCGAGTGGAACGATGTCGTTTTGTAATTGTCCGGCGTCGGCGTGTCATCGGGAATCTGGCGATACTCGACATTTTCGAACGCATGCGCCTTCAGCAATTCCACATACTCCTCCGCCGAGCGCACATGCACTGGCACCTTAAGCTTCGGCACCCACTGCAGTGAGTACGGATTATCCGTATAGAGATTAATCAGGATAAACAGCCGTCCCCGCGGAGCCATCACGCGAAATAGCTCGGCCAGCGCACGTTCCTGGTCGGGATAGTAATAAAACGACTCGACCGACAACACTTTATCGAAGAAATTTTCTTCCCACGGAATCTGCGCCGCCGAGCCTACCGCGAACATAATGTTTTCAAAGTCTCTGGACTCGGCCCGCGCCTGCCGCACCATCTCGTCGGCAATATCGATGCCGATGACTTGTCCAAATCCCTGTGGACCTTCGCCGACCATGCGGGCCAGCAATCGCGTCGCCCATCCGGAGCCACAACCGAGATCAAGCACGCGCTCGCCCGGTCGAAGATCCATCAGGCGCAAGGTTTTCTGTGTGATGTCGAGATGATGGCGCTCCATCTTCGCGCCTTCTCCTTCGTCAGCCCAGCGGTTGAATTCCTGTTGCAGGCGATCATCGGGGGTTTGTTTGTCGGATGTCATATTTGATTGATACTGCTTCGAGCTGCGGGCTTCGGGCTTCGCGCCCCCCACAACCTTAGTCTTCCCAGCTTTTGCTTGACCTTTTTCGTAGCTCGTCGCTCGTAGCTCGCAGCTCGCAGCCTACTGCGTCAGCGCCTTCAGGTCTTCAAAAAACGCCGGATACGATACTCCCGCAGCCTCCGCTCCGTGAATCACCGTTTCACCTTCGGCGCGGAGCGCTGCGATTGCAAACGCCATCGCGATGCGATGATCGTGGAACGAGTCGAGTTCCGCACCGTGCAACTTCTGCCGTCCGGGGATACGCAACCCGTCGGGCCGCTCTTCCACTTCGGCACCCATCTTGCGCAGATTCGTCGCCACGGCTGATATGCGGTCGGATTCCTTTACTCGCAATTCTTTGCCGTCGCGTACTTCGAGTCCATTCTCGGAATACGGCGCAGTGGCTGCCAGTACTGGGATTTCATCGATCAGTGCGGCTGTGTCGGCACCGGTGATCGTGCCGCCCTTCCATGTTCCGCCTTGCGCTTCGATCGCTCCGATAAGTTCGCCGTGATGTTCTTCGAGATGCGCGACGGAAATTCTCAATCCCATGTTGATCAGGATATCGAGCAGTCGGGCGCGCGTCGGGTTCATCAGGATTCCCGGCAGTGTGATGTGCGAATCAGGATAGAGCGCGGCCGCACAAAGAAAAAATGCGACGCTCGAAAGATCTCCCGGGACGTGTGCTTCGATGGCGGTGAGTTTCTGTCCGCCGCGAATCCGCGAGACGGTTCCGCTGCGGGCAACTTCCACGCCGAATGCGCGCAACGCCAGCTCGCCATGATCGCGCGTTCGAATCGGCTCTTCGACAATCGTTTCTCCATCGGCGAACAGTCCAGCAAACAGGACACACGTTTTCACCTGCGCGCTTGCGACTTCGGGCTTGTAATGGATTGCCTTCAGTGCCCCGCCATGAATTTTCAGCGGAGGCCGTCCACCCTCGAGCGATTCGATGCGGGCGCCCATCTGCGTGAGCGGCGTCATGATGCGCTTCATGGGTCGACCCGATAAGGACGCGTCTCCAAACATTTCGCTTGTGAACGGCTGTCCAGCGAGAATCCCGCTCAACATTCGGATCGTCGAACCGGAGTTGCCGCAGTCGAGCCGTTCACTGGGCGCCGCGAGTCGCGTCCCGAGGCCTTGGACTTCGATCGCGCCGTCGTCCGCTCGCTTCCAATCACGGCCCAGAGCGCGCATGCAGCCGAGCGTGTTGAAACAATCCTGTGCGGCAGAAAAATTATGAAAACGGCTGGTGCCGTCTGCGATCGCGGACAGCATCGCATAGCGATGGGAAACGGATTTGTCCCCGGGAATACGAACCACGCCCTGCACACCGCTTGCCGGACGCACACTTGCGCTGGAACGATCAGTCATTCACTTCAAATATATCGGAGAAATTTGATCCGAGGTGGGCTGCCCTAGGCAGGCCGACGGCCGACTGCTTCCGCCAGCATCTCGGCCGGAACCTCGCGCAAGCTGACCTGGAATTCGAACATCGCCGGCTCACCGTGGCGTCCCCAGCGCGCGACTTCCCAGTGTGCGCGAATCAACTTCACGTCAGGTTGCGCCGTCAGATCGAGTAAGCGCGGCACTTCCGCGAGATAAAACTGTTGCGAAAATGTCAGCAGGGGTTTGGGATCCCATGCCACTCCGTCCGCTGATCCGTAAATGCTGACGTCGATCGACTCTTGTTCCACAACATTGGTAATTGCAAGAGCCAGCAGAAAAACACGGCCAGTGGCGACCTTGAGTTCAACGGCCGAACCGTCTCCCTTGGCGGAAACGATCGTCTTCTCGGGGACGAGGAAGGTGTGCAGCATGTTGAGGGATAGTAGCAGAGGCGCATCACGTAATTCTGTGACGTGAGACACATGTACTAGACACTGCCTCTGGCTCCATCCAGAAACTGTCTCAGCACCACTCCGACCGCTTCCGGTTGCTCCCAAGGCGCATAGTGTCCCGCCTTCGGAATAATTTTCAACTGGCTTCCAGAAATATGCTGGCGCATCAACTCACCGTCTGCAGGAGTGGAGAGGGTGTCTTCTTCTCCAATCAGGATCAGCGTTGGCACAGAGATCGATTTCAGGTCCGCCACCGAATCGACACGCTCGGCCATTCCGCGCTGTACCAGGTTGATATCGTCCGGCGACATCTTCGTCATCATGCGGCGAGCGCCGTCGACCAGATCAGGACGGTTGCCAAGGGTCGTGCGGCCCATCAATTTCGGGATCATGCCTTCGATGAACGGGCCAGTTCCCTTCTCAAGCACGTCGGACGCCGCTTTCAGGCGATTCGCGCGAGCCTCGGCCGTGTCGGCCTGCGGACGACTATCGCAGATCGCCAGCGCGTTCACCCGGTTTCGAAATCGCCGCCAGAATTCGAACAGAATGTATCCGCCGATGGAGACGCCGATGAAGGTCGCTTTGCTTTCGCCTGCCTCGCCCAACAATCGATCCAGATCGCGGGCATGTTTTTCCATCAAGGCTGGCCGTTGTCCGATATCGGAATCGCCGTGTCCGCGGAGGTTCGGCATTATCAGCCGGTATCGCGACCTGAGCGTCGGCACAATTGGATTCCAGAATTCGTGATGGACTGGAAACGGATGGAGCAAAACAACGGGCGGGCCGTTCCCGACGATTTCGTAGGAGAGTTCGGCATCATCGGATCGGAAGCGGGGCATGCAGCGAGTTTACGCCGACGCAACATTAGGGAAACGAATCAGATTTCAGAGACTGTCCGAGTTTCAGAAATGTCATCCCGAGCGCAGCGAGGGATCTGCATCTTGCGGGGAGGACTGCAGATCCCTCGCTTCGCTCGGGATGACAGAACCTTAAGAACGGGCGATTGAAAGCGCCTACCCGTGGGTGATGGGCTGCCCAACGTTCGCTGCCGGAAGGAACAGCGGCTCTTCCGGAATCACAACCCACGCGATCGCGTAGGCGATCACTCCCGGAAAAATTCCGGACATGACAACGATCAGGGCCCACACAACCCGGACGACCGTGACATCGAGGTCGAGATAGTGCCCGACGGCGGCGCAGACACCTGCAACCGATCGATTGGCACGCGGTCGCATCATCTTCTTTGGTGCCGGCATTTGTCCCAGGACGGTGCCGCAGTAGGCACAGAAACGGGCGTCATCGGCGATCGGCTTGCCACAGGCGTTGCAGTACATAGACACCTCCCCATTCAGTGATACGGAGATTGTGGGTGGAAAGTTTCGTAGCGGCGGCAACCTGTCTGGCGGCGCTACTCCCGATATGCGTCTTTCATCCGGCGGCGCGCTTTTTCGGCTTCACCGGTTGCAGAGTTCGTGGCCACTACAGCCTGGTATTTTTTCATCGCCAAGTCGCGTTTCTGGAGTTGGTCGTACATCTCTCCGGCATTCAAGTTCGCTCTTTGGAGCAACTCCGGATCCGGCGCCTGGACGTCGCTTACCATTTCGTAGGCGGTCGCCGCCGCCGCATCGTTTCTTTCGCTCCGCAACAAGTCACCGAGTCCGATCGCGGCGATTTCGTAATGCAGGTTGCCGTACTTGCCATCGCGTCCGTTCTGCCAGACGCGGCGATATTGGTCGTCGGCCTCGCGGTTCTTGCCCATTGCGCGCAGCAGATTGCCTTCCTCCAACGACAGCAGAAAGTTCCTCGGATACCGGGGAGTGATCGAACGCGCTATTTCGAGCGCTTCCGCATAGCGATGCTCCCGGCGCAAGAAGAGCATCAACAGGACTCCGGCATCCACACTGGTTTCGCCATTGGCGTGCGTGGCTTCGGACAACTGCCGGATGCCCTTTTCTTTGTCTCCGCTCAGACCGACCATCGCCACCGCTACTTTCACCGCCAGCGGCAGACTTCCCATGATGTAGTTGTGCGTGCCCACGACCAGCTTGGCATCCTGATTCTGTGGCGAGAGTTCGAGCACGCGCTCATGGTCATGGCGGGCACCCACCGCATTGCGCAGAGAAGAAAACCAGGCGCGCTCGATCAATCCGGTATAGGCTGCAAACTGCGCGCGGGTCACACCGCGAGCGTAGATCATGTCGACGTTATTCGGATTGTGGGAGAGTTCCGCCTCTTCGAGCTTCTCCGCTTGCTGCGCCAGCTGCTTGATGCGTTCTTTCTGCGCCGGGTCTGGCGGACGGTGAACCTGGCCGACGAAACTGTCATTCGAGTACTCGCCAGTATTCATCGCGCCGATCCGATACAACTCCCGCACCAGCACCGCCGAGAGCAAGTGATTCACCGCGAACGGGTCGTTGGGATGCCGGGCCAGTACCTTCTCGAAGTTCTGGATGGCTGCGTCATAGTCGAGGTTATACAGGCGATCGAACGCAACCTGATTTTGCGGGTCCGAAGGACGATAGACGGTGACCGGGGCAGAATCGGCGGGGGTGCAAACTTCAGCCAGAACGAACAGCAGCACTGCCAGAAGGGCCGGGCGGCCCGGGGGATGGAATCGATCCACGACTTTCTAGTCTACCCGAGAAAGGCAGTATCGAGTACCCAGTACCGGCAGCCAGTTGGGTAGGGTTGAGATCGCGTTGGCTGGCTACCAGCGACCGGGTGCTGGTTACGGGTTCGATGAGAATCAAGGCGGGTACTGCGCAAGCCTTATATATCCCCCCACAATGGGAAATTCGCGTTAGATCGCGTAATTCTTGCCGGGGTGGACTGTAGTTTTGCCGAAGATCAGCCGATAAACAGCTTGTTTACAGTGGTTTCCTTTGGCGATTGGGTTGCGAAAGTCAGTTTGGGGAAAGAGGGTGTTATGGCAGAAGCAGCACAATCCACCCAGCACGAGTTTTGGCGTCCGCCCATGCCGGCGGCGACCACAACCACTGGGCATACGGATCTGGTGGACGCCTGTGAACGCTGCGGAGCCGAGTTTATTGTCGACTCCCGTTTCTGTCATGCCTGTGGCTCGGGACGAGCCGACCTCCATCCCAGTGCCATCTCTCGTTTGAAGAACAGCGCCCTGTCCGCCGAGTTGTTCGAACTGGGTGAGAACCTGGGCCTCTCCATTGCTCCTTTCGTGGCCTTTGCGATTGGAGTTCTTTGCCTCTTGGGAGCTTTGGGAGTCGGGATCGTGTTCAGCACCCGGACCATGATCGACTGGCAGGCCGTGCAATTGTGGCGGATCGAGTGGCTGTTGGGTGCTGTCGCAGCCTTTGTCGCAGGCTGCCTGTTGAAGAAGGCTTCGTAAAGCCCCTCCCCAGACCTCGCCTCTTCAGTTCCTGGAATGCGCCGATTCCGCCTCGTGGACGGGCGCACTCACTCTCCGCTGGCGGTTCATCCGGAACAGATGATTGAGTGGACCTACGCCTTTGCCAATCGGATATGCTTGCGCAATCGCCGCCGCGACGTACGCTTTCGACAACAGCACGGCTTCCGGCAATCCCCGCTCCTGTGCCAGATGGCATGCAAGGGAAGTTGAGAAGGCGCAACCCGTGCCGTGAGTGGAATTCGACCGCAATCTCTCCGACTTGAAGACTTCCTGCTCAACTCTCCCGTTGGTTGTAAAGCTCAACAAGTCGGTAGCCTTTTCCAGGTCGCCACCGGTCAGCGCGACATTGACCGCTCCCATCTCGTGGAGTTTCGCGGCCGCGATTCGCATGTCGTCCAGATTTGCGACTGGGAGCCCGGTCAGGACGCTGGTTTCGGCCAGGTTCGGTGTAATCACCTCGACCAGCGGGATCAGCTTTTCGATGAGCAGCCGCAATCCCGGGGCATCCAGCAATTCGGCGCCAGAACTGGACTTGAGAATCGGGTCGAGCACCACATGCGGCAGCCGCTGGCGGCTTAGAAACTCCACCACCGTCCGGACCACATCCACGGTCCCCAGCATTCCGATGTGAACCGCCGCAATTTCCAGATCTGAAACGAGTTCGTCGAGGGTCGCGGCGATATCGTTGGGCGCGACCGGCTCGATCCTCCTGACCCCCTGCGTCGATTGCACGGTCAGGGCTGTAATGCAGGCGACGCCGAAGCACTCATGCGCCGCAATCGTCTTAATGTCGGCCGTGATCCCGGCTCCGGACGAGGGATCAAAACCAGCGATGGTGAGAACAATCGGCGGAGTTCCGGCCATGAAGGTCCACTCTAAACCGAAATGTCGCGCATGGGAACGCCACTTCGGGCTACCAGTCTCGCCAAACTTCATAGCTGAGGCGGCACTTACCTCGCTTCCCTACCTCCGCCGACGCAGCCTTTGTCGGAGACGCGGCAGGCCACGTCTCTGCTCCAACTGCCTGCCGCAATCGGGAGTGATACAGGAATTAACTGATAAGCCATTTATTTGATTACTATTTAGTAATATTTCAAATTTGTAAGTATATGTTTTTAATTATGTTACATCAAATATCTGCTTAAGTCTGTCATTCCAAAACCACTTGAAAGATTTCTTGGGAGACTGGACATGGCTTATTTACTGTTTAGTTAATGAACCGTAGTGTTAAGTTTCAATCACATAGGGGGAAATGGTCAATTTTTCATGCGGTTAAGTCATTGATTAATTACCACTTAGTTAATTCACTACAGGGATTTTCCGGTTGACATGGCGTTCCCATGGTCGGTAGCATTACGAGATCAACTCGAGGGGTACGAAGCTATAGCGAACGACTTTAGAGATGCGAGGTAAACGAATGCGACGACGTTTAGCCGAAAGTCTGGCAGTGCTTTTATCGGTTGCCAGCCTGGGAGCCGGAGCCGCATCCGGGCCAAACAGCTCGGAAGCCGCCAAGGTAGCAAACAAGCCGACGGTGATCCAACCCGTCAGCCGGCGATCCAAACCAATCAAGAACAGTCCATACGAAGTGGGAACCGCCTCCTGGTACGGAGATTATTTCCAGGGGAAAGCAACAGCCAGCGGAGAACCCTTCGACATGCAGGCTATGACAGCTGCTCATCCGACATTGCCACTGGGTTCGTTCGTGCGGGTCACCAACCTGCGCAACGGACGAGCGGTCGTGGTACGCATTAACGACCGTGGTCCGGTTGTAGAGGGCCGCATCATTGACGTGTCGTATAACACCGCCCGGGTCCTCGGCTTCGAGGGACGGGGCATTCAGAAGGTCCGCCTGGACCTGGTGAAGCCCGTTGCCGTGGCGCGGCTGCAAACTGTAGCCAGCCTGCAGTAAAACCCTATAAACTCAGGAGCGATGACAGACCCGCGTGAGCGTCTGATTGTTGCCCTGGATGTCTCATCGGCTGCGGCCGCCCGGAAGATCGTGGCGGCCGTGGGCGATTCTGCCTCGACTTACAAAGTCGGAATGCAGCTCTACACCGCGGAAGGCCCGGCGATCGTCCGCGAGCTGGTGAGTTCAGGACGACGCGTCTTCCTGGACCTGAAATATCACGACATTCCGAACACCGTCGGCGGCGCTGTCCGGGAAGCAGCGCAGCTGGGGGTCAGCATGATGACAGTCCATGCCTCAGGCGGAGGCCCGATGCTGCGAGCAGCATCCCAGGCTGCTGCCGCCCAGGCGAGCAATCCGCTCATTCTTGCGGTCACGGTGCTCACCAGCCTCGATGAAAACGAATTGAACACGATCGGAATTCGCGGAACGGTCGTCGGCCAGGTCCTGCGGCTTGCAGCGTTGGCTCTGTCGAGCGGATGTGGAGGAGTTGTCGCCTCGGCTCACGAGGCTGCTGCTCTGCGTGAGGAACTGGGCCAGGATTTCGTGATCGTCACGCCCGGCGTGCGCCCTGCCGGCAGCGGGAAGGATGATCAGGCGAGAGTCGTGACCCCCGCGGAGGCAATCGCCGCCGGCGCAACCCAGATCGTCGTCGGACGCCCCATCACGGAGGCCGCCGATCCGGCAGCTGAGGCGAGAGCGGTTCTCAGTCAGATCGCCAGCTAGGCTCTTCCACCGGTCCGGCGAACGGTCCGATACTACGGTGTATCTCCGATACCTTGACCCTGTCGGTAGGCCGGGCTACATTCAGGCGGAATCGATTCGTGCGGCTGTCCCCGTTCGGGTTTGTGCCGCCCCGAGGAGTCAGTGCTGGGGAGAGAATCTCCACCGCCGGGCAAGACGATTTGGATTGCTTGAGCAAATTCAAGTTTGTTCTGTCCCTGATTACCCGCGAAAACGACTACCAACGCGAGCAAGCCCGAGCAGCCGAAGCAGCTGCCTTGCATCTCGACGTCGACCTGGAAATTCTGTATGCCGACAACGACTCGGTCACGCAGAGTTCGCAACTGCTCGACATCATTCACAAATACAAGTCGACCTTATCAGGAATCTTGGTTGAACCAGCCGGTGGAACGGAGTTTCCGCAAGTCGGAAACGCAGCCGTAAATGCGGGGATTGCGTGGGTCGTTCTCAATCGCGACGCTGCTTCGCTGGCGAGCTTGCGCCGAAAATCAGCAGTCCCTAGTTTTGCCGTGAGTTCCGATCACACCGAGGTTGGACAGATTCAGGCTCGCCAGCTGGCAGCGATCCTTCCTCAAGGTGGATCTGCGCTGTACATACAGGGTCCGTCAAGCAGTCTGGCGGCACAGCAGCGCATGGCCGGCATGCAGCAGGCGCGATCGAACAACATCGATTTGAAGATTCTCAAGAGCTCGAATTGGACGGAAGAGGGTGGCCACAACGCTGTTGCGTCGTGGCTGAAGCTGTCGACGTCGCGCCAGCAGGCAATCCATGCTGTGGTGGGCCAGAACGACTCCATTGCCATCGGCGCCAGACGGGCGTTTGAGGACGTGAAGTCAGCTCACGAGGTGTATCCGTGGTCTGACTTGCTATTTCTTGGAGTCGACGGTCTTCCGAAGACGGGGCAATCCTGGGTCGGATCGGGTCTATTGACCGCCACCGTGATCGTGCCTGCCGTGGCGGGCGCAGCGCTGGATATCGCCGTCAATGCTCTTCAGTCGAAAATTCAGCCACCCGATCAGCACCGGGTGCCCGCACAATCGTTCCCCAGTCTGGACTCGCTCCGGCCGATTTCGACGGGACTGACACCAGAAAAAAGGGAAAGTCCGCCACGCGCCAAACAGGCCGCTTCTCTTACTGAGAATTGAGCATCGGGGAACCGGGAGTTGTCTTCCTACAACTTCTCAAAAAACTCGCAGCCCGAGCACGAAATGTAGACTCCGCCCGGCACGCCGCGTTCACGGTCTTTCACGCGCTTTACGATGCGGGTATCCTTGCCACACTTGGGGCAGGCGGTCGATTTCGAAGTGTCCATGACCTTCTTGCGGTCAGCTGTTTTTGCGATCTTCATTTCAAGTCTCCTGACAGGAATGTACCCATCGGCCGAGGCCGGGGTTCTACCTGGAATTTGCGGGAGTAACCAGACTTTGCCTGATTAATCGGCCGGATTGAACGGCTGGATTGGCACACGCGGATAGCCGTGCGTTGTACTCGCCTCGATGATTTTACACGATTGCGGGCGTCAGGTCAGTTTCAGAAGCAGCCCCGGTCGACAATAGCCCGGCGTTTCAACGCCGGGTTAGATTTTTGACTTAGAACGGACAGTGCCAGAGGGACGACGGAGCACGCGGTGCCGGGCAAGAGTTTCATCCGTGCCTCCGGCACTCAAACCGCTATGGGATTTGTACCCGCCAGTAAACTGGCGGGCTATTTTCGAACGTCCCTCCGGGACGGTAACCCAGGATGGTAGCTCGGGACGATAGCCCATGAAATCCTTTGGTGGGCTTGCGCGGCGAAGACTCTTCGCAATGGTTGCAGGCGCCGTTCCAGCCTTGCTTTTTACAAACTCTTGACGAAAACATGACACCAGTGGACGATCGCTCGGGTAGTTTGCTGGTGCTGTTCAGTACCTGTCTTGCGGGTTCGATGCCCGATCCCTCGTTATATCTAAGGAGTTTCTCGATGCGTTTCTTCGACCGTCGACCTTCATCATTTTCCTTATCACTTACCTTGGC
Organism: Acidobacteriota bacterium; assembly: GCA_016196065.1. Lineage (NCBI taxonomy): Bacteria > Pseudomonadati > Acidobacteriota > Acidobacteriota bacterium. The sequence continues at coordinate 269,948 of JACPYL010000010.1, read as the reverse complement.
CCTGGCCTGCGCGATGAGTTCCCTCACTTGGGGACAGCAATCTGCACCCGCACCGTCCCAACAACATGCGAGCGGCGTTGGGCCGGGCAGCGTCATCGTGCAAAGCATGTTTGGCGGGCAGATTTTCGGATTTGATATTGATCAGAACGGCACTGAAGGAATTCTGACGGAGGCCTTCTTCTTGCCCACCGGAAAGCTGCTGGCAGCCGTCGAGACCTTCGATCAGTCCACCGGGAAGATTCTCCGCGTGGTCAAGAAGATCCAAGGGAAGGACGATTTCATCACTCTCGGAATTGTGGGCAACGGAATCGGGCTGGTCGAGCGCGAGCACGTCAAAGACATCTTCGTGGACTCGCGCATCTATTCCGTCCTCGATCCGCTGAGTTCGAAGAAATTTACCGGGACATGGACGCCGCCGCTGACCAAGGACGACATCATGCTTTCCGTGAGCCGCCTGCAGGGCACCAGCAAGACTGCTTTTCTGTATTTCCAAAATGGCGGCGACGACCATACGTTCGTACTTGGTTCCGACGTGGCGGCGAATACTTTTGGGCCTCAGATCGCCTTGCCCGACAACCCATTCTTCTTCTCAAACAGTCCGTCGGTAGCCTACGACAGCAAGCACAACCGCGCCGTGGTAGCAGCTTCCGACGGAGCGGTGGGAGGTCCGGCACCGGTCATCGCACTGGTGAACCTGACCACTGGAAAGGTGAATACGTTCCTCGGAGTACCCGGCCCACCTCCGTTTCGGCAGGGGTTCATCAATGGGCTCGCCGTCGATTCCGAAGATGGCATCGCCTGCACCACGACCGAAGTAGATTTCCGAGTGGAGTTTTACGATCTCAAGAAAAAGAACGGATTCGCTGTAGTGCTCCCCGGAGCAACTGGCCAACTGCAAAGTGGAACCGACGTGCAGTTTGATCCCATCCACAAACTTTTTCTGGTCGCTCAATCTGTATCGAGCACGGGTCCTGGCAGCAGCATTCAGGTTTATGACATCAAGGGAAACCTGGTGGAATCGCTGGACGGCTTCAATTTCTCGAATGCCGGCAACGTGGTTCGGACGCACATTGCGATCAATCCAACGAATCGAACCGGGTATGTGGATGGCCCCGACCCGGCCGTGACGCAGCTTCAGTCGTTCACCTACTAAGCGCTGCTGGGGATGGGACTATGGCGTATCGGGCCCGCTGTTTTCTGGCGGGGACCCGAGATCCATGAAGAGCAGATCGCGCGCTTCATCGCGGACGGAACTCAGCGACACCATTACTTCCCGGATGTAGTACACCGCCGACGCCAGGAGGCACGTCAGGGATCCCGCGAACACCATGGCTGCCACCCAGGCAGCCTTCATTTCATACAACCCCAACCCAAGCAGGAGACACGAGCAGATCGATCCCGCCAAGGAAATCAGTGCCAGAAGAAAGCAGCGGCGAATCAATCCCGCCCGCCGCTCGATGGACTCGATCTGCGATGTATAAGCGGCAACCGCCTCCGTGCGGTTCGACTTGGTCGCATCGTATTTGGCATGCACGTATTGCCGTAAACGACTGACCAATCCCATCAGTCGAACGTTGATGGAAAGAATGAGGAGCGCGGTCGCGGAAACCAGCAGGGCGGGCGCGAGGAAGGCCTGAAACAAACGGCCGATGTCATTCATGACTTTGCTTTCGATGACTCTGTCAAAAGAATACAGCGCTTGCGCCGGATCATCGAAAAAATTATCGCCCTGTGAAGCCCCTGGGTACACCGACTGAGATCCTAGTGGCTTACAAAGTCGCGCACCGCTTTCAGGAACTGTTCCGGCTGGTCAACGAAGGTCATGTGTCCGCTGTTGGGAAGGATGACGAGTTGCGATCCGGCAATCTTCTCGTGCATCTCGCGCGACATCTTCGGATCACTCTCATCGTGATCGCCGACGATGATCAGAGTGGGAACCTTAATTTGCGACAGCTTGTCGACGTATTCCACTTCCGAAAGATTGCCATCGACGACGAACTCGCCGTGCGAACCCCACATCTCGCGATAGACATCCCAAGCCGTGTTGTTCGACGCGACCGGATCATCGTTCGGGTCGGGATGCGCCTGGTAGATGTAGGGAAGATATCCCTTGCCCCACGCCAGCTTTGCGTATTCTTCCGGATAGCGTCCGTGCTCCCACTGTTCGCCTTTGCCGAACAGACCCGCCGCCTCGAGCGCATTCACTCGCTCCAGATCTTTCGGATCCATCTCAGACTTGATCTTGGCCAGCGCTTCGTTGAGTTCTTTCGTGCTGGCGAACGTGCTGGCGAGAATCAGGTGCGAGAGATTCTGCTGATACTTCAGCGCATAGGCCTGGGCCAGCGCTCCACCGTAGGAATGTCCGAGCAGGCTAATCCTGCCGAGGCCGAGCGCCTTGCGCACATTCTCAACGTCCTCGACCATGTTGCCGATCGTGTACTGTTTGGTGTCTTCGAGCTTTGACGATCGTCCAGAGCCGCGCTCGTCGATGAAGATGAGGCGACTGGTGCGCATCAACGGCAAAAGATAGGGCAGAAGATATTCATGCGTCGCGCCCGGACCGCCATGCACGATCATGAGCGGCGCGCCGTGTCCGATGGACTTGTAGTAGATCAGGGCGCCGTGGCTGTCCACAAACCCTTCCTGCATGTAGTAGAGGTTCGCAGGCTGCCGGACGGCCTGCGCGTTGGAAACAACCAGGGAAGCAAGAATGAAAGAGAGCGCGATCATAGGACTTCGCATGGCGGAAATGCTAGCACAGGGTCCGCGCACAGGAAGGGATTGACCCATCGCTCAATTCGAGCGAACAATGGGCGGTCATGAACAAGTCCGTCGCGCCGTTGCTGAAGACGCTGCTCTTCACCGTGGTCGTACCGGGAACTGTCGCCGCCTATGTACCGTGGGTGCTGAGGCGGAAGGCCCTCCCGGTGGGTGGCCCTGAGGAATGGGCGGCGATCGGCCTCATTGTTGTGGGCATTGCAATCTATCTTTACACCGCATTCTGGGGATTCGCGCTCATCGGTGGAGGAACTCCAGCGCCCATCGCACCGACGAAAGCGCTGGTCGTGCGCGGACTGCACCACTACATCCGGAACCCGATGTACATCGGAGTCCTGCTCATCGTCGGCGGACAGGCATGGCTGTTCCATTCGCGTTCCATCGCGACCTACTTGCTTTGCCTGGGAGTGTGCTTCCACGTGTTCGTGCTGCTCTACGAAGAACCCACACTGCGAAGGCAGTTCGGCGAGGAATACGAACGGTATTGCGCCACCGTGCCGCGCTGGTTCCCGAAGATCAGCAAATGAACGCAACGCTCCCCGAATTGCTGACTTCCCGCGCGCTCTGCTAGCCTAACTAGTTTGCCATTTCTATTTTGCTGACTTCCAGGGAGTGTGACTTTTCATGCCAGCCATCAAGTTCCGTGGTGTCGATTTTATCGGGTTCGATACGTTACTCAGCGACGACGAGCGGCTCGTCCGCGATACGGCGCGCAAGTTCATTGAAGACAATCTCGTCCCGATTATCGAAGAGTGCAACCGTGCCGGGCGCTTTCCGCGCGAACTGGTCAAGCCCATGGCGGATCTCGGATTCTTTGGCGCGTCGCTTGAAGGCTACGGCTGCGCCGGCATGTCGAACGTCGAATACGGACTGGTCACACAGGAACTGGAACGCGGAGACTCCGGCGTGCGTTCGTTCGTGAGCGTGCAATCGGCGCTGGTGATGTATCCCATCTACGCGTTCGGAACTGACGAACAGAAAAACACCTGGCTGCCCGCCATGCAGAAAGGCGAAAAGCTGGGCTGCTTCGGACTCACCGAGCCCGGCTTCGGATCGAATCCCGGCGGCATGCGCACCCGCGCCAAGAAAGTGGGCAAAGAGTACGTACTGAACGGCGAGAAGATGTGGATCACCTCGGGTTCGATCGCCGATGTCGCCGTGATCTGGGCGAAAGTGGAAGATGAAGGCGACAAAGTCCGGGGCTTCCTCGTCGAAACCGACCGTCCCGGGTTCAAGGCTGACGACATTCATGGCAAGTGGTCACTGCGCGCATCGGTCACATCGGGACTGTCGCTGCAAGACGTTCGAATTCCAGAATCGAACCTGCTGCCGAAATCAGGCGGCTTGAAATCTCCGCTGATGTGCCTGAACCAGGCGCGCTACGGAATTTCCTGGGGAGCGATCGGCGCAGCCATGTCTTGCTACGACTGCGCGCTGCAATACGCGTTGCTGCGCAAACAGTTCCGCGATCAACCGATCGCCTCACACCAACTCATCCAGGAAAAACTCGCGTGGATGATCAGCGAGATTACCAAAGCGCAATTGCTCTGCTTGCAAGTGGGACGATTGAAAGACTCCGGCAAAGTCGAGCACCAGCACATCTCGATGGCGAAGCGGAACAACGTCTGGATGGCCCTCGAGTGCGCCCGCATGTCCCGCGACATTCTCGGCGCGAACGGCGTGGCCGACGATTATCCGATCATGCGGCATCTGATGAACCTGGAAAGCGTGAAGACCTACGAAGGCACGCACGACATTCACACGCTGATCATTGGGGCCAATGTGACGGGGATTGACGCGTTCTAGCGGAGCCATCGGCGAGCAGAAACACAGTTATCCAGGGCGGAACAGACTAGCTGAATGAGTTTGGTCAGGGGCCGCAGCATTTCCGCTGCATGCAGGCGGGCGGGGGCGCCCGCCCCACATGTTCTAAACGTACAACTCCGACAACAGTTCATACGCCCTCCGCAGATGCGGGACCACGATGCTGCCGCCGACCACCAGTGCCACGTTGATGGTTTCTTCCTGTTCCGCGCGCGTCGCGCCCAGCCGATACGACTGGATGATGTGGTAGCTGATGCAGTCGTCGCAGCGCAGGACCGCTGAGGCCGCTAGTCCCATCAACTCCTTGCTCTTCGCCGACAGCGCGCCTTCCAGATAGGTATTGTGATCGAGGTTGTAAAAGCGTTTGACGAGAAAGTTGTCCGCCTTGTCGACGTGCTCATTCAAGTGGGTGCGGATGTCGAGGAACTTGCGCGCGATCGCGCTCTTTTCGGCGACCTGCTGGTCGGAAAAAATATAAGTGGGCTCGGTGCGGTCAGGCATCCAGAAAGATTAGCAGAGCCGCCGTCAGCGTAACCTCATGGGACCGTTTTGGGGAAAACCCTGCCCGGGTTTACAGGGTATCCCGGCAACTGCTGCATTTGTCATTTGTCCCAGGCAGCCGCCCTGCGCCGGCGGCTGCGGCAGCATGATTTTTTCGTCGTGGAGTTCGGACGCCGACACGGGAGCGATTTCATGGGCGCGGCGGACAATCACGTCCAGCATCCTCTGCTGGCGTTCCGGAACCAGAAGTTGCTGGATCGCCAGCCGCATCGTCACGGTGGTGAACTTGAATTCGTTCCAGCGCTCCAGATAGAGCGTTCCATTCCCGGCAACATCATCGATGGTGAAGCGTTCGGGTTTCTCTCCGATCACGAGCTTCATATGGAATTTGTTTTCGAGCGCTCCGGGAGCGTTGAACTCTTTTTCCATCACCCGGGTGGTGGTCACAAACAGAGCATGGGCTTGCGACTCCGGCACATTGAGATGCTTAGGATTCTCGATCGCCAACTGCGCTCGCACCAGGGAACTCGTCAGAAGCAACAACCAAGTCGTCCGCTGCCACGCCAACATAGGACACTCCTTGTTTGCGAACAGCGCTCCCGAACAGTGCTGGTGAGCGTGTTTGCAAACAACGCCCGCAAGCTCTGTTGCGAACGTTTCGTTCCAAGACGACGGCTGCTGCACGTGCAGTCGTTCGCATTGAGACGAGCCAGCGAAAAGAACGGGAGCATCCGTGAGCGCTGCGTTCAAAATATTTCCGAATAGAACAAGCACAAGAAGTTGTGTTGGCCCGCACCGCGAATCTTCGGCGATCAATTCTCAGGAGTAATCAAGCATGCTCCCTCTCCTTCCCGGTTTCGCCGGGTTGGTTTATAGTCGGGAGCCGCAGTCTCAGGCCTCATGGAATCGCAGTTTTATTCGGAGGTAGTCATGGCAAGTGAAAATCGTTCTGTAATGCACCCGAAGAGTTTCGGGGAGAACATGGAGAGCGATCTGGCGCTGGAATTTCTGCGCGTGGTGGAAAACGCCGCGATTGCTTCGGCGCGCACCATGGGCCAGGGAGACCGCCCGCTCAGCGATCAAGTCGCCACCGAGACCATGCGCAAGGTCATGGATACGATTCCGATGCGCGGCACCATTGTGATCGGTGAAGGCGAGCGCGATGAAGCGCCCATGCTCTACATCGGCGAACAAGTGGGCGGCAAGTTTCCCGACGGACGCGACGTCCCCGATGTCGATATTGCAGTCGATCCCCTGGAAGGAACCAATCTGTGCGCCACTGGTGCACCCGGATCCATCACCGTTCTCGCCGCCTCCGAAAAAGGCGGCCTGCTGCACGCGCCTGATTGTTACATGGAAAAGATTGTGGTCGGCCCGTCCTGCAAGAATGCAATCGAACTCGATGCTCCGGTGGGTGACAACCTGAAGAATATCGCTCGGCGCCTGCATCGCGGGGTCGATGACCTGGTGATCATGGTGCTCGACCGTCCACGCCATGAAAAGCTCATTGCAGACATTCGCAAAGCCGGGGCACGCATCAAGCTGATCGGCGATGGCGACTTGTCGGCCGGGATCGCGGCCGCTGTCATCGGAACGGGTGTGCACGCGGTGATGGGATCAGGCGGCGCTCCTGAAGGCGTGATCACGGCAGCCGCGATCCGCTGCCTGAACGGTTACATGCAGGGACGGCTCGTCATCAACAAGCCCGAACTTGAGGAACGCATCACCAAGATGGGGATCAAAGACAAAAATCGCATCTACGAAGCGGAAGATCTTGCTCCTGGCAAACAATTGATCTTCGCCGCAACTGGAGTAACCGAAGGCGCGCTTCTGAAAGGCGTTCGTTTCTTTGGCGAAGGCGAACGCACATCGTCGGTCATTTTGACTCTGAAGACGGGCAAGGTGCGTTTCATTGAAAGCATCCACCTGGATAAAGGGCCGGATGTAAAAGTGAGGTTTATGTAGCGCTGTCCCGGCTAACCAACCCCAAGACGGTGCAAGATCGCCTGGAAGCGCGGCTCGGATCGGATCGGGTCATACTCTGGATCGACGTTGATGAACAGCATCCAGTAGTCGTGGTGCTGGTACGACTTTTCCAGCCAGTCGAGAGCCATGGACCGGTCTCCCTTCATCAGTCCGTAGTGCCCAACATCATAAGGCCGACGACCGCCGGCCTTGGCTTCGTCGGTCAACTTGCGAAAGGCACGATCGATTTCATCGCGGTGTCCATTCGCTATGGCGCGCAGGAACTCTCCCTGGGGAACTTTCGCGTCGGCTGCACGCCAGTCATCCCAGCGGCGTTCGCAGAGATATCCCGTGGTCAGCATGCTGTAGCCGAGATGGTAGTTGGGATCGCGTTGCAGGATGCTTTTCGAAACGTCAATCACGGCATCGAAATTGCGTTGGAACTTGCGCAGCAGAGCGAGATCGACGTCCACAATGAGCGCCAGCGGATCGAGGCGGCGGGCCGTATCGAGCTGCGCTTCGGCTTCGGCAAAGCGGCCATGAGCCATCAGGCCCAGAGCGTAGTACTGGTGCGCGCTGGCGTAGTTGGGATTCAACTCAAACGCCTTCTTGTATTCGCGCTCAGCGGTGGGCCAGTCGTAGTCGTAATGGGCGGCAACCATCCCCAGCGCGGCGTGCGGTTCGGCGAGCGATGAATCCAGTTGCAGAGCCTTGAGGGCCGCATCGCGGGCGCGCGGTAAATAGGCGGCGGGATCAACCTCTTCCACATCCCCGATGGCAATCAGAGAATCGGCGAGTCCTGCCCAAGCCAGCGCGTAGTTCGGATCGCGCGCGATCGCTTGCTGCAGCAGGTCCACGCTCTTGAGTTCGGCGGGATAGTTTCGCTGATTCCACTGATAGCGCGCCTCCAGGTACAAAGCGTGTGCTTCGGGGTCGTGAGACGCCGGGGTGGTCGGAGAAATCTTCCGCGCCAGCGCCCGTGCAATCGAGCCGGCAATTTGCGATTCGATCTGCATCCAGTCGCTGGTGGTGCCGTCGTAGGTTTGGCTCCAGATCGTGAATCCATCGCGCGTACGATTCAGTTCCACGGTGACATGCGTGCGATCGGCGGCGCGCTGGACACTGCCTTCCACTACAGCTTCAACATTTAAGCGGGAACCAATCTCGCGCAGATCGTCATGCTTGCCTTTGAACACATAGGCGGAGCGGCGCCCGGCCACGCGGACGCCGTCCAGATGCGAAACGGAGGCAGCGATTTCGTCGGTCAATCCGTCGCTGAAAGCGTCGTTGAATGATGGAGCGCTGAGGTTGTCGAAGGGCAACACAGCGATCGACGAAATCGGAGCTGGGCGCTGCCACCGCCACAGCAGGAATCCGGCCACGACTAATAGGGCGAGGATTGCAGCCGCTATCAGACGCCGGCGCGTTTTGGTGTTGCTTTGCTGGGCGGGCGGCGTCGATCCCATCGCATCGCGTGCGACAGAATTGAGACTCTCTTTCATCTGCGCCGCCGGTGGTGCCTGATCCGGCACGACCGGGTCCATGGTGTGGCTTTGTATGGGGCCAATCCAGCGGTAGCCGCGGCGTTCGATGGTCTGAATGAAAATCGGATTGTCGGCCGAGTCGTTGAGTGCGTCGCGCAGCCGCATGACCGCGCTGCTGATGCTTTGCTCAAAGTCCACAAAGACATCGGGCGGCCAGAGTGCCTGACGGAACTCCTCGCGCGTAATCACTTCACCGGGACGGCTCACCAGCAGGGTTAGAACTCGAAAAGGCAGGTCTTGCAGCCTTACCCGGACGCCGTTCCTCCGCAGCTCTCCGGCGCGGAGGTCGGCTTCAAACACACCGAAGCGAACGAGAACTGGAGGGACCTGTAGAGAACCCATAAAGCTAGATAGAGGGGGAGACGGAAGTTTAACACAGGGGTTATCACCGTAAATGAGCTTTTGTCAGGTGCTATGGCGATCCATTTTTCAGTTAATAAGTTCGGTTAACTCACTGCGAGGACGTGGCTTATCCCGCTATACACATGCCAACTTGCCGCTATCCTCCGCCCATTGACCGGGCGCACCGGGACAAGTGAAAGTCTCCGCAGATTTGGACGCAGGTCCCCCTTGAACAACGATCTGCAATGCAGCCAATCCCAGGAGACAACAAGAAATGACTTCGAATGATCTGCAGACCAAGTATTTGCGCGTGCTGACCAGGACAATCAGCATCGCTGCTATCGTGATGTGCGCCGGAGTTCTGGCGCAGGCACAAACTCTTCCCATCGCATTCCCGTCGCCCACAACTTTCGCTGCGACGCCGAATTGTTGCCCCTCAACCATCGCGGTCGCCACCGGAGACTTCAACGGCGACGGCAAGCTAGATGTGGTCAACCTCGATACCGGTTCCAATCTCAACGTGATGTTGGGGAAAGGGGACGGCACGTTCCAAACGCCGATCACTCTCAACATCGCGGCACCCAATATTTTTCCCGAGGCGATCGCAGTAGGCGACTTTAACGGTGACCACCAGCTCGACGTAGCCGTGTGGGCGGTCAGTGAAATTAGCGCCAACTCAGAGGTTCATATTTTTCTGGGGAATGGCGCCGGCAGCCTAACGTTCAGTGCGACGTATTCGGCGCCCGCCAGCAGCACGTTCAATCCAGGACCGAACAGCATTGTGGCCAGCGACGTAAACGGCGACGGCAAGCTCGATCTCGTCGCGATGACTCCGGAGAACGGCGTGTTTGTTTTTCTGGGCAAAGGCGATGGCAGCCTTCAGCCGCCCGTGGCCTACACCGCAGTTTGCGGCGGCAGCATCATCAACTGTGGCGGACTGGCGGTCGGCGATCTGAATGGCGATAACAAACCTGATCTCGCTCTCAATACAAACGCCACCACGGGTGGCGGGATGACCATTCTACTGAACAACGGCAACGGCACATTTGGAACACCTACCTACTATCCTGTTGGAATCGCAGGTGTCTTTGCCGCCAACGACATCGCCATCGGCGACGTGAACGGCGACAAGAAACCAGATGTGGTCATCACGGGCAGTAGTGTCAGTGCCATTGTCTATCTCAATCAGGGGAGCGGTACGTTCGCAGTCAATGGAACGCTCGGTACCGTGAGTCTCAACCCCACCAACAACATTGTGCTGGCGGACATCAACAACGACAAGAAACTCGACATCATTGTTCCCGATGGATTTGGCAACGTGTTCACGTTTTTCGGCAAAGCCAAAGGCAAGTTCACCGCCGGACCCGCTTACCCGCTACAAGCCTGCAACGATTGCAGCAATTTTCTCGTCGCGATGGGCGATTTCAACGGCGACGGCACGCTCGATCTGCTGGAGAGCAACGGCCTCGATACGATCACGGTGTCGCTCGGCCGCGGCGATGGCAGTTTCCAGACCAGCCAGCTTTACAACTTCACCGGCATCAATCAAGCCGGCAACCTCGTGACCGCGGATTTCAACGGCGACGGTTTGCCGGATATCGCGCAGTCCCTGGCCGGGAGCGCCGCCGGAAAAATCGGGATCAACCTCGGCAGTTCCAATGGCGCGCCCGGAACGACAACCTTCGCGACCGCCAGCACCTGCACCGCGAATTTCGTCTGGTCAGTTGCCACCGGCGACGTGAACGGTGACGGCAAAGCCGACCTGGTTGCGACGCTCAACGGAAACGGCGGCGGCGGATGCCAACTCAACACCGTAGCCGTGATGCTTGGATTGGGGACAGGCAAATTCAAGAAAGCTGTCTACTATTCCACCGGCGCAACCACGCAGGAGGAGGTCGTTCATCTGGCTGACTTGAACGGCGATGGCAAACTGGACATCGTCACGGAAAATGCAGACGGCACGTTCAGCGTTCTGCTGAATAAAGGCAACGGCACCTACAACTCAGGAACGCTGATCACCAGCATTCACTCCATCAATCCAACCCCTAACGTTGTCGCCTTCGCCGACTTCAACGGCGACGACAAGATGGACATCGCAGTGGCGACCAAGGGCAATGTCAGCGACGTCTTCGTCCTGCCGGGGAATGGCAATGGGACATTTGGCGCACCCATCCAAACCGCCACGCCATATTTTCCAATCACGCTGGCCGCCGCGGATTTCAACAAGGACGGAAAGGCCGACGTGCTCGTCACTACGGGCGCCAACGGCTGCACCAACAACAATCTCGGCTACGCGTTCCTGAAGGGGAATGGCAACGGGACGTTTACGCCGGGCACACTGAATTGTCTATCGATGAGCGCACCTCAAGTCCCGGTCGTGGTCGATCTCAATGGAGATGGAAAGCTCGACGTAATCATTCCCTACGTCGTCGGCAACAACCAGCCCGCGGGCCCGGCGATTCTCCAGGGAAATGGCGACGGCACGTTCACCACTGCCCAGAATTTTTATACCGGACGGGCAGCCACCAGCGCCGTTGTTGCCGATTTCAACGGCGACGGCATGCCGGACGTCGCACTCGTCAACACGAACGTCCCCAGCTTCATTTCCGTCATGCTGAACAGCACGCAACCGGTCAGCGTCTCGCCGCTCAACGTGAACTACGGATCGGTCACCGTCGGCGCGAAGAAGGCCGACGCTGTGATTCTCACCAATAACCAGAAGACGTCGCTGGCGATCAACAGTGTCACGGTTGGGGGCGCCGATCCGGGCAACTTCACCGCGAAGTCAGCTTGCGGATCGAGCCGCAAGGCAGGCTGGGACTGCACCATCACGGTGACATTCCTGCCCACGGTCACGGGGGCGCGAAGCGCGACCATGTCCATCAAGGACGGAGTGGGTACGCAGATCGTGCAACTCAACGGCACTGGCAAGTAGAAAACCAGTTTCGCCATCTGCACGGCCCATCGGAACAGCTTTCGATGGGCCGCGCCGACTTGACCGCATCAGTTCACCAAAGCCGGGTCTCCTGGCTGATGGTACCGGAGCGCGAATAGGGGATTTGCGCTCCGGTTTTTTAGGCTTGCGTCACACGTCGATTTTCTTGCACTGATCTTCTCCGCCGCCCCCTTTCTTTGCCGCATCCCTTGCCCTCACTGCTACAATCGCTAGCTTCATGATTCAAGGGAACTTCCTGTTCCGTACAGACGTACCTGTAGTGTGTTGTTAAGCCAGACAGCGACCTTCGGCGTCAACGCGCGGTTTACAGGACGTACCAGGAGTTCCGGAGCGTATCGGGTGGACGAGGCTCAGGTCGTCGGATTGCTGGTCCGTCGCTGCATTGCCGGCGACTCGGCTGCCTGGGAGGACATCGTTCAGCGCCACCACCGGCGCATCTACAACATCTGCTACCGCTTCGCAGGGACCTCCGACGACGCCCAGGATCTGACCCAGGAAGTATTCATCAAGATGTATCGCACCCTTGGCTCCTATGACGCGAGCAAGGGCGCGTTCATGACCTGGGTTACGACCGTAACCCGCAACCTGCTGGTCGACCACTTCCGCAAGACCAAGCAAGACCGGATGACAGACTCGCTGGATACGGCTCCTTCCGAGCACGAGGACGCCCAGCCGCTCTCCGCGCAGATTGCGGACCCCTCGAAATCAGCCCATGAGCAGGTCCAAAGCCGGGAAACGAAGGAAGCGGTCCACCAGGCCCTCCAGAAGCTGTCTCCGGAGCTGCGCGAGGCCGTGATCCTGCGGGATCTGCAAGATATGGATTACAAAGAAATTGCAGGCGCTTTAAAGGTCCCGGAAGGGACCGTGAAGTCAAGAATTAATCGGGGGCGAGCGGAACTTGCACGCCTACTTCAACGTACATACAGGCAGGTGATCTGATGCCAGGCGAAACCAAACACGGGATCGAGTGCAGCCAGTTTGAGGCCCTCCTCAGCGAAGCGCTCGACGGCCAGCTGAGCGGCTCTCAAAAGCAGAGCTTCGAAGCGCATGGAAGGATCTGCAAGCTTTGCGGACCTCTCCTCGCTGACGCTCTGGTCGGGCAGCAGTTGCTGAAGTCGCTCGAAGAAGTCGAACCGCCGGTTCACCTTCTCCACAATATTCTGGCGTCGACCAGCGGAATTTCGAGTGCGCGTTTGTTGGTCAACTCGCCAGAACGTCGCAGCACGGGCGAACGCGTCCGGCAGTGGTGGGATTCGATCATCACGCCGACGTCGACATTCGTTCGGCAGCCGCGCTTCGTGATGTCGTTCGGAATGATTTTCTTTTCATTCTCGCTGGCCTTGAGTGCAGCGGGCGTGAAGCCGTCTGACATGGCGAAGATCGACGTGCGGCCTTCCGCCATCAAGCGGTCGTATTACACCACGCAAGGCAAAGTAGTGAAGTTTTACGAGAACATTCGTTTCGTTTACGAAATCGAATCCAGGGTGCGCGAGTTCAAACGGTCGACAACTCCGGCGGAAGCTGAACCCGCGAAACCAAACCAGAACCGCAAGAACAACAACGACACAAGTGGACAACCAGACCAGAAACAGGAACGCAACTATTCCCGGGGCGAAAATCAACCGGTATTAGCGGACTTGCAGGAACTGCCACCTGCCGTGAAGGTGACCACGAACAGGAGGATCGTATGAACTGCGCCAATCATGCTGATGCGTCAGCGGTGGCCTATTGCCGTACATGTGGAAAAGCACTGTGCGCGAACTGCACACGTCCAGTCAAAGGCGTGATCTATTGCGAAGATTGCCTGGGCGCGAAAATGGCGGGCACCGTGCCCCCCACTGCCGCTGCCTTTGCTCCGGGAGCTGCGGCGCCGCCACCGGGATTCGCTCCCGCCACGCCTGCGACTTCAGGTTCGGGACCGAACCCGGCCCTGGCTGGAATCCTGGGCGCGATCCCGCTCGGCATCGGTGCCGTTTACAACGGACAATATGCCAAGGGCTTGGCCCACCTCGTGATCTTCATGTTCCTGGTCTACGGATCGGAACATGCCGGCTCGTGGGATACCGTGTTTGGACTGGGTATTGCATTTTTTGTTTTTTACCAGATCTTCGACGCCGTGCGTTCCGCAAAAGCCATTCAAGCGGGCATGGAAGCTCCCGATCCGCTGGGCCTGTCCGACATGGTTTCTGGCGGCTCGAAAATTGATGCCAGCAAGATTCCAACCGGGGCAGTTGTCCTCATCGCTCTGGGCGTGCTCTTTCTCCTGAACACGATTGGCGATTTTGGCGCCGACCGCTTCTGGCCCATTATCTTGATCGTCCTTGGCGGTTGGCTCTTTGCAAGAAACATGGGATTACTTGCGCATGCGAATGCACCCGGGGTCGATCCCCGGCGCAGATCCGGCCGCATGATGGCGCCCGCGATCCTGCTGGTCTTGGGAATCCTGTTCCTGCTCCAGAATGTGGACGTCGCACCGTTCCACCGTACTTGGCCCATCATCTTGCTGGTCATCGGTGCAGTGAAATTGCTGGGTGGATCTCACGGAAACGTGGGTCCCATGGATCCGGGCGGCCCACCGCCTCCGGTGATGAACCAGCCTGCACCACCCGTTTCTGAGGAGGTGAACCGTGGCTAGCCCGGTCATCAATCCGCGGCCCGCGCGCTCGATTGCAGGGCCCGTCGTTCTGATCCTGGTGGGATTGTTGTTCCTGCTGGTCACGTTGGGCGTATTGAATCTCTCCTCGTTTCTCACGTACTACGGCCGATACTGGCCAGCGGTACTGATTCTGTGGGGTGTAATCAAGCTGATTGAGCACGAGCAAGCCAAGGGATCGGGCCAGCCGGCTCGCGGGATCGGCGCTGGCGGCGTGTTCCTGTGCCTGTTCATTGTCATGTCCGGAATTGCGGCGACGCAGTTTCTGCGGGTGTGGCCGAACATCAAGGACCAAATCCAGATCGGTGACGACCAGGACCTCCAAGATTTCTTCGGAGGAACGTCCTACGATTACAGCGACGAACTGAGCAAGGAGTTCCCTGCCGGTGGAACGCTGCGCATCAATAACGAACGTGGCGGCGTAACCATCAACGTAGCCAATGACAGCCACACGCTGAAGGTCTCCGTTCGCAAGAAAGTTCGCGCGGAAAAGCAGTACGACGCCGACAGCTATAACACCAAGACCAAGCCCGAAATTACCGTTAACGACAAGATCGTCACCCTCAATGCCAACACCCAGGGAGCGGGGGACAAGGGCGTCACGACGGACATGGACGTCTATATCCCGCGCAATGTGGAATTGGTAATCACCAGCCGGCGCGGAGACGTTGCCATTACCGGTGTGACTGGCAATGCCGCCATCAATCATCAACACGGCGAAGTCAACGTCAGCGACCACACCGGCAACGTCACGATCGATATGGAAGGCGGCTCCTCACGCGTCTCGCACGTGAAAGGCGATGTCACCATCTCCGGCCATGGCAATGAAGTCGCGGTCGAAGATGTGGATGGCATGGCTCACTTGAACGGCGAATTTCAGGAGAGCGTGCGCCTGGTACGAATCTCAAAGACCGTGGGCTTCAAGTCGGCTCGCACCGACATGGAATTCTCGCGGCTCGACGGCCGCCTTGATCTCGATTCCGGCGACCTGCGCGCCGATTCGATGACTGGCCCCGTGCGTCTGATTACTCGCTCGAAAGACATCAGCCTGGACGGATTGTCCGGTGACCTGCGTCTGCAGGATGACAATGGGACGGTCGAAGTCGGCGTCCACAAAGCGGGCAACATTCAGATCGAAAACCGCAAAGGCGACATTCAAGTAACACTCGCGCCGAATACTGCCGTGAGAGTCGAAGCGCGTTCGCGAGGCGGCGAGATTTCCAGCGACTTCAGCGAACTGCAAATCACCAACGGGGAAACCCAGGCCAGCGCCACCGGTTCAATCGGAAGCAACGGTCCGAACCTCGTGATCAACAACGAGCACGGCACTGTCGAGATTCGCAAAGGCAACGTAGCCGTCACTCCGCCTGCGCCTCCCGACGTTCCAGGAGCGCCGTCGAAACCGACGAAGGCAACGAAAGCATTGCCAGCACCGAAGGCAGCACCGGTCGAGACCGAGAATTAGGATCCCACCTAAAACAACGTTCTGATTTCACCGGACACGCCGTGTAGAGACGGGGCTTGCCCCGTCTCCGCTGGCACATGTGAATGCAGCTCGAGGAAATCAACCCCATCGTCGGTGATTCAAATCACCGTTTCTTCATTCTTGTAGGCCATACGATTTGCTGTCGTGACTCTATTCCAGAAACAATACCGAGTTGAAACTACTCGTCTAACGAACTGGGACTACCGCAATCCGGGTTGGTATTTCGTGACCCTTTGCACGAAAGGGAAGAAATACACGCTAGGCTCGCTGGTGGATGACCACATCGTCCTGTCTGAAGCCCGCACGATTGCAGAGCATGAACTCTCCGTCGCGGCCACACACTATTCCGACGTTTTGATTGATTGCGCGGTGGTTATGCCCAACCACGTTCATGCGCTTATCGTGATTGGCGGACTCCATCGTTACTCACCCGAATCCGCAATAGCCGAATTCGTCAACGCTGGGCCTCATGGACGCCCGAGTCTTGCGACGATCGTCGGAGGTTACAAATCGGCTGTCACTCGACATTGCTATCAGGATGGAATTCGGAGTTTCGAGTGGCAGTCTCGATTTCATGATCGCATTCTCGGTTCGAATGCGGCTGTCACTGCCGTTAGAGAATACATTCGGAGAAACCCGGAGAATTGGGGACAAGACCCCGACAATATTCGACTGGCCGGCTGACTGGCGCAGCCGGGAGACGGGGCAAGCCCCGTCTCTACACGACGATCCGAACGCTGCAACCCATGAACTCTGCAAGCCCCATGTTAGATTCAAAAGATGCGTGCAATTTTGCAGAAACGCGGGCTGCGATTTGTTTTTGCGGCCAACGTGATCTCCATGCTGGGCAGCGGGATGAACTCCGCCGCCGTCGCCTGGACGGTTCTGCAACGTACTCACTCTGAAATGGCGCTAGGGACCTTTGCTGTCCTGCAAACTTTGCCGGCCATGGTGATGCTGCCCTTCACCGGCGTCATCATCGATCGCGAAGACCGGCGCCGCCTGGTTATGTGGCTCGACGCCGGACGCGCCCTCATCATTCTCGTCGTGGCCGTGCTCGCCTATCGCGGCCACGTACAGGTCTGGCAGCTCTATCTGATGAACACGCTGGTTGCGGCCGGCTTCTGGATGTTCTGGCCGACCATCACGGCACTGATCCAGGAACTGACGCCCGAAGGCGAGTTCGTGGCTTCGAACACTCTGCTGCTCGCTGGCGTCCAGGGCGGCTGGATGATCGCCGGCGCCATCGTTGGATTCGTCTACGAGCACATCGGCCTCGGCGGCGTCCTGATGATCGACGTCAGCACCTACGTCGTGTCGTTCCTCTGCTATTTCGCGGTGCGCCAGGGACGTGTCGTGCCTCGCGCGCAGGAATTGAAGCACGATCTTGAAGCCGCGGAAACGGCCATCCAGCGCTTTGTTCGTGAAATGAGCGAAGGTCTGGTGTTTCTTCGCGATCATCGCAGCGTAATTTTTTTGGGCACAAGTTGGGCGCTATTTCTGGGCGCGATGATGACCGGAGTCGTAGTCACACCGCCCTTGAGCGACAACGTCTTTCACGCCGGAGCAAAAGGTTACGGATGGTTGAATGGCGGCTGGGGCGTGGGCGCATTCCTGAGCGCACTCTATGCGCCGGCAGCGATCAAGAAGCTCGGCTCACGTGGCTCGATCGCAGTCTCTATGGCGATCCTGACCATTGCCATGGCACTGTCCCCGTATTCGCCGTGGCTTTCGTTGGCCGTCCTGCTCTACGGTTTGATGGGATCGGCACGCGGACTGAGCGGCGTCGCGATGAATACCAGCCTGATGAAGCAAGTGCCGTCGCACTTCATGGGACGCGTACAAAACACATTCTATTTTTTCGGCACCATGCTGCAAATCGTTCTCGGCATCACGGTGGGATGGGTCTCGTCGCGCGTCAGCTTGGCCGCCGGCTTCGGATTGATCGCCGCAGTCTACGCGCTCGCCTTCGGCAGCGCGCTGTGGCCGATGAGATCCGCGCAGGCAGTCACCGAAACCATACCGTAGGGACGGGCTTGCCCCGTCTCAGCGTGCACACCACATCTGCTGCGCGGCCCCTGCCAACCGAGACGCGGCAAGCCGCGTCTCTGCAGATGCTGATATTCTTTTGTCCTAACTTTCACAGGAGCTTTCACCATGTTCGAGGACTTGAAGGGCCGCACCGCCGTCGTCTTCGGAGTTGCCAACAAACGTTCCATCGCCTGGGCCATCGCCCAGGGACTGCATGCTGCCGGCGCCAACATTGCGATCACCTACCAGAACGAGCGTCTGGAACAGGAAGCGCGCGACCTGATTCTTTCCTTGCCCGGCGCGGAAGGCTTCATGTGCGATGTTTCCAGCGACGAAGAAATCGCCCGCCTGTTCGAGAAACTCAAAGCTCGTTACGGCAAGCTTCATGTGATCGTACACAGCGTCGCCTACGCCCCCGCTGAGGAATTGAAGGGGGATTTTTCGCAGACCACGCGCGAAGGATTCCGGATCGCGCACGACGTCAGCGTCTATTCGCTGATTGCGGTGTCTCGCGCTGCTGCGCCGCTCATGGAAGAAGGCGGCAGCATCATCACCATGACCTACTACGGCGCAGAGAAAGTTGTCCCGCACTACAACGTGATGGGCGTAGCAAAAGCCGCGTTGGAGTGCACGGTGCGCTACCTGGCGCAAGATCTGGGTAGAAGGAAGATCCGCGTCAACGCAATTTCAGCCGGCCCAATCAAAACCCTTGCTGCACGAGGCATTTCAGGCTTGGGAGACATGCTGAAGTCCCACGCCGAGCGCGCTCCGCTACAGCGCAACGTGGATGTGAATGAGGTAGGCGGTACAGGTGTATTTCTGGCTTCGGACGCCAGTTCGGGTATTACCGGTGAAGTGATCTACGTGGATTGCGGCTACAACATTATGGGATTCTAAAAGCATTGCAGAGGTTAGAGGGCAGATTGAAGAGGTACCTCTGCAATCTCACGCCAGATACCAACTCTCACTCAGAAAATCCGCGATGGCCTCCTCGCGGACACCTTCCTGCACGCGAAGCTCGTCGTTAAGAAAGTGGTAAGCGATCGTTCCCGCTATTGGATCCACACGGTCAATACGCACCCGGTTGCCGTCTCGGTCGGCGCAGATCAGTCCGACTTCCAGGTCGTCCAGCGTAGTTTTTCGAATCGTGCCTGGTTCCAGTTGTGTCATCACCTGATTTAGATGCGCGAGCGGGCAAAAGGAACGTACCGGTTTACCCTTCGCTCGATCGCTTGCGCAGTCACCACTCTCCAGTCATCATAACAACAGCATGCGCGACCGAATCGTATTCGCCATCTTCGCCGCCGGGATACTGTTTTCGATCGTGCGGGAGTGGAGTGCCCCGGTCGCTTGCCCCCGTGCTATCGTCATCCGCGACGTGTCTACAAACCGGTAATCTGGATCCGCCGTTCGTTTTCCCCGACTCGCTCCAACGCAATTTCGACATTCCGTTCACCGACCAGGCGCGGAAACTTCTCTCCCCACTCCACCAACAGGATGCTTTCCGGCCCGGCCAGATCGTCGAGGCCCAGCGTTTCCAATTCGCGTTCGGTATCGATCCGGTAAAGATCGATGTGATAAAGGTTCGCTCGCTCGCCGCGGTATTCGTGGACCAGGGTAAAAGTGGGGCTGGTGACATCGTCGGCGCTCGCCGCTCCGAACCCTTCGGCGATTCCCTTCACGAGTGTCGTCTTGCCCGCGCCAAGATCTCCGCGCAGCAGTACTAGAGAAGGCGCCGTCAGTTTTGCGGCAAGCGATCGCCCGAAAGCGATTGTCTCCTCGGCAGAGTGCGTGTGCGTGGTCTGGGCGGTCACTGGAGTCGGTACTGATCGTGGGTCGCAGGTCGCTGGTCGTTGGCGATCGGCTCAGTTGCGCGAGCACAGATCGCACACGACGAACGACTGCCGACTAACGACGATTCCAGTATAGCGAGCCGGATCGCCGGTATCAGCCCTTACAGTCCCGGTGGAGTCTTCAGCTGATCGGAGACTGGGTCCAGGAAACTGCGATCGAGAGCACTGTCGAGCGCCATTCGCAATTTGCGGTGGTCATCGTCACCGAGTGCAACGAAGCGGAACGGCTGCAGGCAGGCGCTCTGAAACTTGCGCACCGGTTGCAGCATCTCGGCCATCCCGTGGATCGCGCCCGTGCGAGTGTGAAACGCGATCTCCACGAAATCGCCGGTCGAAAGTTCTACCGGCATTTGCAGCAGTCCACCGGTAATGGAAATGGATTGAAGTTTTGCGCGCGCCTGCTGACCGCCTTCGGCCCGGATGGCAGCTGCCACCGATCCGTTGAGCTGTACGCGAGGTGAGCGCCGGCTGGAGTTGGTTTGGGGGAAGTGTGTCATAGCCGCTAAAACTATGTCACGATTGGACCTATCGGGGCAGATTACCGGAGTGCTAGTCCGCGAGCGTTGCCCAAATCGATTCGGTTACCCCCTCCGGGGTCTGCGATAATAAAGGCAGTAACTTTTCCGGCCCGCGCCCGGAAGGGTACTTTTGTGTAACCAGCGATTGATAAGAAACAGATGTTGGCGCAAACCGGGGCGTTCGGAGACTTGAAAATGGCAAAACGATCAGGACTTTGGTGTGGGGTGTTGGCTGCTTGTTTCCTGGCGGCGATGTTCACCGGTTGCTCGCGCGATCCGAACGTGCGGAAACAGAAGTACCTCGAGAGCGGCAATCGCTACTACGAAAAAGGCAAATATCGGGAAGCCGCTATCCAGTTCGAGAACGCCATCCAGGTGGATGCCCGCTTCGCAGACGCACACTACAAACTGGCTCTCACGGAACTGAAACTGGATCAGGTTCCCAACGCAGCGCAGGAGTTTACGCGCACTCTTGAGATTGAGCCGGAGTTCTACCCCGCCCATCTCGATCTGGCCAATCTCTTCATCGCCTACCACCAGCTCAACTTGGCGAAAGAACATCTCGACCTGCTCACGCAAAAGCAGCCCAACAATCCTGAGGTCTACATCGCAGTTGCGAACTACGATACCGCCAAGAATGACATGGGCGGCGCGCTCGCTTCGATGCAGAAGGCGATCCAGATGGATCCTAACCGCTCGGATTCCTATCTCAACATGGCTCTGCTGCAGGCACGAGGCGAGCAATGGGATGCCGCCGAAGCGAGCTATAAGAAAGCCATCAGCCTGGACTCGAAGTCCACCAACAACCTGATTGCGCTCGGAAATTTCTACCAGCTACGCGGACGTTACCCCGAAGCGGAGCAGCAGTTCAAGCAGGCGATTCAACAGGCGCCCTCGGATCCGGAACCGCGCGGCTCCCTCGCTCGCCTGCTGCTGGCGGAAAACAAATTCAGCATGGCCGAAGATCTTCTCCGGCAGGCCAAAAAAGATTTTCCTGACAACTCAGAAGGCTATCGGATGCTGGGCGACTTCTATTTCGCCAACAACCGCCTCGACCAGGCGATCACGGAATATACGTCGCTGTATCAAGAGCATCCCAAGGACATCGCGGTCAAGAAGCTCTATGTTCAACTCCTGACGTTCAAGAACCGGCTCGACGAAGCCCGTAAGCTGAACGACGAGATCCTGAAAGCAACACCCGACGATGTCGACGCCCAGATCTATAAGGGCCAGATTGAAATTCGCGCCGGCAAGGGGAGTACCGCGATCACCACGTTGCAAGGCGTTCTGAAGAACGAACCTGGCAACTCCATCGCACACCACTACCTGGGAATGGCTTTCGATCAGGTGGGGAACGCCACTCAGGCGGAAGCAGAATGGCACGAAGCAGTTCGCCTGCGTCCGGATTTGGGTGATGCTCATCGCGCACTCGCCGGTGCGGCGATCCGGCGCGGCGACGTGAACACTCTGGCGCTCGAAGCAGATCAGATTATCAGCGGGCAGCCGAGTTCTCCCGATGGATACCTGTTGCGAGCCGTGGCTGACATCGATCGCAAACAGTTTGCCAGCGCCGAAGACTTCATCAGGCGCTCGCTGCAGAAAGCTCCCGACAACCCCGCCGCGTACGTGCAATTGGGCAACCTGCGGACTGCGCAAAACAATACTGCCGAGGCACAGAAATCTTTCCAGCAGGCGCTCGATCTGGATCCGAATGCTAGCGACGCCTTAGGAGGCGTTCTGAACGCGTACCTCATCCAGAAGCAACCTGACCGGGCTCTGGCCGCAGCCAACGCGCAGATTGCCAAGTATCCCAACAACGCCGGCTTTCACATCATCCTAGGACGACTGTTGTTTGAGCAAAAGCAGGATAGCGCTGGCGCCGAGGCGGAATTCAGGCGCGCGGCAGACCTCGACAAAAACAATCCCGAGGCACTGCTGAGCCTGGGTATGGTGCAGGGTTCACAAGGAAAGAGCGATCAGGCGCTCGCCACGTATCTCGAGGGTGCAAAGAACAATCCCAATGAAATTCGCTTTTCCCTGCTCGCTGGAGGTATCTACGAGCACAATCAGGAGTGGGATAAAGCCAAGCAGGTCTACCAGCACGTCCTTGACCTGCAACCGAACCAGCCGTTGGCGTCGAATAATCTAGCCTTCGTGATGTTGCAGCAGGGCGGGAACATCGACGTCGCCCTGGCGATGGCCCAGAACGCGCGACGCCAGCTTCCCAACAATCCCAACTCCGCCGACACGCTGGGATGGGCGTACTACCACAAAGGCGTGTACAGTTCCGCAATCAGCCTGTTCAAGGAAGCGATCAACAAAGATCCCCAGAACGCGACCTACAACTACCACCTCGGTCTGGCCTACGCGCGCAACGGACAGGCCGCGCTCGCCCGGCAACAACTCGACCGCGTATTGAAGATCAAGCCGGACTATTCGGACGTCGAAAAATTGCGGCAGGCGCTGGCGGAGACCAAAGGGTAGAGAGCTCCCAGCGCGATTACTCAATAGTGTCGTGTTTTTCGAGGTTGTGTTGGGCGCACAATATCTGAATGTTGCTCGAGACTTTAGATGAACCACCCAGTGAGTACGGGATAATGTGATCGAAATGCAGGTTCTCTGAACTACCGCATTTCACACACTGACCTTTATCACGCTTCCAAACTTCCAATTTGACATGCGTCGGAATTACGCGATCGTGGTCGAGCGAAGGATTGCGCAGTTGCGCCGACAGCGGTAACTCTTCAACAATCTGCAATTTGAACTTAAACACCCTGCGATTGCCAGCCTCCTCGCGCCAGGAATCGACCAGTTCGAACAGTCCGTTGTAAACCCAAATGCCAGCGCGAATCTTCTCGAATACTCTTACACGTCGGGCACTGGCATTCCCCTCTTTAAACCTAGCTGCCGCCGCCGCAAACAGGCCGTTCTGAGTTGGCCTACCATTTGATTGAAATTCAGGCTGGTCCTTGGTCTTAGGGTCGGGCGCTGCCGCCATTCTAGGCAAATCGTGACCCTCATAGATGATGATCTCGCCTCCTTGCTCGACCCGGTCCTCGTATGGTGCGCCCGGTCTTTGACTCATCAAAATTAGACTTTCGCCATTCCTTATTTGGAAATTCATGCCGCGCTGAAGATTGATTCCGAAAGGAGCGCACATTTCTAGATACGAAATAATGTCGCCTGGAGTCAGCATAGGGATTGTTGCTTAGACCGGCAGTTCTTCCTGCATCCATCCGCCGGTGCTCTCCACTTTCACTTCTCCTGCCAGATCGAGCACCAACTTCTCGAGGATCAACCGCTTTCCGGGAGGATTCGAGCGCAGCGCCAGATCAGCTTTGGCAACCAACCGGATGCCCCGCGTCAATTCGCGTTTTGATTTGTAGCGGCGCGCTTGCCGGATGATATCGTCGGCCGCAAATGGAGGCACGCGGAACCCCTGCCACAAGGCCGCCCACAACATGCGCTGGTCGCGAACGTTGCGTTCGAGGATGACCAGCATCTGTCGAAAGGTCTTGGCCAGCATGTAGAGGTGGCCTATGGCCGCTTCTTCGCCGTCTCCGCTCGAGAGAAGAGCGTCCAGTATTTCCAGAGCACGAACTCGATCTTTGAGCGAAATAGCATCCGTCAGTTCATAGAGCGAGCGTTGCTTGGCAGAGAGGACCATGGTCTCCACGTCGCCCAGCGAAATTCTCTTCTTTTCGCCCACATAGAGAATCAGCTTTTCAAGCTCATTGGAAATGGTCATCATGTCGCCGCCCAATGCGTCGACGAGTTCGCGGGCGCCGTCGGCATCGATCTTCACGTCTCGTGCGGCGCAGTACTCGCCGATCCACCGGACCGCCTCGCCTTCTTCCACACGTGCCAGTTCGACGATCCCGCAAATCGGTCCCAGATCTTCGCGAATCTTCTGGTAGCGGTCTTTGTCCGTCATCTCCATTTTGCGCGCGTCCGCCGGGATACTAATGTGGTCGGCGACAAACACCAGCAGCGCGTCGGGATTGGGATTCTTGCAGTAGTCGGTGATGGCGTTGATCTTTTCTTCGTTCGAGCCTCGTCCAAACAGACTCTTCACGCCCCGCACAAAGAACACCTGGAATGGCGCCATGAGCGAAGGCGTACGCGCCCGGTCCAGAACTTCAATCAGTGACGTTTCGCTCAGGTCATATTCGAAGAAGCTGAAATCGCGGGAATCAGGCGCGACCAGGTGCTCAAGAATGGCGTCCCGGTAGCGTTTGCGGAAAAATGCTTCGTCTCCGACCAGGACGTAGGCGGCCTTCAGCTTGCGCGACTCAAGCTCGGAAAGAAACCGGTCGGACTGGGCGAAGCCGCGCATCGAGATCAGTAACCCTCCAGAATATTGGCCACCAGTGTACGCGCGAAATCCCGCGAGAGACGATCCATCGCGGAGGAGTCTTCCTCGAAGAAACTGGAAAGCTCGCGCGACAACTCATACTGCTCATGGAACAAGTAGGAAGGATTCTGAAAGAGAACTTTGCCTTCGCGATCGGTCAACGTGACTTGCATGCTGACGGTGACAAGCACGCTCGCAGCGCGCCCGGTTTTCGAGTCGTATGCCAGCGGAGAAGCGGTCGCCGACAGCACTGTGCCTTTGAGTACGGCATCGGCGTCGGGCTTCGCTTCATGGATCACGTGGAATTGCGTGCGCGTATTGAATTCGCGCACCACCGCGTCCGTCATCACCTGTTCGACGCGAAACGTTGGGCTATGGCTCACGAAGCCCGGTACGGCGATCGTCCGGACATTTTGCGGCAACGCGACGTTGTGCCCCACCGTGTGATAACCACAACTGGACGCAGCTACCGTCACCGCTGCCATGGCGAGTGACACGGCTAGCCGTCTCATTGAATCTGACCTCGCGGACGCGATGCGGTCATGGTTTCCGCGCACTCGACGGCCGTTAGAGCTGCAACACGAAGGTTGTCAGAAGCGGCCCACAGCCACATTCCATTCTCGCGACTGGCATCGCGCGTCAACGACACCAGGATGTCTCCCTGCCCAGCGGCACTCACATTGTTCGGAACATCTTCAGCACCGCTTGTCGCCACCACGTGATCGCCCGAAAGTTTCTGGGCGAATTCGCTGGCCGACACAGGTTTCTCCGTTTCCAGATAGATGGAGAATGCATGCCCGTGAAAAATTGGCGCATGTACAACCAGCAGAGAAGGAGGCACGGCACTGGGAGCAATCTGTTTGTAATGCTTCAAAACTCTTTGCGACACCGCATCCAGCGAAGGCTCGGACCGCGGTCCGTAGCGAGCCAGCATGCTGAATGCGACCTGCGCGTCATAAACATTTTTGGGCAGGTCCTGGAACGACAGCAGGTTCACCGTTTGCTCATGTAATTCGTCCATGCCCTTCTGCCCGCGTTCCGAGGCCGGCTCAAACACCGTCGCCACAAAACGTTCCACCTTGCCTGCATTCGCAGAGCGCAACGCCAACAGCGCGAGAACGGTGGCAGCCGGGTGTGCTGTCACAACCGGGCCAGGCTGAAGCTCAGGAAGCACCGGCTGGCCGGATACCCGTTCGATCCACGGCGACCGTATCGAAGCTCCCGCCTCTCCCTCCAGTGCAAACGAGAGATCGACGATCGTGTTACCCAGGTCTCGCGCGATCTTCCAGTTGCCACGTGTGCTCGCCGGCTCGGCCGCAAAGAACGTGAAGTCGACGCGCTCAAATTGTTCCGGGCGAATGCTCTGGATAAAACTCATCTCGTCGCCGAGTGCTTCGAGTCGTCCGAGAGATTCTTCGTCATCCAGCAGACGAACGTCGACCGCTGGAAAGTTGCGGTCTTTCAACACCTCCGCAACTTCTTTTCCCCGCAGAGTGGCGGCACCGACGATGGCAGCGCGATACAGGTTGGTACCCAGCAGATCGGAGTGGGACGTGCCTGGCTTGGAAACGGAAGTCATGAAGTCTGAGATGCCTCCCGATACGCCGGAGGTGCAGGAGGATTCTTGCGCCGAAAAATCCACTGCAGACGCCACAGGACACCCGAAGCCATGTAGAGAATTGCGATCGCGAACAGTACCGGGCCCGAAAAATAGCGGATCGACGCGATCAAAATGGCAATCAGAACAATCAGGCGGAAAGGACGGCGAGATCGAAAATCAATGTCCTTGAAACTATAGAAGCGCCACGTGCTGACCATCAGATAGCCGACGACCACCACCATCATGAGCCAACTCATCGCCGTCACCCAGGAAATGATTGGCGCTCCTCCCGAGTAGTGAATCATGGCCGCGATCACACCGGCGCCCGCGGGAATCGGCATGCCTACAAAATACTTTTTGCCGGGACGTCCTGGATTCGAAGGCTGCGGATTCTTTGCGATATTGAATCTTGCCAAGCGGCTCGCACCTGCCATCAGGAAAGCAAAACAACCAATCGTTCCCAACTGCGTGATCTTCAGATACAGATCGGGAGCAATTCCCGCCGGTGGCAGTAGATGAAATCCCCACATCCACGCCAGCAACGCAGGCGCAACACCGAAGGTGATCACGTCAGCGAGGGAATCCAGTTCCCTGCCAAAATCGCTGTCGGTGCGGGTCATGCGCGCAATGCGACCGTCCAAGCCATCGAACAAAACGGCGAAACCAATGGCCATCGCCGCGTAGTCGAGATGCCGAGCCTCACCTGAAATGCCGTGCACTGTTTCCAGGATCGCGTAAAACCCCGCCGCGATATTTGCAGTCGTGAACAGCGACGGCAGGATGTACATTCCCTTGCGTAATTTTCCGCTCTTCGAGTCGCGACGCGTGGCGATCTGCTCATCCATGGCTAGTGCGCCTCCCGACTTCCGGTCAAAACTGGTTGTGATTCAGTCGCGACTTTCAGCACGGCAAGCACGGATGCCCCGCCCCGGACGCGGTCACCAACCTTCACTTGAATGTTGGCGCTGCGATCCATGAGCACATCCACACGCGAGCCGAACTTGATCAAGCCGATTCGCTGGCCACGTTCCACCTGATCGCCGACTTTGCCGGTGAAAACGATGCGGCGCGCGATCAGTCCCGCAATCTGTTTGAAGATGACCTTCTGTCCCTCACCTTCGACCGTGACGATGTTCTGTTCGTTCTCTTCCGCGGAGTTCGCAGCCATCGCGTTCAGGAACTTGCCGCGCTGGTAACGAACTTCGCGGATGACACCTGCGATCGGCGACCGATTCACGTGCACGTTGAACACGCTGAGAAAAATGCTGATCCGGCTTTGCGAAACGCCGTTTGAATTTACGACCGAGACATCCGTGACCTTGCCGTCGCCGGGCGATACGACCGCGCCCGGTGTTTGAGGAATCTGCCGTTCGGGATCGCGAAAGAACCACAGACAGAACGCTCCCAGCAGCAGTACGGGGATCGCGTAGGGCCAAGCCGTTAGCCAGAAAAGGACCGCCGCAGCCAACACACTGCCTACACCGTAGAAGTAGCCGTCACGAACCATGGGAATCCAACTGATTATAGAGCGGCGTTGCAGGAAACTACATAACTGCAATAAAAAAAGGCGCTTAGATGCGCCCGGTACCCATACATAAATTACCCGCAATAATGTCTGGCACTGCTTTTCCGGCCCCGCCCTCCGGGCCGTCTGGCTCTACGCTGACTGCCGCTGAAATGTCTGCTCGATCGTGAGCATCTGGTCTTTCAGACGCAGCTTCAGTTTCTTCAATCGCACTTCTTCTAATTTTTCGTCTTCGGTGAGATAACGCTTTTGCGTAAGGGATTCGAGTCTTTGGGAAAACTGCGAGTGCTCCTGAACCAGCCTGCGGAATTCATCGTGGCCAGAAAGGAGTTGGTCTCTCGAAGTCAGCATTCTTGCGGACCTCCTGGGATTGTTACCGTTCGGTTAAAAGGTAGCACAGGCTAAATACCCGTTCAACGGATTTTCATAGATCTTTTCCACAGTTGGTAGATGTCCAAACGTTGCCAGATAATTCTGTGCACGACTAGCCTTCGCTCTTTAGAATCAGCAGCTTGATTTGATCGTGACTTGCGGTCTGGAGAGTTGCAGTTCGTACAACACGGCATCTTCTAATGGATTTTGGTAGTATCCGCGACGCCTACCCGATTCCCTGAAGCTGTACTTCTCGTACAGTCGCCGAGCAGGATCATTCGACTCTCGCACTTCCAACCACACCGAAGTTGCAGCATGATCACGCGCGCCGCTCAGAACGTCTTGCAGTAATGCATCCGCGACTCCGCGTCGCCGCTTTGTCTCCGCGACGACAATGTTTTCTATTTCCCACTGATCGGCTACCACGCGTGTGCAGACGAATCCGCAAACATCATTTTCTTCTTCACCTTCTTCTTCAGCTACGAGAACGGAGGCCTCGCTCACGCGTTGTTCGTACTGCTCATTTGTCCAGTGCGCGGCGCTCACTGACTCCCGATCGATCGTGAGTAGCGCGGGCACGTCGGCCAACACTGCGGAACGAATCTTGACAGGCATGAGAGTCTTAGGCTTTCGGCTTGAAGAAAATTTCGGCATCGGACCGCCGAATGTAGTTGGCTTCCAGATTCTCCGGCAGGACCGTCTCTCCCCTCTGGATGCGCTCCCAACCGAGACGCGCAATCTCGCCGCTGGTGGGATAACCAACTTGCTTCACAGGCAGCCCGGCCGCGCGCATCGCGTCAGCAATGTTCGCGTCGACGGCGACGACGAGTTGCCCTTCGTGCTCGGCAACCAACTCTTCCCTGCCGAGCAGCCGCTCACGAAGCATCCGAACCGGCGGACCGAGTTCGTAGTCGCCCACATAGAGTTCGCTCCGTCCTGCTTCGAGCAGCGAGAGCACGCGTCCCTCAGACGCTCCGCTCCGCGCGACTGCCTCCAGCAGCGAGATGGCAGCGATCGGCTGGCGCAGAATTTCCGCCATCGCCTTGATGGCCGCCAGTCCAACCCGCAGTCCTGTAAACGAGCCCGGTCCCGATGCGACCGCAAAGCCGGATAGATCGCTCTTGCTGTATCCGTATTTATCGAGCAGCGAGATCGTCTGCGGCACGAGTTGCGCCGACAAGTTTCCGCCCGTCAGAGCAACTTCTTCGACAACCTCGACCGCGGGCTTGCCGGCAACTACCCGCGCCAGCGCCAGGCTTCCATTTTTCCCGGATGTGTCGACCGCCAGGAGCAACATGGATCAGGCCGCTCCGGCAACGACAGGCTCAAGCGGCTTCAACTCGCCGAGGATGGTCGGGATCAACTCTGCGACCGTGGGATGAATGTGGACGGCGCGTTGAATCACGGTATAGGGCTTCTTCGCATACATCACGTCGAGGACGCAGTGAACCGCTTCATCTCCGCCCGGCCCAAGCACGGCCGCGCCGAGAATCTCTTTCGTCTGCGCGTCGACCATGATTTTCATAAAGCCTTGCGTTTCACCTTTTTCGAGTGCCCGCGAAACCCGCGTCATCGGCCGTTTGCCGACGAGAATTTTTCGTCCGGACGCGCGCGCTTCCGCTTCCGTCATGCCGGCGCGACCCAGTGGTGGATCGATAAACAATCCGTAGGTGACAATGCGGTCGCTGACGCGCCGCGTATCGTTGTCCAGCAAATTCGCCACAACAATTTCATAGTCGTTGTAAGAAGTGTGGGTGAAAGCGCCTTGGCCGTTGCAATCGCCGAGAGCCCATATGCCAGGCACATTAGTGCGCAACTGATCGTCAACCACAATGTATCCGAACTTATCGGCTGCGATGCCGGCCTTTTCCAGTCCTAGATCGTCGGTGTTCGGACGCCGGCCAACTGCCAGCAATACATGCGATCCAAATACTTCTTTGGCGCCGTCTTCGCAATCTACTCGGACCGCGATGTCGTCTCCACTCTTCCGAAAGGCAATGCACTTCGAATTCAGCCGGACCTGCACGCCCTCATTTTCGACAATGCTCCGCACGGCGTCCGACACATCCTCATCTTCCCGCTTAATCAAACGAGAATTCATCTCGACGATCGTCACTTCACTTCCAAAGCGACGGAACATCTGTCCAAACTCGAGCCCGATGTAGCTGCCGCCGATGACTACCAGATGCCGCGGGAGGAAATCCACGTCCATCATTGACGAATTGTTGAGAAAAGATATCTGGTCGATCCCGGGCATGTCGGGAACGGATGCGCGCCCGCCCACATTGATAAAGATCTTCGGAGCAGCAAGGCGATCATTCCCTACGCTGATTTCGGATGCCGATTCGAAGTGCGCGTGGCCCGCATAGACGGTGATATTGGGATCGCCGCGCAGCCATTTTTCCAAACTGTTCGAGGAATTAGCAACGATGGCGTCTTTGCGCGCCTTTACCTTCTTCATGTCCACGCGGATGTCGCCCGCGATGTTGACTCCGTAGTCGCTCCCTCGCCGCGCTAGATGAGCGGCATACGCGCTCGCCACCATGGTCTTGGTTGGAGTGCATCCCGAGTTGACGCAGGTTCCGCCAAACTTGTAGCGCTCGACAAACGCCACCTCCATGCCGGAGGCCGCCAGACGATTCGCGAGCGCCGGCCCCGCTTGCCCGGCGCCGATCACGATTGCGTCATAGCTGCTAGGCATGAGAACCACCGTCGACTAGCTCCAGCAATACGCCTCCCGTGCTCTGCGGATGCACGAACACGTAGCGGTGCCCGCCGGCGCCGATTTTGATCTCGTTCGATACCAGCCGCACGCCGTCGCCTTTCAGTTTCGCCACGGACGCTTCGAGGTCAGGGACACGCATGCAGACATGATGCAATCCCTCGCCGCGTTTGCCGATGAACTTCGCAATCGTCGAGTCGTCGGACGTTGCTTCCAGCAACTCCAGCCGGCTTTCGCCTGCTGACACCATCACCAACCGGACCTTTTCCTGCTCGACGGTTTCTTCCGGCGACACCTTCATCCCCAGCTTTTCGTAAATCGACTTCGCGGCCGTCAGTGACTTTACCGCAATACCTAAATGATCGATGCTGAAATCCATACCCTGCCTTTCCTCTAAGAACTGTCATGCTGCCTAAGAACATTCCTTTTAAGGACTGTCATCCTGAGCGAAGCGAAGGACCTGCTTTCCTGGCGGACTAGAAGACAGCAGGTCCTTCGCCTCAATCAGGATGACAGTTTGAAAAGAGTTACAGGCTCTCAAGATGACAATTCTTAGAATACGACCGTCTCCGTGCGACCGCCACAACCAACCAGTAGCGTTTACTTCGCTGCGCCTCGCACTATCTCCTCCACCAGCGTGTACGGATCGCGCTTGTGATCCGCGATCTCCTTCGCGTACCGTTCCAGGCTGCCACCGTCCATCTGCGCGCGAACTTTATCCAGCATCGCGTCTCTCAGCATTTCGACCAGCCGTTCCTGCCAGTTTTCCACGTTCTTCTTGAATGCCAGGTTTTCTTGCTTCAAGTACTCTTCGTAGCTGGTAATAGCCTCCGCGAGTTCTTTCGTTCCTTCACCACGGCTGGCCACGGTCTTGATGACCGGCGGAGTCCAGCCATCGGTGCGGGTTGCCAGAGATTGCATGGCCTTGATCTCGCGCTCCACCCGCTCTGCTCCATCGCGGTCGCTCTTGTTGATGACGAAAATGTCGGCGATCTCCATGATGCCCGCTTTGATGGATTGCACATCGTCGCCCATCCCCGGCACAAGAATGACAACCGTCACGTCGGCCAGGCGCACGATATCGACTTCATCCTGTCCCACGCCGACCGTCTCGATCAGGATGCGATCGCGTCCCGACGCGTCGAAGACAGTCGCCACATCCGCCGTCGTGCGCGCCAGCCCACCCAACGATCCGCGCGTCGCCATGCTGCGAATAAAAATTCCCGGATCAGCGTGGTGGTCCTGCATACGAATGCGGTCGCCAAGGATCGCTCCACCTGTATAGGGGCTGGTCGGATCCACCGCAATAATTCCCACCGTATGATTTTCTTTGCGATAGTGCTTGGCGAGTTGATCGACCAGCGTGCTCTTGCCTGACCCCGGTGAGCCGGTCAATCCGATGATGGAGGCTTTCCCGGTATGCGGGAAAAGGGCCTTCAGAAGTTCCGACCATCCCGGAACGCGGTTCTCGACCGCCGAGATCACTCGCGCCAACGGCAGAGCGTCGCCGGAACGAATGCGCGTAATCAGAGATGGGATGTCCTGAGTCAAATAACTAGTGTAAAGCAGGCACGCGGTCGGGTCTAACCCGCGTAAGAGTGCAGCGACTCAAAGCGAAGTTCGAGGGATTCCGGTCGAATCGATGACTGAGTTCACCGGTTCGTCCAGCTTGAGTAGATGAAGTGCAATCTTCCCGATGATCGGGTAGTTCGCCCATTCCCCGCGACCAGCCTTGATGGCGTAAACAACGGCGAGCACCACGACGAAGATCCACATGCTCATGAACCCCAACCAGATAATGGGAAACATAATGAAGATTGCGGTTGGGGGCGCAGACTTGTCTGCACTGGAGTGTAAAACCGTTGAGAAGATTACAACGATCCAGAGCACCATGCATCCGCCCATCAGGACCATGTAGACGATCTGCAGAAGTAACGCCTGGAGGGCGTGAAAAGATACAAAACGCGATTTTCGATGAATCAGGAAAATGATGAGCGGCGCTATCCACCATCCCACTACCTGCAACGCGTGGGCAAGCGTGGCCATCGTGCGTTCGTCTTGTGTGACGACCGATTCTGAATTCTCAATCATTTCGATCACCAACACGCATCTGCGACAAATCTTACCGACCAATCGCTGTCGGGTGCTTGGGCTGATACAACCCAATCTTCCCGCCGCCGGGAAGGGCGATCGTCGTCAGGCTTCCCCAGCGTTCTTCCTTCACCGGACCGCACGCCACTTCCTTCTGCTTCAGCGATGCCATCGTCGCCTTCAGGTCGTCGCACATGAAGTACATCTCATGCTGATTGTTCGCACCGGGATGGAACGCCGCTTCCGCGGGCGGAAGGGCGAATATCAGCCAGCCATGTCCGGCATCCACCGAAGAAAAGTTAAGAGTGTCGCGGAAGAATGCACGGTCCGCTTCCGGATCTTTGCTGTAGACGATGACGTGAGCACCGGTAATCATGCCTGTCTCCTGCGCCTTCACTCTAGTCGGCGTACTGATTCTTGCTTACGCACTGCCGTTCGCGCAATCGCCGGGCCTGTGGCGACCGCTATCTCACCATCGACGCTGCAATCCCACTCGCCGGCGGCACAATCGGCCCACGCTTCCGATCCACATTCCACACGCGGACAATCCGGTAGCTGCCAATCAGAAACACCACGACCAACATGACGACGGCCAACGGCAACGCCTTCGCCATGATTGTGTTGATGACTCCCGTCAACGCAGCCGCCTTCGATTCTGACATATTCGGCGTACTGATTCCAAGCAGTGGCTGCGCTTTCAGCAGCCAGCAAAATGTTGCTCCGCCAGCCAGATCGAGCAGCAGTCGAAGGAACGCACGCGACTGCGTCCAGTACGGACGAAACAGGTTCACTCCTGAGAGAGCGACATTGAACACGGACAAAATCAAAAACGCCCAGAAAAAACTCTGCCATACCGGCGCCACCATGATCTTTGTGCCCAGAATATCTGTGACCGGGCGCGGCCATAGCACCTGGACGAACCAGACGTTGAAGACAACCGCGGCCCCGATCTCGAACGACGAATTGAACAGCGGGATCCGGTTCGGATCTTTCAAGGGCGGCAGCTTGCGCGGGTTCCAGTAATCCAGAATCTGTAACTGGACGCCACTTCGCTCGATGATCACAAAGGCCAGCGTCGTAAAGAACCCAAAGAAGACCACGGTCTCCAGCATGTTCCCCATGTTCAGGTAGCCACGGTCCGCTGGATCGAAGATCAGGAATGCGATCCACGTTAGGAAACGCGGAACAATGCAGCCGATCAACAGAATCCCCAGCACGAAGCGGTAAACAGGAAACATTGCCGGACCAATCAGATAACGTTGCGGCAAATAGCGGGTCGCAACCGCGAGCGGCGAGCCACAGCGCTTGAGAATCGTTTCCACTTCAGGTTCCGAGAGCTTGCGGCCAAGTTCCGCCTCTTTCTCGTCGATCTGCGAGTGCAGATCTTCGGACAATTCCGCAATAATGTCGTGTTTCTGCTTCTTCGGAAGCCAGAATTGCACTGCCTGCAAATATCGATCGAGTAGTTCCATGGCCAACTCCTTAGAGGATTCCGTTCAGCGATTTGTTAATGCTTTGCCACTCGGCCGCCAACTGCTTGAGAACCGATTTACCGTCCGCCGACAGCCGGTAAAAACGCTTATTGCGCTTCTCTTCCTCGCGCCATTCGCTGGTCAGCAGCCCGTGGCTTTCCAGCCGGCGCAGCAGCGGATAAAGCGTCCCTTCGTCGATCTCCATGCCCTGATCGTTCAAGGCCTTGCGCAACGTGTAACCGTAGCGTTCCGTCTTGAGTTGCGACAAAACCGCCAGGCTCAAGCAGCCGCGCCGCAATTCCAGTCTGAGATTTTCGAAGCGTTCCGAGTTGTCTGTACCTTGCGACATATAGTGTACGTTGCATACTATATGTCATACAGTATTGGAAGTCAAGAAAATTCCTAGGAATCGATCTGGTTGGTTTTCCTGATGGAGTATCGAAGTGAGGCGGTCAGGTCTTAGCCGTTCGCCAAGACCTCCCGCGATGAAAGCGAGACACTCTGTACGACAGGCTAGGAGCTGATGGCTGATGGCTGAGAATTACTCAGTCCTTCAGCAACTGTCGCGCAATCACCATCCGCTGAATCTCGCTGGTCCCTTCGCCGATGGTGCACAGCTTCACGTCGCGATAGAACTTCTCGGCGGGGTAGTCCTTGATAAAACCGTAGCCGCCATGGATCTGCACTCCTTCATTGGCGCACTTCACGGCCACTTCGCTGGCGTAGAGCTTGGCCATCGAAGATTCGAGCGTGGTCTTCATCCCGGCATCTTTCATCGCGCCGGCGCGCAGCGTGAGCAACTTCGCGGCCTCGATTTCCGTCGCCATATCGGCTAGCTTCCATTGGATCGCCTGGAATTCGCTGATCGCCTTGCCAAATTGTTTGCGCTGCTTGGAATATTTCAGAGCCGCCTCATAGGCGCCCTCGGCCATGCCGAGCGAGAGCGCGGCAATCGAGATGCGGCCGCCGTCGAGGATGCGCATCGCGTCGATGAACCCGTTCCCTTCTCCGCCCAGCAAGCTCTCCGTCGGCACAAAGCAGTCTTCAAAAATCAACTCTGAAGTATCGCTGGCGCGCAGGCCGAGCTTGTTTTCTTTCTTCCCCGGGCGAAATCCCTTACTCCCCTTATCCACCAGGAACGCCGACAACCCGTGCGTATGCGCCGCGCGATCTGTGACTGCCAGCACGACCAGCACGTCTGCGTAGCTGCCATTGGTAATGAAAGTTTTGGTGCCGTTGAGCACCCATCCACCTTTAGCTTTGGCGGCCGACAAACGCGCGCTGCCTGCGTCCGATCCGGACGACGGTTCCGTCAATCCCCAAGCGCCGATGAATTCACCGGTGGCCAGCTTCGAAACATATTTCTTCTTCTGGGCTTCATTCCCCGCCAGAAAAATATGATTCGAGCACAGCGACGTATGCGCCGCCACGATGATGCCAACCGAACCGTCCACGCGCGACAGCTCTTCAATTGCCGTGACGTACTCGACGTAACCCATGCCCGCGCCGCCGTATTCGGGCGGGAAAATAATCCCGAGCAATCCGAGTTTGCCCAGTTCTTTCACGATCGCTAGCGGAAACTCGCTGGCTTCGTCCCAGGTCATCACGTTCGGAGCAATCTCGCGCTCGGCAAACTCGCGCACGCTTTTCTTCAGATGTAACTGTTCGTCATTCAGCTGGAAATTCACAGTGTTCACCTTCGTCTGTTGTCGACTGGTCCTGACTCACTCCCGATTTGTCATTCCGAGCGGAGCGAGGGGGCTGCAGGTCGCGTGCCCGTGCAATACAACTTGGATTGTTGCTGGATGCCGCGCGCGGGGACGGCGCAAGAACTAGGCGCCCAACTGTTTATTTAACCACGGTCAGCGCACATTACGAAATCTGCCTACCGACCAGTTGGCATGGAGATTTCTGCTTCTCCTCAACGATGCAAGAACACTCGCATGCACGTACTCAGCAGCGTAGTGAAAAAGGCGAGGAAGAACAGGAGAAATACCGCTCCGAAGACAAAAATCCACAGCCGGTTCGCTCGTCCAACCAGCAACTTCTGCCGTTCCGCCGCTTCCCGCTGCACCGTGAGCGAAGTCAGTTGATTCGTCAAAGCCTGCTGTTGATTGGCAACCGTCGCCTTCTGCAGTTCCAACTGTTGTTTTTGCAGGTCGCGGATTTCCAGCAGCAGCGCAAGTGTCGTCTCTTCCGCCATCGGTTCGCCTTTAGATATGGAACACGATGAGTCGGTCGTGGGGATACATCGCCGAAGTCGTACGTCTTTTGAGGGAGGTTCTTCGTCGATCGAGGCGGAACAGAATGCTGGAAGGATGAGTCCGAAACCCGGACCTTGTTGTTACTCTGCTTTCTTCGGCCCCAATCCCAGGACCTTCCGTGCCAGCCAGACCGGTGCCACGAACACATGCGCAGGATTGGTGAGGAACGCCGGCTTATTGCCTTCAATCAGATGGCCGAGCCAGGCCAAAGCAAATGCAGTGGGAATTAATAAAAGTGCAACGATCCAGTGCCACCAGATCACTATCAGGGAGGAGAAGCCCACCGGGATCGAGATCATGTGCAGGGCGCGGTTGACGGGGTGGTTATGAGCACCGTCGTAGTGCGAGTAAAGTCCCATATGTCAGTCACCTGGAGCCACCAGACCGCCAAAATTATATCCCCGGGCCACACGGAAACAAGCCCGCGCAAGTCTTTATTTCGTGCCCTGTTGAATGCTTTCTTCCGCAGGAATCCCGGGGTATACTGCTTCCTCGGGGTGCTTGGTCCTCGACTCCCCTCGACGACCTTGAACGATCGCTTTTCGTCGCACGACTAGCACACCGGATTTGCTCTCCGTATCAGGCCGTCCCCATGGATCAGCGAGACAACGACCAGCGCGACAATTGGGCATCCGATTCCGATAGCCCGACCATGCCTGGTACCAGTCTGCCTCGAAATCAAGTGGGCGCTGCCGCGCAGACTCCGCCTCCATTGTCGGGCGCGCCGACGATGCCGCACTCGACCCCCATACCATCGCCGTCACCATCGGCCTATGCCTCTTCGCTCGCCGCGACCAGCATTACGGCGTTCCTAGCGTTGCAGCCAGGCGTCACTTTTGCCGGGCGTTACGAGATTCTCAACGTGCTCGGACAAGGTGGCATGGGCGCGGTCTATCAGGCGCGCGATCGGGAACTCGACCGCATGATCGCGCTGAAAGTGATCCGCCCGGAACTGGCGACCGATCCAGCCATTCTGCAGCGTTTCAAGCAGGAATTGATTCTCGCGCGGAACATCACGCACAAGAATGTTGTTCGCATCTACGACCTTGGAGAGTCCGAAGGAATCCGCTTCATCACCATGGAATACGTGGACGGCGACGACATGCGCACCATGCTGCGCAAGCATGGCAAGTTTTCCGCGAAGGAAGCGATTCCCATGATCGAGCAGGTGTGCCGCGCGCTCGATTCGGCTCACTCGGAAGGCGTCATTCATCGCGACCTGAAGCCGCAAAACATCATGAGCGACAAGTCCGGCCGCATCGTCGTCATGGACTTCGGCCTTGCCCGCTCGCTCGGCGATTCTGGATTAACGCAAACCGGCGCCATCGTCGGAACCATGGAATACATGTCGCCCGAGCAGGCGCTGGGATCGCAACTCGATCAGCGTTCGGACATTTTCAGCGTTGGCCTGATCTTCTACGAGTTGCTGACTGGCAAGTCTCCGTATCACGCCGACACGGCCATCGCCAGCCTGATGCGCCGCACACGCGAAGTAGCGAAGCCCGCATCCGACGTGGAAAATACTGTTCCCCGGTCCTTGAGCGCGATTGTCAGCCGCTGCCTCGAGCGCGAGCCTGCCAACCGCTATCACTCAGTCGTCGAACTGCTGCAGCAGTTGCAAGCCTGGGAAGCAAATCCCAATATCAGCGCGGACGCGTTGTCGAAGATGATCCCGCACCCGATCATCCATCCGTCGCGCTTCAATCTCGATCTGCCCGGCAAGCGCTGGATGTGGATCGCCGCCGGCGTCCTCACCATCGCCATGGCTGCCTTTGTCGGCCGCACGCTGCTGAGCCGTCCAGGCACGCGCACCATGGAAGCGGCAAAAGGCGTTCCTGCGCTCAGCCAGGGAAAGTACGTCGCGGTCATGCCGCTGAAAATTGTCGGCGACCAGAAGGCACTTGGCTACGTCGCAGATGGTGTGCAGGAAGCGCTCACCGCCAAGCTGTTTCAACTCAAAGAAGTTCACCTGGCCGCTTCGTCTGAAGTGGAGAAGATCGCTTCCAAGGATATGCCGCTCGCCAAGGTCGCTCATGATCTGGGCGTGAACCTTGTGTTGCAGGGCATGGTGCAGGGCAGCGGCGACAAATTGAGCGTGATCCTCAATCTCGACGACGCCACAACGGGCCGTCGCGTCTGGAGCCAGGAATTTCCCGGCATGCCGCAGGATCTGCTAACGCTTGAAGATCAGATTTACACCAATGTTGTGACCGCGCTCGCTCTTAAACCGAGTAACGAAGAACTTGCCCGCACCGGCTCCCATCCGACTGAGAACGTAAAGGCCTACGATCTCTATTTGCAGGGCAGAAACATGCTCCGCAACAGTCACAATACAACTGACATGAAGCAGGCGGGAACGCTCTTCGAACAGGCGATTGAAAAGGATTCGAACTTCGCGCTCGCCTATGCTGGCCTCGCCGACTCCAGCCTCCGCCTCTACGGTGAGAGCAAGGAGAGCATCTGGGCACAAAAGGCGACGCTTGCCGCACAGCGCGCCGAACAGCTTTCCAGTTCCCTGCCGGAAGTTC
This sequence comes from Acidobacteriota bacterium, assembly GCA_016196065.1. Classification (NCBI taxonomy): domain Bacteria; kingdom Pseudomonadati; phylum Acidobacteriota; species Acidobacteriota bacterium. The sequence continues at coordinate 230,569 of JACPYL010000010.1, read as the reverse complement.
ACCTTTCACTTGGCAGCGTGTACTCGACTACCGGCAAGAATGCCCAAGCCATCACGGAGATCAAGCAAGCCCTGGCGCTCGCTCCCAATTCTGATGAGGCCTATCGCCTGCTCGGCGATGCATACCGCGCGAACGGCCAGAGCGAAGAAGCCATCACCGCCTACCAAAGGGCGGTCGCGGTCAACGCCTATTTCTGGATGAATCACAATGCGCTCGGCCAGGCTCTCTCCGACACCGGAGACACAACCAAGGCACTCGTGTCGTTTCAGAAAGTCATTGAACTCGCTCCCGACAATCCCATCGGATACGAAAACATAGGCGGCACGTATTTCAAGGAAGGCAAATGGAACGAGGCCATTCCTCATTTCCAGAAAGCTCTTTCAGTGGGTCCGGACTCGATCACGTACTCCAACCTCGGGACGGCGTACTTCTATCTCAAGAACTATGGCGAAGCGGTAAAAATGTTCGAAAAAGCCACCGAGATGACTCCGAACAACGAAATCCTCTTCGGCAACCTCGGCGACGCCTATCGCTGGTCCGGACACTCCGATCAGGCCGCGGTTGCCTACGACAAGGCGATTTCACTCTGCTTCCAGCAGCTGCAGGTGAATCCGCGCTCGGCGGACACGATGGGCGATCTCGCGCTTTATTCCGCACGCAAGGGCGATGCCCGCAACGGCCTGCAATACATCCAGCAGGCGCGCTCGATCAAGCCCAAGGATATTCAATTGATGTATTCGGAAGCGCTCGTGAAATCGCTGGTAGGGAAACCGGAAGATGCCGTGAAGGCGCTACGTGCTGCTTTGGATAAGGGCTACTCTGCGCAGGAGGCCTGGAACGATCCCGAGCTTCAGAAGCTCCAGGCCCTGCCACAGTTTTCACAACTAGTGAAGGAATTCACTTCTAAGGCGCCTAAGCCTTAAGAAAGTTCTTCCAGCTCTTGCGACGCGACACAATCGCTCCAAATCCAGTCAACATCAAAGCGATCGTGCCTGGTTCGGGAGCCGATCCAGCCTGACCGTGCAAAGTCATTCCACCCGGCCAGCAATTTCCGTTCACGCACGCGAAGCCGATGGAGAAACTCTGCCCGTTCACAATTCCGTTCTTCGCATTGTGACCCTTTACTCCGGAGAGCAGAATTTCGACCGAGCCGTTTTCCAGCGTCCGGACCGTGCAGCTCAGGAACAGGCTCTGCGAACAGGTTACTGCTTCCGCAGGAACGCCCGTTTCAATCAGCCGCAACGAAGTCCAGTTCTTGCCTGAAGCGTTCGTGAAAAACAGAGTGCCGGACCCGTGCTTGGGAACTGTCACGTCAAAATTCATCCCCACGTTGGTGCAACCAGAGGGTGGGCAGTGTCCGAAACCCGGTGCACCACCACCCGAAACGCCGTGGATGATGATCTTAGGATCTTGGATGGCGTCCGCGAAGGCCAGACCCGTACAGAACAGAGCGAGGACGAGCAGCAGGCAGAGGCGCGATATCTTCATTTGAATTTTCCTGTTTTCTTGACCACAAAGTTGTCACCGGTAGCAAGCGACTCCGGTAACAGGGGAGTGACAGGAGGTTAGCGACTTCATTACTGCCGGTCAAGCGGATAATGAACAATTACTTGAGGAAATTATCGGGCATGCAAACGATTGCGCATTTTGGGTAAGGCAGCCCTAATGGGTTGCAAAGAAATGCAGTTTTGCAGAAGAAAACATGAGCAGTGACGGCGTAGACGCTTCTAGCTTAATTTTCGACGGGCTTGTAGTCGCAAGCCGAGCGACAGGGCTCGCAATACATCAAGCCATCCGTGCAGAGTCGAATATCGAGCTGCGATTGGCACAAGACACAGAATTTTTCGCAGGAGCAGCGCGCTTCACTTTGCTCGCACTGAGCACAAACAATCTTGCTGGCGGAATTGCTGGACATACGTCGAGTCTAGTACCGTCCAGCACACGAAAAAACGTCACGGAGGTAACAGACGAACATTCAGCGCCTGAACGATTTCCCGAGTTGGCCACGCCGCAAATGTCGTCCGGTTTGCCGCCCTTCCCGGAGGGGTGATAATTTAGTTAGTTCCACACTTCTGACAGCCCAGCCACTGTCCGACAGAGGTCAATATTTGTCTGTTGTTGAGGCCACTCCGCCCCTAGTCCGCAAGACAGCGCTGAACGCCGTGCATCGTGCGCTGGGCGCCAAAATGGTCGAATTCAACGGCTGGGATATGCCGGTCGAATATCCTGCGTCCATTGGCTGCGGAATTGTCTCCGAACACATGGCAGTCCGCACTGGTGTCGGCATCTTTGATGTCAGCCACATGGGTGACATCCGGCTCAGCGGTCCGGGCGCACTCGACGCCGTCCAGCACATCTCGATGAACGATGCTGCACGACTGGCTGTCGGCCAGGCGCAGTATTCCGCCCTCCTTTATCCCGAGGGAACATTCGTCGATGACGTGATTGTTCACCGCCTCGGCCAGGACGATTATTTGCTCGTGATCAACGCCGGCACGCGCGAAAAAGATTTCAGCTGGGTGCGTGACAACACCCGCCAATTCAACTGCCGGGTTGAACATCTCTCCGACGATTTCACGCAAATCGCGATTCAAGGTCCGAAAGGCGTCAACCTGCTCCAAAAGCTCACGGACGCGAACCTCAGCGCCGTGAAGTTTTACTGGGTCACGCGTGGAACGGTCTGCGGACTGCGCGACATCCTGATCGGCCGCACAGGCTATTCCGCGGAAGATGGTTTTGAGATTTACATTCCCGCCGATGAAGCGACCAGTGCCCGGGTGTGGAATGAGATTTTGGAAGCTGGCAAGGAGTTCGGCGTAGTTCCCTGCGGCCTGGGAGCACGCAACACGCTTCGCCTCGAAGGCAGCCTGTCCCTGTACGGCCACGAAATTTCAGACACGATTAACGTTTGGGAAGCCGGCCTCGACCGTTTCTGCAAAATGGAGAAGCCGGATTTCATCGGCCGCCCAGCGTTAGAAAAAGCGCGCGCGGCGGGCCTGAAGAAGACGCTGGTCGGCGTCGAAATGGTAGACCGCGGGATCGCGCGCGATGGCTACAAAGTCTTGGACGACAGCGGCAGTGAAATTGGTTACGTCACCAGCGGATCTCCGGCGCCATTCCTGAAAAAGAATATTGCGTTGGCCTATGTCCCCACGGAGCATGCCGCCATTGGCAGCACCGTGAAGATCGAGATCCGGGGACAGGGAGTCAAGGCGCAGGTCATCCCGATTCCGTTTTATAAGCGCCCGAAAAAAAGTTAAGCGACAGCGCACGACAAACAGCGAAGGACGAACGACGAGGAGCGAACGACGAATGACGTATCCAACCGACCGCAAGTACACCAAAGAACACGAATGGATCACCGCCGACGGCACGATCGGGATCACGCACTACGCGCAGGAATCCCTCGGCGACATCGTCTTCGTCGATATGCCTAAAGTGGGCACTGAGATTACGGCCGGAAAAACATTCGGCACCGTCGAGTCGGTCAAGGCTGTATCGGATCTGTACGCACCAGCCTCGGGAACTGTGACCGAGGTGAATGGCGCACTTGCTACCGCGCCCGAACAGGTCAACAAAGATGCGCACGGCTCCTGGATGGTCAAGATCAAGTTGAAAGATCCGAACGAATTGAATCCGCTGCTGTCTGCATCGGATTATGAAAAGTTTGCCGGCGAAGAAGCGGGACACTGAAGCGGGAAGCGTTTTTCTTCCTGTTCCGTTCGACTGCCGAGTTTTGCATACGAGTCACGCGAACATTGCCCAGTGCCCAGTTCTCCTCCCCAAACTTGCCGTGTCGTGCCACAATCGAATCGACTGGTAGTCACATCTATATTGGAATCCTATGAGATATCTGCCTAAATCTCCTGCGGACCGCGAAGCCATGCTGAAGGCGATCGGGTCGCGCTCGATTGATGATCTGTTTTCACCGATTCCGGCCGAATACCGATTGGCTGGCGATCTGAAAATCCCGCGTCAAATGGCCGAGTCGGAAATCGTCGACTGGTTCAAACTCCGCTCCAAAGAAAATGGGGACGACTACACCAGTTTCCTGGGCGCGGGAGCCTACTTCCACTACCGGCCGGTGGTAATTGACGCACTCGTGCAGCGCGGAGAATTCCTGACCGCCTACACGCCTTATCAAGCCGAGTTCGCCCAAGGCACCTTGCAGGCGATCTTCGAATTCCAGACTATGATCTCGGAACTCACGGGCATGGACCTGGCCAACGCCTCCATGTATGACGGATCGACCGGAGCCGCCGAGGCCGTCATGATGGCCGTCCGCATCACGGGAAAGAGTTCTGCCGTGATCGCGCGCAGCCTGCATCCCGAGTATCGCGAAGTGTTGCAGACCTACGCCACCCACCAGGGAATTCCGCTGCGCACCGTCGGGTTCACCGACACTGCGCGCGTCGACTTGAAGGAACTGGAAAGTTCGGTCACCGACGATACCGCTTGCGTTCTGATCCAGTCGCCGAATTTCTTCGGATCGATTGAAGACGTTGAAACGATCGCCGACATCGCCCACAAGAAAGGCGCGCTACTGATCGTCTCGATCGCTGAGGCCGTTTCGCTTGGCATCGTGGAACCGCCGCGCGTTGCCGACATCGTCGCCATGGAAGCGCAGTCCTTTGGAGTGCCGCTCGGCTTTGGCGGTCCCTATTGCGGCGTGTTGGCGACGAAAGACAAATTCGTCCGCCAGATGCCCGGCCGCCTCGCTGGTCAGACGTTAGACAAGAAAGGCAAGCGCGGATTCGTCCTCACGCTGGCCACTCGTGAGCAACACATCCGCCGCGAGAAAGCGACCTCGAACATCTGTACCAACCAGGCGCTGGTCGCGCTCATGGTCAACATCTTCATGACTGTCTATGGCAAAGTTGGCCTGCGCGAACTCGCCAAGCAGAATCTGGCCAAGACCGCCTACGCAGCCGGCCAGTTCGGCAAGAATGCCAAAGTATTGTTCGCAGGTTCGCCGCGCTTCAACGAATTCGTTGTCGAAACCAGCGAAGATCCGGCGGCCATCAACTCCCGCCTGCTCGGGCACAAGATTGTCGGCGGCCTGCCGCTGAAGAAGTTCTACCCGGAACTCGGCAACGCCGCGTTGTGGTGCTGTACCGAGTTGACGACGCGCTCGATGATCGACACGGCCGTCGGGCTGGTGGCGGAGAGCGAGCGCTCGGTCCGCAGCATGAAGGAAACTGAGGAGGTGGCGCAGTGAAGCACATGACCCGCAAAGCGACGCGTCACATCAATCAGAACGAAGGCTTGATCTTCGAGAAATCCTCTCCTGGAAAAGCAGCGTGGAAACTGCCGCCGCTCGACGTCCCGGAAGTAGATACCGCAAAGCTTCTTGGGAAATCCGAGCGCAAAGACCTCGGCAACATGCCGGAAGTGAGCGAGATCGAAATCATTCGTCACTTCACGCGCCTTTCGACGTGGAATTACGCGATCGATCTCGGCATGTATCCGCTCGGTTCCTGCACGATGAAGTACAACCCGCGCGTGAATGAAGCCGTGTCCCGCATTGAAGGACTCGCCAACGGGCATCCTTATCAGCCCGCCAAGATTTCGCAAGGCGCGATGCGCATCATGAAAACGCTGAGCGATTGCCTGATCGAAATCACCGGCATGGATGCGATCACCCTGCAACCTGCCGCCGGCGCGCACGGCGAACTCACGGGCCTCTTGATGGTCCGCGCGTATCACGAATCAAAAGGCAATGCCCGCAAGAAGATTCTTATCCCCGATTCGGCGCACGGCACCAACCCCGCCACTGCAGCGATGGTCGGATACGCGGTGGAGAATCTGAAGTCGAACGACCGCGGCATGGTCGATGTCGCCGCGCTGGCCGCGCAGATGAACGAAGATGTCGCCGCGTTGATGGTGACGAACCCAAACACCCTGGGTGTCTTCGAGCAGGAGATCCACAAGATCGCCGACCTCATGCACGCCAAAGGCGGTCTTCTCTACATGGACGGCGCGAACATGAACGCGCTCGTCGGCAAGGCGCGGCCGGGAGATTTCGGCGTCGACGTCATGCACCTCAACCTGCACAAAACTTTTTCGACGCCGCACGGGGGCGGAGGCCCGGGGTCGGGGCCGGTAGCCATCAAGAAGAATCTCGAGCCATTCCTGCCCACGCCAGTGGTTGTCACCAAGGCCGACGGGACGATGGCGTTTGATTACAACCGTCCGCAATCCGTTGGACGTGTCCGCGCCTTCTACGGGAACTTCGGCATGTTCATCCGCGCGCTCGCTTACATTTTTGCGAACGGCCCCGACGGGCTGCGCCAGACCACCGAAGACGCGGTGCTCAACGCCAACTACATCCGCAAGGGACTCGAAGGCGTCTACGATCTGCCCTACGAAACGCCCTCGATGCACGAAGTCGTGTTCAGCGACAAGATTCAGTCGAAAAAAGGCGTGAAGACGATGGACCTCGCCAAACGCCTGATCGACTACGGATTCCATCCCTACACGACCGCGTTCCCGCTGATTGTCCCCGGCGCGTTGATGATCGAACCGACTGAGAGCGAACCGAAAGAAGAGCTCGACCTGTTCATCGAAGCGATGAAGTCGATGGCGGAAGAAGTAGAGGAAGATCCACAGTTCGTGTTGGACGCGCCCTACAACACGCGGATCTCGCGCCTGGATGAAACGCTCGCGGCGCGCAAACCGATACTGCGCTGGACGCCGGAAGATACCAGCGCCATTCCAAAATCTCGACCGTAGCGCCGGCAACTTGCCGGCTGTCGTGGCGGCGAATTGCCGCCGCCCATCGAAAGCGAATAGGTTTCAACGATCGCGGCAATATTCTTCTAGCTTTGAACAACCGAGGGCGGGGCGCCCTCGGGACAGCCGGCAAGTTGCCGGCGCTACGATTGGGTTTGCGGTGCTGGTTAGATCACAACCGCTTCTTTGTACTCCCCGTAGATGTGCCGCATTGCGTCGGAGATCTCACCCACGGTGGCATACGCTTCCACCGCCGCAAGAATTTTCGGCATGAGATTTTCGGTCGACTTCGCCGCATCTTCAACTCCCTGCAGCGCCGCTTTCCACGGCCCCGGATCACGTTTCGCCCGCACCGCCCGCAAACGCTCCACCTGCTTGCGTTCCAGATCTTCGTCGATATGCTGGGTCGGAACGGCCTTTTCTCCGTCGATATGAAATTGGTTCACGCCGACGACGATCGCTTCATGCTTGTCCACCGCCTGCTGATATTTGTAGGCGGCGTTTTGAATTTCCTGTTGGACGAATCCGCGTTCGATCGCCTTGAGCATGCCGCCCATGGTTTCGATCTTGCTGAGGTACTCGACCGCGCGTTTCTCGATTTCCGTGGTCAAAGACTCGATGTAGTAGGAACCCGCCAGCGGATCAATGGTCTGCGGCGCTCCGGATTCATAAGCGATGATCTGCTGCGTGCGCAGAGCAATGCGCGCCGATTGCTCCGTCGGCAACGCCAGTGCTTCATCAAACGAATTCGTGTGCAGTGACTGTGTCCCGCCCATCACGGCCGCCATGGCCTGAATCGCCGTCCGCACGATGTTGTTTTCCGGCTGCTGCGCGGTCAGAGTGGACCCGGCCGTCTGGGTGTGAAAGCGCAGCATCCACGACTTCGGATTCTTTGCCTGGAACCGGTCGCGCATGATCTTCGCCCACATCCGCCGCGCAGCGCGGAATTTCGCGACCTCCTCCAGGAAATTGCTGTGCGCGTTGAAGAAGAACGAAAGCCGCGGCGCGAACTTGTCCACGTCAAGACCAGCACGAATAGCGGCGTCTACATAGGCGATTCCGTTGGCCAGCGTAAACGCAACTTCCTGCACGGCCGTCGATCCCGCTTCCCGCATGTGATATCCAGAGATGGAAATCGTGTTCCAGTCCGGAACGTTCTCATTCGTCCATGCAAAGATGTCGGTGATGACCCGCATCGCCTGCTGCGGGGGATAAATATAAGTGCCGCGCGCAATGTATTCTTTCAGCACGTCGTTCTGTACCGTGCCTGACAGCTTTTTGATGTCCATCCCTTGCCGCTTCGCGACCGCCACATAGAGCGCGAGCAGGATCGATGCCGTCGCATTGATAGTCATCGATGTAGAGATCTTGGTCAGATCGATGCCATCGAACAGCCGTTGCATGTCTTCGACGGAATCAATCGCCACGCCCACCTTGCCGACCTCACCCATCGCCAGCGAGTTGTCGGAGTCGAGTCCAATTTGCGTGGGCAGATCAAACGCCACCGACAGTCCCGTCGTACCGTTTGCGAGCAGATACTTGTAACGCTTGTTCGATTCTTCCGCATCGCCCATGCCTGCATACTGGCGCATGGTCCAGAGCCGCCCGCGATACATGGTCGCCTGCACACCACGCGTGTATGGAAATTCTCCCGGGTAGCCGACTTCGCGCTCGTAGTTCCACTCCGCAAGATCTGCAGGCAAGTAGAGCGGCTGGACCGGAATATTCGACGAGGTGTATTGCTCAGTATTTTTGGGCTTCGGCTTGGCAGGAGTTTCGACTTTATCACTCATAAAATATGAAGAACCTTACTCACAGGGGACACATACAAAAGCGGGAGAAGTCGGAGTCCCCTGTGGTCCCCGGTGCCCCGTGGTGCAAGCTTTTTGTCAGCATCGCCAAAGAAACGCAGTTGCCTTTTGTAACTCAGTTTTTCTTGCGCACGCGCCAGAAAGAACTCACACCGAACCATACGAAAGTGGCGGTAAAACACACGGCTAGAATCACGCGTCCCAACCCCTCCGCCTGTCCAGCCTGATACTTCACATACTCGCGAAATCCAGCAATCCCGCCGATCACCGCCAGCACAAAGAACGTGAACCCGGTCACTTCCAGCCAGAGTTGATGGACGACCCGGCCAACGGACCGTGTCGTCGCACGCAGCCCATTCCGCAGCGCGACAACGGTCCGGGAAGTCCCGACGCGGCGCGAAACGATGTCCGTCGCGATCCCGATCTTCCTCATGGTGGAGACTTTAGCCACAAGTCGATTTTAGCAGTGCGCCAGCGTACAATGCTGATGGGGAAATCACAGCGTCCTGTGATCTGGGACGCCTGCCGTGGCCCTATCTCGAGGGGGATTCGTGGACCCGCAACTCAAGCAACTGATGAAGGAACTAGGTGAAGCCATCAATGAATCCCTGGCCGACTCCGAGCAAATCGCCGAAGTCGTCGCGCGAATCAAAGAAGGCGGCTACGACATTTTTCTCGTCCTCGAAGCCACCATCGGAGTGAGCAAACAAGGCGTGCCCGGCACCGACAAGACTTCTCTCGTTTCCACCCTCAGCACGAATCCCGAATTGAAGGTCAGCGATCAGGATTTGAAATTCCTGAAATCGCTACGGATCAAGATTGAGGAAGAAGAGGAAGAAGTCGAGTAGCCCCTCCTCTCGCCGAAAGAAACTGTCATCCCGAGCGAAGCGAGGGATCTGCAGTTCCTGCAGCGGCACAGAACACAGCAGATATCTCGCTTCGCTCGGGATGACAGAAATCTGATTTGATCTTTGCGGGCTCTCTTTCCTGCCACCCGTGCTACGATTCTGCCCGCCATGACCCGTCAAGCTTTTCTGATTGCTTTCGTCCTGCTGTTCATCACTTCCCTGCTCGCCGCCCAAGCGGTCCCTACCTTCGTCGGCGTCCGCACTTTTCTCGGCGCGCCCTACGTCACCAATCTCGACAAACTCGATGCTGATTTTGCCGTGCTCGGCGTTCCCTTCGATGAGGGCACATGGGGACAGCCCGGCGAACGCTACGGACCACGCGAGATGCGCGAGTCTTCGCAGGAATATAACCACGATCTGACCGAGGGCTTTTACTACATCGATGGCGACCGCACGGTGCTCAAAGGCAAGCGCTGGGCCGACGTCGGAGACATTGAGATCTGGCCAACCGTCCCGGCCCAGACCAACGACAAAGTCACGGCAGCGGTGAAAAAGATTCTCGCCCACAAAGCGTTTCCCATCCTCATCGGAGGCGATCACAGCATTACGTTTCCGTCGCTCCGCGCCCATGACGAACCGATCACGCTCATCCACATCGACGCGCATCTCGATACCTGGAGCGGTGCACCCGGCAACCTTGATCACGCTTCGTGGGTGTTGCGCGCCGCGCAATTACCGAACGTCAAAAGAATTGTACAAATCGGCATGCGCGGTCTGGCAAACGATCAGGAAGCGGTCGGCAACGCGCGCAAGATTCACACGCAGATCATCACCGCCGAAGAACTCCACCGTCGCGGCGTCGCCTGGGTGCTTGCGCAGATTCCGCCCAGCGAAAATATCTATATCTCATTTGACGTGGACTCCATGGACCCGACGCTCGCTCCCGGAACCGGCACGCTCGAGCCGGGCGGCCTCAGCTTCGCGGAAATCGACGATTTGCTCACCGGCATTCCCGCCAAAGGCAAATTGATCGGCATGGATATCATGGAAGTGAATCCGCTCCGCGATACCAGCGGTCGCACCGCCCAAACCGCGATCCGGCTATTGGTCGATACCCTCGGCGCAGCCTTCCACTGAAGGCGCGGAGACAAACGCGTTATCAAGAGACGCGCCGTAGAGACGCAGCTTGCCGCGTCTCCGCTGGGCAACGCCATTATTGAGGGCGAGGGAGACGAGGCAAGCCTCGTCTCTACAGGCGGAGGGGTCCGGCAATTTCTTCCAAATTCCTCCCCAAAATTTCCCTCGCGAGGTAGGAAAAACTTTGCAAGCATGCCCTTCCGGTCTGCTACGATAGCGAATACCCAAGATAAGTCGCTGCTTACCAGCATCTTACCCCTAGGAGCAGCGGTCGGAAGTGGCCTTCGGCGTGCACATTCAGATGTCGTAGTTGCTTCTCGCGACCCGTCTCCGAGTTAGGTGGAAATTGTCCGGAAAGGCATCTGGCGGCCGTATCCGTCAGATTAGATGACCCTTTGACGTACGGCTGATTTTTCGTAGCCGTTGAGGTAATGAATTATGAATTCCCAGCCTTTGGAATTGACCCTTGGTATTCTCCCTGATCCTCGCGCCCGCTGGCAGAAATTTGTTTTCAGCTACGGCGTGCAATCAGTGCTGGTCATATTTGCTTTGGTAGCGGCGGTCATGAATCCTGACCTGCTGGAGATACCTGCGCGCGACTATCACTTCGTCAGCCTGGTGAATACTCCGCCACCGGTCCCGCAAAAGCCGGCACCCATGCGGACTTTCCCAACTCCGAAGGTTGCTGAAGTGGTGGTGCCACGGCCGGAAGCACTGCGTGTGCCCAAAGAATTGCAGATTCCGAAGAAAGTCGTCCCTGAAGTGCAAGCTCCAAAAGTGGAATTGGCTGCCAAAATTGATCCCATTCCGGATATCAAGCCTGCAATCCCGAAACAACTGGTCCGGACGAATGTATTCTCGACCGGAAGTTCGGCGACTCCGACCCTGGCCGCCGCACCTGCCAAAGTGCAGACCGGTGGACTCGGCGATCCCAACGGAGTTCCTGCCCGCGACAATCCCGGCCATGCTGTGACGATCGCCCGGCTTGGTTCGTTTGACATGCCTGCAGGTCCCGGCCAAGGCAATGGAACGGGTGGATCCAAAGGCGTGCGCGGCGTGGTCGCCAGTGCCGGCTTTGGCAACGGCGTCGCCACCGGCGACAACTCAGGACGCGTGTCCGCTACTCGCGGGACAGTCCGGCAAGGTGGATTTGGCGATACCGACGTTGTCTCGCCCGCGGCGGCAAGAACAAAAACTCCCGAGGCAATGGCGAAAACGATTCCTGCAGAGATCACATTCAAGCCTCGTCCGGTTTACACTGAAGAAGGAAAACGGCTCAAAGTTGAAGGTGAGGTTCTGCTGGAAGTAGTGTTTACTGCGACCGGTCAGATTCACGTCCAGCGAGTCGTACAAGGTCTAGGTCATGGACTGGATGAATCGGCCATTCAAGCCGCGCAAAAGATCCAGTTCAAGCCGGCTCTGAAGGATGGACAACCTTCCGATTTTCAGGCTGTCCTCCATATCGTGTTCCAGCTTGCATCCTAGATAGAAATACTAGGTAAAATAAACAATTGAATATGTTGCGACCCTTTTTTGCGGTACTCTCCCTCGTCTGTGTGTTCGCCGCAACCCTGCTTGCTCAAACACCATCGGCGACTGAACCACAACTCTCCACCACCCGCGATGCGGCCACGCAGCAAGCTGCCGCCGCTGCCGCCAGTTTTGACCAGGTTATCGATCGAGCCGTGGAACGCGAACATTTCTTCATGGCCCAGATGAAGAACCTGCATCCCCTGGTCGAGACCTATCTCCAGAATCTCAAGGACGACAAGGATTCAGGCACGGTCGTGCCCGCGAGCGACCTCTATTTCCTCGGCCGCCTGGATATGACCAATGGCGCCGATGATCGCACCTTTACCTCGCCGACCACCGGCGGACTCGGCAAGCGCATGCTCAGCAAACTGAGCAACGTCTACACCATGAAATTCCTGCCGCTGGGTTTCGCGCAGATGGTTGTCCTGGACGATGATTTTCAGCGCAAGTTCTACGACTTCACCTTCGTACGCCGCGAGTTTCTCGGTGAGATTCGTTGCATCGTTCTCGACGTTGCGCCCAAAAAGGATGCCGGCAAAGGCCGATTCCTCGGCCGCATCTGGGTCGAAGAGCAGGACTACAACATCGTCCGCTTCAACGGCACGTACTATCCGCATCCGCGTTCCAGCTACTACTTGCACTTCGACAGCTGGCGGATGAACATGCGGCCGGGCGTGTGGCTGCCTTCGTTCGTCTACTCCGAAGAATCCGACCTCAAGTACCGCATCGGCCAGACCATTCACTACAAGGCACAGACTCGCCTCTGGGGCTACAACCTGAAGGACTTCAAGCGCAGCTCGGAGTTCACCGACATCACGGTCGACGCTCCGAATCCTGTTCAGGACCAGAGCCAGAAGTCGCAGGACGCAACGCCGATCGAAGCGCAACGCGCCTGGGAGCGCCAGGCTGAAATCAACGTCGTCGATCGCCTGCAGCAAATTGGATTACTTGCTCCCGAAGGTGAAATCGACAAAGTGCTGCAGACGGTGGTCAACAACGTGATGATCACCAACAATCTCGACATTCAGCCGGAGATCCACTGCCGCGTCCTGCTGACCACTCCCTTGGAGTCGTTCACGATTGGGCACACCATCGTAATGAGCCGCGGCATGGTCGACGTTCTGCCCGATGAAGCGTCCCTGGCGATGGTTCTGACCCACGAACTCGCGCATATCGTGCTCGGACATAAGCTCGACACCAAGCTCGCTTTCAACGATCGAATGTTCTTTCCGGATGAGCGCACCTTCGAGCGCATGGATTTCGGCCGCATCAAGAGTGAAGAAGAAGCCGCCGACAAGAAGGCCCTCGAGTTGATCAACAACTCTCCCTACAAAGACAAGATGGCGACGCCGGGACTATTCCTGAAAGCAGTGCAGGCCCGTGCTCCGCAATTGAAGAGCCTGATCCGTCCGCACCTGGGCGATAGCCTTTTGAATGGCGACGCGATCCGTATGTCTCCGTTGATGACAGCGTCTCCGAATTTTGATCCCAAGAAGACGGATCAAATCGCAGCCCTGCCACTCGGTGGCCGCGTCAAAGTTGACCCGTGGACCGATCGACTGGAATTGATCAAGACGAAACCCGTGGCTCTGAACTCGCCAGCGGAGAAAATGCCGTTTGAAGTCACGCCATTTTTCCCGTTCCTTGCAAGATTGGGAAGCACGCCGCCCGTTTCGACACCTGCTGCAGCGCCCGTGACAGTGCCCGCAACTGCTCCGGCGTCAGCACCCAGCGCAGCACCGGCGGCTTCGGATCCGGTTTCAGCCCCTGCTACTCCGGCGTCTGCTCCGGCAACGGCGCCAGCCAATGCGGCTCCTACTTCGGGCCCTGCGACGACTCCCGCTCCCGAGAAGACTCCCGAACCTGACAAGACAGCTTCGCCTACTGCTGCACCTTCGGCCCAATAGAGAACCATCCAAAGATGGGTAGAGACGCAAGGAAGCCGCGTCTCTACCTTCACTCTGAACCCATCTGTTTGTGATGGAAAATTGCGCCAACGGGACAGGCGACACTATCCCTATCGTGGGAGAATGACCAGAAAAATGGCGGGGAGCCGGTTCAAGGGGGGACGCGCGTTCACACGGAAGCGGAAGGGGACGTTGAGCGCCGCTATTGCGACATTGAGCTCGAGACTTGCGAGAATACGTTATTCGCGTTCCCACCGATCAGGCGAACCGTTCCAATCACGATGACAAGAATCACGGCCAGCATCACGGCGTATTCCGCGACGTCCTGTCCCTGATTGTCATTCCAAAGCTGACGTAAGGTTGCGATCACTTTGACCCCCAGTTTGAGTGACACTCGGAGACACTCGATCCCCAAATACACATAGTTCCGGTGTCGACTCTTGTAAGCCTATCGAAGGGGAAGCCAACTACCCAATAGCACAGTAGTGACACTGTGTAGCACTATGGTGCCAGTCATCGGTTACCTTCCGAACGAAGGTTCTCTTAAGTGCTTGATTAGACGATGGTTTTCAGCGGAAGGCCCTGGTTCACGGCAAACAACGCGAGTTCCAGACGGGTCGATACCCCTAGTTTATCGAAGATGTTACTGAGATGGTGTTTGACCGTATCTTCGCTAATTTTGAAATATTCCGCGATTTCCTTGTTCGCGTATCCCGCGACCACGGCCGAGACGATTTCTAACTCGCGTGGCGTCAGGCCAAATTTCTTTTGCTTGGATTCCTCGCTGGAACTCTGCATCAGGTTGCGAAGGTATTGCACCAGGTTTGAGACGCTGTCGCGCCCAACCCAATATTCTCCCGACATCACAGCGTGGATGGCCTTCAAGAGCAACTGAGTAGCGGAGTCCTTCAACACCACGCCGCGTGCGCCCAGCTGTAAAGCCTCGACAATCTGTTTTTTTTCGGCCGCCGCGGTCAACAGGATGATCCGGACCGCACCCGCCCCGGTATTCGTACTCAGATCACGCAGCGCATCCAGACCGGTGTGGTGCGGCATGGCCAGATCGAGGAGCAGAATGTCCGGCTTGATCTCGGTTGCGAGTTTCACCGCTTCGCGGCCGTCGGAGCCTTCGCCGACCACTTTCATGTCCGACTCAGTCTCCAGCAGGCGGCGCAGACCGTCACGGAAAATTGGATGATCGTCGGCGATCACGATACGGATGGAACGGCCTTGTCTGTCCATGATTAGTTTTTCGCGCTCGTCGGAATTCTAACTTCTACCCGTGCACCATGTCCCGGATTCGATTCTATCGTGAGTTCGCCTGCAAGCAAGCGCACTCGTTCACGAATCACCGCCGGCCCCTTCCCGGTCACCGCCAACTCGGCCTCGGACTGTCTGCCGGAGAATGAAAAACCGCGTCCATCGTCCTCTACGGTAAGTTGCAGGTTGCCCGCACGATTGGCCAGCCGCACCAGGACGTTCCTAGCGCCGCTATGCTTGCGGACATTGACCAGGCTCTCCTGCACAATCCGGGCGAGTTCGCGACAAACTTTCTGCGGCAAGTCCACCGTCCCGACCTCGCTCACAAACTCTGCCGAGATTCCCGTTTCGCGGCGGAAGCGCTCCACCGTATCCGCCACAAAACCCGGGAGCCGCTCCGCATCCACCTCGAACGACTTCATGGTCTGCATCAGTTCGCGCAGTTTGAGAACTTCTTCGCGGAGCAGCTTTTGGATACGCGAAAGTTCGCTCATCACTACGGGCGCATGTCCGGACTGGCGCCGCACCACATCGAGTTGCATTTCGACCGCGATCAACGACTGAATCGCTCCATCATGCAATTCGCGCGCGAACTTCGCCCGCTCCACCGCTCCGGCTCGTTCCCGTAAGCGCCGCATCAGGTAAACGTTGTAGATTGCCGGACCAACCTGGTGTGAGAATTCCTGCAGGAAGCGGAGCTCTTCCTCGGGGTCCCCGATCCGCTGGGGATCGAAAATGAATACTCGCCCCGACCACTCCTTCCCGAATCCGAATGCCACAGAGGCCACCGACTGGAATGTTTCCGTGCGCATCAGGCCTTCCAGGAAAGCCGTATCCACGTCGCGCAGACGCTGCCCACCCGCATCCAGCAGCACTGCGTCGAAGCTTTTCCCGTTACGCCGCGCATAGATCCCATCGGCTGCCGAATCGAACAAATATGCTGCTTCAGTATGTGGTAACGCGTCGTGCCAGCGCAGCATCGGTGTACCTTCTGAAGTACGATGCACGTCCGCCAGGAACACGCGATAACTGTTGGATTCCTGCGAGGCGCTCAAGACCCTGCGTGCCGCATACAGGCTCAATACTTCCCCCAGAATCTCCTGCATCGTGTTCGTCAGTCCGGCTTCCACGCGAGCGGAACTGAGAACGCGTGTAATCACCACGCGCTCGGCACGCAGCTTCTTCTCGTTTTCCGACATGTACCCAAGCAACAACCCGAGCACCATCAGGTAGACCGACGACATGAAAAGCTGTTGCGGATCAATGTGCTTTACTCCGAGGGCCAGCCGCGGCAAATGCGCGACCCGCAACCAGGCATCAGCCGCCTGTTCCAGGCCGGCGTTGACCGCCCATCCTTCAAGCCACAAAAGGACAACGGCAATCACGGATGTGCCGACCGTCTCCCACAGGCCCCAGCGATAGGCAGCGGCGGCCATCACGAACACAAAGAACAGAAAGAACGGACCCCTTTCCGAGGTCGTAAACAATGAAATCAGAACCGGCCAAAGGATGTCAGCGCCGTGGACAACCAGTCGAAATGCGCGCGTGGACCGGTTGCGGAAGCGCACCAGCAACATCACTACCACCGCGTGCACGAGGTAAACGATCAGCAACCAGTACAACCAGAGTGAATAGACCACCCCTCGAGCCGGTTCCATCCAGAGTGTGATCAGGGTGGCGATTGTCAGGGCGACGCGTGCCGTAGCGAGCCACCGTTCGGTACGCCGGATCTCACCCGAAGTGAGTGGGGCGCGGAAGCGCCACAAATCTCGATATCTGGGAATCGAAAAGCCCACCTGAACCCTCTTTGCCGCTGACAATTTCGGCGTGCCTAATTCTAAGATCAATCTCCAAGGAACTCCACCCTGCCCGATCGTTTTCGGACTTCCCCCTGGAATCTGACCTCGCACCGCTGAGGTCCGCATTACCCTAGTAATCCCTGTTCTCTCCGATTGAGTTCTAGAATGGAGGCCGGAGTACTCTGCTTGCGGGCGCGCGACAAATTTTGGATCCTCCTGCTGACGTCGCTCGTCCTCGCCCAAGCGGCGGCTTCGCTCCTCATTCCTCGCGGCGTTGGGCTCACCCTGGCCAGCGACTGGATTCAAGGCGCTCTGCTGCTGCTGGCCACGGGCGCTTTTCTGCCGAACACGTTTGCCAGCCACACTTCCAGCCGCCGAACCCGAGCCTTCTGGATCCTGATGTTCAGCGGGATGCTCTTCTGGCTTGCTTACCAGTGCATGTGGAACTACTTCGAGGTCTTCCGGCATCAGGAAGTCCCCAACCCGTTCGGCGGCGACGTGGTTCTCTTCCTGCACCTGGTCCCCATGATGGCGGGACTCGCGTTGCTCCCTCATCTTGAGGAGGATGAACGCGACGCCCGCATACGGACCCTGGATTTTGCCCTGCTACTGATCTGGTGGGTTTTCCTTTATGTGTATTCCGTGATCCCGTGGCAGACCGTACATATCGACGAGACCGCCTACAGCAACAACTTCAGCGCAACCTACCTCGTGGAGGTGCTGGTCCTGATGTCCGCGCTTCTCATGGCGACCTATCATGCGCAGGGAGGCTGGCGGTTGCTCTACGCGCAACTGCTGGGCGCGACTGCGCTCTACGCATTCAGTTCCTATGTCGCCAACTACGCGATTGCCCATCAGACGTATTACAGCGGCAGCATCTACGACATCCCGTGGACCAGTTCGATCGCATGGCTCGCGGTGATTGGAAAGTTTGCGCCTCGCTTCAAGCTAGCGGAATCGAAGAAATTCCAAACCATGATGGGGGTGTGGATCACTCGACTCGGCATGCTCGCGCTTTTTAGTCTTCCCTTTTTTGCCCTGTATGCACAGCTCGAAAGCGTCACTCCGGTATCGGTCAAGAACTTCCGCAGCATCTTGAGCCTGCTTGCCATGATCGTGATGGGGACGCTCCTTTTCCTGCGGCAGAATCTGTTGGGCAAGGAACTCACTCATCTCCTGGAACAATCACGCGAGTCGTTCGAAAATCTAAAGGCATTGCAGAATCAACTGATCCAGTCGGAGAAACTTGCTTCCCTTGGGCAATTGGTCGGCGGCGCCGCTCACGAAATCAACAACCCGCTTACTGCGATGTTGGGATACTCCGACCTCTTGAGCGCGTCCGAGTTGCCGGCTTTGGAAAAAGGCGTGGCCGATCGCGTTGCGGCGCAAGTTCGCCGTACGCGAACGCTGGTGGCAAGCCTGCTGACATTCGTTCGGCAGGCTCCTGCCAAGCTGGCTGCGGTCGACGTGAATTCGATCCTGCAAACGGCGATTCGGCTACTGGCGCCACAAATTGAGCTGGAGCCAAAGGATTTCAATGCCGACTTGGGAGAAGCTCTCCCGCCCGTGTTGGCTGACTCGAACCAGCTCCTGCACGTATTCCTGCACCTTGCGGGACAAATCGGCGTCCGGGCACAGGCAGAGCCTTCTTCCAGTCTTCGCATCCAGACTCAGGAGGATGGCCCGTGGGTCAGCATCACGTTCACTGCGGACGCGTCTGCAGCCGCGATCCCTTACGAGCCTTTGGAGAATCTGGAAAGAGGCGTGACGCGCCCGACACTCTCACTCGGCGCCTGTTCGCGAATTGTGGCAGAACACGGCGGACACATCCTTGTACAACCAGCGCCCGAAGGATACAAAGCGTTCCGTGTCGAACTCCCCGTCGCTGCAAGACCGGCTGGACAAAACCACGCCGCAAATGCACCCCAACGCGCCGTCGCCGGATCGTAATCAGGTCAGAGGTGAGAGGTCAGATTGCAGAGGTGCGAACCATTCGTCGAGGTATTGCATTTCACCTCTGCAATCTAACCTCTCACCTCTAACTTTATTTCCGTTCTCTTCAGTTGTCCGCAAGCTGCAAAAATATCGCGTCCCCGGGGCCTGCGCACGAATGCAGGAATGCCCGCCGCCATCACGATTCGCTGGAACTCCTCAACCCGTTGTTGGCTGGGCGTCCGATACGACAATTCAACTCCGGAGTTAAGCGCAATCAGATTGATCTTTGCGCGAAGTCCGCGCACCAGTTCCGTCAGTTCACGAGCATTCTCCGGCGCGTCGTTGACGCCGTCCAACAGAACATACTCAAACGTCAGACGTTCCCGCGGTCGCAGTGGAAACGCTCGCGCAGCGTCGATCAACTCCCGCAGATTCCATTTCCGGTTCAGAGGCATCACTTCACTGCGCAGTGCGTCATTCGAAGCGTTCAACGAAATCGCCAGCTTTGGACGAACCGCCTCCCGTCCGAAATCATGAATACGGGGAACAATGCCTGCGGTCGAAACCGTCATACGTCCTTCCGGAATCCCGACGCCCTCAACCAGCAGCCCAACCGCCTTCATGAAATTGTCGTAATTTAGAAATGGCTCACCCATCCCCATGAACACGATATTCACGCGCTGCATCGGCGGCTGCACTCCCTGATCTCGCAATACGGCAGCAATCTGCCCGACAATTTCTCCGGCCGTAAGATTCCGTTTCACTCCCAGCAGCGCGGTAAAACAAAACCGGCAATTGACCGCACAACCCATCTGGCTCGACACGCAGATCGTCGCTCGCCGCCACGAGTTCCCTGCGCCCGACGGAGCTTCTCCCTCATCGCCCGCTTCACTGCCGTCGCCAATCTCGCCATCGTCACCCTCCGGCATCCAGACGGTCTCCACCGTTTCTCCGTCCGACAAGGCCATCAAGTAGCGCACCGTTCCGTCACTCGAAACAAATTTCTGCGAAATCGCCGGCAGCCCTACCAGCCAGCCTTGCGCGCCAAGGCTCTCGCGGTAGTCCAGGGGCAAGGTTGAAATCTGTTCCAAGGTCTCAATCCTCTGGCGATACACCGCATCAAATAGCTGTTGGCCACGATAGGCGGGCTGGCCCGAATCCAGGACCAGCGCCGTAAGTTCCTGAACCGTAAGCCCGAGCAACGAATTGGATTGCAAAGTCTGCATACGAATGCGCTCTTTTGGAGTTTAGCGCAGGTCGCAGAAACTAGCCGACCGGCACCCGGAATACCTCGTAACTCCAACAAACGACAAGGCTAATACTGCCCGCGAACGCAACTCCGCGGGGTATGGGAAAATAGACAATCGAAATGGTAAAAGAAACTCGCAACATTCATCGTCGCGTGTTGCCCAACGGCTTGACCGTGATCACGGAACAGATGTCGCACCTGCGGTCCGTTTCGATCGGCATCTGGCTCAAATCCGGATCCCGCGATGAAGACACGGAATGGAACGGTATCTCGCACTTCATTGAGCACATGGTGTTCAAGGGCACCGAGAACCGGTCGGCGGAAGCCATTGCTCGCCAGGTCGACTCCATCGGCGGCAACATGGACGCCTTCACTGCCAAGGAATGTATCTGCTTCAACATCAAGATTCTCGATGAGCATGTTCCCGTCGCACTCGACGTTCTGAGCGACCTGGTGTTACGTCCCGTATTCGACGCCAACGACATTGCGCGCGAGCGTGGCGTGATCCTTGAAGAAATCAAGATGGACGAAGACAGTCCCGACTATCTTGTGCACGAAATCTTCACGCAGAGTTTCTGGAAGGACCACGCCCTGGGCAAGCCGATCCTGGGCACGCGCGACACAGTGAAGCGCTTCGAACGTCCCGTTGTTTCGCGACACTACGGAGACCGATTCGCTCCCGGCAATCTGATTGTCTCTGCTGCCGGAAATCTCGATCACAAGCACTTTGTCGAACTGGTCGCCAAACATTTCGAGCACATGAAGCCGGTCACTAACGGATTGCACTCGGCGCCGCCAAAGACTTTTGCGCGGATCAACATGCGCAACAAGAAGTCGCTTGAACAGGTCCAGATCTGTATTGGCGTCCCTTCGCATCCGATCGCGCATGACAAGCGTTACGCGTCCTACGTCCTGAACACTCTTCTCGGCGGCGGCATGAGTTCGCGCCTGTTTCAGAACATCCGCGAACGGCAAGGCCTTGCCTACGCGATTTACAGCGATCTCAATCCGTATCGCGATACAGGATGCATGGGCGTATACGCCGGCACGTCGCGCGAATCGGCAGTTAAAGTCGTGGAATCCGTAATCGCCGAATTTCGAAACTTGAAATCCACGCCGATTCCGGACGAAGAATTGCGCCGCGCTAAAGATCAACTCAAAGGCAGCTTGATGCTGTCATTGGAATCGTCCACCGCGCGCATGTCGAACCTGGCGCGCCAGGAAATGTATTTCGACCGCTTTTACGGCCTCGACGAACTGATCGAGCGCATTGAAGCCGTCACCGCCGAAGACTTGCAGCAGACCGCCAGAGAATTCTTCCAAACTGACCAGATCGCAGTCACCGTTCTCGGCAACCTGAATGGCCTGAAGCTAACCCGCGACCAACTAGTTTGCTGATGGCTAGTGTGGCGCGGGCGCCCCCGCCCGCGTTGACCTTCATTCGCTCAGCTCGCGTCGAAGGATGAGTTGCAGCCCTCCGCTTTACTGCACCCGCAAGTTCATCTGTGTGCCGCTCTCTAGCTTCACGTTGTCCGTCTGCGAACTGATCGTGGATGTCTGCCCTGAGACTTCCAGCGCGAGTCCTTTCATCCCTACGATACCCTTGCTCGTAGGCCCAAGTGGCGCCATGGTTGTGGGAGGAGGAGTGTCCGATTCTGTCCCGGCTGCGCCATTGATCGGGATCGCAGCCACACGCTCCTGCGCCCGCGACGGCGAAGTCGCGCCCGTTCCACTCCCGACCGACGCTGTTGCAGCGGACACCCCCGCTCCTTCACTCATGTGCGCCGGCGAATCCACCAACTGCAGCGGGCGACCGACTGCCTGAACCACGACCTGGATGGGTACTTCACTGCCTTTTTTCATCGCAATCGTGTCGAACGCAATTGCGACCTTCGATCCGGGAGACTCCTTGCCGTGCGCCTTCACATCAGTAACGTGGCCATAGACCTTTGTCTCGCGCGGAATCACAATCTTCCCGTGAGCCAACAAATCTGCCGGCAGCTTGGCTTCGATCTTGTCGCCAACCTTCGCCTTCCTTGTGTCCAGCGATTTCGACAGTTCAATCGGAATGATGGTCCCTGCCGGTAATGAATTCGTATTCTGAACCTGTGCTGCGGCGTCCGAAGTGGTGGGAGCGGCCTGCGCGGCACACCATTGCGCCAGCATTGCAATGCCCAGCCCCAGCAATAACCTTCTTTTCATGATGCTCACCTTGGTTGCGTAGTCCTAATGCTTGATAGGATGCATGAACCATGCCCGGTTCTGTCCGAAAAAGCGCAGCCTTCGCGGCCGTACCGAGGCCGTAACCACTTATAATTTTCTATGCGGCTAAGCCGCACCGTACGGAGATTGCGGGACCCATGCCGAGCAGCAATGTACAGACCATCGAACTCGTTTTCCTGTTGTTGCTGCTGTTCGTCGTGGCCTTTGGCGCGCTCGCCCGCAAGCTAAAGACACCTTATCCCATTGTCCTCGTGATTGCGGGAGCTTTATTGGGATTTGTTCCTCACGTCCCGAAGATCACTCTCAACCCTGACGTCGTGTTTTTCGTCGTCCTGCCTCCCTTGCTGTACGCAGCAGCCTGGGTCACATCATGGCGGGAGTTCTCGTTCAATCTCGCCAGCATTCTCATGCTGGCTTTTGGGCTCGTCGGATTCACGGTCCTGGGAGTCTCCGCCTGTGCCCACTGGTTGTTTCCCGGCTTCGACTGGAGGCTCGGCTTCGTCCTCGGAGCGATCGTCGCGCCCACCGATGCCATTGCCGCCACCGCCATCGCGAATCGCATCGGTCTACCCAAGCGTATCGTCGACATCCTCGAAGGCGAGAGCCTGGTCAACGACGCCAGCGGCCTGCTTGCGCTCGAATTCGGGATTGCCATGGTCGTCCGTGGCCAGACGCCCACCATCTCTGAAGGCTTGGGGCGGATGGCCTTCCTGGTATTCGCTGGACTCGGCGTTGGACTTTTGACCGGATGGATCGTCGACCGCGTTGAGCGGTGGATTGACGACGGCCCGATCGAAATTGCGATCAGCATCCTCGTTCCCTATGCGGCCTATTTCGGTGCCGAAAGAATCCATGCATCCGGCGTGCTCGCCGTCGTCGCCTGCGGACTCTATCTCAGCCGTCGCAGTTCGGAATTTTTCTCACCTGAAGTCCGATTGCAAATTTGGGGGTTCTGGGATTCTTCCGTCTTCATTCTGAATGGCTTGGTCTTCGTCCTCATTGGCCTGCAACTGCCTCACGTGTTAGCGGGGATTCGTGACTACCGGCTCGGTTCCCTGCTGCTCTTTGGCGCCCTCTTCAGTAGCCTGGTGATCCTGCTTCGCCTGGTCTGGATTTTCCCCGGCGCATTTCTGGCCAATCGAATCCGCCGGAAAATTCTCCATCAGAACGTCGCGTTCCCTTCTCTACGAACTCTGCTGGTTACCGGATGGACGGGCATGCGGGGAGTCATCTCTCTTGCCGCTGCCATTGCCCTTCCCGAAGCCCTGGAGAACGGCAATCCGTTTCCGCAACGCGATCTGATTATCTTTCTTGCGTTCAGCATCATTTTCGTAACCCTGGTGCTGCAGGGACTCACGCTCCCATTTGTGGTGCGGCTCTTGAAGATCGGGGACGGGGGCGGTGGAAAGAACGAACGAGACAAGGAGGAGGAGTCAGCGCGACGCGAGATGCTGCTGTCCGCTCTCACTCACCTGGAACAAACACGAGCAGATGATGATAGCGAGTTCCGGGAGATCTATGACGATCTCACCGGACACTATCAGCATAAGCTGGCCGTGGTGAGTGGAGAGGAGAATCCTGAACACGCTCTCTCGCCTGCCCACCGCAAGCGCCACACCGGCATCCTTCGCGATCTGCTGCGTGTCGAACGGCAGACCCTCATCCGGTTGCGCGACCAAAGCCGCATCGACGATGAGACCTTGCGCCAGCTTGAGTATGAACTCGATCTGCGCGAAGCCAACCCAACGAGCGCCATCTAGCGACTCGGCGAAATCCCTCTCTCACGACATCATCGGCGCTGGCGCGTTGCCCTCCTGGGGCAGACTGATGCGGATTACGTTCATCAGCTCCTCGTTGTCCACCGGCTTCTGGAAAAACGCCGTCGCTCCAGCCTTGAGTGCGCGCGCTTCGTTGCCCTGAGGATCGCGCGCCGTCAGCACGATCACGGGAATTCCAGACAGCGAATCGCTTAATTGCAGTCTCTCGAGGACCACGAATCCGTCTCCGGCCGGCAAGCCCAGATCGAGAATGATCACGTCCGGATGTTCTTTCTGGGCCGCACCGACCACCGAATACCCGTCCGAGCAAGTCACGACCTCGCAGTTGTTGGCACGCAAGCGCAGTCGCATCGCCTTGAGTAGATCTGGATCATCGTCCACAATCAAAACCTTCGGTTTCCGCATCACATTCTCTCCTTTGTTTTTCTAGTTGAAATGTTTGACGCCGTTTCCCGGCCGATGCTTCCCAGCCATGCTCAGCATGATCATTTCCGTGACGCGTTCCGCGACCGCGCTAACCTGCTTCTCCACAGATTGGCCGCTATCGGCGAGCACCCGTTCCACCGGAACCGTGGTGATCGTCAATTTGCCTCTGGATTTCAGATCGGCAACCCGATCCAATTGCTTGCGAATGCGCATGGTCATGATTCCTGCATGTTCCATGTCCGTGGATGCAACCACAAAAAATGTCTCGGCCGCTCCCGATTCTCCCATCGGCGGAAGAACGAGATCCTTGTCGATATACACGCATTGCCGCAGAGTCTCCAGGCATTGTTGCCAGGCTTCCCGCCAGTCGCCGCGCGGCGGTTCGGTGAGCGGCGCCAGGTCAATGCGCACCAGCATCAACCCTGTTCGCAGATTGCCCTCGTACACCAGCACCGGCTCCAGCAACCGGGCCAGTGAGTACAGCGGCAGGGTAAAAGTGAAATTGCTGCCTTGCCCCGGCTCGCTCGTAACCCAGATCCGCCCGTCGTGAAGCCGCACCAGTTCCTTGCAGATAAAGAGTCCAAGGCCCAGGCCCTTGCGATTGCAATCAATCGAATCCGGATCCTGATATAGCCGTTCGAAAATCAACGCTTGCGCCGCCGGACTGATTCCCCGCCCTGTATCGGTGACCGAGACATAAACCGACTGACCATCGTTCTCGGTCACGCATGCCTGCACGATCACTTTTCCTTCCGCACTGGTGAACTTGATGGCGTTGTCGAGTAGATTGATCAGAATCTCGAGAACACGATCCGGGTCGGCGTACACCAGCGGGATATGAGCATCCGGGCCGATTTCGAGTGCCACCTGCCTCTCGTGTGCCGCCGGCCGCATCATGGCCACTGCCTGCTGGATGAGTGCGTCGATCGATATGCATCGCGGCTCCACTCGCAAAGAGCCGCTCTCGGCGCGCGTCGCCTCCAGCAGATCGCGAATCATCGCGTGCAACTGGTTCACGCTTTTCAAAACCGTCTTTAAGTGGTCGGATTGCTCTGGAATCATCGGCCCCGCCAAGCCGTCCAACAGGAGCGTGACGTACTGGTGGATACAGGTCAGGGGTGTGCGCAGTTCATGCGATACGTGCGACAGGAACTGGTTCTTGAACGCGAGCTGTTGTTTGCTCGCAATTTCCAGTGAGAGCAACAGGGCCTGCCGTTCCATGGCATGACGCATGGCCCGTTCCAATTGCTTGCCGGAGATGTCGCCCTTCACCAGGTAGTCCTGCACGCCCTGATGCAGCGCCCTCGAAGCCATCCCCTCGTCATCTTGTCTAGACAGGACAACGACCGGAACATCGGGCGATTTTTCCCGGATCTTCCGCAGTGTCTCCGCACCCCGGCTGTCCGGAAGATTGAGATCCAGCAGCACGAGCGACGGCGTGCCGTGACTCAGGCTTTCCAGCGCATCCGACAATCTTGGCACGCACTCCACCCTGAGGTTGGGCTGGCCCTCCGTGAGCCGAAGGCGCACCAGATCCGCATCTCCTGGATTGTCTTCAATCAGCAGTATGTGCGCTTCTGGTAGCTCCATCGTTCTCCTTCCGAATCCGCGTCGTTACCGCCGAAAAATTTCGCAATCAATTGCACTGTCGAAATGAATTCATTGAGATTGCCCGGCTTGCTCAGATAACAGTTGGCTCCGAGTTCGTAACTCCGTACGATGTCGTGGTTCGATCGCGACGAACTGAAAATTACGACCGGAATCTTCCGCAGTTTCGGATCCGACCGGAGTTCCGCTAGAACAGCCTCGCCGCTTTTCTTCGGCAACCTCAAGTCCAGGATCACCACGTCCGGAGCCACCGAGTCAGCATGGCATCCTTCGTGACGCAGATAGGCAAGCGCTTCCTCACCATCTCCTACGTTGGATACGTGGCAACTCGCAGAATTCATCCGCAGCGCTTCGCTCGCCAGGTAGATATCCGCCATGTTGTCATCGACCAGCAGTATTTCCGACGCCTGCTTCATGTCTTACCTCTTGAGTTCCTAACACATAGTCATAAGACTTCTTAAGGGCTCGCCGCTTCACCCTTGCGCACAATCATTGGATGGATTGCTGAGACACATCTCCCATGACTACCCTCATCGGCGATGAAGTGCGTAGCTTTAAGCTCAGAAGGAGAGGGGTACAACAGGAAAAAGCCACATCGTTGTGGCCAATAGGCATGGCCCATTCGCCAAGCCGGGATCATAAAACCGAAGACACCGAGGTTGCTCTCACACAAAAAAGCCCCGCCTCTCGCTCCAACACCGCGAAAGGCAGGGCCTTGCTTCAGGATCAGACGATCTAGTCTGCGGTGGAACTCCGCGGACTTGCCAGAGGCCGCACTTCCCAGTCCCCTTCCGCGACCTCACCACCATGCTCGTCGTAGGAGTGTCCAGTCCATAGCCCCAGCACGAACCAGCCCAGGACCAGCGCCCCAATCGCGAAGATCGAGTCGCCAAACATGCGGCTCCAACGCAACCGGGTCATCAGCGACGTCTGCATGAATTCGGACGAACGCGCATACCATGTCCCGTACTCGACCGAGGCCCACGCTTGCATGAGCCCGATCGGCAGCACGCTGATCAAAACCATCAGCGCGAGACCAATGTTGATCGACCAGAACGCAAACGCCAGAGGGCCATTTTTCCAGGCTTTCCCCGGACGCAAAGCGCGCAGGCAAAACAACATCAGACCGAGCCCCAGCATTCCGTACACCCCGAAGAGCGCCGTGTGTGCGTGGACAGCCGTCGTGTTCAGTCCCTGCATGTAGTAGAGGGCAATCGGCGGATTGATGAAGAAGCCGAACAGCCCCGCACCCACGAAGTTCCAGAAGGCGACCGCCACAAAGAAATAGATCGGCCACTTGTAGGCAGCCACCCAGACCTGTTGCTGACGGGAACGAGCCAGGCGGATATTCTCCCAGGCCTCAAAGCCGATCAGTACCAGCGGCACAACTTCAAACGCGCTGAAGACCGCACCCAGTGCCAGCACGATATTCGGAGCGCCCGCAAAGTAAAGATGATGGAAAGTTCCGATGATTCCACCCGACAAATAGACGACGGTGGAAAAAAGTGTGGCGCGAGTCGCAGTCTGTAACGAGAGCAGCTTCAACCTCGTCAGCAGAAATGCGATGACCACCGTGGCAAACACTTCGAAGAATCCTTCCACCCAGAGGTGGACGACCCACCAGCGCCAGTATTCTGCCGTGACCAGGTGAGAGCGTTGTCCATACATCAAGCCGGCCGCGTAGAACAATGGAATCGCAATCGCGGAAATCAAGAAGAGCAGCAGCAGCGAATAGGCATTGTCACGCTTGCGCAGTGCCAGAGCCAGGCCTCTCCACATCAGCCATAACCAGAACAGCAGTCCGACAAAGAGCAGGATCTGCCAGAACCGGCCGAGATCCACATACTCGTAACCCTGCGCTCCGAACCAGAACCACAGGTTGCCGAGTCTCTGCTGAATGCCCAGCCACTCGCCAGCCAGCGATCCGACGACCACCAGCAGCACCGCGCCAAAGAGCAGATTCACTCCCAGCCGCTGCCCCTTGGGTTCGGCTCCGCTCACCGCCGGCGCAACATACAAGCCGGTAGCAAGCCACGACGTCGCGATCCAGAAAATCCCGATTTGCAGATGCCACGTGCGCGTGATGCTGTACGGCAGCCAGCGATCGAGCGGAATGCCATAGAAGCCCGACCCTTCGACTCCGTAGTGCGCCGTAAGTGCGCCGAGCGCCACCTGAACAACCCACAGCGCGGCCACAACAAAGAAATATTTCACCGTGGCTCGCTGTGAAGGCGTCGGGTTCATTCCCAGCAACGGGTCCTTGTCTTGCAGCAGGTCGTGAGCAACCTCCCGTTCCTGCGAACCGAAGTACCACACCATGCCCCCGATACCGCCTAGGAGCAGGACGAAGCTGATCACACTCCACACCACCGCATTGCCAGTCGGCACATTGTCAACCAACGGCTCGTGCGGCCAGTTCTGCGTATAGCTCACATTGGTTCCGGGCCGGTTCGTGGTAGCTGCCCAAGCCGTCCACCAGAAGAACGCCCCGAGCTGACGGATTTTTTCGGGATCCTTGAGCGCGCCGCGCGGAATCGCATACGCGTCATGTCCGTTCAAGAAGATATCTCCGTAGTACGCGGTCAACACGCCGATCGCTTCCGCCTGTCCAGGATCAACTGTGATCTGGTCAGTTTGCGGATCGTAAGTATTGCGGCGCATGGTTGACTGCAGCCGCTCGCGCAGCCCGGCCTGCGCCTCGGGAGCGAGCGCCGCGTAAGAAGCTGCGCCTGCATCCTTCGCCCAGCGATCCAGAATGAACACACACTCCCGATGCAGCCAATCCGCTGTCCAGTCGGGAGCAACGTATGCGCCGTGCCCCCAAACGCTGCCCAGTTCCTGTCCGCCGATTGACTGCCATACATTCTGGCCATCGCGGATCGTTTCCCCGCTAAAAATTACGCGGCCGCCGTCGCCGACGACCTGCGCGGGAATCGGCGGCGCGCTTCGAATCAGCTTTATGCCAACCCCACCCAACACCGAAAATGACACGACCATTACGATCGTCAGAGCAACCCAGAGTTTCTTGTAGTTCATTCTTTCTCCTTCGAATCGTGAGTGAAACCCGCCATCAATTCACTGCCACACTTTCAGGAACGCTCTTGCTGCTCTCCATCGCCAGTGCGCGTGGAAACAATACATTATTTTCCAGGTGAATGTGCTGATGGAGATCCTGCTCGAAGTTCTGCAGCGCAGTGTAGAGCGCCCGGAAACTCGTGCAAGCATCGGACGGAGGGTTGTAGTCCTGACTGACTTCGCGCATTGTCTTCAGCGCGCCCCCGGCGCTGTCATGTTCCTGTTCCATCATCCGTACGGGATTGCCTACCGTTCCGAACGGCGGCGGCAAGATTGGTTCGTGCTGCAACACCGCTTCTTCCATCCGCTCGATATAGGGAAATAGCACGGATTCTTCTTTCATCAGGTGCATGGAAAGTTCTTGACCCAGCCCGTGAAAGACACTGCGGATCTTCCCCAGTTCCGGATGATTTGCGCCGTGCTTGCTGTGTACTTTCTCCAGCAAACGCTCGATTTCCGGAATTTCGCGCCGTACGTAGGTGTGGTGAGTCTGCACGATGTGCGCGATCAACTCGCCGAGCGAACCCGCCCGCAGTTCGCGCTCCGCTGGCTTAACCGGCTCCGCTAACGCTGCCTCCAGCGATTGCAGTACGTCTTCAACGCGCAAGTTGGAGGCGGCACACGCTTCGGTCAGCGGACGATTCCCTCCACAGCAGTAGTCAATCCCAAGCTTTTCAAACACGCGGATGGTTTGGGGTGTCTCGATCGCATACTCACGAACGGTCTTGGTGGCAGTCAAAGTCATTGTTTTTCTCCCACAGCGAATCGCTGCTCTCCATCAAAGTAAGAGCTGCCGCGGCGCCAGACGATGACTTTTGTCACACAGAGTAAAGAAGCGGCGAGGCCGCCCAGGACTGTTTGCCGGTTTGTCCTCCAACCCTTGTGGTTGATTGGTTCGAGGACTAGTCCGAAGAATCCAGCTCAGCTTCCAGCGCCTTGAGATTTGCAATCACAAGCCGCCGCCCGTCCATCTGGATCAGCTTTTCGGACTGAAAACGGCTCAAGTTACGCGACACGAGTTCTCGGACAGTACCAATCTGCGATGCAAGTTCCTGGTTGCTGGCCGGGAGCGTGACTTCGATCCCGTCGGAGACTTTCGTCCCTTCGCGCTGCGCAAGCCGAACCAGAAGTCCCGCCAGCCGGTGGCGCACGGTCGTAAAGGAGAGTTCTTCAATGATCCCAACCAGTCTACGCAAGCGTGCCCCCACAACCCGCAACACTTTGAGCGCAACCTGAGGATGAGTCAGACAGAGCGATTGGAAGTCCTGCTTGCTGATAAAAAGCAGTGTCGAATCTTCAACGGCCGAGACCGAGGCCGGATAGTTTCCGCCGTCGAATACCGGCAACTCCGCCACCGAACTGCCCGGCCCATCGATGCTCAATACCTGTTCGCGTCCGCCCGTGGAGGTCTTGAAAATTCGAATGTGGCCAGCCTCCACCACATACATGCCGGTACACGGATCGCCTTCGCCGAAAACGACTTCTCCCGCCGAGAACTTGCGCGGTACCGCGCGTTGGGAAAGGAACGCCAGTTCCGTCTCTGTGAGGCCCGTAAACATCCCCACGCGGGCCAACGTTGTTGCAGCGTTTGGCTTTGTCTGATTCACCGTGTCATTCTACTCAAGCTCCGGCCTGGCACCAGTACAACTTCTCAACATTCTTTTTACATTCCGCTGACAACTTGCCCCACGGCGCTCCTTTAGTTTGTTGACCGATGTGTGAAGCCCACTCTGGAGAAACTATGAATTCGCCTCTCGTCAAACTGCGCCTGTCAGGACCCTTTATTAATTTCACCCTGGCCATTCTCTGTCTTTATCCCGTGACCTCGCTCGCACAGGCAAACTTCTCACTCCAGAACAGTCCCAGTCCCAACGCGCACGGCAACACCTTGAATGCCGTGACGGCGATTTCATCAACGGACGCGTGGGCAGTGGGCTTCAGGAATGACAACAATCTCAATGAGTCCCGAACACTCATCCAGCACTGGGATGGCTTGAAATGGAAGACGGTTCCCAGCCCCAATCCGGGGTCCACCGGTACCTGCAAAGGATTCAACACCGGTAATCTTCTGGCTGCGGTCTCGGCGGTTTCTTCCTCAGACGTGTGGGCGGTTGGCCTGATGTTTGACTGCACTTCATTGCTGAAACCGATGGCATTGCATTGGGACGGCCTGAAGTGGAGCAAGGTGAAAACCCCTGCCCTTAACACCAACGACA
This sequence comes from Acidobacteriota bacterium, assembly GCA_016196065.1. Lineage (NCBI taxonomy): Bacteria > Pseudomonadati > Acidobacteriota > Acidobacteriota bacterium. The sequence goes on along the minus strand of JACPYL010000010.1, from coordinate 199,032 downwards.
ATGCGGCATTCACCGGAGTTCGGGCCTTTGCCTCGAATGACGTGTACGCCGTCGGCTATCAACCTGCCACCAACGGTGCGGTGCTCACTCTCATCGAACATTGGGACGGCTCATCCTGGAAGGTTATCTCCAGCCCCAACGGCAACAACACCGGCAACGTACTGGCTGGAATCTCCGGCAATTCCCCGACCGACATCTGGGCAGTGGGCGACATGGTGGCCCCCAACACGCCGGTGAAAACGCTCGTCGAGCATTTCGACGGCGCAAATTGGACGATCGTTCCGAGTCCCAATCCACTCCCGACGGGCAGCCTGAATCAGAACGTCCTCAGCAGCGTGCAAGCGAATTCTGCGACCGATGTTACCGCTGTCGGCTTCCTGTCGAACTCCGGGACACAGACCGTCACTACCCTCGTCGAACACTGGGATGGACATCAATGGAGCGTCATCCCTAGCCCGAATCCAAGCGAAAATGCGGGATCCTTCAACATCCTCAGAAGTGTGTCGGGCACTTCGGGATCCAACCTCTATGCGGCGGGATTCTTTGCGAATGGTCAAACCGGCGGGCAGCAGAGAACCATGGTGGAGCACTTCGACGGCCACAACTGGAGCATCATTGCCAGTCCGACAAAGGGCATCGCACAACAACTCCAGAGCGTTTTCGCTGTGCCTAATTCCACCAGCGTGTGGAGTGTCGGCGCTTTCACATTCGAGCAAACCGATCCGGAAACCGGTTTCCTGATTGTGCCGAAGACGCTTGTTTTGTTTTCGCCGACTTCGTAGAGCGGCGAGAGGTCATAGAATCGGGCCGCGTCGGTGTGATCACGAAGCCGAAGTGGCGATCTGTCACTAAGTCGGGTGCAAGTACGACTTCACGCTCCAAAAAGGAATGACAGAGCTTCCGCAAAGCGCGTGCCCCAGGTCGCCTCGTTGTGCAAGCCCCCTTCTTGCACCACCACTTTCAGGCGCGCCTTGCCCAGCTTCGCGGATAGCAGGATGCTCTGCAACTCTTGCACATCGTTGACGACCCTTTCATCCTTCGCAGGGTTTCCGACTTCCTGTGTGCCCATCCCAAGATAAATCCGGTAGGGCCAATCCCGGAAGTTCCTGCACTCTTCAAGGATCCTCCGGTTGGCAACCCACAACGATGGACTCTCAATCAGCAGCCTCCCAAAGACTCCCGGGGATGCTAACTGTGTGTACAGCGTGATCAGCCCACCGAGAGATGATCCACCTAGCCCCGTATGTTCCGGTCCCTTGGCGACGGAATAATACTTCTCGATCATGGGCATCACTTCGCGCAGGAGAAACTCGGGATAGCGCTTTCCCCGGGGTCCAAGCACGCGCGGGTCCTGCGATCGGTACGGGATATATTCGCGCACCCGGTCTTTCCCCGTGTTGTCGATGCCGACGATGATCATCGGCGGAACCTTATCCGCATTGATCAGCCGTTCCGCGGTCGCTCCCACACCCCAGTCCACTCCCGCGAAGGCCGTCGACGGATCAAATAGATTTTGCCCATCGTTCAAGTACAGCACTGGATAGCGCGTCCTACCCAAGCCGTCATAGTCCGGAGGCAACCACACCCGCACCGTCCGCGTATTCCTGAAAATCCGGCTCCGCAATTCATGCAGGCGCAAATTTCCAGCCATGACTGGCGCGTCAGTAGCCGCAACCGTCCGCGCAGATTTTCTGGATTTGATCAAAGCCATGATTGGAAAAACGAGGCCAGCATCCGTAGAGTTTGTCGATTACAAACTAAAAGTTGGCGCTCCGACTCTTGGACCAAAGTGTGCCGGAAACAATTGCGATGCCACTAATCGCTCCCAACGAACTCAGGCACAGAATGCACCACACGCCCAGCACATACCCCTCGATGTAGGTCAGGTAGAGCGCAAACGCCAGACCCGCCAACGCGCCAGCAAAAATCATAAAGGGTGTTTCGCGCCGCTGCCGATACACCGTCGCCAGCCCCAGTACCGCGCCATAGCCCAGCATTCCGATCAGCGCCACCGGGATCCCCATGAGTTCCGAGTAGTCGCTCCGGTTCACAATGTCGCAATTGAACGCTGTCCCGATATCGCAGTACGCCGTTTTCGATTTGGCGTAATGATGCTGCAACGAGACAGAGGAAACCACGATTCCTACGACCGCTAGAATCGCAATCAAGCTGAACAACCGTGGCATGCCCGAACTCATGGCAGCGGGCATCCGGTTCGCTCGCTTAACTCATCGAGTTCGAAGATGCGCTCCACTCGCTCGCCCGTCGGTGGGAACTGCCACGTGGGATAGTGTTTGATATCCGCGTCTTTGCAGACCTGCGTGCGAATACTCGTGTCGCCTTCCACTCCGCATTCCACATACGGAGCGAGCTTAAAAGATGCCTTGCCGAATTTGTCCTTCTGTTCCTGACAATGTGGACACCACCATGCGCCATACATCTTGACTCCACGATCGGTCAGGCATTTGGCGAACCCGTCGTATTTGTGCTGTTGCCGGTTGCCCAGGTAGTAGACCGCCGCGAACGCTACCACGATCAACAGCCCGTAGGCAGCGCGTTTCCCCCAATTCACGGGTTCTGCAATACCTGCATTCTCTTTTCGCCGCTCTCGTCTCTGTTCAGACATGGTTTTTTATACCACGACCTGCAATACCGACGGCAAAACATCGATCGCTTCGCAATGTACCGTAAGCGCTTCGCCGTCCACCATCACATCAATCGGGCCATCGAGATCGAACTCCACCCGCTGTGTCTTCTTACTCTCTGCCAACGGATGCTGCACGTGTGTCCCGTCATACAAAGTGCTCAGGTTCCTGACCAACCCCGCGCGACCGATCGGTCCCCAGCGCACGAAATCAATCAAGCCGTCGTCAGTGGCGGCGGTCGGAGCGATCATCATGGTGCCGCCGGTAAACTTGCTGTTGTTAAAACTCAGAAAGAGGCACGAGCGCCGATCGAATTCCTTCTCACCCGCCACCCGCACCGGGAAAGGACGCCGCTTCAACTGCGCCAGCCCCATGAAGATGGAAGCAAAGTATCCCATCTGCCCTGAATTCTTGAACCGCCGGGACCGCAAAATATTGACGTCGGCCGCAAACCCCACGCTGAGCAGGTTGATGTAATACAGGACGCCCTCGCGATGCGTCAATCGCAGAACGTCGCACGCCTGCGACCGCCGAGCCAGTAGCGCCTGCATCGCGTGCTCAACACCCTGATCTCCAAAATCGCGCAGAAAAGAATTGCCGGTACCCAACGGCAAAAATGCCAGCGTCGGTATGTGCGATTCAGCGCTGCTTGTGGCTAGCGCGTCCGGAAACAGTCCATTGACGACCTCGTACGAAGTTCCATCCCCACCCACCGCGAGGAATTTTCGGTAACCCCGACCGTACGCGTCGCGAGCTATCCGAGTCGCATCCCCCTCCGCATGGGTTTCAACAGTTTCAAGCGCGAGTCCACCCGCTCGGAGGCGATCCAATGCCGCGCCGACAAGTTTGCGTGACTTGCCGCCCCCCGCCGCCGGATTAACGATGGTTAGAAAAGGGAAGGTCACAGGTCACAGGTGTCAGGCGTCAGGATTGCAATCATTCCAACTGATCCGCATTTCCTGCGAGCTGTAACCCGTCACCTCTGACCTGATCAAATCTCCACCACGCTCTCGCGCACAACCTCACGCCCAATTGTCTCCGCCAACTCCACGCGTTTGATCTTCATCGACGCGGTCCGCGGAAAGTCCTTCTCCCACACCAGGTATCCACCCACGCGCTTGTAGTCCGCCAGCCGCCGGTTGCGCGTGGCCAGATCGTCCCGCAGTGCCTCGCTGAATTGCTGGCCTTGTTCCAGGCGAATAACCAGTACTAGCATTTCGCTGCCCAATTTTTTCTGTGGCCATACATAGCCCGCCGCAAAAATGCAATATTCCTTCACCGGCAACCCGTCGAAAACCGATTCCACGTCCTCGGGATAAATATTCTTTCCGCCCTCGGTCACGATCATGTTCTTCTTGCGGCCGAAGAGTTGAAGATGGCCGTTGCCATCGAACCGCCCCAGATCGCCCGTCAGGAGCCAGCCTTCCACGATCGTTTGCGCCGTCAGTTCCGGATCCTCCAGATAGTGCGACATCACGGCGCGACTCTTAACCGCAACTTCCCCGATCCCATCCTCTGCAGGACTAAGAATCCGCAACTCGGAACCAGGCAACGGTTTCCCAACTGTGTCAGCGCGAAATGGTTTCAGATCGTTCAGAGTCACGGCAGTACAAGCTTCCGTGAGTCCGTACCCGCACGTCACCGGAATGCCAAGATCGTAGAAGAACTGCATCGTCCCCGGATCAGTAAACGCGCCACCCACAATCAGCGCCTTCAATTCTCCGCCAAATGCCTTATGCACCTGGGGCAGCAACCGACGGCTCAGTGCGACGCGCGCCCGGCCTTTGGTCAGCAACTTGTTAAGGCCAATCAACCGGTCCAGAACAAATCGCTTCGACGGAGGAAGCTCGTCAAACTTCGCGCGCAGTCCCCGTTCCAGATTCTTGAGCACCATCGGAACCAGGCTCACATAGGTAATTCTGTATCGGACAAACGCATCGCGCACAAACTCCGGACGCAGCGTCCGCAAATGCACCACACACGCCCCGCAGACAAACGGGCCAATGAATCCAACCATGAAGTCGATCGCATGGTTCGTCGGCAGAATACTCAGATACCGCACACCCGGCCAGAATGGATACCAACTCGTTAACGCTCTGCATTGCTCGAGATAATTGTCATGGGTGAGCACGCACCCTTTGGGCCGCCCACCAGTGCCGGACGAGTACACGATGCACGCCGTGTCTTCACGCTGCCGCGCCACAAATTCCGGTTCCCCTTTGCGGCGGAATTCCTCCCAGCGATACGCTCCTCGCAAATCGGCACCAGCCGGCGCTTCCGTGACCAGTACGATCTCCGCCGGCAACTTCGAAAACTCAGGCGCCTGCGTCATCGCCCGCCACAGGTAGTATTCGACGATCAAAAATCGCGCCTTCGAGTGCGCCAGCAACTGCAGTTGCTCCACCGCCGTCAGCTTGTAATCCAGCGGAACCAGCACGCCGCCGCAATAGAAGATGGAATAGGCCGAGATCAGCCACTTCGACTGATTCGTCATGATGATCGCTGCCCGGTCTCCAACCTTGAACTCAGCGTCCTGCAACGCGCGGCACAATGGGCGCGCCATCTCTTTAAAGTCCGAATAAGTAAGCCGCACCTTCTCGCGATCGCGATCGGCTTCGATCAGGCAGGTAACATTGGGCCAGCGTTCCAGCGCATCACGCAGCGCCGCACCCAGGCTGGCATATTGACGGAGATCAAGCATTCAGACGGTTATCTCACTACAAAGACACAGAGTCACAGAGAGACACCAGAGTTTATCAGAAAGTAATCTATGTCCGTGTCATGCAATGGACCGGCGATACCCAAAAAACAACGATTTTTCGATGCGTCTCTGGGACTCGGCGGAGAACGCCTCTACAGCCGCGCCTGAATCCGGCTCGCCAGCGTGCGGAAATCCGATACGCCTTGCAACTCGTAGTCCGGCAACTCGATCCGAAAGTGCTGTTCGAGCCGTGTCAACAAATCAAGCGCCTGCAGGCTATCGATGCCCAACGCCTTGAAGAAGTCTCCATCGGGCGTGAGCTTTTCCCGCGGCACTTTGAAATGTGTCGCAGCCAGGCTGAGTATCTCGTCGAGTGTGTTGTCAGTAGTTGGCATGAGTTCCCAAATTACCAATTACAAATTACCAATTACAAATTACCACTTACAAATCCTACGGCAAATACGGCTGCACGCCCTCGTTCTCCACGAATTTCCGCAATCCTTCTTCGACGGCCGGCTGTGCAAACAAGTCGCAAAAAATTTCGATTTCGCGTTTCAACTCGTCATACGGGATCGGCTTCATGAACTCTTTCGCTGCCATCGAAGTCCGACGATCAAATTTTCCGACCTGTGCCGCAGTCGCGCGCGCCAGGCGTAACGCCTCGCCTTCGGCAGCGATCTGACTGACCAACCCGATCTGTTGTGCCTTCATGACATTGAAACTACGTCCCGTCATCAGCAAGTCGCGTACCACAGCATTCCCCAAATCCCGTTTCAGACGGGGAATCCCGCCGAATCCCGGAATCAGGCCCAATCTCAATTCTGGAAAGCAGAAACGCGCCATCCGGTCCGCAATAATAATGTCGCACACCAGCGCCAACTCAAATCCGCCGCCAAACGTCACACCGTGGACCGCCGCAATCGTCGTGAGCGGCGCTGCGTCCAGCGTGTTCATCACCGCGTGAATGCGCCGCAGGAATTCCCGGACGCCTCGCACCGCCTCGGCCTTCTCCATCCCCTGCGCGCCTTGATATAGTTCGCGCAAGTCGGCGCCGGCCGAAAACCCTGCCTTCATCGTGGAATGGACGATCAACGCATGCGCATCGCCCGCCAGTTTCGGCAGCGCGGCCGCAAACGTTTCCAACTCTTCCAGTGTTCCCGACCCAATCTCGTTACAAGGTTCACGATGGAGCGCCAACTCAATCGCTCCATTCACGATCTGCCACGAAATTGCCTGCCCCTTGAATTCGTTCATGCCGTTTTCGTCGCCCGATACATGCCGTCGATCTCGCTGCGAAATCGTTCCGCGATCAAGTCGCGCTTCAGCTTTCCATTCGCAGTCAGCAATCCGCCTTCAATTGTGAACGGATCGCCCACCAAATGAAAGGCCCGCACCTGCTTGTAATGCGGCAGGAGCGGATTCACAACATCAAGCGCGGCCTGTACATTTTCGCCGCTTACCTTACCGGTCACCAGCGCTGCCAGGTATCCGCGCGCATTTCCAACCAGCACGACTTGCGTTGCGCCCGCCAGATGTTCCAGGATTTTCTCTTCAATCGGTTCCGGTGCGATGTTGTGTCCGGACCCCAGAATAATCAGGCTCTTGATGCGCCCGATAATCTTCCAGTTCCCTGCCGCATCCACTTCACCCTGATCACCGCTGTGAAACCAGCCGTCCTGCAGCACTTTCGCCGTCTCCTGCGGACGATTCCAATATCCCGGAAAAATGTTTGGCCCGCGTACGAGAATCTCTTCATTCTCGCCTAGCGCCATCTCAACACCCGCGATCGCAGGACCAACACGCCCCGGAACCACCTTCACGTTCGGATCGTCCATCGTGCAGATCGCCGTCGTCTCCGTGAGCCCGTAGACCTGGAGGACAGAAATTCCCAGCATCGAGTAATACATCTGGGTCTCAACACTCAACGGAGCCGAGCCGCAAATCAGAGCGCGCAACTTGTTGCCGATCATTTTTTTTCGGATCGTCGGAAACACCAACCGCTGCGCCATTCCCAGCCATACGCCGTCTCCGGATTTCTTCTTCCCTTCCTGCCGCCGCGTCCACGCGCCCTTCGCTTTACTGTAAATCTTTTGCGGAAAGCCGCCCGTTTGCCACAGTTGCTCGTCGACCGCCTTGCGCATTCTCTCCAGCAGCGCTGGGACATTCAAAAAATATTCCGGAGACGACGCCCGCATATCCGACGCTAACTTGCCCAGATCGGTATTCAGCGTGAGACGGCTACCGCGCAAAAGGCACGTCAGCAGCATGATCCACGACCCCGCGAAACAAAACGGCAGGTAGTGAAACACGGAATCCTGTCCAACCCCTCGTTTCATCAGTTGATCCAGCCGTCCCGACGTACATCCAACCATGTGCGTGATGTTGCCCGCGTTCAGCATCACACCCTTGGCTTCACCGGACGTTCCCGACGTATAGATAATCGTCACGGCATCGTCATCTTTCACGGTGAGCGCCACGTCGGAAAGAGGAGCCCGCGACGACGTAAACACTTTGCTCATCGAAAAATTCGGAGGCGCTTCCGGCCACTCCTGCACGATCGAGTCAGCCAGCATCTGATCGCCACAACAGATCAACGATGGCGAACAATCCTTCATCATCGCCACCAACTCGGTCGCCGCCTGCCGCGCGTACAGCGGAACTACAGTCAAACCCTCCGCCATGATGGCCAGATCCATCGCCACCCATTGCGTTGAGTTGTGCGCCAGCAACGCGCAGCGGTCGCCTCTCTTCAGCCGTAAGCGCCGAAGATACGCACGCCCCACCATTACCTGGTCAATCAACTGCCGGCCCGTAACCGGCAATGTCCGTCCATCGCGCAACTCCTGCAGCACGACACTATCGCCGCTCTTCTCCAGGCTCGCGAAAATCTGTTCCAGAAATGTCATGAAATGCGATTGATCACGAAACTAAGGATTGTCATCGTGAGCGAAGCGAAGGACCCGTTCCGACTAGCCACTAATCACCAACAACCATCAACATGTTCCTACGAATACGCCCCCACCAACTCCCGTAATCCCACGCTCATCGACGGCAAATAGTCTTCCCAACTCCACTCACCCTTGCGCGTCGGAAACTCCGGATACCTTCGCTGCACTTCTTCTTCGAAATACACTCCCATGCGCGCCATCAATTTCAGATTGCGCACGACTGTCCGCGCGATTCCGTCGGCAATCCGTTCTCCTTCGCGATCCAGGATCTCCAGCGCCGCCAATGTTCTCTCGGCCAGGTCCGGATCATCCACATTCATCAGCAAATCGCGATGCCCGCGTTCATTCATCAAATTGCGGATACGCTCGTCCATGGTGATTCCCGCCGACGGTACCAGCGCCGGCATCGACGTAACAATGCCGTGATAGCGCGACGACACCATCATGTGGCACGCCCGCAGTATGCTGACGAGTTGATACATGTCGTACTCTTCCGACGTCAGAATCGGCACTCCGCCGAGCATTTCCGAGATGCGCTTGGCAGGACGAGCATCCAGTCGTTCCGTCGCGACCATGATGACGAAGACATTTTTCTTCTGCCGGAACGCAGCAACCGCTTTCGCGATCGAACTCAAGTAATGTTCGTAAGCACGATCCGCTTCCGGGCCTGCATTGTGAAAATACGGACCGCGATAGTGGCTCGCGGCATACGCACCCGTGACACTATGCAGTGCAGCCTTTGCCACCGACGCCTTCACCGGCCACTCAAACGGATTGATCGGGCACACCACCAGCACCGGCGTTTTCCCATCCCAACCCACATCGCGCAGCGCCTTCTGTCCGTACTCCGCGCCGAGTGGTTCAAACGTCCACGCCGTGTCTGTTCCCAGTTCGGTGGGAACACCCAGTTCACGTAGAATTTTGCGCGACTCCTCGTTGCGCGTGATGACCAGTGAGTTCTTGCAATATCGCCCGCACATCTTGGCGACCAGCGGATCCATGTGTCCCGCCTCGGCGCCGTAACCGACCGATAGTTTATTTTCTGCTGCGGCAATTCCGAGCGACCCGATCATCATCGTGGCCAGCGCATTCGCAAATTTCGACTTGAACATCGAGCCTTCACACGCGACGACACCGTGATGCCTGGGTACTTCATTTGCCAAAAACGGTGGGAAGATATCCGGCAGCCGGACTTGCGACGTTCCATCAAAATATCCGCGGGAGCGATCGAAGTTGAACGTCATCATGCTGAGGTCGACGTTCTCCGGACCGAGGATGCGGCGTACCTGCCGCAACATTTCCTCAACGCGCACGTCTGACCCCGTGTTGCGCGTGCCGTTATATCCCGCAAACAATAGCTTGAGCTTCTGGCCCGGTTGCCATGGCTGGCCCTTGCCCATCACCCATTGCACTTTTTTGCCTTCGATGATGGCCGACACCCAGGCCTCAAGGAACAGGTCCATCATGCAGCCGCTCCTCCCACGCCCTGCGGCCAGGGCTGGTACGGATAGCTGAAATCATGCTCGCGGCTGAATTTCAGCAAGGGGAAACTGTACTGGGAGAACGGTGCCGGCTTCCGTTCCATTTCCGTGGTCACGCGAGTATTGTCGAAGACCGTGTTCCACATCAGATAGGGCAGAAATACTTTCATGAGCGCCGCACCATGACCGATCGGCCCCTTGCGATTCGCCAGCGTGTTGACGATCGAGCTGAACGGCTTTTCCAGGACTGGCATGAACATCGGGCCACGCTTCGACTGCGCCGCCGCTAAGGCCGTCGTCAATTCACGAAACGTCTGCGAGCCATTGCCCGACGAAAGATGATAGGTATCGTGCAAGGGATTCGCCTTCATGTGAAGGGTAGAAATCGCATCCGCCACAAAATCCACGTTCACGATATCGATCTTGTCATCCGGACGAAAGGGCAGCACGGGCAATCCCGCGAGAAACACAAACGAGCGCACCATATCGAACTGCGTCGTCTCCGGATAACGGCTATCTCCCAGCACGATGCTCGGACGAAAAATTGTCAGCGGAACGTCGGGCAGAAGTTCCCGAACCATGTGCTCGCAGAATTTCTTGGTCCGCGCATACGGATCGTAATCCGAGCGTTCCCACTCAATCGAACGATCTTCCGTCACAACCTCGTGGTTCCTCTTCCCTGCCACGGCGACCGTACTCACATTCGAAAACCGCTGCAGCCCGTGATAGTAGTGCGAACGCCGCGCCAGTTGCGCCACTTCCAGTGTGCCGCGCAGGTTCACATTCAGGCAGCTCTTCTCCGACTTACGGTTCAGCGATGCTGCGCAATGGATAATCGAGTCGGTCGTGTGTACCAGTCGCTCGTAAGTGTCCTTCTCCATGCCAAAGAGAGGATCCGTCAGGTCACCGATGAAGATCCGCACTTTTGACTGCAGGTATTCCTGGAAAGTCTTGAACGGCATGTGCAACTGGAGGGCGTTCCACAGGCGGACCTCCGCGTCATGCGCATCCTGTCCACGCACCAGCAGATTCAGCGTGGAATCGTGCTGCTGCAACAAATTCGACGCGACATGCGCGCCGATATATCCCGTAGATCCGGTGAGGAAAATGGCCATCTGAACCAAGAACTCTTTCTATTTTCGAAATCACTTACTGTCCGTGGTTGCGTTTACGAATACCGCAACGTCGCACCCGTCCCAGTCTTGACGCTCTCCGCTGTATCACCGGCTGCCCGCAGACTTCGCGGAGCTCTGGCCTCCAGTGGACGCCCTTCAATCAGCGGATACGTCCACCGCCGCAGAGCCGGGATGTGAATTTCGATCCAATATTCCCACCAGTCCACCGCCGCCGCGTCGTATCCAAAAGCAGCCCGTTCTTCCGGCACCAATGCCTGTGCGAGCTTCTCGACATTGTCCGCGACAAAATCATGCTCGTTGTGCAGAATAAACGGCTCAAACAACTCAATCAGCTTTTCAACCCGCTCCAGGCTGCGCTCCGTTTTTGCCAGCGGCTTGCGGACCGGTAGGGGCGACATGATCGCCTGTATAGACTTGATGATCATCCGCTGCGCCGGCGCCGACATGCGCTTGTAGCGCGTCTTGGAAACCGAAATCGCATCCATCCTCAATCGTAGCCAATACTCCAGACCTTCTTGCGCCCGGTAGTGCTTGCGATGTCCCAACGAAGTCAACTCAATACACCGGCCCATGTCGCAAGGATTGGTCACCGACGTCGCCAACTGGTACAGCGGATCATGCCGCCGTTCAACCAGCGCTGCTGCTATCAGTGTCATGCCCGCGCACACCGCGTCCACCGGAATAATGTCGAGCCGCTTGCGTTCGTTCGACGGCAATTGCCGGAACGAAGTTCCCAACAGATACGACAACGAAGCCGAGGTATTGATGCCTTCATTCCACCCGCGAAACGGCTTAAATACCGACGTTTCCACAATCGCCGGCCGCACAATGGCGATCGGCAGCCCCGCCCCGTGCTTCGCGATCAGCGATTCGGCCAGGCTCTTGCTGAATGTGTACGTATTCGGCCAGCCTAGTTCGCGCGCGCGGGCCATCCCGGCCTCGGTCAAGTAGTTCTTCAGCCAGCGCACTCGATTCTTACGAATCTGGTTCTCCAGCGCCGCTCCGTGCAGATCCTTGGCCGCGTGTTCTTTTTCACGCGCCTGCTGCCGCAATTCCTCCGTAACTTCAGGCCCCTCGGCCCGCGCTTCCGCGGATTCCACAAACTCGTGCAGCGCATGCCACTCTTTTTCCGCGTCAAAGTCCGCCACACCAGCCGGCGTGTAGTTCAGACGAACCCGCTCGCTCACTCGTCCATCGCGCTGTCCGGCAACGTAACAGGTGGAGAGGTGCAGCAAGGCCGCATGTTTCGATCCACGGATAAACTCGATCAGGTGATAGGTCGAGTCCACGTTGACGGCTAACGCATCCCGCAGGTCAGGATTGAAATCGGTCAGCCCCGAGCTGTTGACGATGACATCCAACTCGCCTTGTAGACGCGCCGCCACTTCCGGATCCAGTCCCAGTCCCGGCTGCGAAACATCGCCTTCCACAACTTCCACTCTGTCGGCGAGAAACGAATCGAGACGGTCGCCGTAGCGTTCAAACAGAGGATCGAAAACCGGCGACTCCTCGATCATCTTCTCGAAACGCGCGCGGCCTGGATTCGACTTCTGACGCCGGATCAGCAAATACAATTTCCCGATTTCCGGCAAATCCAGAAGCATATTGGCGAGCCACACCTTGCCGATAAATCCCGTGACCCCGATCAGCAGGATGCGTCGGCCACTCAGTGCCTTGCGCACCGAGAGCTGGCCTGTATGCCGGGTCTCATCAAAATAAACAATCGGACGCGATCGCACCGGCGCTTCCCGATCCGCCGAAACTGCCGCCCCTTCGAGCGCCCGCAATCCTCGGAGACCAAGCGCCCGCACCCAGCGTGCCGTGCTCTGTTGTCCGTCCGGCCCCGCTTCGGCGATCCGCGCAAACAACCCTCGCGGACGAATAATCGGGCTCAGTACTCTGCCGGTTGCCACGCCATCGCGAAACTCCAAGCGATTGGAAATGATCCACCGCACTCCCACATGCCGCGCCAGCGGACGCATCACATGGTCCAGCCCCTGGCTCACCAGCACCACTTCGGCGCCCGTATCCTGCAGCGCCTTGAGTTTCTTCACTCCTTCTTCCTTCAGGAGCGGCTTCAGCTTGTACTGGAATTCTTCTTCTCCCAGCAGATCGAGCCGGTCTCGCGTAATCCCCCGCAGCACCGAGTGGACGATCCGCGTGGCTGCCTTTCGATTGAGCGCGTAGAGAATTGGCCGCAGCGCCGCCGTGAGCAGAACCAGCCCTCGCCGCAATCCACGTGAAGCAAAAGTCTGGCTGTTCCAGGCAAAAAAGGCGATGGAACGAGTCGTCGTCAGTTCCAGCAGACTGCCTTCGACCCGCCAGTAAACTGGGGCGGCCGGGCGACCGAGATGTGAGTTGGTCTGGGACAAGCAGTTCTTTCGGCTGACAACGCCTTCCACGGGGAGGGCGGAATCTTCCATTTTAACCAATCCGCAACGATCGCGGGGCGCGACCAGCGCTCGTCCAGAAGTCTATGCCACCTAAAGAGGCCTTGCGCCACAAATTCCTTGGCGGAGTGTCTGACTGAAAAACGATGAATGGCAGGGAAAAAGCACGCATTTTCACGCGGAAGGCGAATAGTGCAAGGAAATTGAGCAGAAAAATGACCCACCCAAATACAGATCCGATCGGGTGGGCCGGAAGTTAACTGGTTGATTACTGAATCACGCCAAACAATCCGTTGATTCCGTTCTTTGGGCCAGCGGTATAGAAGAGCTGATTCGTCTTTCCATTTGCAGGTGTGCCGCCGCCGAATTCGATCCCCCACAACTGGTTGATCTTGATCGGTTTGCCCACTTTGTTCTTGATCGTTCCAACCATGGCGCCAGTGCTCAAATCGAAGCCATTGATCGTCCCGGTGTTGGTGTTATTGCCGATCAGTAGCGTGTTGCTGAGCGGACCAAAGTTGCTGGGCGCAACCGCTATTCCCCAGGGCTGGTTCAGAGGAGTGCCCTGGATCAGCGTCTTCACGAACGTTCCGTCTTCCCCGAAGATGTCGATGAATCCACCAGCCCCGCCCTTGGTATCGGCAAAAGCCACGTAGAGCTTCCCATTGATGTCCTGAATGTTGGCGGGAGCGAAGCCGGCGGGCAGGTTGTGATCCGTAAAAGAGGTCACAAACTTGAAGGTGCCGTCGTAAACATCGACCTTGTTGTTGTTGAAATCGGCCGCATAGATCATGTTGCCGGAAGGCTTGTTGGTAATCGCGAGCCCGGTATAGCTCGCGCCTGATCCAGAATTATTGACCGCGATCAACGACGCGCTCGGGGAAAATTGCGACCATCCGCTGATCGTCCCATCGAGCGTGACAAAAAGAAACAGCGAAACCCAATTGCTGATCTTGAACTGTTGCGAACCGTTGAAAACAATTCCCGTCGGAGACCCAACGCCGGTGCCCGAAGCCGTCGGAATCGTCACGATCAGGCCTTGCTTCACTCCCGTGCCGTCATACAACGTCGAAAGCCCGCTGTACTCGTCACTCAGCCAGAAAGGATTTCCTGGAGCATATGCCAGGCCCCAGCCATTCTGTAACTGCACATCCTGCTGCTTAGCGCCCTTGGAAAGGTTGGAAACGAGGTTGGTCTTCTTATATTGCGCCAGCGCCGTGCCGGACATCAGCAACAACGACATCACGAGCATCGTGGCGATAAGGCGATTGCGGCGGACTACAGGATTCATTGAAAAATCTCCTTGATGAACGAACTCGGCCGTCGAACCGCGGCCACTAGGAATCCATGCAAAGTGAGGAAAATTCTTCGCCCTGACAGCGCCCGAATGCTACTGCGCAATGGACAAGACAGTTGTCACAACCACGTCAGCTATTTGTAAATTCCTTGTCAATGTTTCGTGACGGAGACGGGTGCGAGTTTGACCGCCAGAACCACGACTCCGCTGATCGCAAGCGCTGCACTGACCAGCAACAACCCTCCGCGGAATTGGCCCGTCGAAGTCCGCACCAACCCGATCACATAGGGCCCGGCGAATCCGCCCAGGTTGCCAATCGAATTGATGAACGCGATTCCCGCCGCTGCTGCCGTGCCGGACAACAAACTCGTCGGCATCGACCAGAACGGCCCCATCATCGAAAACACTCCCAGCACGGCGATGCTAAGAAGCACAATCGACGGCCCCACTGAAGTAGAGAACGCCGCCCCAACCAATGCGATTGCCCCCGCAAACGCAGGCAAAGCCGTGTGCCACCGTCGCTCTCCCGAGCGGTCCGAGTGCACTCCGACCGCGACCATGGCCAGCGCCGCCGCAATATAAGGAATCGCCGACAACAGCCCCACCTTGAAATTGCTCACGGACGAGACTCCCTTGATCATTTTGGGCAGCCACAAGCTCACACCGTACGAAACCGTATTCAGCCCGAAGTACACCATCGCCAGCATCCATATGCGGCCGATCTTCAGAGCACTGAACGTCCCAGTGGCGGCCGCGACAACCTGCCGTTCCTCTTGCAGGGTGTGTAATAGCCATTCCCGCTGTTCCTCTGGAAGCCAGGCCGCCCGCTCGGGACGATCCACCAGGTACGCCAGCACCACGCCTCCTAGCAACACTGCCGGAATCCCTTCCATGAGGAACATCCACTGCCATCCCGCCAGCCCCGCCTTCAGGTGCAAGCCCAGCAACGCTCCCGACACCGGTCCGCCCAGAACTCCCGACAGCGGCGCAGCCGTCATGAATCTGGCCACCGTCCTCGCCCGCGCTTGGGCAGGAAACCACGTCCGTAAATAGAAAATGACTCCTGGAAAAAATCCTGCCTCCGCAGCGCCCAGTAGAAACCGCAGCGCATAAAAACTGCGCGGACCACTCACGAAAATCATCGACGCCGAAATCACGCCCCACACCATCATCAGCAATGCAATCCAGCGCCGCGCTCCAACTTTTTCCAGCATCAAGTTGCTGGGCACCTGGAAGCAGAAATATCCTGCAAAAAACATTCCCGCGCCCAGGCCATATACCGAATCCGTAAACGAAAGCTGTTGTTGCATCTGGAGTGCGGCAAACCCCACGTTGATTCGGTCCAGATACGCAACGATGTACAGCACGAAAAGAAATGGCACCAGCCGCAACGTAAGCTTGCGGACCACCTCCTCCTCCATCGTGCCCCCGACTTTGACTTCCCCTGTGATCTCTGTGTCTCCTGTGGTTGAAAATCTTGGCGTTCTCCGCGTCCTTTTGCGGATTCTTTGTGAGCTTTGCGGTTAAAGGCTTCTTCGAATCTCCGTCACCATCTCTTCGATCGTGCGGTCAGCATTCACCACCAGCGCATCCTGCGGTTCTTCCAGCGACGCGATCTGACTCTCCAGCATCGACTCCTTCATGTAGTGCCCCTGCCGCTCGTGCAGTCTCTCCCGCAGCAGAGCGCGATCCGCTTTCAAATACACTACTCGCACTTCCGGCTTGGCCACCAATTCCTCGCGATATGCTTCCTTCAATGCCGAGCAAGCTAAAATTGCATTCGCCTTCGAATCGATCCAGCCCACGATCAAGCCTCGCAGACTCTTCAGCCAGGGTTCTCGATCTTCGTCGGTGAGCGGAATTCCACTGCGCATCTTCTCGACATTCGCTGCTGAATGATAGTCGTCGCCATCGGCAAACTCCCATCCGAGTTGGGACGCCAGCAGTTTCCCCACTGTCGTCTTCCCCGAACCCGACACACCCATCAGCAGAACGACCAAACGTCATCACCTCGCCAGACTTATCGCAAAGCCTGCAATGTCCATCCCAGCCCACCCGCCGCGACCACCAGCACCGCCGAATTTACGCGAAAGCGCAGCAATGCGATAACGCTGACCACAAAGATCGCCATTGTAATTCGATCCACCAGCGCTGCTTTACCCAACTGCCACGTTACCACCGCCATCAGTGCGATCGATGCCGCCACCACTCCGTCCAATGCAGCGGCGACCATCGGCGCTCGCCGGAGTTTCGGGATCAACGGACCCGCCATCGCCACCAACAGGAATCCCGGGACAAAGATTCCGACCGTCGCCACGAACGCCCCTCGCCATCCCGCCACGATATATCCGATGAACGTTGCCGTGGTGAATAGTGGTCCGGGAGTGAATTGTCCGACCGCCACCGCATCGATCAACTGCCGCTCGGTAAGCCAATGGAGGCGTTCCACAAACTCCGAACGCAGGAACGCCAGCAGGACATACCCGCTGCCAAAAACGACCGAGCCGATTTTCAGAAAGGAAAGGAATAGCCGCATCAAGCTCACTGGGATCGCAACACCAGCGGCAACAGCGCTTGCGGATACCGCGAGCACTTTCGGAAGTCCCACCAGGGACACCTTTCCCGATTGCCCCTTTACCGCAAAAGCCGCACTCGAAACAATTCCCGCAACCATCAAAATGAGAATCGGACTCACTCCCAGCAGGCTGGCGATTACGGCCATGGCAGCAACGAGCCCAAGGAAAAGCGTCCGCACTCCCGTGCGCGCAAACTTCCAAAGCGCTTGCACGATAATGGCGGCGACAACGGGCTTAATGGCGTAAAGGATCGCCTCGACCGGCGGTAGCGCGCCGAAACGCACATAGGCCCAGGCGATCATCGAAACCAGAACTGCCGCCGGAATAATAAAGCAGCAACCGGCCACGATCAGTCCACGCCAGCCTCGCTTCAGATGGCCCACAAAGATCCCTAGCTCCGTCGAACTCGGTCCCGGAATCAGGTTTGCCGCTGCCAGTCGATCAAGAAATTCCGTCTCGCTGAGCCACTTCCTCCGGCGCACGAACTTCTCTTCCATCATCGCGATGTGCGCGGCCGGCCCTCCAAAAGCAATCGTCCCAAGTTTCAGAAAGACGAATGCGAGCTCCGCCAGCGAAGGCCCCCGATTTGGATTTGCGTCTGCCAATCGTTCCTGCTCGACTCCGCATTGTCACACACGAGCGCCTACTTGTTTGTGCGGACTCTCCTCTCGGCTCAGCGTCACGGTTCCGGCATCGAAGTCGTGCTCTCGAGTCCGGCAAACCCTCCATCGAGGAGTAAGACGCCCTAGGGGAATATCGGTTGATACTGTGCAGTGGCCAGACTCGAAGTTACTCTGATTCAGGTGAAGGTAGTGGGTATCTCGTTTCGTATCCGCTGCCGATGCTAGGGCCGGTAGTGTAATGGAGCACGTCGGAATATTTACCCGCGTCCCAGAAATTTCGTCCGAAGGTGCAAGTTCAACGCTTGCCCGGTCCACCACTCTATAGCTCGCCTCGCGGCACGGATATTCAACGGTCGCGACTGAGAGATAGCCCTCCCCGCAAGATCTTCTTTGCGTTCACCCCGCTCTCTCCATCCAACACACGTCCCAATACTTTCCAAACTTTCTCCCCACCTCGGAAAACACACCCACCTCTTTGAATCCAAGCCGCGCATGGAGCGCCGCCGTGGCCGCGTTCGGCATCGTAAAGCCGGCCACAAAGCGATGGACATCTTCGCCGCGCAGCGCTTCAAACAGCCCGTTGTACAGGCGTTTCCCAATGCACTGCCCTACCGCTTCCGGCGCACAATAGATGGTCGTTTCGACAGTCGTGTCATAGGACGCCTTCGGACGAAACCGCATCGTCCCGGCATATCCCATCACGCCGGCTTCGCCTTCAGCCACTAGTAGCCGATGCCGGCCCGATGCGCCAAACTGCGCGAACCAAACCCCGCGACGTTCGACCGTGTAGGGTTCGATATCAAACGTTACCGGAGTATTCACTACGTAATAGTTGTAGATCTCGTTGAGCCTGGCCAGGTCAGACAGCTCCGCCGCCCGAATAGAAATCTCCGCCATGCGAGTCCCCTTCTCATTGGTACCGCCTAGTAGAGACATCTTATAAGCGTGGTGCTGGCCTTTCCGACAAGCCATTCACTTCCATGGGAGGTTGCTGCGCTTGAACTGCTGAGCTAGATCACACCGCCAGCAGCAGAGATTGCTTCTTCATTGATATTCTTGCCGATCGCTACCCGATCGCGGCCCGCTCTTTTTGCCTGATACAGGGCGGCATCCGCGGACGCGAACAGCTCTTGTGCAGTCGCACCATGAATGGGATAACACGCCACGCCGATCGAAATCGTGATTTCGCCCAGCGCCTGGCCGTTGTACATGACGTGCAAATTCTTCGCGTCCGCTCGCAATTCCTCTGCCCGCTTGCAGGTATTCGCCAGATCCGCATTGGGCAGAATCAGGACAAACTCCTCTCCACCGTAGCGGCAGGCAATGTCTTCGCCTCTGATCTTGCTCGCAAACAGCGCGCCCGTTTCTTGCAGAACGGCATCTCCGGCATCATGGCCAAATGTGTCGTTGAATTTCTTGAAGTGATCCAAGTCCAGCATCATGAGTCCCAGAGGCTGCTTCGACCGCAGAACGCGATGGATCTCCCGGTCGAACGTTTCCTCGAGATAGCGCCGGTTAAAGAGGCCCGTAAGAGAATCGCGGATGGATTGACTCCGCAAGGCCTCGCGCAAGCGGATATTCGCAATGGAAAGACCGATCTGCTCCGAGAAAGCACCGATCAGCGAAATTTCTGATTCTGAGAATCCGCGTTGCCCCGCCGGGATTTGAAAGTGGATGATCCCCAGCGCCTCTCCATGCGCCAGCACCGGCACACACACATAGGAATCGGAGACACTTCCGGCATGAGCGCAGGGAGCGCTGCGGTCTCCGGCTTCGACCATATAGCGATGCCCGGTGCGCAAGGCCCAACAGCCATTGGGCTCGAACGTTTTTGACACAAGATTGCAATCCCCCCAACTGCCGGTCAGCTCCAGCAAATTCTTGGAGGCGTCCAGCAAAATCACCGCGCCTCGCCAGCCCGGGAAGATTCGGGGAGCATATCCCGTAACAATGCCAAAGGCCTCGGTCTGGTTGGTACCACTTTGCAGCAGTTCTCCCATCCTGGCCAGTAACTCCGCCTTGCGCGAACGCTCGGTCAACTCCTTGACCAGGCCCTCCGTCTGCAGATTCATCTCTCGTTGCGCACTGGCCCGGTCGCGCATTTCGTTCGTCAGATGAACATTTGCCTCGACCAGCGCTGCGGTCCTTTGCCGCACCTGCTCTTCGAGACTCTCCTGATTCCGCTTCTGGTCGTCGATGTCAGTGCAGGTGCCAAACCACTTCACGATAGTTCCCTGTGCGTCGCGCACCGCCTGTGCGCGGCCCAGGTGCCAGCGGTAGGTTTGATCGCTCGCCCGAAGAAAGCGATGCTGCACTTCATACGGAGTGCCTTGTTGGGCGGCCAATTCCCATGTTGCCTTTGTGAACGCTACGTCATCCGGATGCAACACGCTCCACCACACGCTTTCATCCGTTGGCTCGATTCCTCCGGTGTAGTCGTACCACCGCTTGTTAAAGAAGTCCGGACGCCCATCGGGTCTCGCCGTCCACACAATCTGCGGAATCGCTTCTGCCAGTGTCCGGAAGTGGACCTCCTGTTGCCGCGCGATTTCGACAACTGCCCGCTGTGCCGCCACCAGTCGGTCCAAAAACGATGTCCCAATTGCAACCAGGAGCACGAGCACGCTGATCGTGCTGATCGCCGCCACTCCGAGCGAAGAGATACTCACGGCGTACGAGAGGTCCACGGTTTCGCCGGTAGGGACAAATGTCACCGCCCACATGCCCGTGTAGTGCATGATGGGAATCGCACTCCCCATAAGCAGCGCGCTGAGCACTTTGCGCTGGCTGGCCTCCGTCTCTTCGCGAACTCGAACAGATAGGATTAACGCGACATAAGAAATCACCACCGCGATCACCACCGAAGCCGCCACAATCGTGGGATCGTACTGCGCGCGTGCGGGCAGCCGCATCGCGGCCATCCCGATGTAGTGCATCACCGAGATGCCGCATCCCGTAAAAAAGCTAGCCGTGACCGTCTGCCACCTTCTGAGACTCTTTCTGCTGATGGTGTACAGCGCGATCAGGCTGGCCAGCATGGCCACCAGCAAAGACGCCAACACGATCGGTAGATCGTAGTAGACCTTCATAGGCAGGCTGAAGGCCAGCATGCCGATGTAGTGCATCGACCAGATGCCCGTCCCCATTGACGTCGCGCCGCCCACCAGCCAGTACACGCGCACTCGGCTACGGGCGGCCGTGATACGGCCGGCCAGATCCAGCGTCGCGTAGGCGGAGACCATCGCGATCAAAACGGAGAGTGCCACCATCCCCAAATCATGGTGCCCGTGCATCGCCATCGAATGCAGGAAAGGATCCTCCTATGTCTATTCTTCGGATCGAAGGAAGATTCCCTTGAGTGATGCATGGGACGTATGTACCGCGAGACATGTCCTGTTTGGCGAGGACTGCCGCTCAATAAGAAAGGCCGCCCGAAGGCGGCCTGTTCAGTTTGCTCGCAGCTCGTAGCCCGGAGCTAGTCCCCAGCCACTGGCTCCCCAACCTGCTCCGCTGCTTTCTTAGCTTCGCTTCCATTGGAGTTGCCGTTGTTCGCTGCGGGTGCGATCGCGCCGAGCGGGATGAATCCGGCTTCGTCCGACGTCGCGGCCTTCTCTTTCAGAACCACTTCCCGATAGAGTGCAGCCATGCGTGCGTCGTAAGCGGCGTCGTTCTTCTTGTTGCCGCGTTCCGCAGCCTGTTTCGCGTCGCGCGCTCGAACCTTCTCTTCGCGCGCTGTCTTAGCGATGCCCAGCTTGTCCAGATCGTGCTGGATTTCCTGGGTCACGATCCCATCGCGCAACTGCAGGGAATGCTGCGCGTCTTCCATGTTGACTTTCTTGCCGCCCGCGAAGATCTCGTGACGTCCATGCTCTTCATACCACTTGGTGAGCGTGGCGGTCATGTGCATCTTCTCGATGATGTTGCGCCATCCCACGCCCGTGTTGTAAGCGCAGAAGCTGATCTCGCCTTCCTGCGTGGCGTAAGGAATGATGCACTGCTCGGTCCGGCGGAAGTCGTAGTTGAACAGATCCTGGAACCACATTCCCGCAACGAACAGGAAATTCCAGCGATCCTGGCGGCGCTTCATGACGTCGTCAATCGTCCGGTCTGGACCGACCTTGCCGTAGTTCTTGCCGGTCGCGTTGAAGTTCTTATCGAACTTCTTGAGCAGGTCCATCAACTTGAAATGCGTCGGGGACTGGAATGAATCGTAATTCTTCATCAAGCACAGAGCCATTCCAAATACCGTCCAGAACTTCGACCGAGCCGCATCGTTAACCTTCGCAATATCCTTTGCGAGCTGATCGCCCTTCAGGAAAGCCGTAACCGGCACCGCTTCCTTGGTCTCCTTATCAATCATGATCGCCATCCCCGTCCCACAATTTGGATGACAACCGCAGGAGAGTTGGCCCCAGTCGTTGTTGGGTTCGCCGGCGTGCATGACGTCGG
Source organism: Acidobacteriota bacterium (assembly GCA_016196065.1). Taxonomy (NCBI): domain Bacteria; kingdom Pseudomonadati; phylum Acidobacteriota; species Acidobacteriota bacterium. Next base: position 176,786 of record JACPYL010000010.1, on the reverse strand, counting down.
CCCAATCGCTGAAAGTGGACATGAAGCTGATCGGATACCAGTCGCGTTTCGGTTCGCCGAGGCCGGTTTGATTTTTTACGTCGTGCGCCAAGTGGGCCAGCGTGTAACGCTGCGCCTGGCGGCGTTCATCGGTGATGGCTTCGTCGCGGCCGGTGAAGCTTACGGGCTGGAAGCTGAGGAAGCCAATTTTTTTCGGATTGTCTAATGCGAACTGGATGATGCGTCCAACTTGTTCGTTGTTGATGCCGTTGACGATGGTCACGACGGGCACGATTTCGACGCCGGCGCGATGGAGGTTATCGATCGCCTTCAACTTCACGTCAAACAGATTGCCGACTGCGCGGTGCGCGTTGGCGGCGTTGCCGATACCGTCGAACTGCAGATAGGCATACCGCAATCCCGCTTCGGCAGCTTGCTGCGCGAATTCAAAACTCTTCGCGAATTCGATGCCGTTAGTCGCAGCCTGCACGCTGTTGTAGCCAACCTTGCGGGCATAGCGGACGGCGTCCAGGAAGTACGGCGACAACGTGGGCTCGCCGCCCGAGAACTGTACGGACATCTGGCGGCGCGGCTTGATGGTGATCGCGTTATCGAGAACGGTCTTGATTTCTTCCCACGTCAATTCGTGAACGAAGCCAACCTGGTTGGCGTCCATGAAGCAGGGATCGCACATCATGTTGCAACGGTTGGTGAGATCGACCGTCAACACTGATCCGCGGCCGTATTTCACGGTCGACGATCCGTGGTGATGGAGCTTCTCGTCGTTATGGGCCTTGATGTCGCGGCCGGGGAAAACTTTTTCCAGGTGATCGGAGAACTCGGTGTCGATCGACATCAGATCTTCGAAGTGTCCGTGGGTCGGGCAATCCTTGACCATCCAGATCTTGCCATCGCGCTCGATGATCTGCGCTTTGATCTCGCCGACTTTTTCGTTCATCAACACGTCGACGGGCAATTTGCCGTCAAGAATCTGCTGGCGAATTTCCGGCACACACTTCGGACAGAGCGAGTCCGTGGTGCGCGGCCAGCCAAGGGGCGGCTTCGATTTTTCGAAAGACTTGAGCAGCGGCTTATCGGACCACTTCGGGGTCGGCGATGGATTGGGAGCAACACGGTTCAAACGTTCAAAGATGGCCCACGCGCCAGTGGCTGCGATCGTAACGGCCTTCTCGACATACTTGATCGGCTTATGCATTCTGCTCTCGCTTTCCTGAGTGCTGCGAAATTTAAACCCGCAAACTAGAACTGTCCCTCGCGCTCTTCAATGAGCGGTATAAGAAATAGCTCTTCCACGGTGAAACCTGGAAGTTTCGTTACGTGGAGTTCGTCAGGGTGATCTTATTGAAGAATATCGACTTGGCCACCAAAAAGGCAATAAAAGGGTGAAAATGGGGGTCGAGTGGTAACTGGGGGGATTGAGCGGGGCTAAGTTGTTGAAAGGAAAAGAGCAGATGTGAGCTTAGAGCTGCGAGCTGCGAGCCGGGCGGGGGTGTCGTCCCTACGGGACTCGGTTTGGGGCCGGGCTCACCCGGCACTGACGTGCCGGGCTTCCCTGTGCCGCCGCTACGCGGCTTGGGCCCGAAGGGGGGTAGTGCAGCACTTTTGCGTCTAGTGTGTTGCTGCGCTGAAGAATGCTTTGTTCCGATCTTCGATCTGGTTGCCGGAGAATTTTCCTTCCTTGAACATGCGTTTGAGGAACGCGGGGAACGGCTCTGCGGGATCGCTGAAATGTTGTTCCTTGAATAACGAGTAGAGAGCGACGGCGAAAACGTGGATGCCGTCGTCCTGCTGGCGCCAGTATTCCTTCATGTCCTGGGGTGCGATGAAGCGCTCGGCGATCCACTCTTCCAGCGCCTGCACACAATCTTCTTCAACCAGGCCGTCGGGCTCGTTGTATCCGAAGGAGCGGTCGTGGTGCTCGACCTTGTTCATGAAATAGGGGACGGAGCGAAGCAAGGTTAGATCCGCGCGCAGGGCAGGATCGTGCGCCAGATCGTAGGGCGGATGCATCATTTCGTGGATGGCGTTGTGGAGAACGATGCGAAACGGATACGAGTAATGCGAGAGAAACCGGGTGCCGGTGATCTTGATGCCGTGCGGCTCGGAATAATAAAGAAGGTAGACGGTGATGTGGTTGGACGCCAGGGGCGTCCCCAGCACGGATTCGATTGCGGGCACAATGTTGTATTTGGGAAGGTCGGCGGCGATCTTTTTTCTTGCTTCTTCTACGCGAGGTCGAACTTCTTTTTCCCAGTCGGATTCGAAGTGGATACGCTGCAGCGCTCGGAACGCCGTCTTCAGGTCGAGGCGGCTGGCTTCGTAGAGTTTCCATCCATCCTCATCGAAGTAAGGCGTGGCCTGGAGGTTGCGCTTCATGGCGGCGCTGTCGTCAACGACGTGGATCAGATCTTCCAGTGAATCGGCTTCGACGGCGGAAAAGTACAGCGAGAGATGGGCGGAGATGATGCCGCCGTTTTCGTCCTTGATGCGGTGCTTGAGGCTGGCGAAGGCGGCCAGTTCCTCGGGCTTGAGCAGGCGGGAGAGGCGCTCGTAGTCCGCTTTGTAGTATTCGAGATAATAGGGGTCGGCGCTGAGTACGTTCAGGGCGCAGAGGGCGTCGAATTTGAACGATGGGCGAACGTCCCAGTCGGTGGTGGCGTGGCGACTTTGTGCGCTCAGGATGGAAGACACACTCACCACCAGAGCCAGGGCCACGAACAGACGTTGGATTCGAGTCATACGGATTAGACGGGTGGCCAAAAGAGTGGTGATCGCTTCGGGCCCGCGCAACGTGATGGCATAGAGTAGCAGGCGGGCGGCGATGTGCGAGTATCCGCCCGGTTCGGGTACAATCCTTCCTCGAAATGAATCGCGAACACCATAAGAATTACAGCCACGAGTTGCAGCGGGATATGGAGTCGCTTGTCTTTGGACATGCCGGCGCGCCTCTGCTCGTCTTCCCGAGTTCCATGGGACGTTTTTTTGAATATGAAGATGCGGGAATGATCCGCACACTCGCTCCGAAGATCGATGCTGGCGAGCTCCAGGTGTTTTGCGTCGATAGCGTTGATACCGAGAGTTGGTACAACAAGGGAGTGCATCCGGGGTCGCGGATCTGGCGGCATGTGCAGTACGAAAAGTATGTAATGAACGAATTCGTGCCGTTCCTGAAGTGGAAGAACTGGGCCCCGCAGCTGGCGGTTACGGGATGCAGTTTTGGCGGCTATCATGCGTTGAATTTTTCGTTGCGGCATCCGGATCTGGTGTCGGCGTGCATTTGCATGAGCGGGTCGTATAACATCAAGAGTTTTCTCGACGCCTACTTTGATGACAACGTGTATTTCAACAATCCGCCCGACTATGTGCAGGGAATGAATGATGATGGGCTCCTTTCGCGCATTCGTGCCATGAAGATTGTGCTCGGAACGTCGGACTGGGATATGTGCCTGGACGCGAATATCAAGATGGCGGGATTGCTGCACGCGAAGGGGATTCCGCACTGGCTGGACATCTGGGGCGACAACAACAAGCATGATTGGCCCTTGTGGCAGCGAATGGCGGGAAAGTATCTGTACTGAAGTCGTGATCGTTCGCGCACGACGCGAGTGAGACAAGATGACCAGGTTGGCTTCAGTTTTATTGGCGCTGGTATTTTCGGCATCCGTCTGCGCGGCGGGCGATCAGACGCCATCGGCTGATGCCCGTCAACAACAGCAGTCTTCGATTGCATCGCCAGCCGGAACCGCGCCGCAGGCAGCCCACACAGTGACGGCTTACACCCTGCCGCCTGACCTCTATCAGAAAGCCCACGAGCGGCGCCGGATTCACTTTCGGTTGGACTTGGTCAACTTCTTCTATGGACTGTTTGCCCTGTGGCTTATCCTGCGGCTGAAACTGAGCGCGAAGTTTCGCGACTGGGCGGTTCACTTCTCGTCGCGGCGATTCCTGCAGGCCTGCATATTCGCTCCGCTGTTTGTTCTGGCTCTCGACATACTTACTCTCCCTATCGACATTTATGGCCAGATGGTCGAAAGGCGGTTCGGCATTTCGATCCAGGGATGGGGATCGTGGGCTGGGGACTGGGCGCTTGGGCAAATGGTCGCGGTGATTCTGGCGACCGTGTTCGTGTGGATTCTGTATGCGGTGATCCGCAAAAGTCCGCAACGCTGGTGGTTCCATTTTTGGCTGGCTTCCCTGCCGCTCGTCGTCCTGGTGACACTGATCACGCCCTGGGTAATCGATCCCCTGTTCCACAAATTTGAGCCTTTGCAGAAACGAGATCCCGCGCTTGTATCCGCCTTGGAGCAGATGGTGCAGAGGGCCGGCGTCGATATTCCACCGGAGCGCATGTTCTGGATGAACGCTGGTGAGAAGACTACTGCTCTCAACGCTTACGTCACCGGGATCGGCCAGTCGAAGCGCATCGTCGTATGGGATACCACGATCGCCAAGCTGAACGCGCCGCAAATCGTTTTCACCGCAGGTCACGAAACCGGACACTATGTTTTGCAGCACGTGCCTAAGGGCATTGCGGCGGCGGGCGTCGTTTTTCTTCTGCTGTTCTATGTCGGCTATCGTTTAGTGGGCTGGATGCTTGCGCGCTGGGGCGCGGGCTGGGGAATCCATGCGCTCGACGACTGGGCTTCGCTGCCGGTTCTGGTGTTGCTGCTCTCCATACTTCAGTTCGCAAGCAACCCACTTCTCAGCGGCTTCAGTCGCTATGCCGAACACCAGGCCGACCAGTATGGACTCGAAGTCACGCATAGTCTGACGCCCGACTCGGGCCAAGTGGCAGCACAAACGTTTCAGGCGATGGGCGAAGTCAACCTTGCCGATCCTGACCCTGATCCGCTTGACGTATTCTTGTTCTTTGACCATCCCCGCATTCGCGACCGTGTGCAGTTCTGTGTAACGTATGATCCGTGGTCGCAGGGTGGGGCGGGAGAGTTTATCAAGTAAGAAGAGGCTTCGAGCTACGTGCCGCGAGCTATCAATTCGCGCTACTGGCTGCTAGCTTCTAGCTGGTGGCAAGCAAAATCGGGAGTGTACTGTGAAGAAAATCGGACTTCTTTTTGGGATGGAGAATACGTTTCCGCCGGCGTTGGTGGAGAAGATCAACTCTTTGAATGCGGGAGTTGAGGCGGAGTTTGTGAAGATTGGCGGAATCCGGATGGATGAGCCGAAGAAATATGCGGTGATCCTGGATCGCATCTCGCAAGACATTCCGTTCTATCGCGCATATCTGAAGAACGCGATGCTGCAGGGGACGATTGTCGTGAACAATCCGTTCTGGTGGACGGCGGACGACAAGTTCTTCAACTACGCGATGGCGCACAAGATGGGCGTGGCGATTCCGCCGACGGTGATCCTGCCGCATCAGAAGCATCCGCCGGATACGACTGATCTGTCGATGAGGAACCTGATCTATCCGCTGAATTGGGAAGAAGTGTTTGAGTATGTCGGGTTCCCGGCTTTCCTGAAACCATACGCTGGTGGCGGGTGGAAGCATGTGTACAAGGTCGACACTCCGGAAGAGTTCTTCAACGCCTATAACCAGACCGGCGATCTCTGCATGACGCTGCAGCATGGCGTGGTATTTGACGATTATTTCCGGTGCTATGTGGTCGGTCAGGAAAAAGTGCACATCATGCGCTATGACCCGAAGGCTCCTCATCATGAACGATATGTGAAGGGGAATCCTGCGCCGGCGCCGGCCATGAAGGAACGCGTCGAGAAGGATGCTTTGGCTCTGTGCCGCGCCTTGGGGTATGACCTGAACACGGTGGAGTTTGCGGTCGAGGACGGCGTGCCCTATGCGATCGATTTCATGAATCCGGCGCCGGATGCAGAGATCACTTCGGTTGGTCCGGAGAATTTCAAATGGGCGGTTGAGAATGTCGCGGAGATGCTGGTGAAGACGGCTCTAAGCGACGAGAAGCCCTATGAAGAGATGCGCTGGGCGTCGTTTTTGACGGGGCCGAAGTGGGTGGATCTGAAGACGCCAAAGCCGCGGAAGAAGGCGTAGGGCCAGGAGTAGTTCTTTTCACCGGGGAGGCACAGAGAGAGTTGGAAGGCTTTGCGAACTTTCGCTGCAGTTTTGTTTGTTGTTTTGGCTGTTCTCGTGTTCTTGGCATTCCTTGTTGTACCTGCTTACATCGACGCGCGACACTGGTGGCCTCGCCGAAGGAAGAAATAACCTAGACCGATCTCTTGTCGGTCGATACAACGAGCCTGCCCTCACGGGCTGAAGCCCGCGTTTTTGTAGACCGATAGCGGCACGATTGAAATCGTGCCCTCCCGAAAACCTTTTGTGAGACCGGCTCTAGGCAATCTCAAAAATCTTGACCAGCCCGTTTTCGCACGTGAAAACGTGCTTCACCATCTGGTCGGCAAGCACAGAGCCGTCCATGTCCCGCACCACCTGGTGGACATCCACGGTGACTTTGTCGCCGTCAATGTGGAAGCCTTGCGGATCCACGCGTGGATTTACCTGTTTCCACTGGCGCGTCCAATACTCTCGTACGCCGGCGTGGCCGTGAACACTGCCTCCTTCCATGCCGTTGGCCCAGATCACATCTGGCAGCATGCCGGTCAGGCAGCGATCGATGTCGCGGGCGTTGAAGGCGGCGTAGAGGGCGGTTAGCAGTTGGTGTTGTTGGACTTCCATTAGATTTGCTCCCCCTGAAACTGCCGGGCTTTGCCCGGCTGGACAGGTCGGAGACCTGTCCCCACATGAGCTTAGCCAGGTAAGGCCCCTCCTAAACACTGTTATACTATCTGGACTTTGGCTGGCCCCCTCCGGCTGGCTTGTGGTGCCGCTATGAAACCTACGTTCACGCTGGGCATTGAAGAGGAGTATCAGACAGTCGATCCCGAGACTCGGGATCTGCGGTCGCACATTCATGCCGAGATCATCGAGAAGGGCAAACTCATCCTGCAAGAGCGCGTAAAGGCTGAGATGCACCAGTCGGTGGTGGAAGTGGGAACTTCGGTCTGCAACAACATTACCGAGGCCAAGGACGAGCTGAAAAAACTACGGCGCGACATGATCCGGTTGTCGCGGGAGAACGGGCTGCGGCTGGCGTCGGCGGCGACGCATCCATTTGCCGATTGGCGATTACAGGAAGTGACTCCCGACGAGCGTTACAAGAACATTGTCGAAGACCTGCAACTGGTGGCGCGCGCGAACCTGATTTTTGGACTACACGTACACGTTGGCGTGGAGGACCGCGAGACCGCGATCCACCTGATGAACCACGCGCGGTATTTTGTGCCGCATCTGCTGGCGCTGTCTTCGAATTCGCCTTTCTGGCTGGGGATGAACACGGGTTTGAAATCGTACCGCTGCAAAGTGTTCGACAAGTTTCCGCGCACGAACATGCCCGACTACTTTCCGAGTTGGGGCGAGTACGACAACTACATCAAGCTGCTGGTGAAGACGAACTGCATCGATAACGCGAAGAAGATCTGGTGGGACATTCGACCGCATCCATTCTTTAACACGCTCGAGTTCCGCGTATGCGATATCCCGATGCGGGTGGACGAGACGATTGCGCTGGCGGCGCTGATCCAGGCGACGGTTGCTAAACTGTATCGTCTTTATTCCGCCAATACCGGATTCCGCTTGTACCGGCGATCGCTGCTGATGGAAAACAAGTGGCGGGCAGCGCGCTACGGCTTGGATGGAAAATTGGTTGACTTCGGCAAACAGACCGAAGTGCCGGAACGCGAACTGATCGAAGAGTATCTGGAGTTTGTGGACGACGTGGTGGACGAACTGGGTTCACGCAAGGAAGTGGAGTACATCCGCCAGATCATGAAGATGGGCACGGGCGCGGACCGGCAACTGAAAGTGTTCCGTGAAACAGGCGATATGAAAGCTGTCGTGGACTACATCATTGAGGAGACTGAGGTTGGCCTGGGCGAAGAAGCGCTCGAACTCCCCACTGCCAGGGCCGTCTGATTCGTGGATGAAGACCGTAGAGACACAACCGAAACGACAACTCAACCAATTGGCATTTGATCCGGAACTCGCGCAGGGCGCGCGAAATGCCGTGCAAGTGTGCCTGCGCATACAACCTTCGGAAAAAGTTACCGTCATCACCGATGAAGTGACGCTGGAAATTGCAGCGGCGCTGGTACATGAGCTGGAAGCGTTGGGCTGCAAGTACAACTCCTGGGTACTGGAAGACTGGGCGACGCGTCCTCTGACGGATTTGCCGGCGCCGATAGTCGAAGATCTCGAGACCAGCCAGGTCAGCATCTTCGCCGTGCAAGCGCAAATGAACGAACTGAAGTCGCGCATGCAGATGACGGATGTTGTTAATCGCCAGAAAATCCGCCATGCGCACATGGTGAACATCAACAAGCAGATCATGCTGGAAGGCATGCGTGCGGACTTTCTGAAAGTCGACCGTCTGAGTGCCAAGGTGATCGAACGCGTCAGAAAGGCAAAAAAGATTCGTGCCACGACTCCGAGCGGCACCGACCTGACTGCGGACTTGAATCCCAAGTATCGCTGGGTGAAAACCAGTGGGATTATCAGCCGCGACAAGTGGGGCAATCTCCCAGGCGGCGAAGTGTTTACGACTCCGGGCGAGGTCAATGGGACATTCGTCATCGACGGTGTGGTCGGCGATTATCTGTGCGCGAAATTTGGCGATCTAAAGGCGAACCCCCTGACCATCAAGGTGAAAGGCAATCGCGTGGTCGAAGGGCATTCCTCCAATCGCGAGTTGCAAGACGATTTCTGGGCTTACACCCATACCGACGAAAACAGCGATCGCGTGGGAGAGTTTGCGATCGGGACCAACATCGAACTGAAGGACGTCATCGGGCAGATATTGCAGGACGAGAAATATCCGGGCGTGCATATCGCCTTTGGAAACCCGTACGGCGCCCACACCGGAGCGGAGTGGTATTCCGTGACGCACATCGATGTGGTCGGTCGAAAATTTGATATCTGGGTGGATGACGAACAGATCATGCGGGGCGGGCAGTTTTTGATTGAGGCGTAGGGGCAGTGTTTAGTGGTTGGTGATTAGTGGTTAGTCGGGATGAGCGAGGTCTCGCAAAGACTTCGGGAAGGCACGGCTTCAGCCATGCCGCTCCGATACTCACATCACAGCTGGCGAGGACGCCGGCGCTACGTTATGATTCCCTCCTTTCGGCAGGCCTTCAACTCGGGCTTCACTCCAGAAAAATACAAGGCATTTCGGCGCGAACTGGCTTCTCGATGCGGGATGGAAGTGCCGTTTCAGATTTCGGAGACGCCTTGCTTCTTTCCTTCTTCGCTCGTGGCGCGCCTCTGCGAAGACGGCAAGGATTTGATCCGGCAACTTGTGGACAACCCCGATTATCGGGCGCGTTCGGAAAATACAATTCCCGCGCACTTTCGAGTTCCGAATGAGGCATCGCACCCGATGTTCATTCAGGTTGATTTTGGACTGGTGCGCGATCCCGCCGGAGACTTCCATCCAAAACTAGTCGAACTGCAGGCATTCCCCTCTCTGTACGCATACCAGCCAGTTCTGTCGCAGACCTACATGGACGTATTCGGTCTCGACCCTGCGTTGCGGTATCACTTGAGCGGGCTCAATCCCGATTCGTATGCACGGTTGCTGCGCGATGCGATCGTCGCCGGTCATGATCCGGAGAACGTGGTGCTGATGGAAGTGCATCCCGAGGAGCAGAAGACGCAGCCGGATTTTCTGCTGACAGAAAAGTTGCTGGGCGTGCGGACGGTCTGCATCACGAAAATTAGAAGAGAAGACCAGCGTTTATTCTACGAACGGGACGGCCGGCGAATCCCGATTCATCGCATTTACAACCGAACGATCGTGGACGAACTGGAGCGGAAGGGTGTCGCGTTGCCCTTCGATTTTCGCGATGACTTGGATGTGGAGTGGGCGGGACATCCGAACTGGTATTTCCGCATCAGCAAATATTCAATCCCTTATCTGAAACATGCGAGCGTGCCTCGCACGTGGTTTCTCGATCAGATGCCCGCGGTCCCTGACGACCTGGAAAACTTCGTGTTGAAGCCTCTTTATTCGTTTGCGGGCTTGGGTGTAGTGATTGCGCCTTCGCGGGCGGATATTGACGCAATTCCTGCTGCTAAACGGGGCGAATACATTTTGCAGGAGCGAATCAGCTTCACACCAGTGATTGAGACTCCGCATGGTCCGACCAAGGCCGAGTTGCGAATCATGTACATCTGGCTGAAGGAACTCACGCCGGTGCTGATCATTGTCCGCATGGGACGCGGGCTGATGATGGGCGTGGATCACAACAAGAATATGGAGTGGGTGGGATCGTCAGCGGGGCTAGTGGGGTAAGGGCGTTGTCGGCGGTCGTTCGCCGTTCGCAAGGAGCAGTCATGATCAAGGTCAGCGTGTTCTATCCCAATTCACAGGGATGCAAATTCGACATGGCGTACTACCTCAAGCATCACATGCCGCTTGTGCAGAGGCTGCTCGGCACGCCGCTGAAGGGGATGGCCGTCGAAGAGGGTCTTGCGGGCGGAGCGCCCGGAGTGCCTCCCACGTACGTCGCCCTGGGGCATCTTTACTTCGATTCTGTCGAAACGTTTCAATCCTCGTTCGGGGAAAATGCGGACGCGATTCTGAACGACATTCCCAACTACTCGAACGTCCAACCGACGATTCAAATCAGCGAAGTGAAGCTGTGATGAGGGCGCCCGCGAACCGGACGCTCAGTTGACCCAACTCCAACGTCCGCCTAACATTACGCCTTCGCGGGCGGGGGCGCCTGCGCCACACGGATATCGCGCCCTCCGCTAGAATCAAAGGGCAACTGCAACACCAACAGCAACTGCGGCGGACGAGGGCGTCCGCCTTACACGTACCTCACTATGGACATGCTCGGCCAGATGGTTTCCCACTACCGCATTGTGTCGAAGCTGGGCGGCGGCGGAATGGGAATTGTGTATGAGGCCGAGGATATTCGGCTGGGCCGGCATGTTGCGCTGAAGTTCATTCCTGATCATCTTTCCAACGACAAGCGGGCGCTGGAGCGGTTTACGCGCGAGGCGCGGGCGGCGTCGCAACTGAATCATCCGAACATCTGCACGATCCACGACATTGAAGATAACAACGGGCATCCATTCATCGTGATGGAGAAGCTGGAAGGCGAGAGCCTGAAGGCGCGCATCAAGGGCAAGCCGATGGACGTGGATCACCTGGTGGACATCGCGCTGCAGGCAGCGGATGCGCTTGCCGCTTCTCATGCCAAGGGGATCGTGCATCGCGACATCAAGCCGGCGAATATTTTTCTCACCCCGAGCGGGCAGGTGAAGATTCTCGACTTTGGTCTGGCCAAACTCGCCAAGGTCGGCGAAGTGGGGACGACGACCGACAGTTCGCTGGAAGAATCGCTGACGCAGGTAGGAGTGATCCCGGGCACCGCCGTGTATATGTCGCCGGAGCAGGCGCGCTCGGAAACGCTGGATGCACGCAGCGATATTTTTTCGTTCGGCGTTGTCTCGTACGAAATGGCAACCGGTAAGAAGCCGTTCACCGGAACGAATGTGGTAACCACGCTGCACGCGGTGATGAATCAGAAGCCAGCCTCGCCTTCACAAATCAATCCATCGGTACCAACAATCCTGGAAACAATTATCGGCAAGGCGATGGAGAAGGACCGCGACCAGCGGTATCAGAATGTTTCCGAGATGAAGGCCGATTTACAGCGGCTGAAAAAGGAAACGGAATCAGGCGTCACGCGCAGCAAGCATTCCGCGCTGCCAAAATCGACCACGCATACGTTCCAGAAGAGAAGTTCAAAACAGATGTGGGTAATCCTGGTGCTGGTGGCGGTATTACTCACGGTCTTGACTGCGGTCGGTGCATGGTGGTTCCGGACGCGGGAAATTGCGGTCAAGTCGAGTAACCGGACGATTGCTGTCCTGCCGCTCCAAAACATTAACAATGACCCGAAGAGCGAGTTTCTGCGCTACGCGCTGGCGGACGAGATAGCGAATACGCTTACGTACGCTCGGACGCTGGAGATCCGGCCTTCATCGTCGACTCGAAAATACGCGAACGCCGAAGCCGACGCGGAAAAGATCGGGCGCGAACTCCAGGTGGGAACGGTTGTGACCGGACATTTCCTGCAGCAGAACAAGAAAGTCATGCTCACGCTGGAAGCAGTGGAAGTAAAGGACAACAAGCTGATTTGGACGAGTACGCTGACGGCACCCGACGACAACGTCATCGCTTTGCAGAGTCAGTTGGAAAAGAAGGTCCGGCAGGAACTCCTTCCGGCGCTAGGCGTGGCGCGCGCAGCGGTCGAGAACAGCAGCGCTCCCGCGAACAAGCAGGGCTATGACTGGTATATGCGCAGCTTGTCGATCGCCCATGAGGCAGCGCCGAACAAAGAAGGAATCAAGATGCTGGAACAGGCGGTGGCGCTCGATCCGAAATACGCGCCGGCCTGGGAGGCGCTTGGCCGGCGATATTATTTCGACGCGATCTATGCGAATGGCGGCACGGCACAGTATGAGCGCTCGAACAACGCTTACCAGAAGGCTTTGACCCTGGAGCCCGGAAGAGTAGGCGCAGCGGGCTTTCTCGCCGCCAATGAAGTCGAGATGGGTCAACTGGATAAGGCATACCGGAGTGCCCGCGACCTGGTGGCGCGGCGTCCGGACAACGCGTTTGCGCACTATTCACTGGCGTACGTATTGCGGTATGCCGGAATGCTGGATCAGGCGCAAAAGGAATGCGATGCTGCGGCGGCCATCGATCCGGGGAATTACAACTGGCGATCGTGCGCATTTGCGTTCTTTGAAGTGGGCAAGATGGCGTTCGCTAAACAGTATCTGGACAAGGACACGGGATCGGAATGGTCGAACGCGGTGATGGTGTCGGTGCTGATGCGCGAGGGCAGAATGAAAGAGGCGCGCGAGGCAGCGGACAAGTTGACGACCAATCCCACATGGATGCGCGAATTTCTTTTGGGCTGCTTGAACAAAGCTCCAGCGGAAGCAGTCCACAGCATGGCTGAGCGGGCGCAAGACGATTTGCTGTGGGAGCAGGATTCTGAGCTGAAGTATTACCAGGGCGCATTACTGGCGCAGTGCGGCGAGAAGAAGATCGCTTACACATTTCTGCGCAAGGCTGTCGAGCAGAAGTATTGTGCCTACCAGGCACTGCAGGCAGATCCGCTGTTGGCGGGAGTCCAGGGCGATTCGGAATTCCAGCAGATTGTGAAATCAGCGCAGGAGTGCCAGAAGAAGTTTATGGACTCGAGCGGAGCGCGGTGAATTGTTGTTGTTTTGTTGCTCACTGGTGCAAGGACATCGAGTCCAATGGAACAGCGCTGACACTGGAATTGCGACCGCTATTTGACGTCCGAGTGGGTCGCAGGACGACGGTGAAATGCTCGTAGCGAATATACTTGGTCCTTTCTTTGGGGAAACTCCATCACATGGGAATGTCTGATTTTGAGCTGCATGGGTCCAGAACTCTGAGCACTGGAAAGCGCGCGGCCACGGCGCTATGGGCGATTCTGCTGTTGCTGGCGGCCGTGCCATTTTCTTTCGCGCAGGCGTCCGAAACACCCACCACGGGCGATGACCGGTATTACGAACCCCTTCCACAAGAAACTGGAACAGCCGGGCTCAAGCTGATGCTGCGCCGGCTGCAGACAACCGGTCGGCTGATGCAGGTTACGGCGCATCCAGATGATGAAGATGGTGGCATGCTGACACTCGAGTCGCGAGGCAAGGGTGTCTCGACTTTATTGATGACGCTCACGCGGGGTGAAGGCGGACAAAATAAACTGGGCAGCAATCTGTTTGACGTGCTGGGCGTGTTACGGACTCTGGAACTCCTAGCGTCCGATCGATACTACGGAGTGGAACAGCGTTTTTCTCGCGTCGCGGATTTTGGATACTCGAAGACTCCGGAAGAGACCTTTCAGAAATGGCAAGGTCACGATGTCGCACTGGCCGATCTGGTGCGCGTGATTCGGACGTTTCGTCCGGATGTGCTGGTGGCGCGATTTTCAGGAACGGATCGCGATGGACACGGACATCACCAGGCATCGGCGATTCTAACGAAAGAAGCATTCCGGGCGGCCGCCGATCCGAAGCGTTTTCCCGAGCAGATCGCCGAGGGATTACAGCCCTGGCAGGCAAAGAAACTCTATAGCGGAAACGTGTGCGGCTTCTTTTCGAGCACGTGCGACGCGGCGAACTACTCCGTGCGGATCAACACGGGCGTGAAGGATCCTGTGCTCGGGACTTCATACATTCAGTTTGCGATGAAGGGATTGCGGCATCAGCAATCGCAGGGCACAGCGAACTGGACAATTGACGACGGGGATCGATTCACTCATTACAAGCTGCTCGACTCGGTGGTGGAATCTCCGAAAGATAAAGACGGACACGAGCAGGATTTATTTGCGGGGATTGATACGTCGTTGCCAGGGTTGGCGTCGGGTCTCGGAGAGGAAGAGAAGAAGGCTCCGTGGCTACGAGCGGGACTGGCTGAAATAAAGACGAAGCTGGAAGAGGCTGCGGCGGCAGCGGAGAAGAATCCTGCATCGGCTGAACCTTTTTTGGCGGCTGCGGCCGGCATGGTGCCAAAGCTGTTCAATCAAATTGCGGGCTCGGGTGTGTCTGCCGAAGCGAAAACGTATTTGCGGGTCCATCTGCTGGAAAGTTTGTCGGCTGACATTGAAAAAGCCCGAGCACTGGCGAACGGAGCGAATTTACATGTCGTGGTCGACGCACCGGCCGGCGCGAATCCTGAAGATGCCTTCATGGCTGTGCCCGGACAATCATTCGAAGTCACGGCGACTTTCACCGCGAGCAATTCCGCGGTGCGTACGACTGACCTCAGCCTGCAGCTTCCACACGGCTGGACATCCACCGTACTCGGCAGGGAGCATTCACCTCATGATGTCAGTAGGTTCAAAATCACCGCTCCTCTAGATGCCGCGATCACGCGGCCTTACTGGCATCGCAACGATCCGGAAACCGAGGCGCTCAACATCATTGATGATCCGCAATATCGTGGCCGGCCGTTCCCCCCGCCACCGGTAAAAGGAGTTGCAGCGCTGGGCAAGTCCGGCGTCATTTCGAGCGTGTGCGTGGTCCGGTACAAGGATTCTGCCGGGAATATTAAGGAACGGCCGCTGGCCGTCGCGCCTGCTTTTGCGGTCACCGTGCAGCCCTCGACGGCGGTCGTACCGTCGCACCAGAATGCCCGCACCACAGTCGAGGTGAGTGCGCGAAATCAAGGCAACGACACCAACGCCGACGTGGCGCTGAAAGTGTCGGACGGCTGGCGCTCGGATCCTCGCGACGTGCAATCGACGATCGCGAAGGGGCAATCAAAGGACGCGGCATTCGAAGTATTTCCGTCCGTGTCGAATGAGGGCCGCAAGGACATTCACGCCGAATTACGGAGCAACAACCACGTGTACAGCGAAGGCTACTCGATCGTCACTCGGGACGATCTGGGAACCGGGTACTACTACCAGCCGGCCGTGCAACGCGTTTCGATTGTCGACGTGAATGTGCCAAAAAATCTCCGGCTGGGATACATCATGGGTGCGGGCGATGAGATTCCGACCGTACTCCGGCAGATCGGCATGAATGTGACTCTCATCCCATCCGACAAATTGACCAATGAAGACTTGAGCAAGTACCAGACAATCGTGCTGGGCATTCGCGCATACGACAATGAAAAAGCTGTGATCGCGAATAACAAGAAGCTGCTGGCGTTTGTCGAAGCCGGCGGACGGCTGGTGGTGCAGTACAACGCTTCCGCGAGTGACTTCAATGACGGGAAGTTTACGCCGTACCCGATGACGTTGAGCCGGGCACGCGTGTCTGCGGAACAAGCGCCCATTGCGATGTTGGATCCTGCAAATCCGATCTTTCATTCGCCCAATGAAATCACTCAAAAAGATTTTGAGGGATGGGTCCAGGAACGCGGATTGTACTTTGCTTCGCAGTGGGATCCGAAGTTTACGCCCCTGCTGGAAACGCACGATCCGGGCGAAGGTGAGCAAAAAGGTGGATTACTTGTGGCGCAATACGGCAAAGGGAAATACATCTACACGGGACTCGCATTCTTCCGGCAACTGCCGGCGGGCATTCCGGGAGCGGTGCGTTTGTTCGTGAATGTGGTGAGCGGGGAATGAAAACGTGGTTAGTGGTTAGTGGTTAGTGATTCGCTCCTACGCTGATGGGCGCTGCATGGGAAATCAGATCCTTTGCTGCGCTCAGGATGACAAGTTCTTCAGAATGACAATTCCGAAAGATGACTACGACTCCTTCCTCCGCTAGCACGCCGGGAAACGGAACGCCGCTCGTGCGCGGCATTGGTCTGGGGTCGGCGACTGCGCTGAACATGATCGACATGATCGGCGTGGGGCCGTTCATTACGATCCCGCTTGTCGTCACTGCCATGGGCGGGCCACAAGCCATGATCGGCTGGATTCTGGGTGCGGGGCTGGCAATCTGCGATGGATTGGTGTGGGCCGAACTGGGGGCGGCGATGCCGGGATCGGGCGGATCGTACCGTTATCTGAAAGAAATCTACGGGCCACAGAAACTAGGGCGGCTGATTTCCTTTCTATTCATCTGGCAGATTTCGTTTAGCGCGCCGCTTTCGATTGCTTCCGGATGCGTGGGGCTGTCCCAGTATGCGGCATTCTTCTGGCCGGGCCTGGAGAAGGTTTGGGCCCAGCGGACATTCAGTCTCGACATGCCGTTACTGGGAAAGTTTCAACTCAGCTGGGTGGCCATGCCGGCCACACTGGTTGCGATCGGCGCTTGCCTGTTTACAGCATTCCTGCTGTACCGGCGGATTACGGTCATTGGGCGGATCTCGAAAGTGCTCTGGGTCGGCGTGATGGGGACGATTGCGTGGATCATTTTTGTCGGCCTAACTCACTTCAATGCACGGCAGGCTTTTGATTTTCCACCGGGAGCGTTTACGTTCTCCAAGGATTTCTTTGATGGACTGGGCGGCGTGATGCTGATCGCGGCCTATGACTACTGGGGCTACTACAACGTCTGTTTTCTGGGAGATGAGATTAAAGAGCCAGGCAAAAACATTCCGCGGGCGTTATTGCTATCCATTATCGCGGTGGCCTGTCTATATGTAGTCATGAACATCAGCATCCTGGGCGTGGTGCCCTGGCGCGAGATGGCGCAGTCGGGGGCTTCCAACAGCAAGCTCTACGTGGTCTCGACCTTCATGCAGCGGACCTACGGGCAAGGGGCAGCCGCCATAGTCTCGGCGCTGATCATGTGGACGGCCTTCGCCTCCGTCTTCTCCCTGATGTTGGGATATTCTCGCGTCCCTTATGCAGCAGCGGTGGATGGAAATTACTTCAAGGCATTTGCGAAAGTTCATCCAGAGCACAAGTTTCCCTACGTTTCCTTGCTGGCCCTGGCAGGAGTGGCGGCACTCTTTTGTTTCCTGCGGCTCGCGGACTTGATCGCGGCACTGGTGGTGATCCGGATTCTGCTGCAGTTCCTGGTGCAGAGTATCGGCGTCATCGTATTGCGGATTCGGCAACCAGACATGCCGCGCCCGTTCCGGATGTGGCTATATCCGGTGCCCGCGCTGGTGGCGGCTTGCAGCTTTATTTTTATTTTGTTTTCGCGCCGGGATTTTGGACGCGAGATTCGATACGCTGTTGTGATCCTGGTAGTGGGATTGGTCATTTATTGCGTACGAGCATTGCGGCGCAGGGAATGGCCGTTTGGTGGGGCGGTGGTTAGTGGTTAGGCGCTCGTCGTTGGCTATTCGTCCTTCGCTTAGCAGCGAAGCGCGAACGACGGATAGCGAACGACGTCCTTTTTATGGCTGAGATGATCAAGATGCCGATGGCGGAGCAGGAGGCGGTACGCGGAAACGCTTCGCCCTGGGCGCCGCTTGGCGAAGCTCTTTTCCGATCGCTGTGGATCGCCTCGGTCGTCTCCTACACGGGCACGTGGATGCACAACGTCGGTGCGGGCTGGTTGATGACGCAGATGACAACCGACCCGTTGATGGTCGGACTGGTACAAGCTGCGGGAGCGCTTCCGGTGTTCCTGGTCATTCTGCCTGCGGGCGCACTTGCCGACATGGTAGACAGGCGAAAATTCTTGCTGGTCACGCAGGGATGGATGGTCCTGGCATCGGCAACGCTAGGCATTCTGACGCTCACCAGTTGTGTTGGCCCATGGGTGCTTATCCTGTTTACGTTCCTGCTCGGCCTGGGCTCAGTGATGAACGATCCGGCGTGGCAGGCGATTACACCGGAGTTGGTGCCTCGCGAGCAGCACGCCTCCGCGGTGGCGCTGAACTCGGCAGGCTTCAACGTGGCGCGTGCGGTTGGGCCGGCGATCGGCGGGATCGTGGTCGGCGCACTGGGAAGCGGGACGACATTCTTGTTGAATGCGGCCTCTTTTTTTGGGGTCATCATTTTTCTCTATCGCTGGAGAAGGCCGATCGAGACTTCGCTCGCGCGACGCCGAGTATGGGCGGCGGTCGGTGACGGTTTCACCTACGTTCGCGGCAGTTCCCTGGCGAAATCGGTGCTGCTACGCACGGGCACGTTCAGCGTGGCGGCGGCTTCGATGCTGGCCCTGATGCCGATCATCGCCAAGCCTTTTGGAGCGCGCGGATACGGTGTGTTGCTCGCCTGCTTTGGGTTAGGCGCTCTGATCGGAGCAGCGGCCTTGCCCCGATTGAGAGAAAGACTCTCTGTCGATGGAGTGGTGGTGGTGGCGATCATGATTTTCGCGGGCATGACAGTGGCATCGGGACGTGCCCAGACTTTTGCGCTGCTCTGTGTCGTGATGCTGATCGCAGGCGGCGCATGGATTGGAATTCTGGCGTGTTTGAATGTTGCCGCGCAAACCATGTGTCCGTCATATTTGCGGGCGAGGGCACTCTCGTTATACCTTCTTGTACTGCAGGGTGGGATGGCAATCGGCGCAACGCTGTGGGGAGCGCTGGCGAAACAGATCGGAATCGCGAATGCCCTAACGGTAGCTGCCGGCGTGTTGGCGTGCGGAGTGCTGGCACTGCGCGGGCATCGAATCACAGCGACTGAACTGGAAATGTCTCCTGCCGTCGTACGTGACTGAATCCAATTCCCACAAAGAATTTTTCTAGTTTGCGATCCACAAATTGCTCGGGAGGCGACATGAAGAAGATTGCATTGATGTTGGCAGCAATGTTCGTGTTTTGCGGTTTAGCGCTGGCACAGGCTGCCGATGAAAAGAAGACGACCACGAGCGTGCTCGACGGCACGGTCAAGACCATTGAGAGCGAACTTGTTCCGGCTGTGGAGGCGATGCCGGAAGACAAGTTCGGATTCGCGCCAACCGGCGGCGAATTCAAGAAAGTACGCACCTTTGGAGAACAGGCCAAACATATCGCTGCCGTGAACTACATCGTAGGCGCATCGATTTTGGGCGAGAAGCCGCCCGTCGAACTAGGCGGAGAAAGTGGCCCAGACAGCGTGAAGTCAAAGGCTGACATCGTAAAGTTCCTGAAGGACTCATTCGCCTACGCGCACAAGGCTGTGGCCTCAATCAACGAAGCCAACGCGCTCGGGCCGATCAAGAATCCGTTCGGCGAAGGCACAGCGACTCGGCTGGGCATGGGCACGGTATTTGCCTGGCACGGTTTCGATCACTATGGACAGATGGTCGTCTATCTGCGGATGAACGGGGTTGTTCCACCCGCGAGCCGGTAGGGTTCATCTGATCGTCTGAGACCAATCAACGCCCCGCGCGACTGAGGAACCCAAAATGGTTTTCAGCGACGCGGGGATTTTTTCGTCTACTACGATCCGTGCTTCTTCTTCCAGTCGACGCCATCGCGACCGCCATGCGTCGCAATCTGGGTGAGCAGGAGTTCGGCCGGGAGACGGCGTTTCGCCAGGTGAGCCGCGATCCGTTGCTTGACTCGCTTGGGATTTGCCTTCGCATCCAGAAACACCAGCACCGATGGTCCCGCACCGCTGAGGGCCGCTCCCAGGATGCCGGATTCGCCAGTTAACTCCTTGATCGCGGGCAACAAGGGACAGAGCGGTGCTCGATAAGGCTGGTGGATGCGGTCTTCGAGCGCCGACGGCAGAAGATCGGGGCGGTCGTAAACAAACGATGCAAGCAGCAACATCGAATTCTGAATGTTGGTGACAGCATCGGCGCGGGAATACTGAAATGGCAAGGCGCGCCGCGCCTGCTCGGTGGAAAGCGGCGCTTCAGGAATGGCTAGCAGTAGTGGCCACTTCCCTTTCGGTTTCACTTCAACGATCTGCGCTTGTACTTGGTTGGCCATGCGAGCAACGGTGATCCCGCCCATCCAACAAGCGGATGCATTGTCCGGATGGTGCTCGCGCATGGACGCTTCGCCCACGATACGATCGGCCTTCCAGCGAAGATGTCCGTAGTGCACGGCGAGCGCGATGCCGGCCAGGCGGGCGCATGCTGAGGAGCCGCAACCCTTGCCGATCGGAATTTCGTTTTCAATATGAATGCTGAGAGGAACCACCTTGCGGTTCTCGGATTCGAGGACCTCGCGGTAGGTCGTGAGGACCAGGTGATCTTCCATCCGGCGGCAGATATGGGCGTCGCGGCCTTCAGCGGTGATAAAGAAATCGGGAGCGCGCTCGGCGTGCAGGCGCAGATAGAAGTCCATGGCCAGGGCGGCACTGTCGAAAGCCGGACCCAGGTTGGCCGAGGTCGCCGGCAGAGCCAGGCGGATGGAACGGTCCGAAGATGCGGGACGCGAAGGCATTTAGAGGCACAACCTCAGGGGATAGACCCCAAATCAATCTAAAGGAAGTGAAACCGAGTCTTATACACGTTTTCGAGCGGAACTGCTACGACTTTCTCTCAGCTGCTTCAAGGGCGCCAACGACGGCCCTTAGATCGGCATCGAGGACAATCGGAGCCCGCTGCAAAGGGCTGGAGTACGGAGTTGGCTGCTGGTCAGGCGTTCCCGCAAACAGGTCGCCACGATGGAACTTAATGGTGAAATCGGGGTCTTTGAGCAGGTGCCCGGTCAGGATCAGGACGACGCGATCGTTCCTCTTCACAAAGCCCGCCTTCGTCAGTTTTTTCAGTCCGGCCAGAGTAACGGCAGAAGCAGGTTCGCAGCCAATTCCATCGGCGCCAATTTCAGCTTTGGCTTCGGCGATTTCTACTTCGGTTACCTGCTCAACTTCCCCACCGGTCTCGCGGAGAACGCGCAGCGCCTTTTTCCACGAAGCGGGGTTGCCGATGCGAATGGCGGTGGCTTGCGTGTCGGCGGTCATAGGCTCGATCTTCGTACCGCCCAATTCTCTTACGCTGCGGTAGAAGGGGTTCGCGCCCTGCGCCTGGATGATAGAAAGTTTCGGCAGCCGCGATATGAGTTTCAGATCGCGCATTTCGAGCAGCGCCTTGCCGATCGCCGAACTGTTTCCCAAATTTCCGCCGGGAACAATGATGTGATCGGGCGGTTCCCATTCCAGCTGTTCCATCAGTTCGATGGCGGCCGTCTTCTGTCCTTCAATGCGATACGGATTGACTGAATTCAAAAGATAGACAGGCTTACGTCGCACCAGTTCGTTGAGGATCTGCACGCAGCCGTCGAAATCGGTGCGGAGCTGGCAGGTGAGCGCTCCGTAGTCGAGAGACTGCGAGAGCTTGCCCCATGAAATCTTCCCTTCGGGAATCAGCACCAGGCTGTGCATGTTGCCACGAGCGGCATAAGCCGCCATTGAGGCCGATGTATTTCCCGTGGACGCGCAGGCTACCCAACTAAATCCACTTGCCTTCGCGGAC
The DNA here is from genome assembly GCA_016196065.1 of Acidobacteriota bacterium. Lineage (NCBI taxonomy): Bacteria > Pseudomonadati > Acidobacteriota > Acidobacteriota bacterium. Next base: position 154,975 of record JACPYL010000010.1, on the reverse strand, counting down.
GACGCTGCAAAGGTCATACCCGTGTCCTTGAAGGATGCGGTGGGATTCATGCCTTGATGCTTGGCCTGAAGCGCATCGAGACCGGCAATACGAGCGCAGCGCGGCAGGTCGTAAAGCGGCGTGTTGCCTTCGCGCAAAGTGATCGCGTGCTCCTCCGCAATGCCAGGCAAGAGTTCGCGAAAACGCCACACGCCGCTCTGGTCAAGGGGTTTGAGGATAGTCTTGCGATTGGCCCAGAGGGACTTCAAGGCCTGGGGATCGTGACTGCGGTCAAGAAATACGAATTCGAGGAGATCGCCACAGCTCGTGCAGCGGAAATCCTGCGCGGCGGACGCGGGAGTCGCGCCGCAACCGATGCAGCGAAGAACTGAGGCCGTGATGACGGAAGTCAAAGACATTGTTGGCATCGGTGGCGCGAAGACGGTCTACCGCAGGTACACATCCGTTCCGCTCATCCAGTCGGCACGGGGCGGATTGAAGACATCGAAGTCAACGGTGTCTTCGAGCGCTTCCGCTTTGTGAGGCATGTTCGGTGGAATGGTCAGCACTTCGCCGGCATTGACGACGATGATTTTGCCGTCGATCCAGAACTTGAGTGCGCCCTCGGCAATGAACGTGAGCTGCTCGTTGGGATGGCTATGTTCCGGCACGATGCAGCCTTTCTTCAGCAACACACGCGCCAACATGACATTCTGCCCGACAATGAAATGACGCCCCAGCAGAGGATTCAGCGCTTCCACGGCCACTGAGTTCCACGGAACGTGGCGTAACTCGGCTTTCCGCCTGGCTTTTGAGACGGTGCCTTTGAGCGCTACTTTACTCGCTGGGCTCGTCGCTCTTCTTTTCGAGGCCTTGACGGCAGATTTTTTGCTGGCACGCTTCTTCGATTTCGTCTTTTTCATGTCAGTGGCTCAATGAAGGATACAGGCTAACCGCGGTGTCGTGAAGATAGGCATGCGCCATCTCGATGGCTTTAGCGTCCGTGATTTCGCCGGAGGAAACCATTTCGGCAAGCGCGGCTGCCAACGACTGGCGCGTGGAGACATTTCCAAGCCAGTAGCTCTCTTCCGATCCGAGAACATCGTTGTAGGGGAAGCAGTCCGTGCCGAACGTGATCTTGTCGGGGAACGTCTCAAGCCATTGCCGGAGGGAATTCTTGAACGCGGCTGGGTACATGATGATTTCCTGAATGGAGGAATCCATGTACACGTTCTTCATCGACGCCAGCCAGATGGCTTCGCGCTCGAGCGGGTATCCACCGTGAATCATCACGAACGTGGTTGCCGAGTAGCGCGGATCTCGCAGAATGTTCTCGAGTTGCATGATGTTGCTCTCGGAGATGTTGAAGTAGTCTCCGATGCCGACCGCGGAGTGGATGTGCACCGGCAACTTCAGGCGTCCGCCTTCGGTGATCAGGTAGCGGAAGATGTAGTCCTGAAACGTGCGGTACTCGGGTTCGGTGGGAACCCCACCTTTGGCGTACTTCTTATAGATGGCTTCAGCCTCATCGCGCGGCGGATCGTTGAAATGCAGAGTCCGAAAGTAGGCAACTTCAAACTTCATCGCGATTGCGTTCTTGTTTTTCTGATTGTCTTCGAGAGTCTGGGTGATGAACTTCAGGTAGTCGGCGAAGCCGGCGGGAAGGGCGCTCACTTTTTCCTGCTGCATCCAGCGCTTCAGCATCTTTTCCTGCAGCGGAATGTACACCTGTTGATCGCCGTTACGGGCCGTCTGCTGCGCGTTGTCGAACGGCCACATGAAGGCGTCGGAGAAGAAAACCCACGGGAACCGTTTGGCGTCGAGGTAATCCGGCATCATGGCGCGGTTGGCAACGCCGCGATCGAAATTCATCTTGTCGAGCAGCATGTTGAAGTAAGCGGTGCCGGGATACTGCTTCTTGATCTCGGCCTTTTTCTGGACGAGCCACTTGGCATGCTCGGCTGAAAAATCAGAATACGGATAACCCCAGAGCGCTCGGGCGGCAGCGACCAGTTCCGGATTGGTATCGCGCTCACGGAACGCGGAGCTGCCCGGAGGCGCGGCCATGGCGTCGACATCGGGATCGTCGGCGAAGCCGGGATGGGCGTGATGGTCAAACGCCGGGATGTTATTCACGATGTCCAGATAATGTTGGTAAAGCTGCGGAAGGTCAGCGCCCGGGTAGGGGCGTGCCTGGGCAAAGGCAGGGAGAGTCGCAAAGCAAAAGAACAAGACCCAAAGGGATTTCATTTGTGTCGCTCCAGAGCTCAGACCCTCAGGGGCTGAAGCCCTCATCATTTCCTGGCTCGATCGCAGCGCTGAAGCACTGCGCCACCCAAAGGCGGCTCTACTTTGTGGCCACCACTGATTGCCAAACGGCTGCTGCTTTGTGAATGCGCTCGACGGCTTCTTTCAAGATCGCCGGCGAGGATGCGAAGGAGAAGCGGACGAAATTCTTCCCCATGTCGCCGAAGGCCGCGCCGGGAATGCCGGCTACGCCCGCATCTTCGAGCATGATACGGCAGACTTCTTCGGCGGTGGTCCCGGTTTCTTCAATGTTCACCCACGCGTAGAACGCTCCCTCGGGCGGGATGCATCGGAAGCCGGGAACACGGTTCAAGTCCGCAATGAACTGATCGCGGCGCTTCTGGAATTCGCCGACCATGCGCGGCGTGGCACCGGTCGAATCGCGCAAGGCTTCAATAGCTGCATATTGCGTGAACTCGGCGGTACAGGTGTAACTATTGATCGCAAGCATCACCAGATGCGGCACGAGTGCAGGCGGCGCGATGGTGTATCCCAGGCGCCATCCCGTCATCGCAAAGCTCTTCGAGAAGCCGTCGATGATCATGGTGCGCTCGTGCATTCCGGGATAACTCAGCATGGAATGGTATTTCTGGCCGTAAATGATGCGCGCGTAGATTTCGTCGGAGATTACATATAGATCGTGCTGCACGGCCAGTTCCGCGATGCGGCGCTGGACGGCGTCCGAGTAAACGGAACCCGTCGGATTGCACGGCGAGTTCAGGATGATCGCCTTGGTTCGAGGCGTAATCTTCGCGGCGATTTCATCGGGATCGGGCTGGAGATTGTTCTTCTCCTCGATGCCGAACGAGACAGGGATGCTTTCGAAGCCGCGGGTAATGGACGCGTATCCCGGAAAGCCGGGGTCGGGCCAGAGAACTTCGTCGCCCGGCTCAAGGATCGTCATCAGCGCGAAGAAGAGAGAAAGTTTGCAGCCGGGGGCGACGACGACGTTCTCCGGCGATACGCTGATGCTGCGAGTGCGGTGGAGATAGGTGGCAATTTCTTCCTTGAGGGCCGGCAAGCCAGCCATCGGACAGTAACGGTCCTTGCCGTCGCGCACTGCTTTTTCGAGAGCAGCAATTACGGGCTCAGCGGGATGGAAGTCGGGTTCGCCGAGTTCGAGATGGATGATGGAACGGCCCTGGCGCTCGAGTTCCTTGGCAGCGAGGTAGACCGAGAGGGCTCCTTCGCCGGTGAGTACATTGAGTCGGGATGATAAGGGCTTCATGGTTCGCAACCAGTTTACACAACCGCCGCCTGCCGAGCTTCGCTCGGCTGGACAGGTCAGAGACCTGTCCCCACAACGGTCAGTGGGATGCGCAGAGCGTCTACGAAGCGGGGAAACAATTCGAAGGCCGCAGCGGTTGCAATCAGTTCGATGATTTGTGGGTCGGTGAAATTTTGCTTGAGCTCGGCGAAGAATTCGTCGGTTATTTCTGAGGCAGACTGGTGAAGGCGGTCGGCGGCACGGAAACCGATTTTTTCAGCATCGGTGAAGGGGCCGTTTTCAAAGTCGGCTTGGGCGGCGGCGATCTGGACTTCGTTTGCGCCCTTCTGACGGGCGGAGAGCGCGTGCGCTTTGACCGCGTATTCGCTCGCGAGATGGACGGAGAGGCGCAGAGCAATCAATTCTTTGTAAAAGCCGGGAAGCGCGCCGTCGCTGAGGAGTGCTTTCAGATATCCGGCCGTAGCCAGGGCGAGCGCTGGAGTGTGCGCCAGCGTCTTAAACATGTTCGGCACGACGCCCCGCGTTTTCTGCAGGACGTCGTAGATGTTCGCAACTTCGGGAGTGACCTGATCCCGCTCCAGGAGCGGGATCCGTGGGAGCGCCTCTCTTCCGCTCACTAGAACGAGTACCTCAACTGGAGCTGGACGAGACGCGGGGTTCCGACCGTACTGAAGATCTTCCCAAATGCGCCGGGGTTTTCAACATCGTTCAAAGTGGGGCTGGAGAAATTGGCGTGATTCCAGATGTTAAAGAAATCCGCCGTAAAGCGCAGGGATTGCTTTTCCCCAATCCGGAAGTTCTTGATCAGGGAGAAGTCCCAGTTCTGCTGGAACGGCCCTCGGTAGATGTTGCGACCGAGGTTGCCGAAAGAAGTGGTGCAAGCGGCGCCTGTCGGATCCGCGTTACAGCCAGCGGGATCGGCAGGCGGAGCAGGCACAAAATTCGCCGGGTTCAAATACTGATCGAGGCGGTCGTGAATGTCGCCGGAGGTACGTCCGGCGCCAATGGAGCCGCCGTCGGCGAGTTGAGCGCCCAGCGTGGCGGACGCGAGGCCAGCGCCGAGATAGGCCGTTCCCGCTCCGGAATCGGTCACCGAGAACGGAGTCCCCGACTGGAAGATGGTGATGCCGCTGATGGCCCAATCCGCCAGGATCCAGCGTTTCGCGCCGGTCGCCGAGGAGAAGAAAGGCAACTCATAACGATAGCTGACCGTGAGGCGATGTTTGCGATCGTAGTCCGAAAGGCCACGAGAGAAGCGCAAATCGCTTTCATCGTTGAATGCAGTGTTAAGAGCCGTGTTTCCACTCGACGTGGCGTCCGTTGACCGGGCGAACGTGTAGGCGCTCTGGAAATAGCCCGCGCCCCACCGCCGGGAGAGAGTGGTCTGGAAGGAGTGGTAGTGAGAGTAGGCGTCGTTGGCGAAGAGCTGCATCCCGCTGTAGCCGTTAACGCCCGTAAGGGTAGAGCGAGCGGGACCGTTCGCGGCAGTGCTGCTGGTGATGGTTGCCGGACCATCCAGAGTCTGAATGGTCAGCGGATTTGCAGCGGTCGCTAAACGAGCCTGCACATTGGTGCGAGTCTCGCGCAGGTGAATTGCGTGGGTTCCGATGTACCCGACTTCCAAGACCCAATTCTTTCCCAGATCGCGCTGCATCGTCAGATTCCACTGCTGGGTGTGAGGGGCCACAAAGTGGCGCGGGACGGCAAGAGCAAACAGGAATTGCGAGGGAACAACTCCGGGGCTGCCTGCAGCGCAGCCGATATTCGGGAATTGCGTTGTGTCTCCATCCGGAAAATTCTGGATTGTGCCAAGGCACGGCAAGAAGTTGGGATCGATGATTTTGGTACTGGCGGCAGGCAAGCCGTTCGGGTTGTTTGGCTGTGGATCGGGACAACTGTTGGTTGGAGTCCGATCGATCTTGAAAAATTGGGCCATGCATCCTGCGGGCCCGCCACTGAAGGCGATGGGCAAAATGGGGGCCTGGAAGGAGAGCTGGTCCACGGTTCCGACATCTTCGCGTACGAAGTAATCGCCGAAGCCGCCGCGAATCGTTGTGTTGTGATGTCCGAAGACGTCCCACGCGAAGCCGATGCGTGGTCCGAGGCCGGTGGAATAGTTATTTTTCAGCGTCGTGTCATTGCCGGATCCGGTCATTCCTTCGACGCCCAACTTGTTGGCGCAACCACCATAGATCAGCGGATACTGGCCTGCGTTCGCGAGGTCCAGGTCGAAGTTCCCGATGTGGCAGAGATTGTCGTGGAACGCGCCGATGAGCTCGGTGCGAAGGCCCAGATTGAGCGTGAACTGCTGGTTTACCTTCCAATCGTCCTGGGCAAAGAATGAGAAGTTGTTCGTCCGGTATTGATGGTTGTAAACACCACCGCCGCCAAAACTGAAGTCGACCTGGCCCGACAACAGTTTCTGAAAATCGGTCTGTCCACCGATGCCGCCGGGCACACCGCCATCAATGGCGCCAGCCGGCGGGGCTACGCCAGCGGTATTGACGAAGAACAGCTGTCCGTTGAAGACCTGCGGGAAGAGCTTGTCCAGATTGACGCGTGTGTATTCCCCGCCGAAGCGGAACGTGTGTTTGCCCTTCACCCAACTCAGCGTCTCTACGAAGTTGAAGTTGTTCTGGGTCTGCGCCTGGTCGGCGGGAGGGGTCGGGCCGATCTGAATTCCAGAACTGCCCAACGTGAATTTGTAGATTGAGTTCGTAATGTTGCTGGTCGGACGATCGATGCCCACCGCGTCGGCGGTCACTCCGCCAGGAGCGACATTGATCAGGCTGTTGTTGATGCGCACGAACCCGAAGCGAAAATCATTGACCAGAGCGGGCGAGAACAGATGCGTTTCCGCAATGCTGAGGAATCGGCTGTTCACCGGGAGATCGTAGGGAAAATTCAAATCGGTGGCGCTAATACTGCTGGCCAGCGTTCCGCCCAGGGAAGCCTGAAGTCCGCCCGCGCCGAAGGGCAGGAGCGATTCATTGTTGGAAAAGAAAAATCGGGCCCCCAGCTTGTCGTTCCCGCTGTTGAACTCCTTGTCCCAGGTGGTCGTGAACTGATCATCCGTAAATTTGCCGGGCTTGCTGATAATGAATTGCGCGGTGTTTACGCTCGCGTTGCAGGTTGCATCGTCCACGGTCACGCCCGGAGTGCCGGGTAACGATGGAAACAGGAATCCATTGGCATCGCCGCCAAACTGGCCGCTCTTCAGATTGAATAAAGCCAGACTTACATCATCGATGGAAATTGGATTCGCGGCACAGTTGGCCGAGGCAGGAGTGCTGAAGATGGCAGCCAGATTTTCCGGCGATCGGTCCGCCGGTAGGATCGGAAGGCTGGTGCTAATCAGCGTCCCCGGCGACAAACCGCTGCGCTGGCGCGTCCCCTGATAATTCACAAAGAAAAAACCAAACGGGCCGAGCGGCCCCCCCAGGCTGCCGCCAAAGATGTTCTGCTTGACGGGTGGCCGCTTGAGACCGGCGCGGTTGAGGAAAAATTCATTGGCATTCAATACGTCGTTGCGGAAGAACTCGTAGGCATCGCCGTGAAAACTCTTCGTGCCTGATTTGAGAATGGCGTTTACATTGCCACCGCTGTTGCGTCCCTGGCTGGCGTCGTAGAGCGAGGTCTGAACTTTGAATTCCTCGATGACGTCGGGATTGGGCAGCGGTACGTTGGTGGACTGCGACACGTTGTAGTCAGTGGCGCTGATGCCTTCGATCAGATAGTTATTGTTGTCTTCGCGCTGGCCGTTGACGATGACGCGGGCGTTGCCGCGTCCGAGTTGAGCGGAGGCGTTCAGTTCGCTTTGCGCTCCAGTGGAGAGCGTCAGTAGTTGCTGGAAGTTCTGCGAAGCGAGAGGCAATTCACGAATCGTCTGTTCTTCGATTGCCTGGCCGGTGGTCGCAGTGGTGGTCTCAATCGTCTGGACCGTGGCCTGCACTTCAACTTTCTCCATCACCTTCAAAGGCGCAAGCTTGGCGGTCAGACGGGTCGTTTCGGTGATGCGGACGGCGATGTCCTTGAAGTTCCCTTCCCCAAGACCAGTGGCGGCCACCTTCACGGAATACGTCGCAACGGGCAGCAAGGGAGCCGTGAACGCTCCATTGGCGTCCGTCTTCAGAGTGCGCGCGACGGCGGCGGTGTCCTGATTTATGATCTGGACCTGAGCGCCGGCGACTACAGCTCCGCTGATATCCGTGACGGTACCGCTGATCGCACCGGTGGCACCGCCTTGTGCGGCGGCAAGCGCTCCCAAAGCGAGCAGGGCCAACACACCAACTGTGAGTGATCTCAGATTCCGCATACACATACCCCCTGAAAAAGACTGTTGGAACTCGCCCAAATGCTAAAAAAAAAATGATTTCAGCGCACTCCGCCACATTGCGGGATAAGCAACTCAAAGCGCTCACGCCAGCCATGCATTGCATGGAGCTGTTTTTCTCATCCGCGTGTTGCGGATCATTCGCAAAATCATGTTCTGGATGGGCGAAAGCTTACTTTAAAACAACAAACGTTGCAATAGATTCGGGGCAATTCGCGAGCAGAAAAGTTGGAGCGACCGCGCAGCGAGGGGAAATAGTTTCCGCGAGTCACACTCTTGAACGCGGAAATTCAGTCGAGTGAATCGATTTTCCAAATAATGGATTTTCTGAATGCAATTTTTTACAGTCCTTTGTAAACACCGCCATCCACCAGGATCGTCTGCCCGGTGATGTAGGAGGCGCGGTCGGAGGCAAGCCATACGATGGTGTCCGCCAGTTCACGGGGATCGCCCAGGCGCTTGAGGGATGTATCGGCTGCAAAACCTTCAAGGATTTCCTTCTCCGATTTCCCGGAAGCGGCGGAGCGGGATTTCGCCAGGCTCTGCAGGCGATCGGTCGCGGTGAAGCCTGGCCCAACGTTGTTGACGAGGATGCCGTCCTTGCCGAACTCGTTGGACAGGCTCTTAACCAGTCCCACAACGCCGGCGCGAACAGCGTTCGAGTACACAAGGTCGGCGACGGGCTGTTTCGTTGATACCGACGTAATGGTTATGATGCGCCCCCATTTCTTCTTCTGCATGTGGGGGATCACCTGATGAGCAAAGTAAACCGTGCTCATGAAATTGACGTCGAAGGCGCGTTTCCATTCTTCGATCGTGGTCGCGAGAAACCCCTTGGCAGGCGGGCCTCCCGCATTGGTCACACAGATGTCGGCGCTGCCAAATTTGCTGACGACGGCGCTGACAAAATCGCGGACCGCACCAGCGTCGGTGACATCAAACGGTTCCGCCAGAACTTCGGCGTTGTGCTGTATACGAATTTTCTCGGCGGCGTCATTCAGCGATTCGCGGTTGCGCGCGCACATGGCGACACGGCAACCTTCGGCGGCAAATGCTCCGGCAGTGGCGCGGCCGATTCCCTGACTGGAGGCGGCGACGATGGCAACACGATTCTTGAGTCCAGTTTCCATAATTAGGTTCAGTGGTTGCTGCCGATTATAGAGAAGAGAAAAACGCTTTGTCTTGTCATCTGCCTTGCACCTTGCCGTGTTCTGGCTGCGGCAGGTAATCTTCTTAAAGAAGAAGTTAGCTTGTCTGAGGGTAATCATGGGAACAGCCCGTTATATCTGGATTGATGATTCTTTACGCCCTGCCAGCGAAGGCGTCGTGCCTTTTCTGAGCGCCGGTGTGCAGTATGGCTTCAGCGTGTTTGAGGGTATCCGTTGTTACTCGACTGACCAGGGACCGGCCGTGTTTCGTCTCGACGAACATGTGGAACGACTGCTGGACTCAGCGCACATCGTGGGCTTTCGCGATCTACCCATCAGCGCAGAACAGGTCCGTACGGCAATCCACCAGACGATTGCGGCCAATGAGTTTTCCGCGTGCTATATCCGTCCCATGATTTTTCTGGACGGCGCGCTGACCATGACTGTGGAAGCGGGCAAACCGCGCTTCATGGTGGCCGTGTGGGAGTGGAAGTCGTTTCTTGGAGTGGAAGCGAAGGAGCGCGGCATTCGCGCGAATATCGCGTCGTTCACCCGGCTGCATCCGAACATCATGATGACCAAAGCCAAGGTCTCAGGAAATTATGTGAGTTCGATTCTCGCGAAGACGGAATCGCAACGCGCCGGGTTCGATGAAGCCATCATGCTCGGACCCGATGGATACGTGGCGGAGTGTACGGGAGAAAATCTATTCGTCGCCCGCAACAACGTCATCTATACCACGCCGCGGGCGGGAATTCTGGAAGGGATCACGCGCGATAGCTTGATTACGCTGGCGCGGGATTTGGGGTACAAGGTTGTGGAAGAGCCGATCTCCCGCGATCAGCTCTATATCGCGGACGAAGTTTTCGTTTGCGGGACGGCCGCCGAGGTGATTGGACTGCGGGAAATTGATTTCCGGACGATTGGTTCGGGGAAAGCCGGTCCGGTAACGCGGGCGCTGCAGCAGGAGTTCGACAAACTGGTGGCAGGACGGCATGCGCGGTCGGCGGCTTGGTTTGCCCTCGTTCCAACGTCGAACACCGTTGGGGTTAAGTAACGCCGTCCACTCGACAACTGTCATCTTGAGCAAAGCGAAGGACCTGCTGCCCTGTGCTGCACAAGAAAGCAGATCCTTCGCTCGTCCTCGGCTCCGCCTCCGGACGGCTCAGGATGACAGTTCTATGAAAGTATTGCGATATTTCGGAGAATTCGACGATGAAAAAACACGAGTTCCATCAGGAAACCGAAGCAGTCCGCGGCGGGACGAGTTTGCACAAGAAAAACGGCCCCCTGGCGACACCGATCTATCAGACGTCGACATTTGAGGTCACCGATTCGCAGGAGCAGTTGCGGGCGACGCATACAGACCGGTTCTACACTCGTTACGGAAACCCGACACACACGGTGGCGGAGAATGCGATTGCCGAGCTGGAGGGAACGAAAGCGGCATTGCTGTTCTCCTCTGGGATGGCGGCGATCACGACTTCCATTCTCGCGCTGGTCAAGGCAGGCGATCATATCGTGGCGCAGCGCGACATCTATGGCGGCGTAACGAAATTTCTCTCGCAGTGGCTGCCGAAGCTCGGGATTGAAACTACATTTGTCGACACGAACGACATCGAGCAGCACGCTCGGGCAATCCGTCCGAATACGAAAATCATTCACCTTGAGTCCCCCACCAACCCGATTGTGAGAGTAGTGGACCTGGAGAAGATTGCGGCGCTGGCGAAAGAGCGCGGCGTGATCACGACGATTGACGCCACCTTTGGAACGCCGATCAATTGCCGTCCGGCGGAGTGGGGGATCGATCTGGTGCTTCATTCCGGGACGAAATACTACGGCGGGCATGGCGACATCATCTGTGGGATGGCGGCAGGGCGGCGGGATTTAATTGAGCAGGTGCATGGTCTGCGAACGACGCTCGGCTGCTGCATGGATCCGCACGCGGCGTTTTTGCTGCTGCGGGGAATCAAGACGCTGGCGGTCCGGGTTCAACGACAGAATGACACCACGCTGCGAATCGCGGAGTTCCTAAGTGGGCACCCAAAAGTGACGCGGGTGCACTACCCGATGCTGAAAGGGCATCCGCAGTACGAACTGGCGCGGAAACAGATGGCTGGAGCAGGCGGCGTATTGAGTTTCGAAATTGACGGTAGCGGTGAAGACGCTTGCCGGGTGAGCGAATCGTTAAATCTGTTCACGTTGGCTCCCAGTCTAGGCGGCGTGGATTCATTGGTATCGCTGCCCGTGCTAACCTCGCACGCCATGATCGACGCCGAGTCGCGCAAGAAGATGGGCGTGACGGAGCAGATGATCCGTTTGTCGGTGGGAATAGAGAACGTTGACGACCTGATTGCCGACCTAGGAAAAGGTCTCGCTGTGCTGAGCCGGAAACGGGACCAGGTGGGCGTAGCCGGATAATTGCACTCCCGATCGACTTGCATGCCTACCAAGTAAAAAGCCTGACCTCTCGCGAGGCCAGGCTTTTGTGTTAGGGAGAAATATTGGTCTAGAAGATGAACTTCGCGCCAAACTGCATGATGCGTGCAGCGTGAGCGGAAGTGGCCTCTAGGAAAGTCGAGCTCCCCAGGCCGGAGTCAATCCCATTGAACTGAGTGTGATTGAACGCATTGAAGAGATCCCAGCGGAACTCGAATGCGGCCTTCTCATGAATCGGGAAGAGCTTGAACAGGCTCAGATCGAAGTTGGTGCGACGCGGATTCAGCAGCGAATTGCGTCCTGAGTTGCCGAACGTAAGGCCCTGCGGCCCCTGGCAGCTTCCGTCGACAATCACGCCGCTTGGGTCTACCTCACACCGGAAAGCTGCTGGGTTGTAAAGCCGAGGCCCCGCATCACCGACATTTCGGATGACCCCTGAGTTGGGATCGCCAACCCGATCCGCAAAAGATGCCGTGCCCACGCCATTCCCTACTCCGGCAGCGTCCGCAAAGCTCGTCCCGTTGGTCACGCTAAAGGGCGTTCCCGTCTGGATAGTTGTGATTCCAGAGACTCTCCATCCGCCCAGAGCATAACTCCCGGCGGTTCCCCATTGCTTGAAGGCTGGCAAGTCATAGACGTAGCTGAGCGTCAAAATATGCCTTTGGTCGAAGTTGGAACTGGCTCGCGTACGGGCCAGGTCGTAGGAGTCGAAGAAGTTGGTGTCAAAGCGATCCGATGAATTGTCGATCGAATGCGCGTAGGTGTAGGCAACACTCAGATTCAGGGCGCCAACCGTGCGGCGGGCCGAGAACTGCAGTGCGTTGTAGTTGGAATTCGCGGTGTCTTCAATGCGAGTGATATCTCCGTACCCAGGATTGGGACGGAAGATGTTGGCACTGACACCGCAAGCTGCGACGGCAACGTTCTGCGCAACCTGCCCAGTAACGATATTGCCATTGACCACAATGTTGTTGAGGTCGCTGCAGTCCGTGTTGGAGCCGTCAATCGCCTGGCCTGCATTGTAAGGATTCTGCGCTGCAGGCACGGGATGGAGCTGGTTGAGGTTGCGCTGCAGCGTGAGGTGGGTACCCTTGCTGCCCACATACGACAGCGTGGCCACGATGGCCTTCGGCAACTCTTTCTGAATGTCGAAGTGCCACTGCTGCACGTAGGGCCAGATCGCCTTGTTGGGAATGGACTTCACCGCCAGCGGCAGTTGAATCGCGCCGCCAACGCCGTCATACGTGCCGACGTTGTTTTGAACCGGGCTCAACACCAGTGGTGGCGTACCTTCCAACGATTCGCTGTTACCCTCGTTGCCATTGGTGTGTTCGTAGAAGATTCCGTATCCGCCGCGGATCGCCATCTTCCCGTCACCCTTCGGATCCCAGGCAAAGCCGATACGAGGAGCGGGGTTCCAAAGGTGGCCTTCCATGCAGCCAGGCTTGGAACTGCCGCCCGATGCTGCATTTGGAAATCCCGCAACATCGACTGAGCCGCCGGGGCCGCCGCATTGCACGATGCCATTGAACGGGTTTCCAGGGCCGGGGATCAATGCCCCTGGTGTACCGGTGGCCTCGCCATCGACATCGATCACGGGAGCGTTGTCGATGTTGAATGCGGAAGGCTCAAAGCTGTATGCCTGCCGATATCGTTCGCGATAGGTTCCGAACAAACTCAGGCGCAGCCCAAGATTCAGGGTGAGTTTGTTGGTGATGTGCCAGTCGTCCTGCAGATAAGGCTCGACGATCTTGTAGCGGTTGTAATACTTGAGTTGCTGGTTCTCCTGTTGAAACTGGGAAACCCGGCCGATCAGGAGATCCGCAAAGGCATTGCCCGTGGTGACTCCCGACGTGTTGTCGGTCGTGATGAATCCGTTGTTCGAAGGTTCGAAACCATCCATTTCATTCTTCTGGCCGATAGCAAAATAGGCGCCGAACTGGAGGTTGTGTTTTCCGAAAATCTTGCTCACATTGTCACGGAAAGTGTAGGTCGGGTTAGAGTTCTTCCAAGGAATGTAGCTCGGATCCTCCCCAAAGCCGTCTCCGTAAGGCGCGCCGCCGTTGACTTGAAAACCGGGCAGCTTTCCCCCGAATCCGTTCTGGAACAAGCCGATATTGATTCCTTCCGGCCTCTGCCACGGGCCGCTATTGGTCAGCGTGATGTGATCGGTTGTGTAGCTGAAAACGAATTCATTCAGCAGCGTAGGCGAAACCGTGGCAGTAAGCCGCGTCACCAGGCTGACACCCGGCCCAAGGAAGTTGGTTTGGATAGTCGGGAAGTCGCCAGTGCTCCAGAGAGGAGTCGGCGTGACCGTGTTCCAGGAGTCATGGATGTAACGGAACGTGAGGCGCACCTTGTCGGTGACGTTGTGATCGACCTTGATCAGTTCTTCACGCCAGGTTGTCGGAGTAGAAACAGAAGCCTGATACGCGGGGAATCCGCCGTTGTCGGTGTTGGCTAGCGGAATCAAGGGGAGCAACGCGGCTCCGACCGGATCGATCGTTACCTGATTGTTCGCAAATCCGGAAAAAGTGGGCACGTTGTAGGTACCGTTGTTGGGACCCGCACCGCTGGCTGGACAATCGGGATTGACAGCAAAGCCCTCCGGAAGGCTGTCGTCGGCTACTCGAGCAAACTCGACTCCGGGAGCCGGGCAGAATTCCGTGAAATCTCCTGAGCGGCCCGCGTCGGACGGCACGTTGTGCAGAAACGTTGTGGGGTTACGCTCGCGCCGCCACTCCTGGGACCAGAAGAAGTAGGTGTGATCCTTCCAGATCGGGCCACCGATTGTATAGCCCCAGTCGTGTTTCTTGTACGACGGTTTGGGTGCGCTGTGGTCGTCAAAGTAGTTATAAGCGTTGAACAACTGGTTCCGGCCAAAGTAAGAGGCGGTACCATGGAACTTGTTCGTGCCGGACTTGGTCTCGACCTCGATGGTTCCCGAAGCATTCCGGCCATATTGCGCGCCGTAATTCGAGGTGAGTACTTTGACCTCACCGATCGCATCTGCGTTGGGATAAACGTTGAGGGTCGAATTACTGCCATTATCCATATTGTCGCCGCCGTCAATTTCCCAATTGTTGTATTCGACGCGGCCACCATTGATGCTGTAAGAGACGTTTCCGTAGATTCCGACGGTGCCTTCATCCTGGCCGGTCTGATTGCTCACGCCGGGCACCAGTGTGACCAACTGCGTGAAGTTGCGACCATTCAGCGCCAATTCGGAAATCTGCTTTCCGGTAACAGTGCCAGCCAGATCCGAGGACTGCGTTTCCACCTGGGCAACGCTCGACCCTTCGACTGTCACCTCGGTAGTGGCGGCCCCGACTTGCAGGGGCACATCCACGCGGGCCTTTTGGGCGACGCGCAGGACCACATCCTTCGCCTGGAATTTTTTGAAGCCCTGGACAGTTACAGCGATGTTGTAGGATCCGGGCGGAAGGGCTGCCACCGAATATTCGCCGTCCGAGTTGGTGGTGGTTTCCCGATTGATGCCGCGGTCAGCGGCGGAGACGACGACCTTCGCGTTCGCGACGCTCGCACCGGACGCGTCACGTACCGTTCCAGTTACGGAGGCTGAATCCTGGGCGTAAAGAATCGACGCCGAGAACAAAGCGATCACAAAAACGATTTTGTTGAAGAGACGGATGTTCATGCGTAACTCCCTGGAAGCATCGAGATGAAAACCGAGACCTCGGCGGATCGACTGCCAACGCCGACGAGTTGAGTTTGTAGACTGCATTGCAATTTTGCCTGGCCCGGCGTTCTGAGCCATTCCCCCACGGAATAGCAAAATCCCTTTATTAAAACGTATCAATACTGCGTTAGTTGGCTTTTCGTGTCAAGTAAAATGGCATACAGTTTTTGGTAGGCGAATCACTTCAGGCTACGGGTTGACTCGCGCACGATCAGGTCGGGCACGAGCTTTCGATGAATAGCACGGACGGGTTTCTTTTCCAGACCGGCGTTAATTGTCTCCACCACGATCGCTGCCGCGGCGGTTCCCATCGCTTCCATCGGCTGGCGAACGGTAGTGAGCGCAGGAGAATAGAGCGCGGCGGGAGCAATGTCATCGAAGCCGATGACGGAACATTGTTCCGGAACACGCACGCCGGCTTTGGCCAGCGCTCGAATCGCACCGAATGCGGTCATGTCATCGAAGGCCATCAGCGCGGTGAACGGACGGCGACGATGCAGCAATTCTTCAGTCAGTTTGAAGCCATCTTCGAAACTGGAAAAAGGATCGCGCGACTCGGGCAGATCGACTATCAGTTTGGGATCGATCGAGAGATCATGCTCACGGGCAACAGCACGTACACCTCGCCAGCGCGGTTCGGTATCGGATAGTTGACGCGGACCGCGAATGAAAGCAATTTTGCGATGGCCGAGAGAAATAAGATGCTCAAGCGCGGCGCGAGCACCCTGGGCGTTGTCCACGATCAGCGAACTGATATGGTCGTTCTTAAGTTCGCAT
The DNA here is from genome assembly GCA_016196065.1 of Acidobacteriota bacterium. Classification (NCBI taxonomy): domain Bacteria; kingdom Pseudomonadati; phylum Acidobacteriota; species Acidobacteriota bacterium. The sequence goes on along the minus strand of JACPYL010000010.1, from coordinate 139,064 downwards.
CCGACAATCGCCGTCGGGATCTTACTTTTCTCGATGTCGGCGAGCACGTTGATGTCGAGAAAGAGCCAGTTCGCGAGCACCACCAGGCCTTCGATGCGGCGATCCAAAAGCATTTCCAGATAACGCTCAAAACGGCTGCGCTCGTTATGAACATCTGTAAGGATGGGGAGGAACGAAGATTGATAGAGCGAGTTTTCCATCCCGCGCAAGACCAGCGTGCAGTAGGGATCGGTCATGTCGGAAACCATGATCCCGACGGTGTGGCTGCGCTGGCTGCGGAGCGAGCGCGCAAACAGATTGGGACGGTAGCCAAGCTGGGACGCAGCGCGCTGGATGCGCGTCTTGGTGGTATCGGGAATATACCGGGCGAGAGGCGCGTTATTGAGGACGATAGAAACCGTCGCGGAGGAAAATCCGCTCTTCTCGGCAACATCGCGAATGGTTACTGCAGTCGATCGCGAACGCTTGCGGCCAGGCTCCGGTCGATTGGCAGCGGGTGGCTGTTTGGGAGATTTCGAATCAGTAGACCCCATGGACTCCTTGCTCTTCGGGCTCTTGCTGGCGGACACTACAGCACGATGAATCGAGTGTCAAGCGCGAGCGTTACGGCAGCTATTTTTCTGGCGCTTCTCTGTCCGCTAGAGATCATTGCACAGAAGGCAGGAGGAGGAACAAGTGTTCCTCCGGCTTCGGGTAACCCGCAGAAATTGTTTACCGCCGGCGAAACTGCATTGCGCGAAAACAAGTTGGAGGAAGCGGAACGTAATTTTCGCGCTGTACTCGCGCTCGACCCAGGGGCTGCGGGCGCCTATGCCAACCTCGGCGTGGTTCAGATGCGACGCAAGCAATGGCCGGCGGCAATCGCGATGCTGCGCAAAGCGGAGAAACTGGCGCCGAACGTTGCCGGCATCCGTCTCAACATCGGGCTGGCGTACTACCGGCAAAACGATTTTTTGTCGGCGATCCCGCCCTTCGAAAGCGTTGTGAAGCAGCTTCCGGATTCTTACCAGGCACGGTATCTGCTGGGGTTGTGCTACTTCTTCAATGATCGTTGGGCGGATACCATTGACGCGCTCGAACCGCTGTGGGGACAAGCGTCGAGTCAGGTCTATTACCTTTATGTGCTCGCGCACGCCGCCGAACAAGCGCACAACCCGGCTTTGGTGGAAAGAGCGCAGAGCCGGTTGGTCGAAGTCGGACAAGATACGCCACAATATCGCCTGATCCTCGGCAAAGCGCATTACAACCGCGGCGAATACGACGATGCGCTGCGGGAACTGGAAGCGGCAGTGCTTGCCGATCCCAAACTTCCGTTCGTGCATTTCAACCTGGGCTTAACCTATGTCCGAAAACAGGACTACGAAAGGGCCCACGCGGAATTCAAGAAAGATCTGGAAATCGATCCGGACGTTGCCTTTACGTATGAGCAGTTGGGGAGCCTGGAATCCACATTGCGGCAGGACGACGAAGCGTCAAACAATTACCGGCGCGCGGTCAAACTGGATCCGCGGTTAGCCAGCGCGCACATGGGATTGGCAAAGATCGAAGAGCGCCGCAAGAATTATCCAGCAGCACTTGCGGAACTGGACCAGGTAATCCGGCTCGACACGGCCAATGCGAGTGCCCGCTATTTGCGAGGACAGGTTCTGCTTCGCGTAGGACGTGAGAAGGAAGGACGTGAGGAGCTGGCGGCCGCTACGAAAATGATGAACCAGCAACGCACCGCGAGGCAAAAGGAATTGGAAGGGGAACGGGCGCCGAGTCCGGAGTTGGCGAGAGAGCCGGAATAGCATTCCGCTCGATCGATTGAGGGGAAGCTGGAGTGGTAAGATCGCACTCAACCACGGTGAGCATTTTGATTTCCGCGAAGAGCATTCTCCCGCGCCGAATGCCGGAATTGGACACACTGCGCGGAATTGCGGTGTTGCTGGTCCTTTTCTTTCACGGCTTCCATCTCACTCCGATTCATGCCGCGCATCCTTCCGCTGTGACACGTTTGTTCTTGCTGGTGACAGCGGGAGGCTGGTCGGGAGTACGTCTCTTTTTTGCGCTTTCCGGTTTCCTGATCACAGGAATCCTGCTAGATGCGCGCAGCTCGCCGCGCTATTACGCGGATTTCTACTACCGTCGCGCCCTCCGGATTCTGCCTGCCTACTACCTGATCTTGATTGTGCTGGCAGTGGTGAGTTACCTCGGAATTGCAGATCGTCGGGTCGGCTGGCCTTTTCTGGGACTCAGCGCAATCTACCTGGCAAACATGACGGCGTTTTTTGGCGTGGTTTCGCAATACTCCGTGCTCTGGTCCCTGGCGGTTGAAGAACAGTTTTACTTGTTGTGGCCGGGAGTGGTGCGCCTTTTCACGCAGCGAGGGTTGCTGGTCGTATGCGCGGTACTGCTGATCGGTTGTCCATCGCTGCGCGCCTATTACTACCTGCACGGATACGAAGCTGGGGCGGGATATACGTGGCTGGTTGCGGATTCTCTTGCCGGAGGAGCGGTGCTCGCGATCCTGGTTCGCGGATCGCTTCGTTCGCCGAAAGAGCTCGGATTCGTAGCCATCGGCGTGGGCATTGCAGCCGTTGCCATCTTCATGGCTGGAATTCCCTATGGCATCTATCTGTCGCGCACCATGGCGGGAAATGTCGTTCGACAGACTTTCCTGAACTTATTTTTCACGACTCTGGTCGCCGCTGCGCTTGCGCTCGGATCGACCCGATACGGCTACCTTTTCAGAATTCGGTGGCTGAAATTCTTTGGGGACATCAGCTACGGACTCTATCTGATCCACATGCTGACCTTCGATATGGTCGATCATTTTGGGCGACGAGTGGTGCCATGGGCCTACAGCACTGCACAGGAATTCCCCACCGTCGTGGTCCGGTTCCTGGTGGGAAGCGGGCTTTCCATCGCCCTCGCCTATTTGTCTCGCTGGTACTTTGAGGAACGTTTTCTGGAATTGCGCGACAGGGCAAAATCGACTCCGCCGGTTGCCATCCCTACAGTCGAAGAGCAACCGGCAGCTTCGTAGCAGGCCATTGTTGTTCCGATGCTCATGCCTGCATGCACGAGAGAATTTCCGCTTCGGTCAACGTGTGGTCGCTCGCCTTGGCGCGGCGGTAGATACGTTCGACCAGTTCATCAGTCGCGGGATAACCCCGGCGCTCCAACCAGAACTGCACATTTGATTTCCCGCTCATCGGACCCACGTCGATGATTTGCTCCATCCCGAAGACGTGCGAAGGAACGCCGGAATAGACGGTATTCGCAAGTTCGACATCCTTCTTCTTATAGGCCTTGATGAGCGCGGCGGCGTGCACGCCAGTGGCAGTGCGGAACGCATCGTCCCCGACCACGGGATAATTTACTGGGATCGCAACGCCGGTCGCGTCCGAAACCGCTTCGCAATATGCTTTGAGTTTGGTCAGATCCTGATCGTCCCAGGGTGCAATGCCCATGAGTTTCAAGTTCACCAGCATCTGATCCATTTGCGTATTACCGACGCGTTCGCCGAGGCCGAGCGCGCACGCGTGCACGCAACTCGCGCCGGCGACCAGCGCGGCAATTGAATTCGCAGTGGCCAGGCCGCGGTCACAGTGGCCGTGCCAGTCCACGCGAATTTTCTCGCCGGACGGCTTGACGACTTCTTCCATGACAAATTTCACCAGCGCGAGAGTGCCCATGGGAGTGGCGTGCCCCGCCGTATCGCAGAGGACGATGGCGCGCGCACCGTTGTTAATCGCCGCCGAATAGAGCCGCTTGATCATCTGCGGATCGCAGCGGGTCGTGTCTTCCGTGACGTACATGACTTCAAGACCAAGCGACACCGCGTATCGGATGGCCTTTTCCGTGGTCTGAAGCAGAAAATCATCCGTCCAACCTTCGGTATAGCGGCGGATCGGACTGGATCCGATGAAGGTCGCGGCCTCGATGGGCAAACCGGTCTTCTGAACAATTTCGGCAATCGGCCGGATGTCGTTCTCGTGAGTGCGGGCGGCACAATTCGCCTTGATCGTCATCTTGTGGCTGACGATTTCCCGGGCAAGAGCAGTGACATGCTCCACCGCGCGCGGACCGGCACCGGGCAGGCCGAGGTCGAGTGAGTTGATCCCTAACCCCTCCATCAGGTGAAGAATCGTAATTTTTTGTTCGATCGAAGGATCGCGAACGGACGGCGACTGCAGTCCATCCCGTAAGGTCTCGTCATTCAATAAGACCGGGCCGGGCGGATGGATCGACTTCGGGTAGAGAGTGTTCCAGTCGTAGATGAGTTCAGGATGATTCATGGCAACGGGCGATAGTCATTGTACCGATGGATGCGAAGTAGGCCCAAATCGCGGACGTTGCTCAGCCGAATTCTATGCGCGGGGCGGCCTGTTCGTGACCGACCCGTCCCGCCGAGATATCGGCGACAAAGTAGTTTTCGCCTTTTACCGGCACTTCTGCCAGTCGACGCAGCATGTTGATTTGTCCGACATGAGTGAGCGCGTCGGCTACGGGACCCTGGAACAGTTTTTCTTCGGGCACGTGGAGCGGCTCTTCGGAGGCAAGGTAGTCGTCGAATTTCTTTAGGGCGGCGAAGAAACGATCGACTTCCTGTTCCCACGGAAGGGGAATGGCGTTGTTCCATTTCTGTTGGCCTGCCGCGATGCTGAGGCCCCAGTCCATCAGATCGCCGATGTGAGCGAGAATCTGTCCAGGTGTGCGGGAGGATTCTCCGCAGCTGTAGTCGGCAAAGCTGGCAGGGGCGTTGCGGACGGCTTTACCTCCGCGATATGCAAGCGTCGCTACGGTGTGGCGCAATAAAGTACGGGCATCGGTCATGAGTCCTCGGTGTGTTGTGGCCTTCACCTCGCCAGTCTTGCCTCCAGATTGCGAAGGCTGGCGCTCCACTCGTTCAGGCCGTCGGCTTCGAGCCACAAATCTTTGAGTTCGGAATCCGTCCTTACCCTTTGGACCGCCCGGATCGCAAGTGCGCTGACGTCGGCCTGCGGTTGGGCGTTGTTGTTGTTCACCCACTCCACGATCGCGCGCGGTGCCGCCTCTGCCGGCGCGCCTTGCAGCGCGGCAATCGCTTCAGCCGCGGCCACGATGACGCTACTTTCGGGGGCTTCGAGGTAGTCGCTTCTGTCCGCACGGGACAGCAGAGTCGTCAGATCCCCTGCTGTCAGCTGAGCAAGCTGCTTCAACCATTCCTGTGCATCCTCGTTATCGAACGTACCGGAGCCCCACGCGGCCATGCATCCTCCCATTTCAAACTTCTGGTGTATCACGCGTCCCACATTGCCTTCCAGTTTCAGTTGCCCTATTTTACCCGGCGGCACCGAAGGGCAGAATGACCGAGATGACCGTGCGGGTCGAGACTAAGATTTGCGCCGCTCCAATTCGTCCAGAGGCGGAATGGAGTACGACGTCGTCGTGGCTTGGGCCGGGGGCTGCTTTCCAGTCTTGACGGCGTTCGCAAGAATTTCAATGGCCTGCCCGGCGAAGGGAGGAATGTAGATCGTCGCCGTGAGGAATCCGTCGCGCACCCAGGCCTGACCCGTCGCAGGCTGGCCGTCGCAACCTGTGAAGGGCAACTTCAACCAGCGTTGTTGCTCTTTCAGGTCAACGATTTCCTGAAAAGCCCTGCGGGACCCCATTGCCATCGTGTCATCCTGCGCACCGATGAGATCGATGGCTTGATTTTGCGAGGTAGCAAGTTTCAGCCATGACTGTACCGCCCGCCGGGCGCTTTCCTCGGTCCAGTCACCCTTCAGCGTTACAACCTGGATATTAGAAGGTTTCGTTTCCAGCATCCCCGCGCTTCGTTTCTGCGCGGAGGAACTCCGGGAAGGCCCTTCTAAATACAGGACTGTTCCCCCTTTGGGCAGCAGCGCCGCAAATTGCCGGCCTTGAATGCGGCCGATCTCGACGTTGTCCATGCCAACGGCGAACACTGCGGCGGTGCCTTTTAACCGCAGTTGCGCGATGTAGTCGGGCGTGCGATTCAAAACTGCCCAACCAATGCCGGCCGCGGCTGCAGCACCCGCAGCCTGCGGCAATGCGATGTTGCTCACGGGCTCGAGGATGATGGCATCCGGCCTGAACTCGGTCCGGCCCTGAATGGCATTCAGAATCTGCGTGCTCTGGGTCACGGCATCGCTATTGGCGTAGACGATTTCCAAATCGATGCCCAACTTGCGCGCAATCTGCTCAGCCGAAGATGCCTGGGCGATCTGGAAATCGTTATGGCTGGTATGAAGCGATAACAGGAATCTGAGTTTTTTCATGAACCTCACACGCCCCAGACGCCGCGACCATTCGCGGCTCGGTCAACTTCTCGGGCTGGACAAAATTGTCAACGCTAGACGGCAGTCCTGTCTAGGCCCAGAACGTGCGATCGAGGGTTCGGTACTGAATGGCTTCGGCGATGTGCTTTGGTTCGATGTTGGGGACGCCTTCGAGATCGGCGATGGTGCGGGCAACTTTGAGGATACGATCGTGCGCCCGGGCACTGAGTCCCTGCTGGGTCATGGCGCGTTCGAGCAGGCGTTCGCAATCCTGGGATAAGTCGCAGAAAGCGCGAATCTGCCGGGGTGACATCTGGGCGTTGCAGTAGCGTTTCTCGCGTCCGGCAGTGAAACGCGTGAGTTGGATTTGCCGCGCCCGGATGACACGTTCCAGGATCCGCGCGGAATTTTCCGGTTCATTCGTACTACGCATTTCTTTGTAATTCACTGCAGGGATATCGATGTGGATGTCGATACGGTCGAGCAACGGGCCCGAGATTTTCGAAATATAGCGTTGAATCATAGGCGGGGTGCAATGGCATTCGTGGGTGCGGTCATTGTGAAATCCGCAGGGACAGGGATTCATAGCGGCCGCCAGCATGAAGCGCGCTGGGAAGGTCAACGACATGGCAGCGCGAGCGATGCAGACAGTGCCGTCTTCGAGCGGCTGGCGCATCACTTCGAGCACATTGCGAGGAAATTCCGGGAGCTCGTCGAGAAAGAGTACGCCATTGTGCGCAAGCGAGACTTCGCCGGGACGTGGAATCATTCCACCACCAATCAGTCCGGCGTCCGAGATGGTGTGATGCGGCGCGCGGAAGGGACGCATGCCGACCAGCCCGGCGCGTGGATCGAGCACTCCAGCGACGCTGTGAATCTTGGTGGTCTCCAGGGCTTCTTCGAAACTCAGCGGCGGAAGAATCGTGGGAATGCGCTTGGCGAGCATCGTTTTCCCGGAGCCGGGAGGGCCGATCATCAGGATGTTGTGTCCGCCGGAGCAGGCAATCTCCAGCGCGCGCTTGGCAGTCTGCTGGCCACGGACTTCCTTGAAGTCCACGTGGAACTGTTGCGCTTCGCTCAGTAGTTGGTCGCCATCGACCTGCAGTCGGGCGATGCCGTTGCCGGAGTTGATGTAGTGGATCACATCGAGCAACGATTTGACTGGATAGACTTCCAGCCCCGTGACCATTGCGGCTTCGCGAGCGTTGACTTCCGGGACAATCAATCGCCTGATCTTCCGGTCTCGCGCTTCAATTGCGATGGGCAAGGTGCCGCGAATTCCGCGCAGCCCCCCGTCGAGAGAGAGTTCGCCAACGAACAAAGCATCGGTGATCTCCTTCTTGTTGAGCCCACCATAGGCGCCGAGGATGCCGAGTGCCATGGGAAGATCAAAACCGGAACCCTCCTTTCGTATATCGGCAGGCGCGAGGTTGATTGTTATGTTGGTGGCCGGAATGTCGTAGCCGCAGTTTTTTAGAGCCGCACGGACGCGGTCACGACTCTCGCGGACTGCTGCGTCGGGCAAGCCGACGGTATGGAAATAGTCTTCTTTCGTTTTTATGTTGGAAACATCCACTTCCACGTCGATAATGCTGGCGTCAATGCCGTACACGGCGGCACTGATGGTTTTGTAAAGCATAGGGACACCGGTGGGCACAGGGAGGGATGATGCAGGCGGGAGAGCCAGAAGCGATCATAGCAGCCGGCCAGCTATCCGGTGTGATCTCGGTCACTCGTTACCGTGATGGAACGTTGCGTTCGTCGAGAAGGATGTTCGATGCTACGCTAGTTTGACGTTGGCGGGAGTAGCTGCGCGATCCCCCGAGAATGTTTGCGCGCTTGCGAGGTATCCCGAATGCCCGAGCAAGGAAGTAACCCGGGTCAGCCGAACCGTCCGCCCACACAATTTGAGCGGGAGGAGAGCCAACTCTGGCGATGGGCGCTCGGCCTCATGGTGCTGCTCGCCACCGGCGTGGCAGTCCTTTCTTACGAACAGTTTCGAACTCTTCCCTACAGGCTGTGGGCAATCCCAGCTGGGCTGCTGATCCTCTCCATCCTGTTCGCGGTGTATGTCTCGGGGCGCAAACGCGAAGTCGGCGAACTGAAGCACCTCCTGAAGAATCTGCAGGACCGCGCCGGGGTGATGCCTTCGGACGAGCAATTGGATCAGCTGACCCAGATGATTGCGCGCTCGCAACGCAATTTCAAAGAGCTGATCGACTCCATTGAAGATGTGGCGCTGGCCATCTCGCTCGACGGGACGTTGCGCACGGTAAACCGCCGGGTCGCAGAAATTATAGGAGCAAACTACACCGAGATCGTCGGACACAAGCTGTCGGATTTTCTGAGCAGCGACCCGCGCACGGAAAGCGACGCAAGCCTGTCACGCTTTCTGGAAAAGCGTCACTGGTCGGGAGTGGTCGAGATCACCCTCAAGAACGCAGTGGCTCCGAAGTACTACGATTGCGTGGTCAATGCGATTGTCAAAGATGATGAGGTAGTGGGCGCGAGTGTCCTGGCCCGCGACATTACGGATCAGCGGGAAAAAGAACGCCGCTTCACTCAGCTCTTCGAGACTCTGCAGGAAGGCGTCTACTTCAGTACGCCGCAAGGAAAGCTCCTCGACGTGAACCCTGCCCTCATTCAGATCCTGGGGTATAGCAGCCGGGAGGAACTGCTGAGCCTCCCACCGGCAGGCCTGAACGTCAATCCCGAGGATGAACCGGTTCTGGGCAGAGCGGGGAGCCAGAGTGGGAGCACGCGCACTCGCGAAATCCGGATACGAAAGAAGAATGGCAGTGTGGCGATTTGCGTGGACACGTCCACCGGCGTGGTCGATGCAGGAAAAATTGTGCGTTACCAGGGCACGCTCGTCGATGTCACGGAAAAGCGAACTATGGAGCGGCAACTGCGCCGGCAGGAAGAATTCCGCCGCCACCTGCTGGAAAGTTTCCCTGACCTGATCCTGGTGCTCGATCCGAAGGCCACCTACACGTTCGTCAGCTCACGCATTCGCGACCTGCTGGGCTACGGCCCAGAGAAGTTGATGGGCAAGAACATCGAGGAGAGTAATGACAATTCGCCGGAGTTGGTAAGCCTGTACCGCTCGGTCGCCAACGGGCAGACCGCGCTGGCGGCCTCTGAATATGGCGCACGACATCACGACGGCAGCTGGCGGACCATGCTGGGCACGGCGAGTCCGATGCTCGATACGGAAGGCAAGCCGGCGGGTGTCATCATTTCGGTCCGGGACGTAACCACCGAGAAGAAACTGGAACAACAGATCATTCAGAGCGAACGCCTGGCTGCGATGGGACAGATGATCGGCGGCTTCGCTCACGAACTGAACAATCCGCTGACCAGCATTCTCGGCATGACCGAGTTGCTACAAGACCACGAGATCGCCGAGAACACACGCAAGCAGCTGGTGTCGTTGCATCAGCAGGCCCGGCGCGCGGCTGAGATTGTCCAGAACCTGCAGTACTTCGCGCGTCCACCAGCTCCTGGGCGGAGTCCGGTCAACCTTGGTGAATTGATACAGCGGACGCTGCATTTGCAGGCGTATCCACTTCGCAAGAGCAATATCACCGTGGACTTTCTGCGCGAACCGACGGTTCCGCCGATCATGGCCGATCCGAATCAACTGATGCAGGTATTTCTGAACCTGATCCTGAACGCAGATCAGGCGATCCGCGAGAGCCGCGACAAGGGTACGATCCGCATTCGCATGGGACGCAACCCGGATTCAGTGTGGGTCATGTTTCAGGATGACGGGCCCGGCATCGCCACGGAAGTCCTGCCGCACATTTTCGATCCATTCTTCACCACCAAACGGCCGGGGCGCGGAACCGGTTTAGGTTTGAGTATCTGCAAGACTTTGATTCGTGAGCACTCCGGAAACATCGACGCCTCGACCGCACCGGACGGAGGCGCCGTTTTCACGATCACTCTGCCCGTGTCGAATGGACAGGATCCGAGCCCAGAGCACGCGCCCCAAACCTAACGCAGCCGCTCCGGGCCGTCCAACAGGCGATTCCGGCTTTCGCTCGCAGGGCAGAGGGCCGTGCGGGTCCACTCAGTTAGCGCTCCACTGCCATCGCTACGGCATTGCCGCCACCGAGGCAGAGTGCGGCAATACCGCGGTGAACATCGCGGCGGATCATCTCATAGATCAACGTGACCAGCACCCGCGCTCCGCTCGCTCCGATCGGATGACCCAAGGCAACTGCGCCGCCATTCACGTTGACGCGGTTCATATCAAGGCCGAGTTCTCGAATCACTCCCAGGGCCTGCACCGAGAAAGCCTCGTTCAATTCGTACAGGTCCACGTCGTCTTTCTTCCATCCAGTCTTCTGCCAGATCTTCTGGACGGCACCGACGGGCGCCATCATCACCCACTTTGGCTCAACGCCGCTTGTCGCTTGCGCGACAATCCGCACCAGAGGAGCCGCCCCAAGTTCCTTCGCGCGGGCTGCGCTGGTTACGACGAGTGCCGCCGCGCCGTCGTTGACGCCGGGTGCGTTTCCAGCAGTGACGGTTCCGTCTTTCTTGAATGCAGGCTTGAGGGCGCGCAGCACTTCGATGGTCGTGTCCTCGCGTGGACCTTCGTCCTTATCGAAGATCACAGCCGGCTGCCCTTTCTTCTTGGCAGGGATCTCGACGGGAACGATCTGTGATTTGAAGCGGCATTCTTTCTGCGCTGCGATTGCCTTGCGATGAGAATTGACTGCGAACTCGTCCTGATCTTCGCGAGTCACTCCATATTTCTCTGCGACATTCTCACCTGTGATTCCCATGTGGTAGTCGTTGAAGATGTCCCACAAGCCATCGTGGACCATGGAATCGATCAGTTGACCGTTGCCGAGACGATAGCCTTTACGCGCGTTCGGAAGCAGGTAGGGAGCGTTGGTCATCGACTCCATGCCGCCTGCAACAACGATGGAACTGTTGCCGGTCTCGATCGCCTGCGCGGCGAGAGCGACTGATTTCAATCCGGAGCCACAAACTTTGTTGATTGTCATGGCACCTACCTCGGGAGCGAGTCCACCGAAGAGTGCGGCCTGACGCGCGGGATTTTGTCCGAGTCCCGCCGACACAACGTTGCCCATGATGCACTCGTCAACCAGTTTCGGATCGAGATTGGCGCGCTTTACCGCTTCGCGGACAGCCACCGCACCGAGTTGGGGAGCGGACATGTCACTCAGACTTCCCTGGAATTTTCCGATTGGAGTGCGACATCCGGAAATGATCACAACATCATTGGAACCAGCCATACATGCGCTCCTTCGCGTTCGTGCGTGCGTGCAGAATTCCTCCCATTATAGATGGAAGGAGTCGATGGAAAGATGCGAGCGATGCAAGAGGTGCATTGCGTAGCGGGCTTCACGCAATCCTGAGCGAGCGACGAAAGAAGGCGCGAAGAACGAATGCGAAACGCATTGAGTGCGTCGAAGTGTTGTCGTGAAGTTCGATTTTTCCGCTCGCGGATGCGTGCGGTGACTTTGGTACAGCGTTGCGCGACGCTCGCGCACGCATTTTTCTCTTGACTTCACTGTGTGCTGACTCTATACAATCAAACAGTTGCGACAGAAGATCGTTGCAAGATTCCATGAAAAATGGAAAGGGAGAATAGAAAACCATGGCAACCAAAAAGAAAGCAAAGAAGAAAAGCAGCAAAAAGCACTAAGCACTTGCAATAAGGCAACGACGGGGACGCGATGAGCGTCCCCTAAGTTTTTTGTGGTGAATTCTGATTTGCAGGTCGGGATCGATTCAGTTCGCGCGAGCAGGTTTTTTCTGAGGGGCGAAAATCGCCTTTTCAGTTTCTGGGCATAAGTTCCGATACGGGCAAAAGACGCAGTGGTAGCCCGGTTTGGCGGTAAACCTTCCTTCCGCAATACTCGCCGCAACCTTCTCAACAACCAATTTTGCCTCCTCCAGTTGCGCTCCATTGCGGGTCGTCGTGATCGCCGAATTGTTTTCCAGATTGTAGAAAACCAGCTCGGCGACACGATGTCCCCAGACTTGTTCGGCAGCGAGCGCGTACAGGGAGAGCTGTAGACTCTCGTCGGCTTCTTCCTGCGACTTTGGCTTTCCGGTCTTGTAGTCGACGATCGCGACCTGGTCGGAACCGATCCGGTCGACCCGATCGACTCGTCCCCTTAATTTCGTCGCGCCTACCTGCAAATCGAAATTCTGTTCGGTCTGGAGGACATCAGGCTGGGGAGTGGTCCGCGACAGCTCGAGAAACTGTTCCAGCTGTTCAGTTCCCTGCTTGAGATACAGCTCGTATTGATAGCGGTCGGGAATGCCCGCGTCCGCAAGTCCCTGCCGCAGCTGCTCGCGAAGATCAGCGTCGCTGATCGCACGCCCCATGCGGCGGGCGTCGTAAAACGTGCGCAGAACATCGTGCATGACCTTGCCGTAGTGCAACGACGCTGGCACGTCGCGCGGCAGGTTCCACTCTCGCTCCAACTTGAAGCGAAGCGGGCATTCCTGATAGGTCGTGATGGCGGATGCGCTGAGTCCGGTCACGAAACTTGCAGAGGGCGGCATACGCAGCCACCCGGCAACGTTGGAATTCTCGATGGCAAACTTCTCTTCTTCTGCGAACAGGTCGTCCTGTACCGCGGCAGCGGTGCGGAGATGCCAAAACGGCTTGAAGGCCGGGTTCGGGATGAAATCGCGCAGGAACTTCGTCGGCATCGGATCTTTCTTGGCGCGTCCCTGATGGCTGTAGATCGCGAGTGTATCCTTCGCGCGGGTCATCGCGACGTAGAACAATCGCCGCTCTTCCTCTTCATTCAAGGCTTTGTCATCATCCTCGTTCCCGGAAGTCCGCAGCTCGGGCGGCAGGTCAACGAGAGGCTCTTTCCAGCCGCAAGGGAAGGAGGGCGAGTAGGCTCGGATGATCGCAACATGTCTAAACTCGAGACCCTTGGCGGTGTGCACGGTCAGGAGCCGGACAGCGTCAGCAGTCGTCGGCGGAAGCGCGATGGTGCCCTTGGCTTGCGTGAAGTAATCCAGATAGTCAAGAAATTCCGCGGGGCTACCCGTTTCGACAATCGGCTTTCTCTGCCAAGTCTCCACAAACTTGAGAAACGCAGACGCGGGCGCTGAGTCCGCCAATGCGAACTGGCGCACGACGATCCTCGCCGCATCGATGGCCTGCACTCCATCTTTCTTTACCTGTTGATGTGCTTTATCGACTACCTCGAGAACAGCTGGCCCGCGGACGAGATTGGCGAGCACCTTGCGGAAGTCGAGTTCTTCACGCCTTACTGCCTTCATCGCAGCACGCAATTGATGGGGGTCGATGGCAAACTGCGGCAGAGCAGCCACACGAAACAAACTCGTCGCATCGGCTGGGCTCACGGCAGCCGTCAGGCACGCAATGACGTCACGGACTTCCGGAGTATGCAAGACATCCAATGCCTCGATGGAAAACGGGATGCCCCGCTCGGCGAACTCCTTGACCAATTCTTCGCGATGGCTGTGCTGGCGGTAGAGGACGGCGAAGTCGCTCCATGTGCAGCGCGAGTCACCAGTCTTCTCTTTGCGCTTCTTCTGTATCTGGCGCGCCAGATCGGCTGCCTCAACTTCTTTGTCTCCCCAGGTGACGATTTCAACTGGCAGCGCGATGATCGGTGTACCTTGGGCGACGGCCTGCACCTCGCGTTCCGATGCGAGCGGCGACCGCTGATAGGAAATCCCGCTTCCCTTCTTCGAGAAGACCGGTGGGTTGTCATTCACAATGCCGAACGCGCACCGCAGGATCGGCGAGAGCGAGCGCCGGTTCTTCTCCAGAACGACGAACTTCGTACCTGGAAAGTGTCCGGCAAACAATGTAAATGCCGCGCTGGACGCTCCACGAAAGCGGTAGATCGCCTGGTCGGGATCGCCGACGGCGAATACGTTCGCTGTGGAGCCGGCAAGCAACGCAAGGATTTCGACCTGCGCGAAGTTGGCATCCTGAAATTCGTCGACCAGCAGAAATCGTGTGCGAACGCGTTCGGCTTCCAGCAAGGCCGGATCGTCCTTCAGAAGCTGATAAGCCCGCGTGATCATGTGGCCGAACGTGCCCAGGTTGTTTTCCGCGAGCAGGCGTTCGACGGTGGAGAAGACCCGCCCAATCTCGCGGCAGCGCTCGAGCACTTCTGCGGGATCAAGCTCATCCTGCTTCTTGGACTTGGCGACACGCTGCACGGCAACTTCACCGCGCTCGACACGATCGACGAAGGCAGCGTATTGGTCGGGGCCGACTAGTTCGTCCTGGCACCGGCGCATGAAATCGAGCAGAGCATCCAAAAACTGCGTCACGTTGGCTGCGCGAACGAAATGCTTCAGCCGAAAATCGCGGATGTGCCGGCGTAGATAGATCCACAAGTCCTTATCGTCGAGCACCCCAAATTGCGCGCCGCGGCGATGCAGGAGGTCATTGCACCACGCGTGAAAAGTGAGGACCTGCAGGCCAGTGGTATCCCTGCCTTCAAGTTCCGACTGCACGCGCTTCTTCATTTCGTCGGCGGCGTTGTCGGTATAGGTGAGTGCAAGAATCTCGTCCGGCCGGGCGTGACCTTCGCGGATCAGGTGGGCAATTCGTTGCGTGAGGACAGTCGTCTTTCCAGTGCCGGCACCGGCTAGCACCAGCATCGGGCCGTGGACATGCTCAATGGCTTCCCGCTGGCGTTCGTCGGGAAGAACTTTCCTCGCTGCTACAACTGACAGACTCACTTGCCGGAGCATATCAGAGCTTCTTGTGGAAAGGATGCCGCTCAGATGTGGGGACAGGTCTTTGACCTGTCCCGGCCCGCAGGGCCGTGGATCTTATTGCACTGAAGAACAACTGGCCGGGCCTCAACTCATACTGGACAGGTCAAAGACCTGTCCCCACATTTTCAGACTGGACCACTACTTCGGAAAGCATCAAGCGCGAGGGCAGTCGCGACGATCGCGGCAGTTTCGGCACGGAGGATAGTGTCGCCGAGCGAGGCGGCGATCCAGTGGTTGTCGTGGAACCATCGCAGTTCGTCAGGTGCCCAGCCGCCTTCGGGGCCGACGGCGAGGACTACTGGGGACGGGCGGGAATCTAAGGTATCGCGCAGACGCGTGTCGTTTTCTGACTCGGCGAGGACTATCTTGCGGGCTTCGGCCGGCGGGTCGCCGACGCTACAGAAATCTCTCAGCTTGATTGGAGCAGCAATTTCCGGCGGAGCGGTGCGACGTGACTGTTCCGAGGCCTGCAGAGCAAGGCGCTGCCAACGCTCTCTACGTTTCGCAGCCGCTGTTGCCAGGTGTGAATCGGTACGCTGCGCAATGATAGGGATGATCCGCGTGACGCCAAGCTCGGTACATTTCTCGATTGCCCACTCCATACGATCGAATTTGAAGATGGCCAGGGCCAGCGTTAAATCAGGCGCTGGCGGGATGGAGTGTTCTTCGCCGAGCAAAAAGTCGACGCGAGTGTCGGAGATAGAAGTTATGGTTCCGCGCCGGACTGAAATACCGGTGGCAATGTCGAATTCCTGTCCGACAGAGGCGCGCAACACACGCACAAGGTGAAGTGCGTGTTCGCCGACCAGAGCAGCAGTATTTCCGTGGACTTCATCGGCGATCCAGCGGCGGCGGGTCATTGGGAACAGTTCTCAGTTCTCAGCGGTCAGTTCTCAGCAAAAGCTCTCCGGCCGGTCGGTTCCGATACTGAGAACTGGGAACCGGGAACTGAGAACTGCCTCACGCGAACATATCTTTCATTCTCCCCAGCAATGACCGGTTCTGCGGCTTGTTTTCGACGGGAGAGAGTTGTCCCAACTCGCCTAGCAGTTCGCGTTGGCGTTTTGTGAGCTTGCCGGGCGTTTGCACGCGGACTTCGACGTAAAGGTCGCCCTTGCCATGACCGTTCAGAACGGGTACGCCGCGATTCCGGATGCGAAATGATGTTCCAGACTGGGTTCCTTCGGGAACCTTGAGTGTGTATTCGCCTTCCATGGTCGCGACGACGATCTCGGTGCCGAGCGCGGCTTGCGGAAACGAAATCGGCACAACGCAATGAAGATCGTTACCCTCGCGCTCAAAAAAAGCATGCTCTTTGACGTGGAGGACAACGTAGAGATCGCCGGCTGGTCCGCCGAATGCCCCGGCCTCACCATATCCGGAAAAGCGAATGCGTGTGCCGTCTTCGACTCCGGCGGGGACTTTTGCTTCCACCGTGCGCTCACGCACTTGTCGCCCTTCGCCCTTGCACTTCGGGCAGGGATCAGTGATCACGCTGCCGGCACCCTGGCAGGTTGGACACGTGCGCGAGATGCTGAAGAATCCCTGTTGATAGCGTACCTGCCCACGACCATTGCAGGAGCGGCACTGGACCGGCGCTTTGCCGGGTGCAGCGCCCGATCCGCGACATGTATCGCAGGGTTCATGCCGCCGTACCTTGACGTGCTTTTCAACGCCGAAGAAAGCTTCTTCAAATTCGAGATTCAGATCCTCGCGCAGATCGGCGCCACGTTGAGCGCGAGAGCGTCCACGCCCTCCGCCGCCACCGAACAAGTCGCCAAAGCCAAAGAATTCTCCGAAGATGTCGCCGAAGTCCTGGAAGATCGCAGGATCGAAACCGGCTGCGCCGCCCGACGCGCCACCCAGTCCGGCGTGTCCGAAGCGGTCGTACAACGAACGTTTTTCGGCGTCCGCCAGAATCGCGTAGGCTTCGGTCAACTCCTTGAATTTGTCTTCCGCTTCGGGATTGTTTGGATTGCGGTCCGGATGATACGTCATCGCCAGCTTGCGGTAAGCGCTCTTGATCTCAACGTCGGTAGACGTACGAGTGACGCCAAGGACCTCGTAGTAGTCGCGTTTGCTCTTGTTAGCCAGATTGCTCCTTCGTCGAAACAGTGGTTAGTGGGTAGTGATGAGTGGCTAGAAAAACGACCTCAGCGTGCGGAAGTTTACTAGTCACCAACCACTATTCACTAATCACTGTTCTTAGCCACTCGCACCATCGCTGGACGCAGCATGCGTCCTTTGTAATTGTAGCCACGCTGAAATTCGTCCAAAACCTGGTGGTCTTCCACGTCTTTTGTCTCTACCATTTCGACCGCTTCATGCACACGAGGATCGAACGGCTTTCCGACCGCCTCGATGGACTGCACTCCGAGTTTTTGCAGCGCGTCCTGAAATTGACGGTAAATCAGTTCCAAGCCGCCCCGCAGATCATCTGCATTCGAGCCGCTGGAAGGCGTTTTCAGCGCGCGCTCGAAGCTATCCAGCACCGGCAGGATGCTCTTGATGACGTCAGCAGCGGCGAATTCGCGGAAGTCCTGCTGCTCGCGCACGGCGCGCTTGCGGGCATTGTCAAATTCCGCCTGCAGTCGCGCCAGCCGATCGAGCAACGCGTCGCGTTCCGCTCGTACTTTATCGATTTCGGATGACGCCGAGCTATCTAACGGGGTTGGGTCAGGCCGCTCTTCTCCGCCCTCTGCGGGCGGCAACTCGTGTTCCACATCGAGATTCCTGGTATCGGTCTTTCCGTTTCCTTTACCCATACTTCCCAATTACTCCGATTCATTTAACAATTTGTCGAACAGCCTCGCGATATACGAAACGGCCGACATGGTGTGCTGATAGTCAAGGCGGGTCGGCCCAATCACAGCGAGCGATCCCATCACTTCCCCTCCGACTCGCGCCGGAGCGCCGATCAGCACAAAATTCTGCATGGACGGCATCGTGGCATCGAGCCCGATGACGACGCGCACTGCTTCCTGGCGCGTGTCGAGATACGCGCCCAGCAGCTTGACGACTTTTTCTTTTTCTTCCAGCGTTCGCAGCATGTCCTGCAGGCGTTGCCGGTCTTCCTCTCCGGTCACGAGGTTGGCGGCCCCTTCCACAAATACCGCTTCCGGCGCGTCGCTGGTGGTCAAAGCACCTTGCTGATAGAGCTGCGCAATCGATCCCATCAAGCGGTCATATTCGCTGCGTTCTTTGTCCAGACGCCGGGCAATCTCGGCGCGCATATCTTCCATGATCCAGCCGCGAAAGTTTTCATTGACGTAGTGAGCGGCCAGATCAAGTTCCGATTGCGGCAGATCGAGGCGCAGGACGCGATCCCGAACCACTCCCGACCTCGTCACCACGACGGCCAGAACTTTCTGATCCCCCAGCCGCGAAAAATAAACGTGCTCCAGAGCGTTACGCGGACCACTCGTAGCCACCGTGACTCCCACACTTCGCGAGATCAGCGAGAGCACATGCGACGTCCGCTCCATGAACTCCTGCACATCGGTGACGCCGGTGAGACTCTCCTGGATGATGCTTTCGTTTTCGTGCGACAGCCGCGTCTCGCCACTCAGTTGCTTGACGTAGTAGCGATACGCTTCCGGACTCGGAACGCGCCCGGCTGACGTGTGCGGCTGTTCCAGAAAACCTGCATCCGCCAGATCTGCCATCACGTTACGGATGGTGGCCGCGCTCAAACCTTCACGACTGGTACGCGCAAGTGTGCGCGAGCCTACCGGTTCTCCGGTGGCGATAAAAGTCTCGACGATGGCAGTCAGGATTTCGCGTTCCCGACCGCCGGCTGGTCCCGGTGGCATGTTGTTTCGAATCTGGAGCCGGAGGCTCTATCTAAATACTTTAGATGCAGAGGCTTAGAATGTGGATTCAGAGCCTCTTTTCGATTCTAGGGAGCGCCGGGAAGAACTGTCAAGGCGCGGCAGGGGGTTAGCAATACATAGGGAAAAGGTGATACAACCCCACCCGGGTTGGGTTTTGAGACTTGTGCCGGGACGCGCGCTCTAGCGAGTGGGGCGAGATGGGGTGAGAGCGATCGCACAGGCCGGCGAGCGAGGGATTCGCAGAGTAGTTGGTGTAATCGCCTGTTAACGTCAATCATCCTGACCGACGTAGACAAAACCATCTTCCTGCTGTGAAATGAACCACATGAAACGAGAGCTTTCCTGGTGGCGATTGCTGCTAGGCGTACTGCTCGTATATATGAACGTTAAGTTCCTGCTATTTCCTCAGACCCGCACGCTTCAACCTGCAAATGCAAGCGAAGCGACTGGAATGTTGACCGTGACATCGTGTTGATTGCAGTCGGAGTTTGGCTTCTCGGTACGTGCTAGCAGGACTCCGCGAGCGGCAGGGCGCAAATGAATGGGTCAGTAAGTGTAATCGCCTGTTAACAACAGTTATCATTGAGAGTCGGCTTAGTCCCCAACGCGCCATGCTTCGTTTCCTTGCCATTCTCGCCATGAGTCTCTCGGCGTGCGCCGCAGGCCAAGCAAAAAGCACCAACGATGAGATTCACCTCAGAGCGAGTGTGCAGGCCGTCGTCCCGCTCACGGATTTTTCAGGGCAGGTCACGCTCGTTGATGTTGACCCGAGATTTGCGTTGACCGTGCATATCGAATCAGCCGTTCCCGCCGTCGCGAATTTTTCTGCGGGTGCTGTCGTTGTGTTGGCCATCCACAGCCCGTCGCGGCTTTTTGCAGGGGAGTCTCCGAATGGCAAGACTTACGACTTTGCGCTGCACCGAACGATGGAAGGTGGGAAGGCGAGATTTGTCGGACTCACCCGCAAGGTGGTGGGGCAGGATGTTCGCAGGGCTCCCGCAGTCGATGTTTCCGCGCCGAACCGTGTTCTAGAACAGAGCGCAAGCGATGTGTGTAGCGTAGACTTCCGAAACATTCGCATGTTTGGCGAAAACGCGGACTGGAGCGCAGACCTAAAAAATGGGAAATATGAGCGGAAGTCCGACTCAGGCTATGAGTCGGCCAGACTCGACCATGTTTTCTGTTTTGACTACACGAACGGTGGTGGGCACCATACCTTAGTGATGACAGACTGGACCGACTGCGGCGGCAGTTGCATGAGGACAGGAGTCGTGCAGTTGTTCGTAATTCGGGCGGCCCATCCAGTGATAACGCAGCAGTTTGTCTATGATTCACACGCGACAGGTACAGGCGCAACGTTCGACGAGAAATCCCTCACTTTGACCATCACCGGACGCAGTGACGATGGCAGCCCGAACTGTTGTGCGAAGAATTTCGACGTGGTGACGTATCAATGGCAAGAGGGCCAGTTCGTACAGTGGAGCTACAAACGTGTCCCGGCAGC
Source organism: Acidobacteriota bacterium (assembly GCA_016196065.1). Taxonomy (NCBI): domain Bacteria; kingdom Pseudomonadati; phylum Acidobacteriota; species Acidobacteriota bacterium. The sequence continues at coordinate 118,686 of JACPYL010000010.1, read as the reverse complement.
ACCGGCACAGGGCGTGGTGGGTGATCCCAAGCCGCACATTCCGTGATAACTGGTGAAAAATCGCCATTACACCAACAACAGAACCTAGGAACGACTTGATGGAGCTCGCACTATTCCGGCCAGTTGCGCCAGCGCGACTAGGTCCCCGTTCCCAACAATGTAACTTTCTGCGGACTGGCGCCACCGTCGTCGGAGATTTGAAGCGATCCCCTCCGCGCGCCTTGGGCGGACGGTGTGAAGTTCACCGTGATTGTGCAACTGGCATGGGCTCCAATTCCCGTTCCACAAGTATTGGTTTGTGAGAAGTCTGCCGCGTTTTTTGCTTTGATCACAATCTTCGAAAAATGCAGCGGCGTGCCGTCCAGGTTCGTGAGTGTGAACGTTTGCGACGCACTCTTGGTCCCTACGGGCTGGTTCCCGAAATTCAATTTCTTCGCTGAAAGCGAGACGGCCACACCGGTTCCGCTCAATGACACCGTTTGTGGACTGCCCGCGTCCGAATCACTGATTCCGAGAAGTGCCGTTCGGCTCCCTCTTGTTGAAGGAATGAACGCGACCGAAATCGTACAACTCGCGCCCGCGGCGAGTGAAGAGCCGCAAGTGTTGGTCTGGGTGAAGTCACCCGGGTTCGAACCGCCGAAATAGATTTGATTGATGGTGATAGTGTGCGTCCCGGTATTGGTCAAGGTGGTCTTTTGAGAAACGCTGGTTTGACCAATGAGTTGTAAGGGAAAAGACAAGGTCGCGGGCGAGACGTTGGCAAAGGTTTCAGCGACCTTGGCGACAAACGCATTCGCGTACCCTCCACCTTTGAACTCCTTCTGAAATGCGAATGGAGTCGTAGGGAAGTTGTTCGAGCATGTCCACCCGACCATGTAGACGCTATCCGTCGAGTTAACGGCTACGCCAGAACCTACGTTGCTGTTGCAGTTTCCCCCCAGGTTGGTTGTGTAAACGACTGCGCTGCCGTCTGCTTTCATTTTGGTAACAAATGCGGTGTCGCCGCTGGGAGCTCCGTTGGCGCCGGTAACGTAGGCATCCCCCAAGGAATCCCTGGTAATGCCAAAACCTAGCTCATCGTCGTTCTCCCCAAGGTAAGTAGAGAAAACGAATCCGGTGCCGCCCACATTGATCCTGCTGACAAACGCATTTCTGTTGCTGCTGCCCAGGCTGGGTTGAATGGGATGGAACGTAGGGAAATTGGTTGACTGCGTGACTCCAGTGACATATGCATTGCCGGCCGAATCGGCGGCAATTCCAAAACCCTGGTCCCAGTTGCTTCCACCCAGGTAGGTAGAGTAAACAAGCGCAGCGCCGGCCGAATTGATTTCGGTCACAAACGCATCAATCACACCGCCGAACGTGGGCTGGATTGCATTGTTGACCGGAAAGTCAGCGGAGAGAGTACTCCCCGCAATGTAGGCATCCCCTGCCGAGTCGACTGCAATGCCTGCGCCGTATTCGTCATCACTGCCACCCAGAAAGGTGGAATAGACGAACGCGCTACCGGCCGCATTGATCTTCGTTACGAACGCGTCCCGCGCCCCTCCGCCAAAGGCAGGCTGGATGGAATTCTTCACAGGAAAGCGCTTTGATCCCGTGGTCCCAGCCACGTATGCATTTCCTGCCGAGTCCACGGCGATGCCTTGACCGTCATCTTCGCCGGCGGCGCCCAGATAAGTGGAATAGACAAGCGCATTGCCGTCAGCATTGATCTTGGTCACGAACGCATCCGTGTCCCCGCCACCATACCTGCGCTGGATCGGATTGACGGTCGGAAAGTCGCTTGAAAGAGTTGCGCCGGTGACGTACACATTGCCAGCCGAGTCGGTTGCGATGGCTTGTCCCTCTTCGCCGCCCGTGCTCCCGCCCAGAAATGTTGAGTAGACGAGTGCGCTGCCATCGGCGTTGAACTTCGTCACAAACGCATCGCCATTCCCGGCGTTGGTGGGCTGGATGGCATTCGCAGTGGGGAAATCGGTTGAGTTGGTTTGCCCGGTGACATAGGCGTTGCCGGCAGAATCCACGGCAATCGCGACACCAATGTCCCCGCCGGTCCCACTTCCACCCAGGTAGGTCGAATACGCCAGCACCGGATCAATGACTAGCGCTCTGCGTCGATCGTACGAACCGAGACGAAATCCTACTTCGTTGTTTCCCTTGATAACATACTGGCCGCGCACGATGTGGCGGACTCCATTCGCTTCCTGGTAGATATGCGGAGCACGGAGATAAAGGTCTCCGCCAGTGCTGCTCATGACAAGATCGCCGTGGTCGAGGTGGAGTTTGGCCGCGCCTTCAACCCCCAGTCGTATCGAGTTCGGGTTCGCTCCCGGTTGCAGCACAAAGTCGTATTCCAGTTCGCGCTGATGGCCGTAGTAAACCAGATCCACGCGCGGATATACATTTTCGTAACGCACTTTGCCGAACTGGGGCACGTTCGTCCGCCACTTGGTTGGGTCACTCCCTACAAAATAATTGCTCTTGCCGGGTAGTGGGCTTTCACCAACCAATTCGGTTTGTGCATTGGCGCCTAAGAGTTGGGTGCGAATCACGACCACATCATTCTTGGGGTTGGAGTTCCCTTCTGTTGCCCGCCCGCGCAAAGACAGCACCGCTTCGCTGGGCGTCAGGAACAGGCTGTAGCCTTCCCCGCGAGAGAAGAATTTGGCCCGTGGATCGGTCTGCCCGTGGTTCGCTTCAAAGGTCAGGGGAAGCTTACCGTAGCTCTTGAGCATCCTGGCTGAATCCGCTTGATTTACCTGAGCGGCAAGGGTCAAGGCCGCACTTAGATAGATGAAGAGCGCAAACGTGGCTTTCAAGGCAGGGCCTCCTACAGATGGGAACCTGGAATGCGGTTCAAGCCAATACGGGGGATATGGCTGCGGGAGATTGTGCTTCCTGTTACGCGGGAAGTCAAATGAATGGAGCATGAATACGCTCTCGCTGTCTGCTTTCAATCATTCCTGCTAGGAGACATCCCCTCTTCTTATGTATCGTGGAGGCTCCCTATGGACGGGACCGAAACTCCGTTGCGAAAGAAGAGCGAGGCGGCTGCACGAATCTCCCGCCGGCGAGCCTGCAAACTCGGGTTGGCAGCGGCGGCGACAGCGTTAAGCGGGGACCGACTCCACGGGCTGTCCGCCCGATCTGACAATCGAAATCCCAACAGGACTCCTCAATCCATGAATAACAAACCTCACATTGCAGTGATCGGCGCGGGTGCATTTGGCGGATGGACCGCTCTCTATCTTCTTCGTGGCGGAGCGCGGATTACTCTCCTCGATGCCTGGGGTCCCGGAAACTCGCGGTCGTCCTCGGGCGGCGAGACGCGCGTGATGCGCGGAGCGTACGGACCGAATCAGCCTTATACCCAGATGGCGGCGCGGGCCATGGAGCTTTGGCATGACAACGAAGAGCGCTGGAAGCAGAAGTTCTTTCATCGCATCGGCGTGCTTTGGATGGTGGAAGGCGATGGCCAGTTCGAGCGCGGATCGCTCCCCGTATTGAAAGACGCGGGCGTTCCGTTCGAACAGCTGTCGTCCGGCGAACTGGCGAAACGCTGGAAGCAAATCAATTTCGAAAAGGTCGAGTGGGGAATCTGGGAGCCACAGAGTGGATACCTGCTGGCACGCGCCTCGACGCAGGCGGTGGTCGAGCACTTCGTCGCCGAGGGCGGCGAATATCGGCAGGCATCTGTCTTCGAACAAGGGCTGGAGAGTGGTGACTGGAAGGAACTAACTCTCTCGGACAGCTCGAGTTTGCGGGCGGATCGCTATATCTTTGCCTGCGGACCCTGGCTTGGGAAACTATTTCCGCAAACCGTAGGCCCTCATTTCCTGTCGAGCAAACAAGACGTATTTTTCTTTGGGACGCCTGCCGGCGACTATCGCTACGACGAAGGCACTCTCCCCGTGTGGGCCGATCACAGCGATCACTTCATGTATGGAATTCCCGGCAATCAGAACCGCGGATTCAAACTGGCCGACGATACGCGTGGAGCGGCATTTGATCCTACTTCGGGTCAACGCGTCGTCGATGCAGACCGACTCGCGAGCGCGCGCAACTACATTACGTATCGCTTTCCAGGAATGAAGGACGCGCCGCTGGTCGAGACTCGCGTTTGCCAGTACGAGAATACGACGGACCATGACTTCATTCTCGACCGCCATCCGGCTAAATCCGATGTGTGGATGGTTGGCGGGGGATCGGGACATGGATTCAAGCATGGCCCGGCGTTAGGAGAGAAAGTCGCCAGGCTGGTGTTAAAGGATGAAGTGGCAGAGCCAGAGTACCGACTCAGCAGGTTCGCCACCCGTTAGGGCTGTGCTGCAAACCGCAAATGGGCCTCGACCTCAACCTGCTGCGTTAGGACGACATTGAAGCGCAAGGCTGCGTAGCTCTTCATACTGGGGAAACACGCCCAAGGTCTGAAGACAATTTCGGGAGAATTCCGATAACTCGGCTCCTGTCGCATCGTTGGGGTGAGCGGTCAATTCATGCGCCAACAAGTCCGCAACATAGAGCGCTGCCGAGGCATCGAGCCCGGAGTGAGGAATGCGGGTCGGACGGTGATGGTGGGCGATGGCCTCCACGGCAAGATCCGGAATTCCCCACAACCCTAGCAGGTATGCGCCAACTTCCGCGTGCGAGGTTCCCAGTAGTTTCTCTTCCGCCTCCACAATGCCGTGTCCATCTCGAATGTCTTTCGCCTCCGAGGCGACAAATTCTGCCGGCATCTTACTGGCGAGCACAAGCCTGCCAATGTCATGCAGGAGTGCAGACAGGATGGTAACGTCCCGGATCTCGCGCGCGACCGGCAGAGTGGCCGCGATGGCCGCCGTCAATTGGGCATGTTGCTGGATGGACTCGACTACCGATGGCGGGATGCGTTTGTCCGGGACAAAGACGCGAAAGGTCTCCGAAGCGAGCGCCAGGTTCTTGATGGTTTGCATTCCCAGATGAACGGCGGCGCTCTGTAAAGTCGTGACCCGCTGTGCCAAACCGAAAAATGCCGAATTGACTAATTGCAACACCTTCGCAGCCATCGCGATGTCCTGTGCGAGAATCTGCGCCACCGCATTGATCGACGAATTCGGATCGTTCACCGCCCGTGTCAGGGATTGGTAGGTAATGGAAAGCGACGGTAGTTCTCCGATGGTTCCAATTACGTTGCGGATTTCGGGCGTGCACAGGACGTCCTGGAGTGTGCATACACGTTCAATCATGGAGCAGAGGTCGGCGGCAGTACAGGGCTTGGCAAGGAACCTGTGCGCGACGTGTCCTGCGCGCACCGCGAGTGACGCTTCTGAGTATCCGGAAAGGATAATTCTGGCGGTGGACGGATAACGGGCCTGGAAATGGCCAAGGAGCGTCGCTCCGTCCATTCCTGGCATCCGCATATCGGAAACGACGACGTCGAAGGGTTGCGCCTCGCAGGCGAGCAGCGCAGCTTCACCGCCCAGGGCAAACTCGGTTTGCCAGCGGTTCCGTTCCGCGTACATCATGCGGCGGAGCCCGTCGAGAACCTTGCTTTCATCATCTACAAATAAAATCCGCTTCATGCCGAACCCGCTTCTGCGGACAAGGTCTTGTCAGTGCGGGGAAGGCGAATGATGAAAGTCGTCCCTTTCCCGACTTCCGTCTCGAATTGGATAGTTCCCTGATGCTTGTCGACGATCACCGAACGAGCAATGGCGAGCCCCTGCCCGGTCCCCTTGCCGATTTCCTTGGTCGTGAAGAACGGATCGAAGATGCGCGGCCGGACCTTGTCGGGAATTCCCGCACCATTGTCCTGAATGCGGATTTCGACCCACTCTCCGGAATTTCGGGTTTGCACTTTGATATTCCCCTTTTCAGACGCGCCCGTCTTGATCGCCTCGGCAATGGCATGCGCGGCATTCACGATCAAGTTGAGGATCACCTGATTGAAGTCGCCGGGCAGGCACGAAACCATGGGCAACGTAGGATCGAAATCAGTCTCGATGTCCGCCACGTACTTCCATTCATTGCGGGCGACCGTAATCGTGCTTTGAATCGCATGGTTCAGATCGAGGTGAATCTTGTCCTTGGTCCCCGGATGAGAGAACTCTTTCATCGCGCTGACCAGAGCCGCTACTCGGCCCACTCCCTCGAGGCTCTGATCGATGGCTTTCGGGATTTCCTCCAGCAGGTACTGCGTGTCGGTGCCTTTCACGGCTGCTGACATCTGCTCGATCTGCTCGCGAGATTGGTTGCTGTTGGGGGCTGCCGAGAGCAGTTTTTGATAGGTCGCGACTAGCCCGCCCAGATCATGGAACGCATCCTTCAGGAAGCGTATGTTGTCTCCGATGTACTGGGTGGGAGTATTGATTTCGTGTGCGATGCCCGCTGCAAGTTGGCCGACCGATTCAAGTTTCTGCGCCTGACGAAGTTGTGCTTCGAGGTTGGTGCGGTCGGTCGTGTCCGAACCGATCACGAGGAGCTTGGTCATGTTCTGGTCAGTGACGTGAACGGGTGTGATGGTGAGCCCCAACAATCGGGACTCACCATTCAATTCAAATGGGGCCTGGTCGCAACGCCGGGCCTCGCTTCCAGAAAGCCACGCCCGAATTTCGTCGGGCATGTCGGGCCGTAGCCAATGGATGCCACAGTCGGTCAAAGATTTCCCCACCGTTGCTGTGTCGGACAAGCCGAACACACGGGCCGCCGATGAATTCCAGCGAGTGATCGCGGATTGACGATCAAGGCCAATCAGAATGGACGGAACTGCATTGATAAAAACCTCCGCCTCCTGGCACGCCATCCTCAGTGTTTCCCGCTCACCGCTCAGACGCGTCGTGACCACTCGCATTCTGCGCTTTGTGATCACCGCCGCGACGCCTGCGCCCAATAGACCTCCGAGCACTACGCAAACGGATGCTAGCCCCACGCCGCGCGAGCCCTGATCGACGACCCAGACCACTAAGGCAACGATCAGTCCGAAGGCTAGGCCTAAAGGAAGCACGGCCTGAACGAAGCCAGAGGCGCGCACATTGGGGAGGTCACCACTGTGTCGCCCTCTCCGTTTTCCGTTATCCGAGCCCCGCTGATCTCCGCCCGACAGGCATTCATTGACCACTGGTAGCGCCCCTTCACCCGATTTCAAGTCCCATGCCACGCCAGCGACATAAGCGAGGTGCAGGGATCATCGGCAAAGTGCGCCACTCCGATTACTGCACGTCCACTCCCCTGTTCCTGATCCGGGAATTGCACACAAATTCAATGGTTAAGCCAACAATGCCGATTGTTGTAAATGGAGACTTAAAGGAAAGTGCGCGATCACCCCCCAGAGCAAACGCACCGAGGAGCAACATGGCTGAAACGATACTTCTGGTCGACGATGACGCAAACCTGCTCGCTGGATTCCGCCGCATCTTAGGCCGCGAGTTCCCCTTGGACATTGCGAACAGCGGACAGGAAGCCCTCAAGATGGCGGGTGAGAAGGGGCCCTATGCGGTCGTAGTTTCCGACATGCGCATGCCGATCATGGATGGCATTCAGCTCTTGAGCAAGATCAGAGCGCAATGGCCGGATACGATCCGGATCATGCTCACCGGCAATTCCGACATGGGCACGGCGGTGGATGCCATCAATGAAGGCAGCATTTTCCGTTTCCTTACCAAGCCTTGTACCCACGACGTGATGGCAAAAACCTTGACGGCAGCGGTCGTGCAGTACCGGTTGGTTACGGCGGAGAAACAACTGCTGGAGCAGACCCTGAGCGGGAGCATTCAAGTACTCACCGATGTACTCAGTCTGATCAATCCCGCCGCCTTCAGCCGCGCCGAGCGCACCCGCCGCTACATCCACCACATCGTGAGAGCGATGAAGCTGGCAAACCCCTGGCAGTATGAGGTCGCCGCGATGTTGTCCCAGCTCGGATGCGTGACCCTGTCTCCGGAGACAATTGACGCCGTGTACCGCGGAGAAACACTCGCGGGAGACGAGCAGGCACAATACGACGCGCACCCCACCGTCGCCGCGGAGCTGCTTTCGAAGATTCCGCGCCTCGAACCAATCGCATGGATGATCGATCACCAGGACCGCCCTGTCCCCGACATTGCGGGCGCTGCTATGCCTGATATGCGATTGGGGGCGAAAATCCTGCGGCTGACTCTGGCTTATGAAAAACTCATTCACTCGGAAACGCCGAGAACAGAAGCAGCCCACACTCTCGCCCTGCAAAACCGGGACTTCAGCCCGGCGTTCTTTCAGGCCCTGGTCGAACTTGATCCCAATTCCGAAGAGAGTGGGCAGCGGAAATGCCGTATTCAGGAACTGTCTCCGGGCATGATCATCCAACAGGATGTGCGCACATTCCAGGGAACCCTATTGGTTTCGACAGGTCAGCAGGTTACAGCGCCGCTTCAATCCAAGCTCAAGAACTATCACAGCCGCCGCACGATCGCGGAAGACGTAATGGTCTCGGTGCCGACGACCATGCGTGCTGTGGGGACAGGAGCTTCCTAGCAGCGCCATTATCCGGCCAGCGACTCGATCGCCTGCACCGTCTCCACCGGGAGGGTAAGTTCGCGGCTCGCCAAGTCCTGTTGCATGTGGTCGACATTGGAGGTCCCGGTCATCGGCAACATCCCTACGGAACGCGCGAAGCTGAAGACAACTTCGGCAAGCGTGGCATTCGCGCGCACGGCGGCATCTGCAACCAGATGATGGCGCAGTACATCAGTATTCGCCGTGAGCAGTGAGAAGCCCTGATAGATGATGTTGCGTTCACGACAGAACGATCGTACGTCGCGGTCCCAGCCGGTTCTGGCGAAACATCGGTTCTGCACGAATGTGGGGACTTCAGAGTGCGCGACTGCCATCTGCTCGAGGTGTTGCAGAGACACGTTGCTGACTCCAAGAAGGCGCGTGCGTCCTGCAACGCGTTCTTTTCGCATCGCTTCCCAGACTTCCGCGTCCTCTTCCGTCCAGCCATAACCTGACGACGGGCCGTGCAATACGTAGCTATCCACGTAGTCGGTTCCAAGATGTTCGAGCGAACTTGCCATCGACTGCGCAACCTGGACCGCGAGACTGGCCGCAGGATCGTAGGGGAGCCGGTGATCTTGTCCGCGCTGGTAGGTGAATTTCGTCTGCAAGAACAAGTCGGAGCGTGTCACGACGCCGCCGCGATACGCAGCCGCCAACCCTTGACCAACTCCCTCTTCGAAGTAATGACGCCGCTGGTTTGCAGTATCAATGGCACGAAAGCCGGTACGGATCGCAAGCTCCGTCAATGCCGCCGTGCGGTCTTCCTTCCAGGCGGTGCCGTAGAGAAAGTCGGGGATGGTTGGAGTCGTCATGCGGTTTTCTCCGTGCCCCTTTGACCTCCGTGGTTGAGAAAGCGTGAACCACAGAGGTCGCGGAGGTTACAGAGAAAATGTTATTGGATCTGGACCACGCTGGCGGTACTACTGGCCTTAACTTCTTCCACCCGCTCCACCACCTTGCGGGCAAATGCGTAGAGCGATTTCGCGTGGGCCGAATCCTCGCCTTTGAGTACTGCCGGAGAACCACTGTCTCCCGCCCTGCGAATTTCAGGATCGAGTTCCACGCTACCGAGGAAAGCTACATCGAACTGAGCGGCAGTCTTCTCGGCTCCGCCACGGGAAAAAATATCAACTTCGTGCTGGCAATGCGGGCACACGAAGTAACTCATGTTCTCCACCATGCCGACGATGTCCACCTTCATCTGGCGAAACATCTCGATCGCTTTGCGCGCATCCTGCAAAGCCACATCGGATGGCGTCGAGACTACGATCGAACCCGTCAACGGGACCGTTTGAATCAGCGAGAGTGCAACATCGCCGGTTCCCGGAGGAAGGTCGATGATCAGATAGTCGAGTAGGCCCCATTCCACCGACCCAAGAAATTGCCGGATGATCGAATGCAGCATCGGTCCGCGCCAGATCAACGGTTTGTCCCCGGGATTCAGGAAGCCGACTGAAATCACCTTGAGGCCATGCACGCTCACTGGCTCGATGCGATTGTCGCCCAAAACTTTTGGCTGTTCCGCTGTACCAAGCATCAACGGCACGTTCGGGCCGTACACGTCCGCGTCGAGAAGGCCGACACGATGCCCCATCTTGCTCAGCACCAGCGCGAGGCTGACTGCGAGCGTGGTCTTGCCAACTCCGCCCTTGCCGGAACCCACGGCAACAATGGCGTTAACGCCCGGTATCGGTTGTGGGGTCGGTTGCTGCTGTCCGGCGTGCGAATGAGCGCTCAATGAAGACCTCTCTTGAAAAAACTCTCTTGATTATACGGGAGCGAAGGCACGCTCAGACCGCGAGGTACCCGCCATCCACGGGATAGATGGCGCCCGTCACCCAACTGGAGGCGTCGCTTGCCAAATAGACTGCCAGTCCGGCGATATCTTCTGGCTTGCCGAGACGCCCGATGGGATGTACGGCGATGCGTTCACGGCGCAGCCCTTCGGGGTCGGGCGCGACATTCACAAACGCCGCCGTGAGATCAGTCTCGACAAACGAAGGACAGATCGCATTGACCCGGATGTTTTCGTGCCCATGGTCGATGGCCATGCACTTGGTGAGAAGAATTACCGCACCCTTCGACGGCGAATAGGAAGCTCGGTTGCGTGCGCCGTTGATCCCTAACACGGAAGCGACGTTGATGATGTTGCCTCCACCAGCCTTGCGAAAGTGCGGCAACACTGCGCAGGAAAGCTGCCAGACACTTTTTACATTCACTTGAAACGTCTGATCCCACTGTTCTTCTGTGATCTGCTCGGCCGTACCGGGGAACAGAATGCCGGCGTTGTTGACGAGGACGTCGATGCGCCCGAAACGCGCAGCCGTTTCCGCTACCGCGCGTTCAATCTCAGACTTCCGCGAGAGGTCCGCCGGAACTACCAGCGGAGATCCACCACACGCTTTCGCAACCTCTTCAAGTTTTTCTCGACGGCGTCCAACCAGGGCCAAGCTCGCACCTTCGCGAGCGAACGCCAATGCACAAGCACGGCCGATCCCGGTACCGGCCCCAGTTAGAAGAATGGTTTTGTTCTGGAGAGAGTTGGTCATGGGTGAAAAGCACTCAGCAATCAGCCGTCAGCGGTTCCGTCCGGCATAGCATAAAGGAATCCGAGTGCTGAATGCTGATTGCTAGTAGTGTCCTTCTCCCGCCTGAACTTTTCCACGAAACATACGGTAGAGAAATACGAAATACGCAGTCGCCAGCACGAAGCCGATCGTCCACCAGGCCAGGCCGACGCTGAGGCCGTGATTTCCCGCGGCAGTGTTGTGAATCGTAAGACTGAATTGCCGGTCGCGTGCCGGCAACACTACGGGATAAAGCGCAAACGCCGCGCCTACCAGCATCCCCGTGATGTAAAGGCTGGATGCGATGAACGCGAGCTTTTCCTTGCCTTTGGGATTTGCCCACAACAGCACCGCGAGACATCCGAACACCAATACCGGAACCAACAGGCCAATCTTGTGTTTGTCGTAGTTGTTCATCACCTCGGGACGAATAAAGTAGGTCGCCACCAGGCTGACGATTGTCAGGAAAAATTGCAGGGGCCAGCACAATAGCGCCACGCCTTTCGCGCGTCGGCCGAGATCGTCATCGGTCTTGACCGCAACATAGAGCGATCCATGAGCAACCAGTGTCACCAGCGCCAGCACTCCGATCAGCACCGTGTACCAATCCAGAATGCCGGTTTGTGGACCGAGGTTAAAGAAGTTCGTCCACAGTGGTTCAAAGAAATATCCGGTGGCATCGAGCGGCACACCGCGCACAACGTTTCCCAGCGCAGCTCCGAAGAAGATGGTCAGCAGGATACTGGCACCGCTGAACACAACGTCAAAGAAATTCTGCCAGACAGGGTTGCGGACATGGGCGCGGAATTCAATGCCGATACCGCGCAGGATCAGCAGCCAGAGAACCATGTGCAGAGGCAGATAGAAGCCGCTGAAGCTGGATGCGTAGAGTTGCGGGAACGCGAAATACAGTGTGCCGCCCGCTGCCAGCAGCCAGACTTCGTTGCCGTCCCACACCGGCCCAATCGAGGCCAGCACTCGGCGGCGCTCTTCATCGGTCTTGGCGACGGCAAGGTAAATTGCGCCCGCGCCCAGATCGAAGCCGTCCAGGACGACGTAGGCGGTGACCATCACTGCGACAATCCAATACCAGAGGGTTGGCATATCTACTTTGCCTCCTTGCCGTGCAGGATTGCCGGCTTGATCTCGCCGCCCGGCCCAGTCTCCAGTTCCCGTCGCATCAGAAACAGGAAAAGAATACCGAGCACGGTATAGAGGCCCATAAATCCAAGCAGGGTAAACATTCCGTTCCCTGCCGACACCGTTTTAGAGTAGCCGTCCGCGGTGCGCATCAATCCATACACCAGCCACGGTTGACGCCCGAGTTCAGCGGTCATCCAGCCGGCCGTATTTGCAATGTAGGGGAAAGGCAGCGACAGCAGGAGAATCCAGAGCATCCACCTGGTTTTGTAAAGACGATCGCCATACAGCAGGAAGGCGGACACTGCCATGATCGCAATGAAAGCCGTCCCCAGTCCCACCATGATGTGATAGCTGTAGTAGAGAAGCGGGATGTTATCCGGCCAATCCTGTTTGGGAAAATCGTCGAGTCCCCGCACGTGCGCGTTCCAGCGCTTGTAGGTCAACATACTCAGCATGCCCGGAACTTCCACGGGATTGTCGATCTTCCCTTGCTGGTCATTGGGCTGGCCCATGAGCACGATCGGTGCGCTACGCTGGCTTTGAAATAGTCCTTCCATCGCGGCTAACGTTGCGGGCTGGTAAGTAGCGACCATCCTGCCCTGGCCGTCTCCGGTGGGGAATGCCTGCAGGATGCTGAACACGCAGCCCGCAACGACTCCGACTTTGACGAAGATGCGGGCATGCTCGGTGAATTTATTGCCCAGCAAATAAAATGCGCCCACCGACGCCATCACGAACGCTCCGGTGATCGCCGCTCCCATCATGGTGTGGGAATACTGCCAGGCCGCCCAGGGATTCAACACGAGTGCCCAGAAGCTGGAGAGCTGTACGGAGCCGTCCGCGGCAACGAAATAGCCCACGGGATATTGCATGAACGCGTCGGTCGCTACGATGAAGTATCCCGACAGCCACGAACCAATAAACACCGCGACCGCCGACCACCAGTGCGCGACGGGACTCAACTTCTTTTCACCGTAAAGGAACAGGCCGAGAAATGCAGACTCGAGGAAAAAGGCGAACATGCCTTCCATGCCCAGGGTCTGCCCGATCACGCCGCCAGCGAAGCGGGAGAAGTGCGACCAGTTTGTTCCGAACTGAAATTCCATCGGAATACCCGTCACCACTCCCAGGACGAAGTTGATACCGAAAATCTTCGCCCAGAAACGAGCAGCCTCGCTGTACGCCGGATCTTTGCGCCGGAGCGCGATCGTTTTCAGGACAACGATCAGCAGCGCCAAACCCATCGTCAGCTGCGGAAAGAGATAGTGGAAGGTAATGGTGAATGCAAAATGGATGCGGTGGATAAGGAGTGCACTGTCCATAGAAGAACTCGGGAATCAGATTTCACTAGGATCTTGAGCTACAGCCCCGGGGGTCGCCGAATGGTCGATTATCAAGTAACGAGCAATTGCCGACTGTGACGCCCATCACATTATTTCAGCACTGCGACTTCGTCCTCCGTGCATGCTCGGAGCGGCGCAATTCGCGGCGCCGCAGCGCGTCTTCATAGCGCCGCTTCTCCTCGGCAGTCTCGGGAATGACGGCAGCCACAGGAAGTCTCTTGCCACCGGTGCCATCAACCGCGACGAACGTCAGATACGCGGAACTCACGTGCTGGTTCGTTTCCGTGTGATAGTTCTCGACCCATACCTTCACGCCCACTTCCATGGACGTATTGAACACGCGATTAACCGACGAGCGCAGGATCACGATGTCTCCCACGCGCACCGGAACCAGAAAGTCCAGATGATCGACCGAAGCCGTCACGACGAACTGTCGCGAGTGCCGATGCGCTGCCATCGCGGCCGCAAGATCGATCCAATGCATGAGACGTCCGCCAACGAGAGCGTTGAGGGGATTGGCATCGTTGGGAAGCACGATCTCGGTCATCTCAGACTTCGAGTCGCCGACAGGACGAGGACGGGTTGGATCGTGAATGGTCATAAATTTTTCGGCCACGAGATGCTCCGCCTACGCAACGTTCTGTCCGGTGTCTTTGCGCATACGATAGGTTGCAAGATAGCAGTCCGCAAGCCGCTGCACACGCGCGTCGGCGTGAGGATCAGACCAATGCCCTTGGATCGTATCGAAAACCAGCTTTCCATGTTCGACCGGTGCGTGCCCTAACTCGCACACATACCAGAGCGTGATCTGTTCAGCACCTGCACGTGCCACCGAGAAGCGAACCGCATCCCACTCGCGCTCGCGTGGAAGACTCGGGCAGGCGGCCGCATTTCCCAGATTGCAGAATTGGTGCAAAGCATGATCCGACGGGGTCATCGCATCGTGCGAGGCACAACATTGCCCGTTCCATCCCGCTCCCAGCGGCAATCGCGCAGGATGGAGCCATGAGCCGTCATTCAAAATCTCAAGCGGCACAAAATAGGGACAAGCCAAGTCGCGATCTCCAAGAGAAACGATATTGTAGCGCGGGGATTGGCACCTGGCATTGAGCAATTGGCTGTTAATCTAATGCCTGAGACCTGACACCTAAGACCTGAGACCTTCTTTTCACTATGGACCGCATCGCCCTACTCACTGAAATTCTCGCCACCGATCCCGCCGACGCCTTTGCACGCTACGGCCTCGCGATGGAATACTCCAACTGCGGGAAGATCGAAGAAGCTTTGCAGGAATTCAAGACCCTGATCGAGAAAAATCCCGACTACGTCCCCGGATACTTCATGGCCGCCCAGACCCTCGAAAAAGTCGGCCGCATCGACGAAGCAAAAAGAATGCTGGTAGACGGCATCACTTCCGCACGCCGCACCGGCAATGCCCACGCGCAGTCGGAGATGACGGCGATGCTGGATGGTCTGTAAGTCAGAGGTCTTCTGTAAGGTCAGAAGTCTGAGGTCGGATTGCAGAGGTTAACCCCCTTAAAAAACTGTCATCCCGAGCGAAGCGAGGGATCTGCAGTTCGCCGGCCAGATGCAGATCCCTCGCTTCGCTCGGGATGACAGTTTCTTTAGGCTTTCACCTCTGACCTCTCGCCTCAAACCTCTGACCTCACTTCGACCTTAGGTGTAAACTCTCGTGTTCCGCGGAGATCACGTATGCGCCGTCTGATTTTTGCAATCCTCCTCTTTACTCTTCCCTGTTTTTCTCAAGCCAAGCACCCCTTCACCTTCGAAGACATGATGAAGTTGAAGCGCGTCGGCGAGCCGGTGCCGTCGCCGGATGGAAAGTGGGTGCTCTTCAGCGTGGTCGATGTCGATCTCGCCACCAATAAGAAGACACCACACATCTGGATCGTCCCGCTGGCGGGCAGTGTGGGGACAGGTCTTCGACCCGTCCCGGCGGGGCAAAGCCCCGCCTCCACACCAGCAGAGCGCATCCTCATCCCCGACCAGGATGGCGACCGTCCGCGCTGGGCCCCGGACGGGAAACGGTTTGCGTTTCTCTCGAACAAACAGCATGGTTCGCAAGTGTGGATCGCCGACTTTGATACTGCAAAAGGGACGGTTACTGGCACATGGATGCTGACTTGGCTGACCACTGAGGCCTCCGGCGAACTCTGGTCCCCGGATGGCAAGAACATCATCTTCATCTCTGACGTCTATCCGGAGTGCACGGGGACACCTGCCGAAGCAGGGGCTTGCAACGAGAAAAAGCTGGATGAAGCCAGCAGGTCGAAGGTCAAGGCGCTGATCTTCGACCGCCTGCTCTATCGTCATTGGAATGCATACAAGGAGGGCAAGCGCACTCACATCTTCGCGGCTGCGGCTCCGACTGAAACACCAATAACGCAATCCATCGGTATGGAGGCAGCGCGCGCCCGCGACCTCACTCCCGGCGACTACGATTCGCCTGTGTTCTCACTCGGCGGACAGGACAACTACGCATTCTCGCCCGACGGGCAGGAGATTGCCTACACTTCGAATCACGACAAAGTCGAAGCTACGTCCACAAACAACGACCTCTGGACCGTCCCGGTGACGGGCGGGCAGGCCAAGAACATCACCGCTGACAATCCCGCCAGCGACTCGACGCCGCTCTATTCGCCCGATGGCAAGTACATCGCCTACCGCGCCCAGTCGAGACCGGGGTACGAGAGCGACCGCTTTCGGCTGATGCTGTACGACCGCAAGACGGGGGAGAAGAAGAATCTGACGGAGGGCTTCGATCAATGGGTCGGAACATATACGTGGTGGGGGTCGAGGTGGCTTTTCTTCGCCGCCGAGGAGAATGGAAGTGCCCGTGTTTATTACACGGAACTAGACTTCGTGAAGCCGGGTGTCGTGAAGACCTCCTTACACGGCTATGACGACGACCTCGTTATCACGAAAGACGACAAGTTTCTTCTTTATACGCAAATGTCGATAACCGCTCCGTCGGAGTTGTATAAGAGCCCGATGATTGTCGTTCGCACGCCTCACTGCGGCGAAAACAGTGGCGATATTTGCAGCAGCCAAGATCCTAACTTCAGGCTCACCCACCTCAACGACGCCGTCCTCTCCCAAGTCGCCATGTCCCCGCTCGAGACCTTCTGGTTCCCCGGCGCGAACGGCGACAAGGTCCAAGGCTTCCTCGTCAAGCCGCCGAACTTCGACGCCAGCAAGAAGTATCCCGTGAAGTTCCTCATCCACGGTGGCCCGCAGGGCGCCTGGGGAGATGACTGGAGCTATCGCTGGAATCCCGAACTTTTTGCCGCCAGCGGATACGTGGTCATCATGATCAACTTCCACGGCTCGACGGGCTACGGACAGAAGTTCATCGACGCCATCAACGGTGACTGGGGCGGCGCTCCGTTTGAAGACCTGATGAAGGGCCTCGACTACGCGGAGAAGACGTACCCGTTCATCAACAAAGACCGCGAGTGCGCGCTGGGCGCAAGCTACGGCGGATACGCCATCAACTGGATCATGGGCAACACCGATCGCTTCAAGTGCCTGGTATCGCACGATGGCATGTTCAACGCCGAGTCGGCCTGGGGTACGACGGAAGAACTCTGGTTCAACAACTGGGAGTTCAAGGGCACGCCCTTCGACAACCGCGCCAGTTATCAGAAATGGTCTCCCCACCAGTACGCCAAGAATTTCAAGACGCCGACGCTGGTCGTCCACGGACAGCTCGACTACCGGCTCGACGTCAGCGAAGGCTTCCAACTTTTCACCACGCTGCAAACCATGGGCGTGCCGTCGAAGATGCTCTACTTCCCCGACGAAGGCCACTGGGTCCTGAAGCCGCAGAATTCGCAGCTCTGGTATAAGACGGTCAACGACTGGATCGATCAGTGGACGAAGAAATGATTGCCGCGCGTCGGCCGGGTAGACAACTTACCCGCACCGATGCGCATCGCATCCGTTGTAACCTGCACGCTCGGGCCCTGAACACAATTGCCGCATGGGGGACTCCGTGACGCGATTTGGATTCGCTCTAGTATTAAGCTTGCTCTTAGTCGCCGTTGGGTGCGGAAGCAGCAATCCGCGACAACTGCTGTCCATCGACATTTCCGCTTCTTCCTTAATTGACTCCGTTCAGTTTGTTTCGACGGGTCATTTCAACCAGGCGCCAACCTCCGTTTCTCCTTTGCCTGTGATGTGGGTCGTCTATCTTCCTCATGGAGAGTCTGGTCCGACCATCGATCAGACTGGTCTTGCGCAGTGCCGAGCGGGAGTCTCGGGAACATTCACGATTCTCGCTTACGCGCCTGCCGACCCGAATATCCCCGTAAAAATCCCTCTCCCGCCAGTGAAGACTGTGCTCGGGACCACAACGATGAATTGTCCTTGATGGAAAGAATAAAAATTGAGAGGCGGTCGGCGGAGACGGGGCAAGCCCCGTCGCTACGGTAGAGCGGAGCTACTTCCCGCCCAAGCCTCCCATGGGTTCCACAACTTGTAAGTCAAACTGCGACGACGCCATTCCAGCGGTGAGCGCAATCATCAGGTCGCAATATCCCTGAACACCGGCGACATTCGGCACCCAACTCGCAATTCCACCGTCTGCGGTAGCAACTTTCACTTCATAGGTTCCGAGAATGATCGGCGACCCTCCTCCGTGGCCGCCGCGCCCACCGCCTCCGTCATCCCCGCCTCCGCCTCCTCCACTGTCTTTCGGTATACGGACAATGGTGACGTCGAAGACCAGGTTCGCGCCCATCACCGGATTCGCGGGCGACGCGCTATCCGTGATGCGCAGTGCCATTGCCTGAAATGGTTGGCCTGCAACGATCACCTGCGTTGTCCCGCTGACATTTTCGATTCTCCAACTCGATGCGGGCGTGGCGAACATTGTGAACGTCTGGCACGGCGTGTTGTTCGGAGCGACGCAGGCCGTCACCTGCACATCCGAAGCATGGTTGGCGAGATGAAGCGTCGTAGACGCGAATCCAGTGTTGCCGGTCGTGCCGGTAGGGGACGACAGGCTGCCCGCTCCCTTGGAAACTCTGAAATTGATGACGATGCCGCTGATGGGCGCTCCCATGTCGAGCAAGCGCACAGTGATCGGAACATCGATCGTTGCACCTTGTGCCACCCATTTCGTCGGCGCCACTGCCGCCAGGTCAACCGCGGACGCCGTCCCCATCACGCTCGCCGTTTTCGACTGCGGCGGCGTATACGAAGCGGGAGCAAGCGCAGCTGTGATGACGCTCGTCCCCGTGGCGGCAGGAGTCACCTGGGTCGACGCGAACCCAGCCTGATCGCTGAGCACGGAGCAGCTCGACGCCCCGCCGCACGCGGAAAGACTGGCGCCATTGGTTGTCGACCAGGTTACGGTCGCGCCATCGACAGCCGTCTTTCCATCCGCTGCCACGACCCGTACGCGGATCGGATTTGCAGCTTCGGCTCCGATCGGTGTGGACGGCTCAGTTCCCTCCAACAGAAGGAGGAGGTCGGTCGAAGCTGCGCCGTAAGTTACGGCGTCCGTCATCAGCGAGAAGCCGCCACTCGCAGAATCATTGACGCTTACTGATGCCACTCCATCCTGATTGACCGCCGGCAACGTAGCCTGCAGATCGTTCGCGAGGACAGAAAGCATCGTGCCGCTGGCCGATCCGACGGTGACCTGTAATCCGGGATGGAACCCGAATCCATGGAGCGTGACCGGGCCGCCGCGCAAGCTGACCCGCGCCGGAGTGATGGTGTCCGAGTAGAGAACGTTGGCGGAATAAAAATAGTCCGGACGCCCGTCGCCTCGAAAGTCCGCGACACCCAGCCGGAAGGTACCGCCTGAAGTGAACTGCGCGTCGAGTCGAGTTGTCGCCGGAACTAACGTGTTGAAAGCTACCGGAGTGGCGGCCGGAGCAGGACCACCGCTCTGATCACTCAACGGCCATATGCCAATCACCGGCGCAAGCTTGTTCTGCGTGGGATTCCCGAGTTCGTCGAGAGCAGTTACGGTTACGGACGCTGTCCGATTGCCTTGCGCGGTGAACTGCAACCAATCGGCGACTCCGTAGCCCGAAAGCCATGCACCCCATCCTCCCCCTTGAGGAAGATTCACCGGGTTTGCGTAGGAACTGCCGCTCGCGCGATCAACCTGCGCGATTGCACTGGCCCGCATCAACACATCCTGCGCGATGTCGGACCCCGGCTGAACCGTAATCACCACGGGAGTGAACGAACCGGACGACGCGACCTGTGCAGGCGCATACGGCCTCACCCCCTCTGACCAATTCGCATCAAGAGACTCGACGCTGAGCTGATACTGGGCGCTGCTGCCGTTTGGAATTTCGAGTCCGGCAAGTTCGAAGGTGCCCTCGACTGCCAGATCGTTGGATCCGAAATAATCAAAAGGCAAGCCCTTGACGTCGACGAAACCGTTCACCGTGTTGCCGGCGTTACCGCGGAAAGTGAATCCAGAAACTGACGTCGCAACAAACCTACGCGACGGCTGGCCAGACTCGATGCGACGCGCGACTACGTCTAGGCCCTGCATCGGCTGCGCGGCGTTTCCGGCGGCGTCCGTGAAGAACACGCTGCCGTGAATCCTAGCCGTACTCGCATTCGCCGGATAGAGTCTCGCCATGGCAGCGCGGTCATCCATCTTCGGCACTTCGGCGTCGGGATAGCAGATATTGATCGGCACGCAGGCGATGGGATCGAGAAAATGCATGACTGGAAAACCCTGGAAGTCGTCGGGAGCAGGAATTGGGTTGCGCGTGATCACATTCAGATTCGCCTGCGCCCATCCCAGACCCAGCACGCGGCCAAGCGTGCGTGTCAGCCGGTAACGAACGTCGGGCAGCTTTGAAGTATCGGCAACGCTGACGCCATTGATCACCACCAGTGCATGCACAAGATGCGCGTCGAAACTGAAATCGTCTGGTCCTCCGTAGACAGCGTTGTTGAAGCAAAAGTCCTGGCTGCCGGCGCCCGCGCCCAGCAGCGCATCTGTAACTGTGCCGTCGACGTCATACACAATTCCGAGCGGCGTCGCAACTGCGGCGGGTTGAATGTCATCCGGAATCGAGTAGGTGCCGTCAGGAAAACCGATGACGTTGGCGCTGCTGACGTCTTCAGCCAGGTGTCCGGCGAAAGTGGCGGAGACGGCAGCGCTGGGAATTGTGGTCCAGTGCGTGAATACGTCTGCAACCAGAACGTCGGCTTGTTCACCGGTGAGGATGGGACTCAAGTCGCCCTGGTCCGTGAAATATTGCAGATTTCCGCCAGCCCAAATGATCGTTTGACCCTTGGTTGCGGGATCAAATCCGGCGCCGGCGACGTAGGCCGGCCCTCCGGCGGTGGCCGGAACAACGGTGCAGAGCACCAGAACGCAAATCGACAAAGTTCGTAAGAGCATGCGTGCTCCTTATTTTCCGTGAGCGTTGCGGATCGCCCGTGCCAGTTGCTGCAAGGTGATTCGGTGAAAGTGGCTGATGGGTGCACAGTCCGCACGCTCCTGATTCCTTGCGGAGCAGCGCTTCAGTACGGCGATTGGCGGATTCTCCTTTTCGCTGGCCTCGAATTCTGGGAGTGACGACATGATCAGGTCGCCGCGTGCGTTGAGCACTACCTGTCCCTGTCTCCCGCCCACCGGGCTCGTCAATCCCATGCGACTCGGCGGGTAGAGGAAGATGAGCAACCGCTCTCCCGGACTCATCGCGCGATGCATCGACCACGCTCCGGCCCACTCCCTGATCGCGATAGTCTGACCCGGCTGGACACCGACAATCGCCTCATTCACCCGAAACCTGATGACGGCAATGGGCAGCGGATTCTGCTTACCGGTTGGTTCGGCGGCAACACTGATCACAGTCCCGGTAAAGACCGTCCCCGAGGCGCGAGACATGTGCCGCCAGTGTGGACCGAGCACGCGCGTCACATCGGCCGGATCGAAGACCTGCCCAGCGCAAAAACTCGCCAGGCAAACGAATGCCAGCAGAGAAATTCTTCTGAATGCAGACATACCACATCATTTCTGGAAGGAATGGACCGGTAGCGGCCCTGGGAGTGGAATCAGCCTACCGCATTTCCCATTGCAGGGATGTGCGCGGGGTCACTGTGAATTTGTGATGAATCAAGAGAGTTCGAATTGCCAGGCGTCTCTCGATATCTACGCATTAAATCGGCGCCTGCCATGCCTTTGCCCCGTACTGAAACTGTCATCCTTCGCGAAGTGGAGGACCTGCTGCCTCGGCGAACGCGAGGAAAGCGGATCCTTCGCTCGTCCTCGGCTCCGCCTCCGGACGGCTCAGAATGACAGTTCTAAGAAGCGCACTCGAAGGAAAAATCTCTGGCTAGTGAATTGTCTTAGTCTTGCGCGACATGTAGTCCATCAGCAGATACTGCCCCAGCGTATACGGCGTGGTGAAGTATGCTTTGCCGCGGCACATCTCCGTCACCTTCTGCACGAACTGCACCAGCCCGTAATCGGACGCTAGCATGAAGGTGTTGATCAGCACACCGGCGCGTTTGCATTTGGAGACTTCTTCCAGCGTTTGGCTGACGACCAGCGGGTCGAGGCCGAAGGCGTTCTTGTAGATGCGCCCATCTTCGAGCGTGAGCGCGGACGGCTTACCGTCCGTGATCATGACGATCTGCTTCATGTCCTTGCGTTGCCGGTCGAGAATGCGTTGCGCCATCCGCAGGCCCTCGCGGGTGTTGGTGTAATAAGGACCAACCTTCACGCGCGCCAGTTGCGAAAGCGGAACTTCTTCCGCGGAATCATGAAAGAGCACGAGCGACAGCGAGTCCCCCGGATACTGCGTTCGAATCAGATGCGAAAGCGCCATCGCAACTTTCTTTGCGGGCGTGAAGCGATCTTCGCCATACAGGATCATGGAGTGCGAACAATCGAGCATCAGCACCGTCGCACACGAAGACTGGTATTCGCACTGATGCACCTGCAAGTCGCGATACTCGATGTTCAGCGGCAATTCCAACCCTTCGCGCTGGATCGCGTTCGAGAGCGTGGCCGTGATGTCGAGATTGAGCGTGTCTCCGAACTCATAGGTCTTGGACGATCCGCTGGTCTCGATTCCGGTTGCCATGTCACGCGTGTCGTGGCGGCCGAAGCTGGACTTTCCCAGCGATCCCATGAGATCGCGCAATGCCTTGAATCCGAGGAAATCGAGGCTCTTGTCGGTGATCTCGAATTTTGCCTGCTGCTGTGATTCTCCAACCTGCCCGCCGACGCTCGAATTCTTCGCCGGATCGTGTGGCTGGTCGATCGAAATGTAATCTTCCTCCTGCATGCGCTGGATGAGCTGTTCGATCAGTTCGCCGAGGTCTCCTTCCATCTGCATCTGGTCGAGACGGTCGCGCATTTCTTCATCAAACAGGTCGCCGTTGAGTAGCGCCTGCTCGATGGCGCGCCGCAGGGCGTCCATGGATTGCTCCCCCTCGGGCATCTCGTACCACATGTTTTCCTGGTATCCGCTGCGCAGCAGGTAGTCCGAAAGCGCGCCCAGCAATTCCTCCAGGCTGATATCTCCGGCTGGATCGGGAACGTATTTGGAATATCGAATGCGGCGCATAGGGACGTCGTTGGTCGCTTGTCGTTGGTCGTTCGCCAATCACTTTTTGCGAAGGACGAACGCCGAACGACGGTTCTAGTTAAACTGTTTTCTCGGACGAAACGGCAGATCGTCTTCGTCCTGAATCGGTTTTTCGTTCTTCTTCGGATGCGGCTGCTTTTCTCCCGCGCCGAAGACTCGCTCTTCGTTCCGGCCAATGCGCTTGTGGGCGTGCAGGCCTTCCAGGATGAACTCCGCTGCCGACACCTGTTTCTCCGCCGTGTCCTTCGGGCCTACGTTCACCTTGATGATCTTGTCCATCAGCCCCTGGATCCCGCGTAACGACGTCAGTGCTTCGCTGGCGCCGGCCGAGTCGGTAAGTTGTATCTCACCGCCGAGATCGAACCATTGCACGATCTGATTCATCTCGTTGTTCTTGAAATAGCCATCAAAAGCTTTCGCAATCGCGCCGCGGATCAGTTCCCTGCTGACGAAATCCGCGCCCTTCATTTCGCCTTCGTATTCCAGTTCCAGCTTGCCAGTGATCGCGGGAAGCGCCGCGTAAATGTCGCTGATTCTCGGGACGATCACTGTCTCCTGGTGAGTCAGCGCGCGCCGTTCCGCATTCGAAATTACATTCTCCATCGCCGAGATCGGCAGGCGCTGGCTGACGCCCGAGCGCTTGTCGATTTTCTTGTCGTCGCGAGCGAGGAACGCGATCCGCTCAATCACTTCCTGCACATATTTCGGGATGTGCAGCTTCACACCGTCCCGCTGTACCCACGCTTCCTGCGCAGTAATCGCGATACCTTCTTCGACTGTCGCTGGATAATGCGTCCGAATCTCAGATCCGATGCGGTCCTTGAGCGGCGTAATGATCTTGCCGCGCGCCGTGTAGTCCTCGGGATTCGCACTGAAGACGATGGCAACGTCGAGCGGCAGGCGAATGGGGTAGCCCTTAATCTGTACGTCACCTTCCTGCATGATGTTGAACAGGCCGACTTGAATCTTGCCTGCCAGGTCGGGTAATTCGTTGATCGCGAAGATGCCGCGATTGGCGCGCGGCAGCAGTCCATAGTGCACGGTAAATTCGCTGGAAAATTCGTGTCCGCCCCGCGCCGCCTTGATGGGATCGATGTCGCCGATTAAGTCGGCAATCGTCACGTCGGGCGTAGCCAGTTTTTCCACGTAGCGCTGCTCGCTCGTGAGCCAGGCGATAGGAGTCGCTTCTTCTTCGCGTGCAACCAGTTCGCGGCAACGCCGGCAGATCGGCGCATAGGGATTGTCATGAATTTCGCAGCCCGCAACGTACGGCATCTCGGGATCGAGGAGCGTAGCCAGAGCCCGCAGGATGCGGCTTTTCGCTTGTCCGCGCAAACCGAGCAGGATGAAATTGTGCCGCGACAGGACAGCATTCACGATCTGCGGCACCACCGTATCGTCGTATCCAACGATGCCGGGAAAAATCGGGCCGCCTTCGCGTAACCGCGTCATCAGGTTCTCGCGCAGTTCGTCCTTGACTCTACGGGACGCGAGGCGCTGTTCGGAGAAAGGACTTTCGCGCAACTCGCCGAGAGTCTGGGCACTGCTCATGGAAGGAACCCCCAAAAAACACAAACTGCCTTAAGCGGATTATAACGCCCGGCGGGCCGCCCGTTTCAGAAGCCCGCTTTCCATGAGATGCATGCCAAGGCCTAAGGATGAATTGTGTTAGCCGGGGATAAGCCCGGCGTGCGCGAGGGGGACGAGTTCGGTGCTCAGGCCTTGCGCGATCCCCTTCCGGTAGCGGCTCTAGCTAATTGTGGAAAGAGATTGCGCCGAACAGCGCATGTTTCTCGTTGGCTGCACCGGCGGTGAAGTAGAGAGTGTTGCGATCGCCGCCGCCGTCGTTGCGGAACACCAATGCCCACAATCCAGGATTGACAATTACTTTGCCCGATCCATCTGCCAGCTGGCCGAGAAAACTCCCGGTGGCTGGGTCGAAGGCATTGATCGTCCCGTCGCCGAAGTTGCCGATCAAAATGTCATTGCTGAAAGGACCGAAGCTGGAACTGGCCTGGACCACACCCCAGGGCGCGTTCAATGGACCATTCGACGCAAACCGGCGCAGAAAAACGCCCTCCTGGTCGAAAACATCGACGATGCCATTGCCGGGACCAACGATCGGGTCGTGCTTGGCGTCATCCTGCACTGCGTAGGTCACGAACACTTCGGTCCCGATTTGTTGGATGTTGAATGGTGCGTAACCCTGAGGGAGATCCGGATCCGTGAATGTTCCCAGTGTTGCGATCCTCTCGAAGACAACGCCAAAAGTGGCCACGATTCCATTGTGAAAGTCCGTGAGCGCCAGAAATTCGCGGCAGCAGTCGGGAGTCAAAATGGCGAGTCCCTTATAGACTGCGCCGCTGGCGGATTCGTCCACTGCCAGGGATGCGCTGGTCGGAAAACCGCCATTGTTTGTGGACCAGGTCGAAATCGTGCCGTCCTCGGTGGCAAATACAAATTGCGCGGGGTTATCGCGGAAGACAAAGTCCTCCGCAATCGGATTGAAGACCACGCCGGTGGGCGCAGAAGGAACCGCCCCTCCCGCCGGAGGTGGGATGACGAAACCCAACGGGATCTCCTTCGTTCCTGAAGCGTCGTAGACCCTGGCCGCGCCGGATTTGTTATCAGCGATGAAAAATGACTGCCCGAGCATGAAAGCAATTCCCCAAGGATTGATCAGCGACGGGTCAGTATGGGCCGCTTTGCCGGCAACGTCGGAGACCAGGTTGGCCTGCTGAAAGCCAGGGCCGGACTGCACGGACGCGGACTTGTATGCGCCGCCACAACCTAGGAATGCTCCCGTTAAACAAACGATAGCGCAGAGAAACGAAATCTTCGGGCTCAAGCGTCACGCCTCCTCGAACTGTGTTGAGAAACTGAAGGTTGTGCGGAGTTCCCCGTTCGGAAACTCCGCTCTTCGAAAGGACTGCGTTTGCGACCTCTTAAGCCTCGAAGCCGCAAAACTCTGGCCACCGGCTTATTGGGCCCGGCGCAGTGGTCCCCTGTCGTCTGCAAAGTTGCTGGTGTTCAAAACCTGGATACCCGCAACGTGGTCTCCATCGAACGGCGTAGTACTGTTCGGACATCCGACAGCGCCCGCCTGTACCGGATCGGCAAACCAGATCCCGAGATGATTCAGTGCGACTGGCACCGCGGGGGCGCCGGGGTTCAGGATGAACGTTTCGCTATTGAAGATTCCAGTCACGTCTACGACACCGTTGCCCTTGGCGTTGGTCGTCAGGTCGCCTTGGTACCACGCAGGAACGAATGGCGCTTTCGGAGTGTCGATGACGAACAAGGTGAAATCCGTATTTGCGGGGAGGGCGAACACTTCAACGTGCATATTCTGCACTGATCCCAGACTGCTGATCGTGACCCGTCCACGAGCTGCGGTGCTAAGGCAGGGTGCGGCACCGGCGGATTTGACCATGTTGAAGCTGGTGCTATCGTTTGCTGCCGCGAGTGGGACCAGCCCAATCGAACCGATAGTGACTGTCAAGGCGATGCTTGCTGCAAGCAAGTTTCTCTTCATTGCATTACTCCTTAAATTTAGGTTGTGTAGGAAATCGCTGTCGTGCAACTCGGATGAATGAGCTGAGATTCAATTTCGTACAGCTACGTCATTGGAGTAGTGCAGGGGCAGTTGGGATGTGCAGGCATTGTCAACTGATTGTTAAAGATTGCTGACAAATGAAGTGTGATGTTTCAGGGTTCTAGCGGCGGAGACGCCGCACTTCCGCGGGCGGGTTACTTCTGGCCTTCTGCAGCCGTTTTCTCTCCCGGCAGTGCTGCATAGAGAGCAGGATCGGCGCAGACTTCGTAGTAGCGACGGTCCGTCCAGTGCAGAAGAGAAAAATCGCGAACATCCACCTGCGCGACGCGGCTCTTTCGAATCGCAATCTTGCGAAACGCTCCGTTGGCGAGAGGCACGGTGCCGACCAGGAGTTCTCCCTGATCGTCGAGCCACTTCTTTTCTGAGGTGGTGCTTTTAAGATTAACTTTCCAGGGTGCGAGAGAAATTTCCTGTCGCAGCTTTTCAAATGCCGGCTCACTCAGGCAAATTCCTCCCACGTTGTAGTTCATGGTGATGTCGTCGGAACTGGAACCGCCGTCAGAATCTGCGTTGGCGCTGATCTGCAAACGGTAAACACGGAACAGGCCCGCATCGGGCGCGAGCTTTTTGCGGACCCGCTTGTTGCAGGAGGAAAGGCGGTCGCTCTCGTTGATCGCGTCGGAGATCATGATGCGATGATCGCCGTCCATCAGATAGAGAGGCGCGGAATCCTGATAGGCGATGCCGAGGCCAAGTTCCATCTGCGGCAGTCCGGATCGCTCCAGCAATTCGTTGTAACCGCGCACAAGGCTCAGAATTTCCCATGCCAGTACGCAGGCTCGGCTCACCGCCAACATAGCTTCGCCTTCGCGTTCCAGTAACGAGACGATGATGGCGTCCCCTTCGAGAAAAACTTTGCCGGCGTTGTACTTGGTCAGCAATTTGTTGACCGGCTCGTAGAAATTCAGACTGAAGTAGGACGCCGCGTTCATGCCCTTTTCCATCAGGGAGCGCGTCAAGATCGAGGAGTCGCGCACGTCGGCCTTCAGGATGACGTGATGATGGACTCGATCTTCCGAGACGCGCTGGTCCTCAGGGGGCAGGAACTCATAGAGCATGCCGTTCAGGCTGGAAAGTTCGCGGACTTTTTCGTCCGAGATCAGGTTGATGCTGTCGAGGCCGCTGGTGATGGCTTCGAGTCCGCGCCGGTCGCGGTGATAGCAGAACAAGTCGCGCAGAAGCCGGGCGCTGATGCGTGAGCGTTCCGGACCGCGTGCCGATGCAACGCGTCCGATCGCGGCGTGCAAGCGGTCGGAGGGAAGTTTTCCTTCGGCAATGATTTTTTCGACGCGGGCACATTCTTCGCGCGAGATCAGCGCGTTCTTCAGTTGCTGCGGATTCACTCTCGGCGTGTATTCGCCCAGCAGGGCGACCGCTTCGTAGGATGCGATGACGTAGTGAAGAACATTTTCCTTCTGCAGTACGCGCGTCCACAGATCGAGGCGGTCTTTCGCGCCGCTGTCGTTGCTGGCGGCGTCGGTTGAATCGCCTGTACCCACCAGCGTGGCGGCATTTTCAGGCACGTTCAGCGCCTGCTCCAGCAGCGTGTCATCAGACGGTAGTTCGTACCCAAGGTCGCGAAGAAAATTCAGCGCGAGCTGACGAAGTGTATAGAACGTATCCGGATCCTTGTCGAAGTTTCCGAACATGTAATAGTGCTCGGCGCAAAGATAATCGTCGCGGCCATCCTCGGTGAGGATCAGTGGATTCAGAAATAGGCGATAGCAATCGTTGGCAGTTTCTCCGAAGAGCGAACGGCGGGTGCGTGCGAGAGTTTCTTTTTCAATTTCCCGCAACAGGCGAAAGATTTCCTGTCCGGCTTTGCGCTGGATGATTTTTTTGCGCACCTGGAAACTGGCGACCAGTTCCTGGGTCTCCATCATCTTGGCCTGGCGCAGGCCTTCCAGAGACTTCGATTTCATCCGGCATTGCTCGAGGATACGTGCGAATTGCGCCTGCATTTCTGTACGGATGAATTTGAGGACGGCGAGGCGTCCAAGGACATCCACCGAAGGATTACCCGCAACCTTGGCGCGATTCAGGATGGCCTGGTGAATCGAAACCAGCAACGCCTTGAGATCACTGGCGCCCGCCTTGCGGGCCTTCGACGGGCCTTCGACGGGGTCGCGTTGAAATGAAGCGCGCGAAGCCGTGGGCGTTTCCATTTCGAAGAGCGCTTCGACTCCGCCAAATAGCCGGATGTAGCGGGCCAGATGCGCACCCAATTCTTCCGTCACTCGCTGACTCAGGTGGACGTCGTAACGAAGATTGTCGACCCCCAATTGGAGGTCGTTAAGAATCAGAACGAGCGATTGAAACTGGAGATCGGGGCGAGGCGCCGGTGCGGAAGATCCAAAGCGGAAGATAGGGAGCTTGGGCATCGGCCGTTGGTTGCAAAGCAGAGGCGCGATGCAAGCTGGATGCGTGGAGGCCCACGCGGGCAGCCAGCTTGCAACTCACTGAATCTGCAACACTAAGGGCAAGGTTAGCATGGGGTGAGGGGCGTTCAAAAGTTACCCTAGTTTGGCGGACTTCCGGGCGTCTGGGAAGCGTGACGTCCCTTGCAGGACTCGCTCGTATGATGTGGCGTTCCCGACACTTACGTGCCGGCCCCTACGGTCCAGTTCTACTGGCTGGACAGGCGGGCTTTTTCAAATTCGTCGCCCTTTTTCCAGGTGACCTGGGCGGACTGGTTGGCCGCTTCCCATCCCAAGGCGAAACCGAAGCGAGCCATGGCGGCGTCGGAGGTGTAGTCCATGCCGGGATGGTACTCGTCGCTGGGCTGGTGATAACGGTGCGCGGTGTAGTCGTCGTTCTGCGCCAGACCCCAGGCTTCGTCGTGATGCTTGAATTTCATTCCTTCGTTGATCGAGAAGGCGGGGATGCCGACGCGCGCGAGGCTGAAATGGTCGGAGCGATAGAAGTGTCCGGCTTCAGGACGGGCGTCCGGGCGGATCGTGAAGCGGAACTCGGTGGCCAGCGATTGCACGACAGGATAGAAACTGGTGCGCTCGGCGCCGGCGACTTGCACTTCTTCTGGAGAACCAAGCGGCTTCACGTCATCGAAATTGAGATCGAGTTGAATCTTGCTCGCGGGAATCGGAGGATGCTTGCCGAGATATTCGGAGCCCAGCAGTCCTTGTTCTTCTGCGGTGACAGCGGAAAACAGAATTGAGCGGCGCGGCTTCTGTCCAAATTGCGCGTAGGTGCGGGCGAGTTCCAACACGATGCCGCAGCCGGTGGCGTTGTCCATCGCGCCGTTGAAGATGTTGTCGCCTGACATTTCGGGACGAATGCCAAAATGGTCGTAGTGTGCCGTGAACATCACCGCTTCGTCTTTGAGTTGAGCGTCAGATCCGGGAAGGATCGCAACCACGTTGTTCGATTCGAACGGACGAACCTTGCTCGCCATATGCGCGCTCAAGTGAACATTCAGCGGGACCGGTTTGAAGTCGCGCGAACGGGCGTCGGCCATCATCTTGTCGAGATCGAGTCCCGCGGATTTCGCGAGGCTTCGGGCGATGTCGAGATGAATCCACGACGCCGCCTGCAGTTTCGGCGTGCCATCGAGTTTGAGATACGACTTCTCGCCGGAGTTCGAATTGCGGACAACCTCCCACGGATAGCTTGCCATTTCCGTCTTGTGGACGAGGATGGCTCCGATTGCGCCTTTGCGAGCGGCTTGTTCGTACTTGTAAGTCCAGCGCCCGTAGTAGGTCAGGGCTTTGCCGTGAAAAATCTTGGGATCATCGTCCGGCTGGTTGACCAGCATGAGCAGGACTTTGCCTTTAACGTCAACGCCTTTGTAGTCGTCCCAGTTGTATTCGGGCGCCTCGATGCCGTAGCCGACAAAAACAATTTCGGCGTCGATATCGGATGAGGGCTGCTGCGTCTGATCGTAGGCGACGTATTCGTCGAGGGGCTTGAGTTCCCGAGGCTGGCCGCTCGCCGGGACAAGCGAGAAACGCGTGTCAGCGCCGGGCGTGATGCCGACCATTGGCACCTTCTGCATGTAACTGCCCTTATCGCCGGCGGGCTTCAATCCGTAGAGAGCAAATTGCGTGGCGATATATTCGGCGGCGAGGTCGCCTCCCCGTTGTCCAGTGCCGCGGCCTTCGAGAAGATCGTGCGACAGGAAGCGGACGTGCGTCTCAATATTCTCCGGCTTGATGGCCTGAATGGCGGCGACCGCCGGACTGGCCAGGCGATGAGGAATCGACGGAGGACGAGACGGCGTAGGCTGAGCAGTGCTCATGGCAGCCATGGACAGGGCAGCGGCGAGCACAACCATGCGGCGAACAATCATGCAGAAACCCCTGAATTTATCGAAATCGGATGTGGACCGATTGTAAAGGATTGGAGTGCGGGAGCGAGTTACGGTGGTAGTACGGCGGAGGAAATCAAGACCTTGCACTGCCGAGACGCAAATGGCGCCGAGCGAGAGGCCAAAGGGGGTAGTTGGTGCTAACGCCTGTTAACGTCAGCGGCGAGAAAGCGGTGAAACCGTGCTGCCTCCTCATTGCTTCGTTGGATGAGTAAACACGATCAAACCAAACCACACCGCAAAGACCGAATAAACGATTGCCCCCGCGACGATGTCGCTGCCCCTGGACGCCCCACTGGCGATTGCCTTCCACACAGTGAGCCCCACGATACCGAAGTGGAGGAAGTTGCCGAGTGCTACCGGACGCGCATAAATACCGCCGATGAGGATGTCACGGGCCATCCAGTTCAGAACGGCGAACCCCAGATACAGCGCACCCACAACTTGCAACAGCAAGACACCTAGTCGACACCTAGTCCACTCGAACGCGCCCCATAATGGGCCAGAATTTCCTGCGGCATAAAAGAAGCTGCAAGCCCCAGAATCCCAAGAAACAACGAGCTTAGGCGCATGAGCATCTTCGTATGCACGGGATGGCTTCTCCAAAATGGGGTTTGAAATCTGATTACACCCCGAGACTAACAGCCTTCTGCGACGGTGGTTGACGTAACATCGCGATTACACTCATTGACCGCACCCCAGGATCTGGCGATGGCTGCTAACACGCGGGCTGAGCCAGAGTAAGGGATTGGTGAGCGGAAATTCCCGCCATAACTCCATCAGCAGCGGCCCACGAGGCGTTGTGCCCCGGACGGGCTGCATCGCCCGCAGCGTAAACACCGCGTACGGTGGTCTGCTTATCCGCACCCGTGCGGATAAACGGCCCAGACGGGCCTTCTTCAAATTCGCAACCAAGCTGTTCAGCGAGCGGGCTGGCCATACGGGTGCAAGGGCTGATAAAGACTGCATCGACGGGAGTGATGCGCCCGTCGTCCAGGCGGAGCCCCGAGAGAGCCGGTGCGTCTCCGAGCAGGCCAACCACTGGTACGTCTTCAACTGAAACTCTGCGTGTGCGTAGCCTAGCTAGTTGCTCAGGGCTCAATGTAAGCACGCCGTTGGTAAAGAGTGTGACGTGCTCGCTCCAGTCCGGGAGAAGCATTGCCGTCTGTAAAGACCGATCATTAGCCGCTAGAACGCCAAGGCGTCGTCCCGCCACTTCGTACCCATGACAGTAGAAACAGT
The DNA here is from genome assembly GCA_016196065.1 of Acidobacteriota bacterium. Taxonomy (NCBI): domain Bacteria; kingdom Pseudomonadati; phylum Acidobacteriota; species Acidobacteriota bacterium. Next base: position 86,335 of record JACPYL010000010.1, on the reverse strand, counting down.
GGAGCATGCTAATGCCCCAGCGCTCCTGCAACCCTGGAATAGTTGAGAGATCGTCACTCACGCCGGTGGCCAGAATCAAGCGAGAGGCAGTGTGCACCGTGCCATCGGCCGCTGTGACGGTATATTCCTTACCGATGCTGGCTGCATCGGTTGCCAGATCTCCGGCGAATGAAACGGTACCGTAGGAGAGCAGTTGCGACCGTGCGTTCGCGAGCATGGCTGAAGGCGGCTGTCCATCGTGGCCGAAAAAGCCGTGAGCGAATCGTGCGAAACGGTTGCGCGGCTTTCCGGAATCTAAGACCAGCACGCGCCTGCGCGCGCGCGCCAATTGAAGAGCGGCAGACAAGCCCGCAAAACTGCCCCCAACAACGATTACGTCATAACTCATGGCAACCCAGATTTCGGGAACAACGTCACCGATTCCCGACGATTGTGGACCATTTCTTGGCAACTCGACAACTAGGAACCTTGCCTCGTAGTTGGCGAAAAATCGCCATATCACCAACAACTGGCACGAGCGAACCGGGCGAGGTCTTAGCTCGTGTGATCGCCAGATCATGGCATGGATCGCAGCGGTGAACCGCTGCGCCACCCAAAAGCAAGCCCAGGTTCGTTGTGGACTCGTCGAGCATTGACGCCTGAACGCGAATCGCGAGCGAAAGGGAAACGCGGCAAGCCGCGTCTCTACCGATTGTTTCTTTTCCTTGTTAGGTGGTCCCGCGACCGCGGGATTAGTTTTTAGAGCCTCAACCAGCGCGGAAGTCGCGGACTTCTTCTCCGGGCTTGAAGAGCGCTGGTGGCGGGGTCTTCTGCAGGTCTGATAGTTTGCGGTTCAGGTCTTCGACGTCTTTCTTCACCCATCCAACGCTGGAGATTTCAATTTCGCCGTCCTGTCCGATGAGGAACCAGGTGGGGACGTTGGTCAGGCCATAAGCATTCGAGACGGCATAGCCCTTGGGATCGTCGAGTAGAGTCGGGAAGGTGATGCCGTACTGCTTCAGGAAACTGCCGGTGTTGCGCTTGTCGTCCTGCGAAATGCCGACGATGGCGATGTTCTTATCGCCGTGGGCCTGGTGGAGTCGTTCAAAAAATGGAAACGCGTACTGGCATACCGGACACGAGATCTTGAAGAACACGGCCACCACCGGACCCTTCTTCAGTGCGTCCTGCAAAGAAAAGGTTGCGCCATCAACAGCGCTCAGGGTGATATCCGGCGCTTTCGTTCCGGCGGACAATGCGGCCATGCTTTTGGAACCTCCGAAAATGCGATCGAGAAAAGTCATAGGAGCAGGTGCCAGGTCTTAGGTGTCAGGTATCAGGAACTCTTGTTAATCCCCGTTCCTTTAGATGATCCCGGCTGCTTTTAGGATTTTACGCGTCAGGCCGGTGATGGGGAGATCGGAAATTTTTGCGATTGCGACCCACTTGCCATGGGTGGCGCGTCCGCGGACTACGTGGACGGTGTAGTTGGTGGTGGTGATGGAATGGCGAAAGGTTCTCCAGGGGGCGGCGGAGAGTCTCTTTCGCCCGTTTGGGGCTTTGTCATGACCCGCCGGTGACCCACGGCTTGCGCCGTGGGCTGTAGGCTTGCGCCGCTTCGCGGCTGGCTTGGCGGATCGGGTTGTGGAGTTGAGAGCGTCGCCGTTAGTTGCATCGACCTTGGTGCCTGCGCCGGACTTGGATCGGGAAGCGACCGTCGGAAGTGCCTCAGGTAACTCCCACATGCCGGCCATGAGGGACACGTTCGCGGGGCGCTGGATCAGACGAAGGCGTTGGCCGCGTTCCTCCAGCGTGTACCAGATTTCTTTCTTGGACTGGCCTGACTGCAGTTGGGTGCGTGGGACTTCGCCTCGTGTCGCACACCACTTGCGGATCGGACAGACATTACATTTCGGTTGACGGGATGTGCATACCAGTGCACCCAGTTCCATCATGGACTGGTTGAAATCTGCGGGGCGTGATTCTTCGAGCAAGGCCTGTGCCTGCTGCCAGAATTCTTTTTTCGTTCGTTGGCGGCCGGCGATGCGTTCGAGGACGCGTTCGACGTTGCCATCCACCACCGCTATCGGTTCGCCGAAGGCAATGCTGGCAATGGCGGCGGCAGTGTAGCGTCCAATACCGGGAAGAGACTGGAGGGCGAGCGACGTTGCAGGAAAACAGCCGCCATTTTCTTCCACGAGTTTCTGCGCGCACTGGCGCATCATGCGAGCGCGACGGTAGTAGCCGAGGCCGCTCCAGGCGGCGAGGACGGCGCTTTCGGGAGCGGCGGCCAGCGCTCTTATGTCGGGAAAGCGCTCCAGAAAAAGACGGTAGTGTTCGAGGACCGCGGCCACGCGTGTCTGTTGCAGCATGATCTCGGAGATCCAGATGCGGTAGGGATCCCGGGTCCTGCGCCACGGAAGATCGCGATGATTGGCGTCATACCAACGGAGAAGAGCGCGACGGAAGCTGGGGAGGTTCTTGCCAAGTGCGGGAGGCGCGGCACGCTGCGTCTTTACGGATGCAGTTGTTGGTGACGCTGACATCTACGGTTGGCTGGCACTGTGCGCGATGACCATCCATCCGGACTTGTGTTGATGCCACACGGTCATCATGTGTTGCGGGGACGGGATCGGCTGGCCGGCGGCAGTTCCGTTCAGGGTGATGCTGTAGGTCACGATGAAAGTCGGGCCATTCATTTCGGTCTTCATGTCACCGATGGAGTAGTCAGTCAGATTCCATTGGCGGTACTGCTCAAGGGCAGCGGCGCGATCGAGGGATGCTCCCGGGGCGACTCCTACGTAGTTGGACGCAAGAATGCGTTCAATCTCGGTTCCATTGTGGGCTTGAATCTGCTTCCAGAAAATACGTTCCAGAGCTTCGCCGCCGGTGGCTTCTGAGAATGTGCGAGCGGGACGTTCTTTAGCGATAGTGCAGGCCAGTCCGAGCATCAAAGAAAGAAGGAGCGGAACCGCTGCGAGCCTCAGGCGCATGCGGAGATTGTAACTTAAGGTTAGAGGTGAGAGGTCGAATTGCGTAGGTAAAAGCCTCACAAGGCGGGACCGCATGGCTCCGGGAATTCTAACCTCTGCAATCTGACCTCTCACCTTTGACCTCAATGGTGGCGGATGGGATTCGCGGGCATTGACCCGGCGGGAGTGGGACACGATAATGAAAGTGCCTGGTGACCGCGACAACCGCGTGACGACTGACATATTCCGGCAGGACACGTATGACCGAATTCGACCGCAAGGTGGAAGACGCTTCCGCACGCTTCAATCGCTCGGTAACGAATATCGCCGAGACCCTGGAGAAAGAGACTGCCAATCTGGTTGTCTATCTCAACGACGAAGTGGTGCCGGCAGTGCGCACGCATTCCTCGAAGGCGCTGCGGACGGCAGCCGTGAAACTGGCCGAGTTCGCGGACTATCTGGAAACGCAATCGAAGCACCTCTGAGGTTTATTCCCAATCAACGTTGGGGCGTCGCGACTTCTACCCTTTTTCTGCTGGTGGTTACGGTTCTGCTCAGCGGTTGCGGGGGACACAAGAAGACGCAAGTTCGCGTGCCTTCGCCGCCCACTCTGCCAGCGCCGGCATCGACAACCGGAAATCCCCCAAGTGATTCGCCGACCGTCGCCGATAACGATAGAAATCAAGATAGCGATGATCAGGACGAGCGCCTCGCGGTTCCGGCGGGAACTAAGCCCGTCTTTGAAGAGACCGGGATGGCGAGCTGGTATGGCGCGCCGTACCACAACCGGCGCGGGTCAAACGGCGAAGTCTACAACATGCATGCGATGACTGCGGCGCATCTGACGCTGCCGCTGGGATCGATTGTGCGCGTGACCAACGTAAAGACGGGACACGCAGCGGTGGTGCGCATTACGGATCGCGGACCATTTGTCGAAGGACGCATTCTCGATCTGTCGCTGGCTGCGGCGAAGGCGCTCGATGTCTATCAGCCGGGCGTGGCACGAGTCCGACTGGAAGTGTTGCAGGTTCCGGCTCCGCTGGATACGGGCGGGCGCTGGGCGGTCCAGATCGGTTCCATCGGCGAAGAGAAGAACGCGACAGACTTGATGGAGCATCTACAGCGTCGGTATCGGACAGCGAAAGTGCTGCACTTTGCGAGTCCGGCGGGTGGATGGTGGGTGCGAGTGCGCGTATTAGACGATGATCGCGAACGCGCACAAACACTGGCACGCGAAACGGAAACTTCCGAGGGCGCGGTGTTTCTGGTTCGGTTAGACTAGCAGGACAGGCACCAAAGGACGCGTTTGTACCTTCCCCCAGGCCACGTTGAAAGGGCCCCAACATCTTCCAAGGATGGACGTGCTATGGCTGATTGTTTGTTTTGCCGCATCGTGCGCGGCGAAGTTCCTTCCAAAAAAGTCTATGAAGACAAACACACGCTCGCATTCGACGATATCAACCCACAAGCTCCCACCCACGTGCTGGTCATTCCGAAGAAGCACATCGCCGGACTGAAAGAAGCTAGTGCTGAAGATGCAGAACTGGTTGGCTATTGTCACCTCGCAGCGGCAGAGATTGCCCGGCAACGTTCGATTGAGAATGGATATCGAACCGTGCTCAACGTCGGTCCGGGAGCGGGACAATCGGTCTTTCATATGCACGTGCACCTGCTGGGGGGAAGACCGCTGCATTGGCCGCCGGGGTAGGTAAAACAGTGGCTAGTGGTTAGTGGTTGGTGACTAGCAAAAACGCCCTTGATCGCGGCGGTGGACTGGTACGCCACCCAAAGGGCATTTCTCTGCGATTGCAAATCTCTTGGCTTACAATCTACGGATGGCAAACCTGACGCTGGTGTATGGTCTGCGCCTTTTGCCGGCGGACGAATTGACCGAAGTCGGAGACGCGACCTTGAAGTTGAAAAATGGGCGCGAGGCCCATGTCACCATGCATACGCTGGAGGGCAGTAAGGCCGAGATCGAGAAGCAGTTAAAGACCAGCCTGGAAGCCTTTTTCGATTTTTATCCAGAAATCTGAACACATAGTGATGCGCTGACATCGGCGCCTGTATGAGACTGGTACCACTCGAAATCGAGAGCAAGCTGCGGGACGCCGGCCTGTGGCCTGATTCCCGCACAGCGCGTGCCGGTGTGTACGTGCTTGCCCTGGATATCGTCATATTTCTCGTCCAGTTGTTGAGTGGGCATCTGAGCCCAGCCGTCGCGAGCAGCCTGGGCGGCTGGGTCAGTTTCCTGAGTGGGCTGGCGATTCTCCTGTTCACCATCGTTGGGTTTCGCTGGCTTCGGTCCCAGATGTTATGGCGGCTGCGCAACCGGCTGATCGTGACCTACGTTTTTATCGGGGTGATCCCGGTCGTCTTGTTGGTAGTGATTTCTACCGTCACTCTTTACCTGCTCGCGGGACAGTTTGCCAGTTTTGTGGTCACGTCGGAAATGACCAGCCACTTGCGCAGCATGGAAGCGGCGAACCGTGCTATCGCCAATGAATTGAGCACGCAGTTCGATGGCAACCAGCGGCCGACGGGTGAAACCATCGCAGGAATGCGCTCCCATGATGCCGACTGGTCGCGGCGCCAGGTCTGCGCCTGGCACGGGAAACAGCTGCCGCCAAGTTGCTCGGGGCCTGCAGGTACGACTGCGATGTCATTTCCAGTCTTCCTGAAAGAAGACTTTCGCGAGATCGTACGCGACCACGATCACCTGTACCTGCGAGCGGCGAGCCAGGCAAAGACGAAAGCGGAGCCGGTTTACGTCGTGTCCAGTGAGCCCCTGGATCGTTCCCTGATGGAGGAAATTGCCAACAACCTCGGGGAAATCACGCTTTACGGGACGGTTGAAAAGCCGGCAGCGCCTGCGCCATCGACCGCTCCCCCACCCAGTCAAGCAACTGCGGATCCAAAACGCACCGGGCTTGATATCAGCCAGGGGCAGCCCAAAGTCACGGTTTCGGGCGAGACGCACCAACTTGGGCAGACATTCATTGCCGGAACGGTCCCGGCTTCGTCGAGCCTGTTCGATCGTGAAATCACCTTTGGCACGCCCCTGTCAGTGGTTGACTGGGGTGGCACGACCGGCGAACGGCAACGTGCAGGAGCGCTGGTGCGCGTACAAACGCGGCCGTCCATTCTTTACGACCGGCTGTTCGCGGCCTTGGGAGACCTTGCGCGAGGCGTCGAATACATCCTGCTGGTTGTGGCGATCGTTTTCGCAATCATCGAACTCCTGGCTCTGTTCATCGGAACACGGTTGACGCGCAGCATCACTTCGGCCGTCGCTCAGCTTTACGAAGCTACCAAGCACATCAACCGCGCCGATTTCAGTCATCGCATCCAGGTCAAATCAAACGACCAATTGGCGACGCTGGCCAATTCTTTCAATTCGATGACGGCTTCGATCGAGAAACTGATTCTCGATCAAAAAGAAAAGCAGCGGCTGGAAAACGAACTCGCGATTGCGCAGGAAGTGCAAGCAACACTGTTTCCGCAGAAGATTGAGCAACTGGAAAGCCTGGAAGTGCACGGGTTCTGCCGTCCGGCGAGAACGGTGAGCGGCGACTACTACGATTTCCTGTCGCTGCATTCGGACAAACTGATCCTGGCCGTAGGCGACGTCAGCGGCAAAGGAATTTCCGCGGCGCTGCTGATGGCGACCATCCATTCGGCGGTACGCGCGTACAGCCTGGAAGGTGTTCCCCTGCTGCGAGAGCCGGTCGCGGCAGGAGTGGCGGGCGGCGCCGATCTGATGCTCGCTTCGGAAATTAAAGGGGCGGAAGCATCGTCGGCGAATCTGCTGGGGCTACTGAATCACCAGCTTTACCACAGCACGCCGCAGGAAAAGTACGCGACGTTGTTCTTGGGAATCTACGATGGAGCCGACCGTCGATTGACCTACAGCAATGCCGGACACCTGCCGCCGATTCTGATATCGGAAGACGGCTCCTGCCAGTACCTGACGTGCGGCGGAACGGTGGTGGGATTGTTTTCGGATGTGCAATATCCAGAAGCAACCGTGCAACTTCGGCGCGGCGATATTTTTGTGGCCTACAGCGACGGCGTCACGGAACCCGAAAACGACTATGGGGAATTCGGAGAACAGAGACTGCTTGACCTGGTCCGCGAAAATCGGCACCTGCCGCTCGCAAGGATTACAGAGATTGTCACTGCCGCGGTCGATGACTGGATCGGCGACAAGGAACAGCCCGACGATGTGACGCTGGTGCTGGCGAGGGCACGGTAGGGCAGCCGTTAGCACTCAGTCGCTCCGCACTCAGAAATAGCCCTTAGCCACTGGGCTTACCCCTTGTGAGGCGCCTCACTCGCCGAGGTGCTGTCTGTCACTGTGCACTCCATTTTCGCGGCCTTTAATCGGTTTGAATCCAGCAGTCAATCCTCCACTGGAAGGGCGCGGGTGAATCCCATCATGACGGACCAAGGCGCAAAGATTGAATGTCCATTGTGTGAAGGCCACGGCACACTGACGCATGCACAGTTGTCGGATCAGGTAGCGCTACCGGAACTCCGCAAGAGGCTCGATGCACGCATCGCCAAGATTCTGGAAGAAGCAGAGCTGACCGGCGTGGGTGCTCCCGTGCGCAATTTCGAACGGGAAGTCCACCAGTGGAATCCGGCGTTGCCGATCTGGCGGCGGAGTCCGAAAGAATAGAAATCTACAGACCTGCCCGCGTTCGAGCGGGCGCAACTGGCAATGATCGTCCCATGACATGGAATCATCGTGCCAGCGAGGCGGATGGATCGAATCGGATCCATCCGTTCTTCTCGTTCGTGTGTCTTGCGGACTTTGCGCGATCGGGCAACGACTCGCTATACTTCTCTAGCGCACAAGGGCGCATCCGGTCCGCGGAAAGGGATTTTCCCACCTCTTCGAATCCTGCAGTTGCTGGACCTTCTTTCAGCCCGTTATGCGGACGATGGGCACGATTTGAAAGGAGGTCGTATGCCGACCCAATCCGAAGTTGTCCGCCACAATCTTGAGTTCTACCGCAAGCAGGCGAAAGCGCTGCTCAGAGCCAGCAAGGCTGGCGATTCCAAAGCAACGCAACGTTTGCACCTTTACTCGCCGAAACTGAAAACTAGCGCAGTCCCCGCGCTCCACGATGCACAGCTAGCCGTCGCCCGAGAGCAAGGCTTCGCGAGTTGGCCACGCTTCCGGGCGTTCCTCGTCGAATCAAACCTGAATTTTCAGGAACTGGTAGCCGCGTTCATCGACGCAGCCGTTTCTGACTTGCAACGCGCGGAGGCACTACGCGTAGCAAATCCGAAGGTTGCCAATGCCGGGTTCTATGTGGGACTGGTCCTCGGAGATCATGTGCTGGTCGAGCGCACAGTCACGGAAACGCCGGCGCTTGTCAATGCAAAGAGCGGTCCGCAAGACTGTGTGCCGCTGCTCTACGTCTGTTTTTCCCGTTACGCCAATGGGCAATCCGTGCGGTCTGCGGGCCTGTTAGCAACCGCTCAAGTCCTCTTGCGTCATGGCGCTGATCCGAATGCCTCTTTCACGCCCGAGGATTTGCCCGACAATCCACTTTCCTGCCTATACGCGGCAAGTGGCATTAACAATAATCCTGCGCTGACTTTGGCGTTGCTGGAAGCGGGGGCGAACCCGAACGACAACGAGTCTCTTTACCACTCGACCGAGCATCACGATCTAGCCTGTATGAAGCTGCTGCTCCGGCACGGTGCAAAGGTTGATGGATCCAATGCGCTCAAGCACATGCTGGACCGCGAAGATAGCGAAGGACTGCAACTTCTACTGAATGCGGGCGGCGACCCGAACGAGACCAACGAACAGGGCAATACCGCGCTGCACTGGGCGGTCTGGCGTGGGCGAAGCGTCAAGATCGTCACGACCCTGCTTGATCACGGCGCCGACCTGAATGTCCGACGACACGACGGACGGACCGCCTATGCGCTTGCCGTCCTAAGTGGTCAAAAAGAGGTGGCCGCATTCCTGCAATCGCGCGGGGCAAAGACAGACCTATCTGCGCTCGATCAATTCGTCGAGCAAGCGGGCCATGCCGGTGATCCACTCGCGGCTCTGCCTGGTGTGAGTTCCCAGCCTGGATATCAAAATCTGATCCCGCACCTGGCATCCGTTCACAACACGTCGGCCGTCCGCGGGTTGCTGGCAGCCGGCCTGCCGGTCGATGCTCGAGGAGAACACGGCGGCACCGCCCTGCACTGGGCTTCCTGGAAGGGATACGCCGATCTGGTGAAACTGCTGCTCGATCACCACGCGTCTCTGGATATTAAGGACCAGGCGTTTCACGCGACTCCGTCGGGATGGCTGCATCACGGAACGCGAAACTGCGGCGAACCGGGCGGGGATCATGCCGAAGTCGCTCGGCTACTGATTGCGGCGGGGGACTCCATGAAAGACTGCAACACGCCAACGGGGAATGCGGAGGTAGACGCCGTCCTGCGGGAACACAAGCTACTTGAATAGAGAGACGAGGCAAGCCCCGTCTCTACGGATGAAGTTCGATCGGGCCGCCGCCTCGCCGGGGATGGTGTGGCTGCGGCCCGTTTTTGCTAAATGCCAGTGCTAGTGCCGTTCTCTAAACCAGGCCCTGGTCCAGCATCGAATTGGCCACTTTCAGGAAGCCAGCGATATTGGCGCCGTTCACATAGTTGCCGGGCGTGCCGTATTTTTCGGCCGTTTCAAAGCAGTTTTTGTGAATGCAGATCATGATCTTGTGGAGACGATCGTCCACTTCTTCACGCGACCAGGAGATGCGCATGCTGTTCTGTGCCATTTCCAGTCCTGACGTGGCCACGCCGCCGGCATTGGCTGCCTTGGCAGGACCATAAAGGACTTTCGCTTCGAGGAACAGTCGTGTGGCTTCGAGGGTGCTCGGCATGTTCGCTCCCTCGCTGACCACATAGACGCCATTCTTAATGAGATTGACCGCGTCTTTTGCGTTGATCTCATTCTGCGTGGCGCTCGGGAACGCGCAATCCGCTTTGATCGCCCACAGCCAGTTGTGATCGAGTTTCCGGTCGGTCGGGCTGTAGATGGCGCTTCGGAATTTCTCCGTGTACTCCTTGATGCGTCCGCGACGATTGTTCTTCAACTCCATCACGAAGGCGAGTTTCTCCCGATTGATACCGTCAGCGTCGTAAATCACGCCGTCGGAGTCAGAGAGAGTTACCGGCTTCGCACCCAGATCAAGAAGTTTTTCAACTGTGTACTGCGAGACGTTGCCGCTGCCCGAGACTAGACAAGTCTTGCCTTCGAGGGTCTGGTTCCGGGTCTTCAACATTTCCTGGGCGAAGTAAACGCAACCGTAGCCGGTGGCTTCGGGACGAATCAGCGAACCGCCCCAAGCCAGGCCCTTGCCGGTCAGGACGCCCGAAAATTCGTTGCGCATGCGTTTGTATTGTCCAAACAGGAAACCGATTTCGCGGCCGCCCACGCCGATGTCGCCCGCGGGCACATCCGTGTTCGGCCCAATGTGGTGCGCCAGTTCGGTCATGAAACTCTGGCAGAAACGCATCACTTCGTTGTCGCTCTTTCCCTTGGGATCGAAATCGGATCCACCCTTGCCGCCGCCCATGGGCAGCGTAGTCAGCGAGTTTTTGAAAACCTGTTCAAAGGCCAAAAACTTCAGGATGCCGAGATTCACTGACGAGTGGAAGCGCAGGCCTCCTTTATAAGGTCCGATGGCGCTGTTCATTTCGATGCGGAAACCACGGTTCACTTGCACGTTGCCGCGGTCGTCGAACCAGGGGACGCGGAACATCAGGACGCGTTCGGGTTCGGTGATGCGTTCCAGAATTCTTGCTTCCTGATACTCAGGATGACGGTCGAGCACGAGCCGCAAGGAGTCGAACACTTCCAGGACGGCCTGGTGGAATTCAGGCTCGGCTGGATTCTTGGCTTTCACGAGACTCATGGTTTGAGAAATGTATTCCGCCGCGAGATTCATTTTGGGCGGTTCCATCACGGTAGTCATGGGCTGTAGCCTCCGAATTTTTTATTTTGAGAATGACAGAATGTCAGTCGTCAGGGACACCGCAAGAAGTGCGGCTGCGAACATTGAAAGCCTGCGGGAGAAGCTCTGCCGTGATAGGCGTCACGCCCAATCGTGACGCAGTCGCGCTGTGCTTTGGGCACGCGAAAACCCCTATCCATCCACCCGTCCGGGCGGCAGACAGGTTACTTCGCGGGAGAGGTTTTTACAATGGCAACTTTGGCCGTAACTTGCTGGCCTTTTTCCATGCCGCCCACGATTAACAGACCCCGGCGGGTTACGAGAAGACCGCGGGCATCCATTACCGGATCGGGAGTATTTTCGCTGATCGTTTCCCACTTACCGCTCTTCAAGTTAAAGGCAAATGTCACCGGGGAAGGCTCGGAAGGCTGTCCGTTATAGCCAATGCCATCATAGTTATAAGGATTGTCGGTGCCCCCTGAGAAGTAGATCTTATTGTCGGCGGCGCCGGCCGCAATGCGATATCGGGCTGAACCGGGATGTTCGGGCAATTTGGTCCATTCAATCTTGGTGGGATCGGCCTTCGCGATCTTGCCGATCCAGCATTCGCTGGATGCAATGTACTTGGGGTTCGGGCCGTTGGGATTCTTGTACGCACCATCCACGTAAACAATGGTGTCGCCAACGACTGTCCCGGAATGCCCGAACACCGGTGTACCGGGGATAGGTGTTCCTTCCATCCATTTATTTTTCTCGGTGTCGTAGATCTGAACCTTGCGGGTCGGTTCGGTCTTTGACCATCCACTTACCAGGTAAACGTAGCGCTCTCGATAAACGCCGACTACGGAATCGTCCACGGGAGTCGGAGTATCCTCGCCGCGATACCAACGATTCTCGTCGGGGTAATAAATGTTGACGTCGGGAACGGTCACTTCTCCACCTTGGCCATCGACGACATAACCACCGATCAGAACGATCTGGTCACGGAATGAAGCGGCGGAAGCAGCGAGGCGTCCGGCCACTCCGGGAACCGATCGAACTTCGGTCCACTTGCCGGTGGGGAGGTCCAGGGAAAAAACCTTGTTGGAAATATCGTTCCACGTCTTCTTGGCGCCGATACCCATGAAGGAAAGAATTCTGGACTCTTTACCAGCGTGAGTCATGACCACAGCATTGTTGGATAAGGCGACGGGCAATGGACTGAGCTTGGTCTCTTCGGCGGCTTGAAGCGCCACGGCCAACAGAAGACAGAGCAGCGCTGGACGAAGTTTCTTCATTGGGGAGATTCTAGCAGCGCGGAGGTCATGGCAGAACCGCGCTTGGTGTCTTCCTTCGACCAGCGGGCGCACGATGCCCCCGCGACAGGCGGAGGGACGCCGGCGCTACGACTACTGCGGTGGCGGCGCTATGGTCAATAATGGGCTCGAAGCTGGCGCGACTGGCACTGGAACCGGCAACGTCAGAGGTGCAAGAAAACGGCGCTGATACCAGATCATCTCGCAGGCTCGCTGCCAGAGACGCGTTCCGAATCCGAAGAGGACGACCAGTTCCAAAATCAAAAATGTCATTTGGGACCGCGCCGGAGGCATCTTTGCCCAGATGTAGAGGCCCAATGCCAGTACGAGCCATCCGACCAGAGAGATGCGGAAGTACATCCAGAACAAGGATCCGAAATTCTTGAAAGTGAGTTTGAAGGCGCGGCCTGCGTTGCGCCACATGCGTGTTTCTTCTTCGACGACAGCACGGACCTGGGCCATGTCGAACCACAGGCGGATGCACATCAGGACCAGTATGATCAGACCGAGTCCACCGAAGAGAAGCCAGAATCCGGTCTTTTCTTGTGCGGCACTCATCATCATTGTGGTCGGCTTATCGGTCACCACTTTCAACAACATCAGGGGCGGAATCATCACGATGACCATCATGACCAGCAAGCGCGCCCAGCGCCAGAAATAACTGCCCGATGCTTCAAAAAACTCGCGAGTGGTGAGCGTGCGGCCGGAACGATAGGCTTCGAGAATTCCGCCGGTCAAAAAAAGAACGATCACGAAAAAGAGCAGGCTGAACGACATCGAAACGCCGGCAACTTCGAAGAGCTTGACCTCCGGATTCGATTCCAACGCCGAGTACGTGCCATAGTCGAACATGGCGGTGAGGCGCAGGGACTGCAAGCTGTGATCGGTGAACCCTTCCAGCTTGTGCGTGATCGCGCCAGCGGAAAAATGCCCGAGCACGAGGCTGATTGCAAACATGAACCAAAGCACGCGCTGGTACTGCCAGACGCGGGAGAATCCTTCACGCAATAATCCGGGTTGATCGGTCATAGGTCTCAGTTCTCAGTAGGCTCCGCGCTTCGAGCTATGGGCTGCGAGCTAACCATTCCGCGGCAGCGTATTAAGTTGCTCGAAGCTCGTGGCTCTATGCCAGCATCGACAAACATTGCGACAGCATCTGCACTACCCAGGTCCAGTAGTTGATGATCTTCCATTTCGCGCCGCCGTCTTCTTTCTCGACATAACTGTTGTTGAAATAGTTCCGGTCGAGGAGGACGGCGTGTTCAGGATCAATTTCTGCCGAGACTAGTTTCGCTTTCTTGTCATAGGTATAACGCACCCAGCGATCCTTGCCGTCCCAGTGTTCGGTGACTGATTCGCCGTTGTCGAACTTGATCACAACATCCACCGGGAAAATAAAATCGCCTTTGCGATGAACGATGACCATGGTGCGATACATCGTCTCGCCTTTCTTTTCGTCTGGCTGTTTTTCCACATACCAGTCGAGACGGTCGGAATGAGCGCGCATGATTTCATAGTCCAGGACGGCAGTACCGTACACGGCCTGATCGAAATACCAGCGCAGATTTTGGCCGCTGACTTCTTCGACGGTCTTGAGAAAATCTTCCTTGGTGGGATGCGTGAAGCGGTACTTCATGAAGTAGGTGTGAATCGCGCGCTTCAGCGTTTCCGCACCAATCACTTTTTCGAGCGTGTATAAGACGGTCGCGGTCTTGCCGTACGTGATGTTGCCATACGATGAGCCATTCACGTATTGATAGGCAAAACGCGACATCGGATCGAGGTCGGCGGCGGAAAGGTAGCCATTGCGTTGCTGCGAAACGTCGTTTTCCGTAATGTGCCACAAATCCATCGCGGAATTGTCTTTGCCAAAAATGTCGTCGAGGATCTTGCACTCGGTATAGCTGTTGATTCCTTCATCCAGCCACGCATCTTCAAACTCGTTGGAACCGACCATGCCGTACCAGTACTGATGTCCGAATTCATGCTCGACGACTTGCTCGACGAAGCGCAGACCGTCGGGCATCCACCAGGTGGTGTCGCCAGTGATTAATGTCGGGTACTCCATGCCGCCGGCACGAAGGTTGCCGGGATCGACCACAGTGATCACCTTATAAGGATAGGGGCCATACCATTCGTCGAAGCGCTTCAAGGCGTCCTGCATGATGCGCATATGACGATCGGCCTGGCTCACATGGCCGGGTTGCATGAGCAGGCGAATTTTCACCTTGCCCATGCTGCCATTGAAGTCGCTCTCGAAAACCTTGTAATCAGGCTGGGCGGTCCACGCGAAGTCGTGGATGTCTTCACCACGGAAGACGAGGGTCTGGGTGCCATCGCTGTTAGCGGCTTGGCTGGTCAGAACTCCACTGGCGCCGACGACTTCGTTCTGCGGCACGGTGAGCTTTACGTCATAGGTGCCGTAGTCGGCGAAAAATTCGGTGTTCGCGTGGAACTGATGGCAATTCCACGCGCCCTGCCACCAGACGCCAACTTTCGGGAACCACTGCACGCCCATCATAAAGTTTCCGTCGTAGCCAGTGCGGGCGAAGACTTGGCCGAACTGATCGTGAAAAGTGATCTTGAATTGGACGGAATCGTTGGGCGCAACCGGGCGTGGCAGTTTGACCTGGAACACAGTGCGATCGTCCGGGTTGCCGTCATCCGGCGATACGAATTTGATTTGCGAGGTGAGGTCGCCCATCCCGACAACCTCCAGCGATTTCACTTCAGCGGAGGCTTTGTATTTTTCTTTCCACTTGAATTCCGAGCGGTCGCGACGCTCTTCCTTCAGAAACGTCGAAGTTGGGTTAAACGCGTTCAGATAGAGATGGAATGGAAAAGTGTCCTGGGGCTGGCCGGTGAGATTGCGATACGTCAGGATCTCGGTGGCGTCGACGGTGTGCTTCACGGCGTCAAAGCGAGCGTCGATCTGATAGTCCACGACGCGCTCGGACAACGCCTTGTCGGCGAGCGTGGCGATCGGCGCCGGAGCGGCGGGTGCGGTTTTGGGCGCGACAGCCGGAGCAGAGGCCGCATACGCCGAACACAAAAAGAATGTCGATAACAGCGTCACGGATGAGATTTGGGACAAGCGCATGTAGTCGCGTCCTTAAACGGAAAGGGTGAATTGCGAAGCTTACACCTTCGCGTGGCGGGATTGGAAGTCGAAGTGGGTCATCCGCGGTGGATCAGTGCAAACGTGCCCACTCCGCGGAGCGCGATGCCCGCGATGGCGGTTCCGATGGCGAGGTCTTCAGTCGTGCCTCCGGCACTTGAGAGCCGTCATGAATTCCTGACCCGCCAGTGAACTGGCGGGTTATTTTCGGGCGTCCCTTCGCCCTCTGACCATGGCCCTTTACTTTACGTGGCCTTGTCGGACGGCATGAACGAAATCAGTGTAGGCGGGTTGAAGTCCGGCGGCGCGCATTTCCAGGGCGACTTGTCCGCGGTGATAGGCCGAGTGCATCAAGACGTGGGTGAGGATGTCTTCGACACGGCTCGACCAGGGCTCTCCCTTGCTGTTGTGGTACTCGATGGCTTGCTCGAATCCGGCGGGACATAAACCGGAAAGAAACTTGGTCCACGAGGCAAGCATTTCATCGGCAAGGGCGAAACACTGGTCGATGGTCGAGGCAGGCCAGACGGCAACACTCTGATGGACTCCCTGCATCCGTTCGAACCAGAGTTTTTGAGCGGACAGCGTGTGGGCAAGCAGGCGCAATACTTTTTCTGGCGGGGGAACTATCGAGCGCAGTGCGGACAAGCACTCGCGAGTAGCCCAGTCATCGTAGTGGAACATCTTGAGATAGTGCTGATTGGTATTCACTGCCAACTCTCCGTTTGAGTATTCGCAAATTGCGGTGCGCCTTGGAAAGGCGATACGATGACCAGCAGAGGCAGGTCATGGCTTTCCGCGTCCGGCGCGCCATATTCTCAGACGCTGCGCTTGCCATCCCAATCTTCTTGATGCTCCGAGCCCCGGTCCTCGTTTCAATTATTCTTGCGGTGTTGTGCCCGGCGGCCGCGGCGCAGACGCAGGCAGAGACTCGCGAGCACATGTTGCACCTGGTCGAGGACGGAAACGTGCAAGCAGCGGCGAGACTCGGCGAACAAGCCGTTATGAAGTGGCCAGAGGACGGCGAGATTCATCATTGGCTCGGTTTGGCGTACTTCAAAACGGGACAACTGGCGCTTGCGCAATTGCAACTCGAACGGGCTCGCGACCTCAATAATAAAGATTCGCGAACGCATTTTGACCTCGCGCTGGTGTACCTGAGTGGACTGAACTATGTGGGCGCAGCGAACGAGCTTGAGACAACCGTCAAGAGCGAACCTTCGAACGCGCTGGCGCACGTGTTGCTCGGCCGCGCGTACTTGAATTCAAACCGCAGCGTACAGGCCATCGACGAGTTCAAGTCAGCACTCCGCATTGATCCGGCAATTCGCCTGGGCCACTATCACCTGGGATTTGCTTATGGAAGCCTCGGACGCACCGATGAGGCGATCGCGGAGTATCGGATCGAGTTGCAGAAATCGGGCGAACATCCTGAACTGATCTACCAGCTTGGGCATTCGTTGTGCGAGTCGGGAAAGCATGAAGAAGCAATTCGCTATCTGCAACGTGCGTCGGAGATGGACGCTCAGAATCCCGATGTCTGGTACAACTTGGGAAAGGCGCAATTGCTCAATGGACAACCCGCACTGGCCGAACCATCTTTACGTAAGGGAATTGTGTTGAATCCAAAAGATCCGAGCCTTCACTATCAACTGGCCCGCGCCTTGGAAAAAATGGGTCGCGGCGAGGATGCGCGCGCAGAACGGGAACGATTTACAGAACTCAAAAAGGCACAGACTCCGACTTCGGGAATGGCCACCGGACGCGATCAATAATGAGAAGACGCCTGCGACCTCTGATGGCTTTTGGATTGGCGATTGCACTATCCAGCAGCGTATCCGGCCAAACGGTTCAGTCTGCCGCGCAAAAGAAGACGGCATCTGCATCGTCGAAAACCGACGCAAAGGTGCCCGTCGCGCGACCAGCGACCCAACCATCGAAAATCCAGTCGAAAGACTTGTTCGTAGATGTCACGCGAGATGCGGGCATCAAGTTTCATCTCATTTGTGGCAGCAAAGAAAAGTTGTACATCCTGGAAACACAGTGCGGCGGTGCGGCCGCGTTTGACTATGACAATGATGGCTGGATGGACATCTTGCTGGTGGACGGTTCGACGATCGAAGACTATCGCGCGGGCAAATGCCATCCGCCGCGACTCTATCGCAACCAGCACGACGGCACATTCGTGGACGTATCCGCGAAGTCGGGACTGAACTTCTGCGGCTGGGGCTACGGAGTTGCGGTGGGCGACTTTGACAACGACGGCTGGGAAGACGTCTACATCAGCGGCTTTCACGGATCGGCGCTCTACCACAACAATCACGATGGCACGTTCACCGATGTCACCTCCAAGGCAGGCGTCGCGAACGCGGATCGCTGGGGAACGAGCGCGGCGTTCGGCGATTACGACCATGATGGAAATCTCGATCTGTACGTCGCGGACTACGTCGACATCGACATCAATGACCTGCCTAAGTTCGGGGATGGACCGTTCTGCCAGTACCGGGGGATTCCGGTGAATTGCGGTCCGCGCGGATTGAAGGGCGACCGCGACCGCCTTTATCACAACAATGGCGACGGCACGTTCACAGACGTCACGGAAAAACTTGGCATCGATCCTGACAAGTATTACGGGCTCGGAGTGCTGTGGCTCGACTACGACAAGGATGGATGCCTTGACCTGTACGTAGCGAACGATTCATCACCGAGCCTTCTCTATCACAACAACTGCAAGGGTGGATTCACGGAAACAGGCGCTGAAGCTGGCGTGTCCTACAGTTCTGACGGACGCGAGCAGGCGGGGATGGGGATCGATGTCGCCGACTACGATCGCGACGGTTGGCCTGACATCGTCAAGACGAACTTCTCTGACGATTCGAACAACCTCTACCACAATGACCACAACGGCGAGTTCACCGACAAGGCGGGAGCATCCGGAATTGGAAGCATCAGTATTCCTTATTTGGGCTTTGGCGTGAAGTTTCTGGATTTCGATAATGACGGATGGCCGGATCTTTTTGTCGCCAACGGACACGTCGATCCACAAGTGGAAGGTCAATCGTTCGGAGTGGGATACGCTGAGCGTCCATTTCTGTTTCGCAATTTACAGAATGGAAAGTTCGAGGAAATCGGACAGCAGGCAGGAAAAGCACTCCAGCAAAAGTATGTCGGCCGTGGAGCGTTGGTCGCCGACTTCTGGAATCGCGGCCGCCAGGATTTGCTGATGACAAATCTGGATGGCTCTCCCGTTTTGTTGCGCAACGAATCAAGCACGCCCGGTCACTGGCTCCGCATCAAGACCATCGGAGCGAAATCGAACCGCGACGGCTTCGGAGCGAAAGTTGAAATCACCGCAGACGGACTCATGCGCAGCGCCGAAGTTCGTGCCGCAGGCAGCTTCGAAAGCTCAAATGATCCGAGGTTGCATTTTGGACTGGGGATGGCAACGACGGTCCAAAGCATCGTGGTTCGCTGGCCGAGCGGGCAGGTTGACAAGATCGGACCGACAACAGCGGACCAGGAACTGATAATCAAAGAGGGAGAAGGACTGGTTGAGAAACGAGCGGCGGTTCAATAAGTCGCACCTGTTGCGTAGAACGTCCCAACACAGGATTGAGTACACATCCGGGAATCACATCCGAAACATTCTTCGTATAGTTAAGCGAATCTATTGAATTCAGTATTTTCGGATTGACTTCGCCTTCCGATCCTCATATTGTTAACGTCCTCGATGACTCTAACTAATTGAAAATGATTATGTTTATCTTTGGCTTCCCAAGTGCCTTTAGTAACGCAAGACTGTCGCTGTGGGGCTGTCTCCTGGGCAAGCCAAGTAGCTTGAGTTCAGCAGGCGTCGGTCAAAAGAATCAGTAAGATAGCTTGACAAGAGATGACGCCAAGGCGCAGAATTTTGCGACTTCAAGGCGGCCAGATAAAGAAACAACAAGAAAAGTGTCAAGTGTCAGCCCAATTCCGAAACGGCATTCTTGCAACATTGATTTCCAAAAGGTTCCGTGCACAAACAAAACCACACGCAACAAGATTTACAAGGGGGTAGGTGAATGAGAAGACTGCAGTTTTGCCTGGCAGTGTTTGCCCTTCTGGCTCTGACATGTAGCGCTTTCGCACAGGTCACGAACGGCCAGCTAACCGGTACAGTGACCGACCCAAGCGGCGCGGCGATTGCGAACGCTAAGATTACGGTCACGAATCCAGCAAAGGCCTTTAGCACTTCCACCACAAGCAACGCGAGCGGCAACTACACGGTAAGAGAAATTCCGGTCGGCACGTATAAGGTCGCAACCGAAGCGTCTGGCTTCAAGACCGTCGCTAACAACGACGTGGTCATCAATGCCGGCACGATTGCTCACGTTGACGTCAAAATGACGATGGGCCAGGCAAGAGAAATCGTCGAAGTGACGGGTGCCGCGGCCTCGGTGAACACCGAAGACTCCAAGCTGGCGACAACGGTAAGTGGCGCACAAATCGCGAACCTCCCTTTGAACGGGCGCAACGTTTTCGATTTGATGCAGATGAGCACGGGCGCGGTCAACGTGGCGGGTGTTGATTTCGAAGCCGGGCATGGCACGGTGGTCAACGGCGTGCGCGAAGACTTTAACGGATTCCTTATCAATGGTGTATCGAACAAAGGCTTGAGCGGCGGATCGATCAACGTTCCCATTCAGGACTCGGTCGAGGAATTCCAGCAATTGCAGCTGAATATGTCAGCGCAATACGGCAGCAGCGCGGGCGGCTCCGTGAACCTGGTCACCAAGTCGGGCACCAATGCGTGGCACGGCAGCGGCTGGGAATATATCCGCAACAACGCTTTGGATGCGAACGACTTCTTCCTGAATCAATCTCAAACCAAGCAACCGCCTCTTCATTTCAATCAGTTTGGTATGACCATCGGCGGTCCGATCGTGCGAGACAAGCTTTTCTTCTTCCTCTCGCTACAAGGCGACCGTTTCAAATCGAGCGGCACGCCGATCACGGAACTTCAGGAAACGAAGGCGTGGCGTGATGCCGTCATCGCTGCAGATGACGCCGCGAACGCAACCGGCGATCCAAATATCGTAACGAACTCTACGGCAGCCCTGCTCTACAAGAACTTTGCGCCCTCGGTCGCGGGCATCAGCGACAACGGGCTGACCGCAGATGAATATATGAATGCGTTCAACGGAGTGCCATTTGGTACGCCGAACCCGGACTACACCCCCTTCCTGTGTGGGGGCGTTGGAACCCCGCTGCAAACGCAAAAATGGATCAACATCTTCGGAGTCAACGCAACGGAATCTGCGGCTTGCGAGATCCCGGAAGTGACCGGAACACTCAACCGAACCGACATTATTCAGCAGAACAGCGTCGCCATCTTCAAGACGCAGGTCGGGGGCTTGGCCAATGCCAACCTGTTCAACGGCAATGAGGCCTCGCTTCGCGTGGATTACAACTGGAATGCCAACAACCGCTTCTTTATCCAGTACAACTACAACCGTCAGACCGATCAGTTTGGTCCCTGCAACGCGTCATGTACGCGTGGTTTCTCCAATCCGCTGCGGAATAACTTCCCGCAAGGATCGTTGAGTTACGTACACACCTTCAGCCCCTCCATTCTTAACGAAGCTCGACTCGGCTACCTGCAGAACAACGCCAAGATCACAACCAACACCGGTGGTGTCCCCGCCATAGCTTTCACCAACGACGGTTCGGCTGGCTTTGGCTCCTACAATGGCTATCCGCAATCCTTCAAAGAGAACGTTTACAGCTATTCCGACCTAGTTTCGATCAGCCACGGAAACCACAATATGAAAGTTGGCGTGGATTTCCGGCGCAACATCGAAAACAGCGAATTCAACGTCGCACGCCCCTCCTATTATTTCTACGACCAGGTGTTCTTCGCCGGGGATGCACCGTACGCACAATTCGCTGGCGTGGACCCTGGCATCTGTAAGGCTCCCTGTTCCGCCGGTTCTTTCAATCAGATTCCATCGGCACAGTTGAGCACCAACGTGCGGCACTGGCGGAATCTGGAAATGGGCGCCTTCTTCCAGGACGACTGGAAGGTGTCCAAGCGACTGACTTTGAATTTGGGTATCCGCTACGATTTGTACAAACGGCATACGGAAGAAGGTGACGCGGCCACGACCTTCATCCCAGGTCCGGGTGACAATATGCTAAGTCAGATCGGCCAGGCCAATATTCCCGCGGGCTCGACCGGTACCATCGATGGCGTTGCCTACGACTGCACTTCCGACTCATCAAAGCTGCTCTCGCAGCTGGCGGGGATTTGCGGTCCGGGCGGTTTCGCACCTGCGAAGGCCCTGGGTGCCGGCGACCACAACAACTTTGGGCCGCGCTTAGGCTTCGCGTGGGATGTGTTTGGCGATGGAAAGACCTCTGTACGTGGGGGGGTCGGCGTCGCCTACGAGGGCACGTTATACAACCCGCTCTCAAACTCTCGCTGGAACCTGCCGTACTATTCGTTTAACCAAATCATTCCGGGCGGGGTTGGGGTTCCGGGCGCGGACGTTGTTTTTGGGCCTTCGATCTGTACCGGCGCACCGCCAAATGGGATTTGTGCTCAGGATCGGACAACTGCCCCCAGATTTACCGGGGATCCAGGTCCGTCCCAGAATCAGGGCCCCCCGGGCCAGTCGCAGGCTCAAGGCAATATCAATGGGTGGGATCCGAGCAACCCCAACCTAGCTACCCTTACGGGAATCATTTTCCCGAAGGGAATCAAGGATCCCTACGTTTACAACTTCTACTTCAGCGTGCAACGCGAAATTCTGCCGAAAACCGTACTCCAAGTGGATTACGTTGGCACGGCCGGACACAAGCTGTTCCGCTCTGAAGACATCAACCGCCAGCCGGGATCGTTCCTGCCGACGGGTTCCACTGTCACCGATAACCTTGGCCGCGATTGGAACGGAAATTCCGGCCGTCTGAACACGAACTACGGCCGCCTGCGAAACTGGCAGAACGCCGTCAACTCCAACTACAGTTCGTTGCAGACTTCATTGAAACGCCAGATGAGCCACGGGCTGCTGTTCAACGTAAACTACACCTGGAGTCACTCCATCGACGAAGGCTCGACCTGGCATAGTGGCGCAACCACAGCAAACGGTGCCGCTGCCGGAGAAGGCTTCACAACGGATCAGACCATACCGGGCCTGGATCGGGGTAACTCGATCTTCGACGTCCGGCATCGGCTGGTTCTCAACTATGTCTACCAATTGCCCGGACAAAACCTGAAAGGCGTTTTGGGCTGGATAGTGGGAGGCTGGTCGTATAACGGCATCTGGTCGTTCCAAAGCGGGGCGCACTGGGAACCATACACGTCGCAAGCACCCAGGCTGCGGGAAATCAGCGATCCGACAGCAGGATGTACGGCGGCTGATGTTCCAGACAATTGCCAGAACCTGCGAGGCGACTTCAATCTGGATGGCGGCAGAAATGACCGACCGAACTCCAGCCGATCAGGAGTGAGCGGAGTAACTCACAGTCAATGGGCTGACGGATGGTTTGGCGCTGCCACTCCCGTCAACATTACATTCTCGAATCCGTGTTTGGCTTGTGTCGGTAATCTGGGCCGCAATACCTTCGTTGGACCAGGCTACTGGAAAGCTGACATGACACTGTCGAAGGTCTTCAAGTTTACCGAACGGGTCAACTTGAAGTTCGACGCCAATGCGTTCAACGTTTTCAACCACACCAACTTCGTCCTGGCCACCGCAGGCGGAGGAGCCCACAACCAGCCGCGCTTCGCCAACTTCGGTCAGGCGGCGGGCACGCTCGGTCCACGGCAATTGCAACTGGGAGTGAAAATCAGCTTCTAACCGCAGCTGCCCGTTTCAGAGGCTTGTTCCCTTCCGGGAGCAAGCCTCTTTTTCTTTGCGGTAACATTCATTCGCAGGGTCTTGTCCCATGATCATTGACCGGTCCGTCCTCTTGCTCTCCGTCGCCGCGTTGTGCGTAGTTTTCTGCACGGCGCCGCTGCAGGCTCAACGATCAGCGAAATTCGGAGCTATCGTGGGCCAAGTCAGGGTATCGAAAGGCGACTTTCCTTTCGTTCCGGTTCTGATCACGCTGGGATTCCGCGGATCGCCCGTCCAAAGCATGTACTGTGACGATCAGGGCCGATTCAGCTTTACCAGTCTCGTTGCGAACGAATATCGGGTTTCAGTGGACGATGACGCATATGTTCCAGTCGGCGACAATGTGAACGTAAACCCCGAAATTTCAACCTTGAACATTGTTCAACTCATGCTGGTGCCGCGTCTGTCAAAGAAAAAAGACGATCCTGCCAGCCGGGTAGCGGGAAGCAATCCATATCTGATCGATCCCGCCGAGTATTACCAGCGCTTTCCCAAGAAGACCCTGAAGGAGTTTGACCAAGGTGTGGAAGCTGAGAAGAAGGGGAAGACCAATGAGGCAATCCTGCACTATGAGAAGGCGATTCGCTATTCTCCGGACTTTTCTCCGGCGCACAATCACCTCGGGTCCGCCTATTTGAGCCTTCAGAAATTCGGGGAAGCAGAGAGCGAGTTTGCAGCGGCACTGAAAGCAAATCAAAACGACTCGCAGGCGCACTTCAATCTGGCAAATCTGCTGTTGTTAACCAAGCGCTACGATCAGGCCAGTACAGAAATTGAAGAAGGATTGAAGCGTGAGCCCAATTCCGCATTCGGCCAGTTTCTACAGGGGTCGCTGTACTCGCACACCAACCGTCCCGAACTAGCCGAAAAAAGCCTGCGAACCGCGCTGCAGTACGATCCAAAGATGTCGCAGGCGTCGCTGCAACTGGTGAATCTGTACCTGCAACAAAAACGAACGCCTGATGCGATCGCGGAGCTCGAAGCCTATGTCAAATCTTTCCCTGACACTCCGTTTGCACCGCAAGCGCGCGACCTCCTCAAGAGATTGCGGGGAGAGGAATCAGGTAGTGCGCAATGATCCGTGAACGTAAGCTTGCGTCCATGTCTGCAGTTGCTACGCCGACATGCATTCGCCAGCTTTCATCCGGGTGCGAATCCACCGGTGCTAAACTTTCCTTACTCTTATGTCCTTGATCCGCCGGTGGCTGTGCGTCTTCTGGCTGGTGGCAAACGCGGCGGCTGGAACGGTGAAGGCTCCGGCCGCGCCTCCCAACGTCGTTCTGATTACTCTGGACACTGTGCGCGTGGATCGTATGGGATTCATGGGATCGTCACGCGGACTCACACCAAACCTGGATACGCTGGCGCGTCAGTCCGTCGTATTCACCCGCGCGTATTCGCAGGTCCCATTGACAACGGCATCACACGCCACCATCCTTACGGGGACCTATCCACAGTTCCACAAAGTCAATGATTTTGGCGTGCCGCTGGCGGCCGACCTGCCTTATGCGCCCGACCTCCTGCGAGCGCGTGGATATCGCACTGCTGCATTTATTGGTTCCCTGATTCTCGATCCGGGTGCAAAGTCGGCTCCCGGCTTCGACCGTGGGTTTGAGACTTTCGATGCAGGCTTTCACAGGCGGCGACCGGGAGAGAACCGCTACCAAGCCATTGAGCGGCGCGGGGATGAAGTGGTGGCGCATGCACTGGCCTGGCTGGACCAGCACCCTCGCGGACCGTTCTTCCTGTGGGTGCACCTTTACGACGCCCATGATCCCTACGATCCGCCGGAACCCTTCAAGACCCGCTATGCCTCCGCGCCCTACGACGGCGAGATTGCTTATGCGGACTCGGCGGTCGGCAAACTACTGAGTCAGCTGCGCGTGCGAGGTCTTTACGAAAATTCCTTGATTGCAGTTATGGCCGATCACGGAGAAGCATTAGGCGAGCACGGAGAAAGCACACATGGAGTTTTTCTCTATGACGAAACCATTCATGTGCCATTGCTGTTCAAGTTGCCTGCGGAACGCTCTGCCGGCGGGCGCGTCAATGACCGCGTCGGGTTAGTGGATGTGCTGCCGACGATTCTGCGAGTTGCAGGATCGCCGGTTCCAAAGGAAGTGCAGGGGGAGTCTCTGGTCCCGCTGATTGGGCTCACACCGAATCGAACGGCTGCGGGCGCAGCGTCGGATCGACCGGCGTACGCGGAGAGCGACTATTCCCATCGCACATTCGGATGGAGTTCCTTGCGGGCGTTGCGCACGGGAAAATTTCTGATCATTGACGCACCACGCAAGGAACTTTACGACCAATCAGCAGATCCGCAGGCGCTGCACGATGTGTCGAACACTTCGTCCGCGGTGCTCCAGACCCTCTCTGGTCAGATCGAGGCGTTTCGCCAAAGGACAGTGGGATCGCGCGTAGCGCCCCCCACTCGAATGGACGCTGATCTACAGGAAAAACTGGGAGCGCTCGGATATGTGGCATCGACTGCCGGTTCGCCTACACTGCCCGGTGTAAAGGACACGGCTGCCGATCCCAAAGACAAAATCGAGATTGTGAACTTGCTGCATCGCGCGGAATTGCTTGAGGAGAACTCGCAATTTGCTGACTCGATCCCGCTGCTGGAAGATGCCATAGCCAAACAATCGGATATCCCCATTGCTTATCTGAAGCTGGGGACAGCATTGTCAATCGTCGGGAACTACAAGAAGGCGATTCCGGTCTTACGGAAGGCGGCGGAGCTACGCCCGGATCTCACCGTTCCGCG
This sequence comes from Acidobacteriota bacterium, assembly GCA_016196065.1. NCBI lineage: Bacteria > Pseudomonadati > Acidobacteriota > Acidobacteriota bacterium. Next base: position 60,354 of record JACPYL010000010.1, on the reverse strand, counting down.
CTACCAACTGGGATCGGCATTATTTGAAACCGGGGACTTTGCCGGGGCTGCAGTGGAATACGAAACCGTGATCGCCCGATTGCCGGATTGGGGCGAAGCGCGTTTCTCCCTAGCTACCACTTACGCTCGACTTGAGCGCATGCCGGATGCGATCCGGGAATACAAGCAAGTGATTCAGGTGCGCCCGAATCACTATGGCGCTCACCTGCTGCTGGGTCGAGCTCTGGCTCTCACCGGAAATGCCGCGGAGGCTGTGCCTTACCTGACCAAAGCCTCGATGCTCCAGCCCAACTCTCCGGAGCCTCATGCGTTTCTCGCAGATGCGTTTTTGCAGTTGGGACAAGAATCCGATGCGCAACGCGAGCAAGCGGAAGTCTTACGACTCAGAGTACCAGGGAACCACTAAGACGGGGCCAAGGTTTGCCAACAACACATAGTGCGCCAGTTTCGTTGCGGATGGTATGCGAAAAGTAAGGGTATGCATGTAACTCGAATTCCGTTGTATCATGAAAACCCATGGAAGTATCTGCAGGAGGAAGGAAATGAATAGTAGTTATCCTACCTTGAAACCAATCATGCTCTTGCTGTTTATGTCTCTGTTGTTGACGGAGTTTGCAGCAAGCCAGGATTCCTCAGCAGCACTACTGACGTTACAGCGATCGCGAGCTGCCCTCGACATCAGCTCCAGTGCTAAACATGCCCGAGGCTTGGAAGGGATGACGTATGGCAATCCGGGAGATGTGTGGAGCTATCCGAACTCCCTTGCCTGCCTGGTGGTCTACGGGAACGGAAAGTATGTCCTCGAAAAACGGGACGAGCAGACTGTGGGCAAACCGAAAACTAAATCGGCTGAGGGAACACTATCAGCGGATGAACTCACGCAACTCAAAACGATCCTGGATGACGAAGCACTGAAAAAGATAACCACCCCTAAGATTCCAGACCTTCCTGAGGACACAGCGGCGTTGCGTGAGATCGAGAGCCTGGATTTGCAGATCGATCGTGCGGGAGCCACACAGCATTTCACAAGCATGAAGCGCCGGATCAAAACCGGAGCTTCCAATGGATCCATGACCGCTGGGGCATCGACCGGCATGGACACATTTCAAGACAACGAAGCACCCTTCAAGAAAACACTCAGTCCTCTGATGAAATGGTTTGAAGGCATGGAAAAGAAGAATAAGTCGGGACTGAAGGAATCGAAGCCACAATACTGCAGACCGATTAACGTAGGAATCGAGTAAGACGATGAGACGTCCAATCAACATTATTCTTGGTTTCGTGCTGGGAGCAGGCCTAGCGGCAGCCTCGGATCAGCCGCCGGCTAGTGCCTCTCTCCTTCGGCTTCTTCTTTCTGAAGTGCAAGCCGGGACAATGGCTTCGGAACAATACTGTGCTCTGGTGTTTGCGGACCGCCGAATTCACTTCGAAAAGGCAACCCGCAAAATGGGGAAAGACAAAGATCGCAAGGTTTATGAGAGCCAACTCTCAGAAGGCGACTGGAATGCACTGAACACGATCCTCGACGACAAGGGACTGCGAGAGCTGCGCCTACCTCAAGGTGTGCCACCCCTGGTCATCGAAGATGCGCATACCATCGCGATCAGCATTTCCCGCGACACGAAATATCAGAATATGGAGTTTCTCGACAACAAGAGCCGCAAGCCCTATGAAGCACGTTTGAAACCGCTGCTTGGATGGTGGAAGAGTCAGCGAAGCGGGCACATGACGGCTTCAACTGCCGCACCCGATCCGAAATGCTCCCTCGACAATGCGCATGGAGTGTTCAGCCAGTAGTTAAGGCCGCGATTGCGGGATAAGTTCGCAGTACCTTGGCTGTAGCCGGCAGGCCGCATCGTATTCAGCGCGAGCCTTATTCTCCCGCCCGACCTGTTTCAGTGCGAATGCGAGATTCAGGTGACTGTCCGCAAGACTAGCGTCCAGTTTCAACGCTCTCTCATAACTTCGAATCGCTTTTTGCAACTGGCTCGTGCGGTTGTAGCAAATTCCCAGGAAGTTGTGCAGGTGGGCATCTTCAAGACCGAGGGCGATCGCTTTCTCCAAGTGAGGTGCGGCGGCGGCGTAATCCTTTTTTTGGAAGAGCGACATGCCGAGTTCGCGTTGGCCTGCGGAAAAATTTGGCTGGATAGCTACCGCTTTTTCGTAGGCAGACTGGGCTGCCGGGAGATCCGTTGTCGCCGATAGCAAACCAATCTGATACCAGGCCCGGTAATTTTGGGGATTGCTCTTCAAAGCTCTATTCAGCCAGGCTTTGGCATCGTCCTCGCGGCCGAGTTTCGCCAGTGCCCGGGCAAGTCCGGTCATGGCGTTATCGAAATTCGGATTGAGTTCCAGGCACTGTTGTAGCTGTTCAGCCGCCTTCGCCCAGTCTTGCCGTCTCAATGCCGACTCTCCGAGCAAGAAGGGAATCACATAGATCTTTGGATCCCGCGCCTGTACGTCGCCGAGAAGAGCTTCTGCGCGATCGGGATCGTTGCGTTGGAATGCGTCTTGCGCTTTCAGGATGGCGTTGAATTCCCACAGCTTCTCTTTGGGATCGGCCAGGCCCGCTTTGATCTGCTCCGGCGAGATTGCAGCGCGGAATCCGAAGTAGCCGAGAGCGCGCAGTTTTTCCTGCGCATCCGGGCTCAGACTTCCTGCATTCGAGGCCTGCTGAGTAAATGGATTGTGCGCCAGATGCTGCCGTAACTTCTCTTTCAACACTACGACGGTCGCAGGCTGCTGATCAGCGATGTTATGCGTTTCTCCTGGATCGGCGTCCAGATCATACAATTCGGGCTGCGGAGCATCGATGTAATGAAAGCGCTCGGACTCCAGCGCGTGCAGCGGGCTCCATCCAAACGAACTGAACGGGTAAAACGTTTCGCTGTACGCCGGTTCGTGTTTTTCTCCGTCGGGTCCGAACAGAGGCTTCGCCTGGAGCTGCTTTTCGATCGAATCCTTAACACCGGCCAGCCGCATCATCGAAGGCGCGATGGCGGCGGTTTCCACGGGTTCCACGCGGCGTCCAACCTGAATGCCGCTACCAGCCTGGGGTTTGACAATGAGCGGGACGTGTACGGTGGCGTTGTAAATGAAAAATCCGTGCTCGTCTTCGCCGTGCTCCGCCAGCGACTCACCGTGATCACTGGTGGCGACGATTACTGACGAGTCATACAACTTGTTTTGCTTGAGGAACGCGATCAGCTTGCCGAGTTCGTGGTCAGCGTAGGCGATTTCGCCGTCGTACAAATGGCCTTTGTACTCGCTGCTGTAGGGCTCGGGGGGATCGTAGGGATTGTGTGGATCGTACACGTGCAGCCACAAGAAGAAAGGACGTCGCGGAGTCTTCTTCAGCCAGGCGATCGCATGGGTCACGCTCTCTTCAGCGCGGCGATCGACCAGGCCGATATCTTTTTTCTGAAATGTTTCCGCGGAAAAAGCGTCGTCGTAGAGATCGAAACCGCGACCAAGGCCCCAACTACGATCAAGGACAAACGCGCTCACTACCGCTCCGGTGGCATAGCCAGCCTGCTGGAACGCCTGCGCAACCGAGCGAAAGTGGGGAGCAAGAGGCTGTCCGGTGAAATCCTGGACTCCATTTTGAAATGGGTACGTGCCAGTAAGAATCACTGCATGAGACGGCCACGTCAGCGGCACTTGCGAGATTGCGCGTTCAAAGACGATGCCGTCATGCGCGAGTCCATCGAGTGTTGGAGTTTTGACGGACTGAGCGCCGTAACAGGAGACATGATCCGCGCGCAGAGTGTCGATGGTGATCAGGATGACGTTCGGCCTGAGCGGCGCTTTCGTAGGCGGGACGGGCTTTTTGGACTGGCCATGCACCGCCGACGCAGTTAGCAGCACGCCTGCTTGAAGAGAAACGAGCAACCTGCGGAATTGTGGGAAGCTCGGGCGCATGGATCTATTGTGGCGGCGCGTGGGCGCGACGCATTTCCTGTTCTGCTTCTGCAGTGAGTCCCTTGGCAGCCAGCGCTTTAGCCAAGGATTCGTGAACACTCGGTTCCTGTGGCGCCAACTCCACTGCGCGACGTAATTCTACGAGTGCTTCGTCGAGCTTGTCCTGATAGAGCAACGTTTCACCCAGCGCGCGATGGCTGCGAGCTAACTCGGGATTGACCGCAAGCGACTTCCGAAATGCTTCGGCAGCAGACTCCAAATCTCTCTTCTGAATGAACGCCACTCCCAGATTGTACGCGGCCTCAAAGTTCGTGGAGTCGAGCGCCAGGGCGCGTTGCAAGGTCACAATGGCGGGATCGATTTGTCCAGCGTGGGCTTGCGCCATGCCAAGATCAAATACCGCGAGGGAATAGTCAGGACTCAGTTGAACGGCTTTTTGTAACTCCTCGACCGCCTCTGGAAACATCTTGCTGCGATAGTAGTTCTTGCCTTGCAGATAATGCGCCGGCACCGATTGCGGATCGGTCTTGAGTACTGTCTTCAATTTCTCAATCGACGACGGATAGCGGCCGTGCTGGCTGTCCGCGATCGCATCGGAAATCAGTTCGAAGGCGACAATGCGGTCTTTGGGGTCGGGCAGGCTACGATCGGTAATCGTAGGATCGCTGCCACCGGAAAATCCCGCATAGCCGAGGGACTTGAGGCGCTCCATCAGCGCGGGATCGAGAGGCGTCTTCTCAGCCATCTCTTTTCCGGCACTGTAATCCCGGATGAGTGCGGCTAGCTTCGCGCGCATTTCTTCGCCCACAGCCTTCTTATCTGGAAGCAGATTGTGCTGCTCGCCGGGGTCTTTCGCGAGGTCGTACAGTTCAGGGCGCGGTGCGTCGATAAAGTGGTACTTCACGTTCTCGGTGCCGCGGAGTTCGCTCCAATTGAAATGAATGCGCGGCAGGAAACTCTCGCCGTATAGACTGCGCTCGCGGTCTATCTTGTCGCCATGGATTGCCGGGAGGAGGGTGCGGCCCTGTACTTGCGACGGTATCTCCGCTCCGACAACCGATAGAACGGTTGGCATCAGGTCGACCAGCGAAACAGGGGCGTCAATTTTCATCGCTGCCGATTTTCCAGGGAGACGAATCATGAGCGGGACGTGCATGGTGGCGTTGTAGATGAAAAAACCGTGCGTTTTTTCGCCGTGTTCGCCGAGGCTCTCACCATGGTCTCCGCTCAAGACGATGACAGTGTTCTGATAGAGGCCCTTGTCTTTCAGGAAACGGAGAAGGCGTCCGACCTGCTCGTCGGCGAATGCGATCTCTCCGTCATACGGATGCGATGCGTACTCAGAAGCGTAGGGCTCGGGTGGTCGATAGGGAAAATGCGGATCGTACAGGTGCATCCACAGAAAGAACTTCTTTTGCGAATTCTTGTTGAGCCAATCTAGTGCCTGGTCGGCGACAAGGTTGCCGGGGCGTTCCATCTCATCGAGATTGGCTTCTTCCAGGCGGCTGAAGTCAAAGTGGTCGTAGTAGAAATCGAAGCCCTGGTTGAGTCCAAATCTGGAGTCGAGGACAGCGGCGGCGATAACCGCGCCGGTCGCATATCCGGATTGCTTGAGCACCGTCGCCAGCGTAGGCTGCTGCGAACTGAGTTTGTTGGCGGCAAAATCGTGCATGCCGCTGAGCATGGGATAAGTGCCGGTCAGCATCGCGGAATGCGAAGGGAGCGTGACGGGAACGGTCGTGAATGCGCGCGTGAAAAGCGCTCCTTCGGCAGCAAGTCCATCGATGTTGGGAGTCTTGATTTGCTGGTAGCCGTAGCAGCCGAGATGGTCGGCGCGAAGCGTATCAATGGTGATCAGGACGACGTTGGGAGAAGACTTCTCTGGCGTTTGCGCGGTAACCCTCAGCGCAGTCATCGCCGTGAGAAGGAGGAAGAATCGCCGGAAAAGGAGGCGCATCGCTGAAGACTGATTATCTCATGGCACGAATCTCTGCCTTCAGTCTTGGGGCGTCATTTGGTGTCGGTCACACTCACGATGAGTAAGACCAAGCCGATGGCAAATACCAGTCCGAAACTACACTGCGAGATTACCGGCAAGTAGCTATCCGGAAATAATTCCTTGTATTTTTTCGCAACTCTCCAGCCATCTCGGTTCCACCATGAAAAACGTTCCTCCGGAGGGAGCCGGTTGTTCACAGCAACCTTCATAGAAATGTCGGAAATCGACGCTATGGAAATTAGCATGACGAGGACAATCACAATGAGTGCCGGCATGGCAAAATCCTGGCATGATTCTGGAAATAAGAGAAGGCTCGACTTGGATTCGTCCCTCCCAGTTTTCCTGAAAGACTGTGATAGGCTGGCTTTCATGAGGCGATTGGCCCTTGTATTGTGCGCGCTTGCGCTGCTGACCCCTGCGTGGGGACAAGCGGCGGCACCGCGTCCCGCTGCTCCGGACGTGTTTCTGATCACAATCGATACGCTGCGGGCTGACCACGTCGGCTGCTATGGATACAAGGACATTGAAACGCCGGCATTGGACGCGCTTGCGGCCGACGGCATTCGATTCGCGCACGCGTACACGCATAGTCCGATTACCAACACGGCGCACACTTCGATTCTGACTGGCCTGTTGCCAAGCCAACATGGGGTGACCGATTTTGGAGTGCCGCTCGCTCCGCAACATGCTACATGGGCCGAGTTGCTGAAGAAGAAGGGCTATCAGACGGCTGCATTTATTGGCACCGTAATTTTGGACAGCAGTTCGCTGGCTCCGGGCCTCGACAAAGGCTTTGATTTCTATGACAACTTCCCCGCGAAGACAGAAAGTAAGGATCGTTTTGGTCGCGTCGAACGGCGTGGGATGGACGTTGTAAAGCACGCCGAGGGCTGGCTCGAGAAACACCGCACTGGCCAGAGATTTGTTTGGGTGCATTTGTTCGATCCGCACGACCCTTATGAACCACCGCCGCCTTTTTCGGAGAAATATAAGAACCCCTATGACGGGGAAATCGCATATGCGGACTCGGCCCTGGGAAACTTTATCGCCTTTCTAAAGAAGACCGGCGCCTACCCGAATGCGGTCATCATCGTTGTCGGCGATCATGGCGAGGGCCTTGGCGACCACGGAGAAGAGACGCATGGGCTCTTCCTTTATGACTCGACGCTGCATGTGCCGATGATCCTGAAGCTGGGCGGCTCCGCGCATCACGGCGTAGTGGTCGATTCGCAGGTGCGGAGTACCGATATTCTCCCGACCATTCTTTCGCTCACCAAGATTGCCGCGCCTGCCGAGTTGACGGGCGAATCGATGCTTCCGCTCATCCAACAACCGTCGGGCAGCCACGATCTATTGGCGGAGACCGATTATCCTCTGCGTTTTGGTTGGGCTCCGTTGAAGGCTTTGCGCGCAGGAAATGTGAAATTGATTGATGCGCCCCGTCCGGAGCTGTATGACTTGAAATCCGATCCGGGGGAAATGAAGGATATCTATCCCGCTGGCGGCGATTCGTTGAAGAGCATGCAAGCGGAGTTGGCCAAGTGGAAGCAAAAGGCTGGCGTGGACGAAGCGGCCAAACCTGGCGCAGGACTCCCCGATCCGAAAGACAAGATTGAAGTGCAGAATCTGTTGCACCGAAGCATGCTGGCGTCTGACGACAATCGCTCTGCCGACTCACGGGGGTTTCTGGAGAAAGCGCTGGCACTTGATCCCACGTCGCCGACCACACTGCGCCAACTCGGCGAAAACGAACTGGCGGCAGGAGATTTCGCCAAGGCCGCGATTCATCTGAAAAAAGCGCGGGAAGTGCGCCCGGAAGATTCGACGGCGGCATTCGAACTTGGAGAGGCGATGCAGAAGACCGGCGACTTCGCTGGAGCCCGCGACGCGTTGGAAGCCAGTTTGAAGATGGTCCCGAGCCAGATGCCCGCGCGTTTGCTGCTGGGCCGCGTGTATCTCGACCTGAAAGACCCCAAGAACGCGCAAGATCAGTTTGAAGCCGCATCGCTGGTCGATTCGAATAATGTCGACGCTCGACTTGGATTGGCCGAAGCGCAGATTCAGCAGTCTGATTTTGCAGGCGCATTGCCGGATCTGGAAGCATTGACGAAGAGTGATCCAGCGAATACTGCCAGCTTCAGGTTACTGGCGCGCGCCTATCGAGGGCTGGGACGGGAGCCGGAGGCGAAGCAGGCCGAGGCGAAAGCGGCCACGGCAGAGAAAAAATAGGACGCGGTGGCTTGGAATGAAGAGCATTCACAGTCTTTTCATATTCCCGGCCTATACTCTAGCCTGGCGTTCGCGCTCGTTTCCCCATGGTACAGACCCGCACATCCTCGAAAAAGAAAGTGAAAGGGGATTCGAAGCCCTCTCGCCCTGCGACGCGATCCAAGCCCGCCGCACCTGCTGAGATTGCTGACGACGAACTATCCGCGATGGTATTGCGCGCCTGTGGGATTGCCCGCGACTCCGTCTTCAACGTGCGCGATTTTCTTGCGGACAATTCCCGCATGGCGTTTCTCGCTATCAAGGAATGTGAAAAAGAGTTGGACCAGATTGAACGTAAGATTGACGAACTTCTGCCCGATGCAATCACGCGTGTCGACGAGGTGAAAGCGCGCCAGTTGCTCGCTTGCCTGAAATTCATCACGGACCTGGAACGTATCGGGGATCTCTCGTACAGCGCCGTCATGCAATTGCAGGCGCGTCGCGACAAACTGCCGGCAGAGGATTCCAGGCAGTTGATCGAGATGGCTACCTTACTGCATGGGATGCTCGACCAGGTACATCACGGATTTGAAAAGCGCGAGGTGAGTTACGCGCGCGACGTCCTGCAAACCGATCCGGAAGTGGACCGCATTTGCCATGCCCTGTTTCAGCGGCATCTGGCGGAAAACAGCGATGGCTCGAAGCACTTCGACATTCTCCTAACTGCGCAGGCTTTGGAACGGATCGGCGATCATGCCAAGAATCTCGCTGAGGAACTCTACGGCCTGGCCGAAGGCCGATCCCTGCGGCACAACGCAAAAAAACCGTCGTCGAACTAATGAAAATCGTGGGACGCGGTTTCGGCTTGCGTGACGCTCAAAGACGCCACTTTTTCCGCCTTGATATGAATCACGTTGTCCTGGTTCTGCAATATTCCCTCGATCATCAGGAAGCGTTCGGAAATTAGTAGGACGCGATTTTTTTGCAGCAGGTCGGGAGCGATAATTGCGTTGGCAATTCCAGTCTCGTCCTCCAGGCTCATGAACATCATTCCTTTGGCGGTGCCGGGACGCTGGCGAGCGATGACACAGCCTCCTACACGCAAGCGGCGTCCATTGGGGATCTGCGCGAGGTCGGAGGCACGATAAATTCCAAGTTTCTTCATCTCGGCACGGCGGTATTGCATGGGATGCGGGCCGATAGTCAGGCCAGTCCCGTTGAAATCTGCGACTAAACGCTCTTCTTGGTTCATGATCTGAAGCGGAGAGTGCGCATCAGATTCGGGGAGTTCATCGAGCAAAGGTCCCGACCAGCGGACGGCACGTTCGACTTGCCAGAGCGCGTCGCGGCGATGAAAAGAACCAGTGGTTAGTGGTTGGTGGTTAGCGGTAAGTTTTGATCTAACCACTGACCACTGACCACCGGCCACTGAATTCAGCGCGCCGATTTCCGCCAGCGTGGTTAATTCGGCGCGGCGCAATTCCGGAACGCGACAGGCGAGGTCATGAATCGAAGCGAACGGTTGCAGGCTGCGTTCCCGGACTAGCGCCTGGCCCGCAGGCTCGCGCAGGCCACGAGCATAATTCAACCCCAGACGGACGGATTGCTGAGTGCTGAGTGCTGCATGCTCCAGCGTGCATTTCCAGTCCGATCGTGTCACGTCGATCGGCAGCATTTTGAGTCCATGGCGCTGCGCGTCTTTTACGATCGTGGCGGGAGAATAAAAACCCATGGGTTGATTGTTCAGCAAAGCGGCTGTAAAGGCGGCAAGGTAGTGACACTTCAAGTAGGCGCTGGCGTAGGCGATCAGGGCAAAGCTGGCGGCGTGCGATTCGGGGAATCCATAGAGCGCGAATGACGTGATGGACTGGATGATCTGTTCCTGCGTTTCCCCACGGATTCCGTTTTGCGTCATGCCGGCCCGGAGTTTTTCTTCGATGGTCTTCATGCGCGCTTCCGAGCGTTTGAAGCCCATGGCACGGCGCAGTTCTTCGGCTTCGCCCCCGGTGAAGTTTGCGGTGATCATGGCCATGCGCAGCAACTGCTCCTGAAACAGCGGCACCCCGAGAGTGCGGCTCAATACATTTTCGAGCGATGGGTGTGGATAGGTGACGGCTTCCCTGCCCTGACGCCGCTTGAGAAACGGGTTGACCATGTTGCCCACGATCGGTCCGGGCCGAATGATCGCGACCTGCACGACAATGTCGTAAAACCGCTGCGGACGCAAGCGCGGCAGGCAGGACATCTGCGCCCGGCTTTCTACTTGAAACATTCCTACCGTATCGGCTTTTTGTAGCGTGGAATAGACCGCGGGATCGTCAGGCGGAAGATGTGCCAGATCTACTTCCTCTTTATTGTGATGGCGGATGAGTTCGATCGAGTCCTTCAATACGGCCATCATGCCGAGGCCGAGGAGATCGACTTTGATGATACCGAGGTCGGCGCAATCTTCTTTGTCCCATTGCACAACCACGCGATTGGGCATGGAGGCAGGCTCCAGCGGAACGACGGAATCGAGGCGGCCCTGGCAGATGACCATGCCGCCGGAATGCTGTCCCAGGTGGCGCGGGAGATCCTGCACGGCGAGGCACAACTCGAAATATTTTCGGATGCGCGGATGCTTGAGATCGAGCCCGGCATCGCAGAGACGGCGGTCGAGGGCATCGTGCTCGTCGCGAAACTCCCAGGTAGCAACCGCGGAGGAGATTCGCTTCAACGTGTCGGCGTCGAAGCCAAGCGCTTTGCCCATTTCGCGTGCGGCCATGCGGTTGCGATAGGTAATGACATTGGCGGTCATGGCGGCGCCGCGCTGGCCGTAACGTTGATAAAGATATTGGATAACGCGCTCACGTTCGTCACCGCTGGGTAGATCGAGATCGATGTCGGGCCACTCGCCGCGCTCTTCCGAAAGAAAGCGCTCAAACAATAATTCCATCGCTATGGGATCGACTGCAGTAATGCCGAGCGAGTAGCAGACGGCGCTATTGGCGGCCGATCCGCGGCCCTGCACGAGAATATTTTCCTGACAGCAGAAGCGGATCAGGTCCCAGACGATCAGGAAATATCCTTCGAGATGAAGTTTTTCCATTAACGCAAGTTCGCGCTCAATCTGGCGTCGGGCGCGCGCTTTCAGGTCGGGAGTGGCGCGGCCGTACCGGCTCTGAAATCCTTCGCGAGTGCGCTCGCGAAGAAACGACATCATCGTCTCGCCTTCAGGGACGGGATAACGCGGGAATTCGTATCCCAAATCGTTGAGCGTGAACTCCAGACGCTCGGAAAGCTCCTGCGTGTTGGCGATGGCCTCCGGGAAATCGGAAAAGAGAGCCTGCATTTCAGCCGGCGACTTCAGGTGACGTTCGGAATTTCGCGCGAGCAGGCGTCCAGCGGTGGCGAGCGTGCGGTGATGGCGGAGCGCGGTAAAAGCGTCGGCGAGTTCGCGCGCGCGCGGGATGGCATAATTCACACCGTTGGTGGCGAGCAGCGGGAGATTCAACTGCCGGGCGATTTGAACGGCAACGCGGTTGCGAGATTCTTCCTCTCGATGAGCGTGGCGCTGGAGTTCGACATAGACATTTTTCTGGCCGAATAATTCTGCCAGCCGCTGAACGATTTCCAATGCTGCCTGTGGGCCTTGTTGTAACGCTGCCGCGAGCGGACCTTCCTCGCCGCCGGTCAAGCAGATCAATCCACCGGCGTGCTCGGCGAGGTCCAGTCTGTCGGCGCAGGCGCCTTCTTTTCGCCCGACACGTAACTTCATGCGAGTGATGAGTCGGCAGAGATTTTGATATCCGGCTCGAGATGTTACGAGCAACGGAAGGCGGGATTCGCCACGGAGACGTCCGTCGGCTTCGTTCAGGACAGGGTGTGGTGAAAACGAATTCCATGTCACCTCCGCGCCGATGTGTGCTTTGATGCCTGCTTTCTGGGCGGCCAGATGAAAACGCGGCGAGCCGTAGACTCCATCGCGATCCAGCAGGCCCATGGCCGGCATACCCAGCCGAGAACAGGCTTCCATCAGCGACTCGGGAGCGGAGGCACCTTCAAGAAAGCTGAACGCGGAACGGGAATGGAGTTCAATGTACACAAACCTGTTGCTAGTTGCCAGTTGCTGGTTTCCAGTCTGTAAACTTCCGGCGACTGGCAACTAGAAACCAGAAACTAGTGACCGCCTTAGTCATACATTCCTTCCAGCCACCAGTTCCGCGACAACTTGTCTTCGACCAAGCGGTACAGGATGATTTCGTTTTCTGCGGGGACGGCGATGTCCCATTCTTCGCGGGACCATCCTTCCTGTTCATACCAGTCGCCGGAAGAGCGCCAGGGACCGGCCGTCCAGACGATTTCACCCGCGATTTCATGGGGAGGAAGGCATTTCAGGCGCATTGGCGTGCCGTTTCTCACATTTACGATGGCGCGCAGCGGTGGACGAAATAAGCGCAAGGCAATCACAGCACTCATTTTTTCCTGCGCGTTTTCCTGCTTGCTCTCTTCGAGGCGAATGCCGTCATTTTCTTGCATGAACATTTCTTTCTTCTTTTTGTTCGACGATTTCCTGATTTCAGGTTGAGCCGGAGCAAAGGGCTGTATCTGAAAGGCCCCGTCGCGATGCGTGTCCAGTAATTCGGCTGCACCTACTCTTCCCTGCCCGACGATCCCGGCAATGCGAGCCAGTGTCAGTTCTAATTTTTCTGGCTCAGGAAATACGGGAAGAAACAGTCCACTCTGCGCCGGCCGTGGACGGGCAGGCTCGGCGGCGAGATGGATTTTCAGGATCGGCGCACCCGGCGGGTGCGATTGCAAGTCCAGTTGCAAGAGCTTGAGAAACACTTTCGCATCCAGCATCGGGACAGGCAGACGCAAAGTGCGCGTGAATGTCGAGGTGTTTTCGGGATCGCAATCTTCTGCCTTGTCCACGAGTTCCAATTGCAACTGAATTTCCTGCACGGCCAGCGCGCGCGCATCCAGACGGGCACACAACTGCTCCAGCATGCGATTCAACAGAAATGCCAGTGGTTCAAGCAGCACAATCGGATGTTCGAGTTCGATGTCCTCTTGAAATACAGGTACGCATTCAAACAGGCAAAGATTGCGGGAAGCGCTGCCCCGCGCCAGTTTCAACAGACGGATGCCCTGTTGTCCAAGCCGTTCGGCGACGGGCACTTCGGGAAGAGCCGAGAGAGCACGCAGATTGCGGACGCCCCAGCGATCAAACGTCTCCAGCCAGCGCGCGGCCTCGTTTGCGTCGGAAGAAAAACTTTCCAGGAGCACATCGACCGGCAACTCACCGAGACGCTCTGCTTCGCGTCCTTGCGGAATCAACGTCACGCCAGGAAAACCGCGGGCCGCCAGCACGGCGGCATCGGGATTGGCGGCCACAGCAACATTTGCTTCCAGCCCCATGGAAGAACTGCGACGCGCCAACTCACAGGCAATTTTCGGCAAAGATCCGAACAACGGCTCCAGTCCCGCAAGGTTCAGAAGTATGGTGTCGGGCGCGGTATCTTCTACTTCTGGGGAAAATGACTGCGCACAATCGAGCAAGGCGGCGTGCGCGGATGTTTCCTGCAGTTCCGAACGCGAGCGGAACATGAGGTTCTCCCACGCTTCTAACTGCGATTTTGTAGCGCCGGTTTCGACGTCCAACTGACGGGCTTTCTCGTTCAGAGCCACAACTTTCTCGAGTGGCGCCCACCCGGCGAGTACGACTACGGGCTTTCCACGAAGCTCTGGTTCGGAGCGAATCAGTGCTTCGGCGGGAAAATTCGGAATGAAGAGGCAGGCAAACATGGAGCAGGTCACAGGTCTTAGGTCACGGGTGTCAGGCAGAGCTTTTAGCTTTTAGCTTTTAACTAATCCTTTTAACCTGACCAGGCGGCTCGGGTTGTAAAGTTCATTACGGATTTGGGCTGCTTGCGTTCCAAGCGCGAACGAAGGAGTTCAGCATTGATTTCGAATTCGTCGAGCAATTCGGTATGTGACAGTCGGCCCGCTATATGCGGCGTGCAGAATGCTGCGTGCTTCTTCCCAGTGATCTGTGATCTACGGCCTGTCACCTTCATTAATATTGACGAACAGCTGCCGGCGATTGGCTGCTGTTCCATGATGAGAAACACGGTCGGTGTGTGCTCGACGGCTCGGCGATAACGGAACCAGGATGCAAGCGGGATTCGACGCGCGCTGTGTGCCGGAACATCCGAAAGATCAAGTACGATCATTCCGAATCCATTGCTTTGCAGAAGCAGGTCGGTCACTTTCAGAACCTGCTCCAACGAAGATTCCCACTCCCGCCGATGGTTGTTGAAACCTGAATTGGAAGTCTTGGATTTGCGATCCCGCAGCGAACCAGCAACTGGAAACTGAAAACTGGGAACTGTTTTCCTGCATCGCACCCAGAGCAACCGTTCCATCGCCACCCCGGCGGCTGCAGCCGAAGCTGGATTCATGGCATCGCTGGCATCCACCAGCGCACAGACTTCTCCACGCCGGGTGGCACAAGCGAGCGCAGCGAAGAGCACGCTGGTTCGGCCAGAAGAAGCTGGTCCATAGATTTCCGTCAGACAACCGCGCGGAAAGCCGCCGGTCAACGCATCCAGTTCCCGAATCCCGCAGGAAACCATCTCGGGCGCCGGACGCACATGCAGACGCGAAGCCGGCGTGATGGCATTTGCGAATCGGGGGAGCGCTTCCAGCTTTGTCAGGAGCGCTGCGCTCGAACGAGCCGGAAAAATAAAAGGGCGGCTCATCGCCGCCGATGAAAACACCGGAGAAGCAGACATAAAACCCTCAGAATTTCAGAGAACACAACGGATTCGAGCAGGCTGTAGTTTCGCTTTTTATTCGCCTAAAAGATATTGATCTTCGTCCCCGGAGTTGTCAAGGGGCGAAACAAAAAATCGTGGAGTTTTGGCAAGTTGCAGGCTGGATTGGACTTCCGAGACGATCCTCTTTGCCGCAGAACAAATGAAGCGCGGGGATTGCGGCTGCGGCCACGGCTGAGCCCGGCCAGCTTTGTTATAATCACCTTCTGTCGTGGCCGGGGCGCTATCGTCTAGGGGTTAGGACGGAAGATTCTCAATCTTCAAACCCGGGTTCGATTCCCGGTAGCGCTACCAAATACCAACGCTTACCCCCGCCACCGCTACTTCTGTTCTTCTTCCCCTAACGCAAATGCCACGTACATCCCTCCGCTTGGATCCGTGGGTCGGCCTTTTCCGCCAGTGGCGTGCACAACTACAAACTGGCGTCCGTCTACTTCGTATGTAACCGGAGTGGCGTTGCCGGACATCGGCAGTGTCGTCTCCCACAGCAAGTTTCCGGTGGTCTTATCGAAGGCGCGAAATTTTCGATCGAAGTTGGTGGCTGCGATAAAGACCAGGCCGCCCGCAGTCACGATGGGGCCGCCGTAGTTCTCTGTCCCGGTGTCTTTGACGCCCTTGGCAGCCAACTCTGGATATTCTCCCAAGGGGATTTTCCATGCGTATTCGCCGGTGTTGACGTTGATCGCATTCAGCGTTCCCCATGGCGGGACGACTGCCGGGTAGCCATCGGGATCGAGGAACTTGTGGTATCCCGTGAACCGGTACTTTGCGGACGGGTCTACATCTCCGTCGACTTCGATTTCCTTGCTCCTTCCCGTTATGACGTAGTCGACGAGCGCGCTCACGTCTGCGGGAAGTAATGACGGAAATCCGGGCATTCGACCAGAGCCTTCCCGGACGATCTTCGCGACCTCTTCTTCACTTCGCTTCTGTCCGATGTTCACGAGTGAAGGCAATTGGGGAGGCGCGCCTGTGCGATCATCGCCGTGGCAACTGGCACAGTTGCGAAGGTAAAGTTGCCGTCCTGACTTGCCAGCCTCATTCTCCACAAGGCTCGACGTCCACGGGAGATCGTTGGCGTTTACATACAACAACCCGGTCGAGGGATCATAGGCAGATCCACCCCACTCGGCGCCGCCGTCAAATCCGGGGAAGATGACCGTGTCCTGGCCGACGCGGAACGGCACGAACTGTCCAGCGCTGTGCAGAGTGCGAAAGCGCTCGACCGCCCATTGATGCGCTTCCGGCGTGCGCGTGGTCAGCATGTCTTCGCTCAACAATTGGCGCGCGAATGGAGCGGGCTTGGCAGGCAGCACCTGGGTCTTGGCCGCCACCTCGCCGGGAGTAGAACTCGCCGGAGCGGATTGCGATTCCATCGGATAGAGCGGTGCACCAGTCTGCCGATCAAATAGAAATAACGACCCGTGTTTCGTGGTCTGCGCTAGGGCGTCGATGCGATTGCCATTTTGGTCGACCGTGACCAATGTCGGCGGCGATGGAAAGTCGCGATCCCACAAGTCGTGCTTCACAGCCTGATAGTGCCAGATGCGTTTTCCGGTCGCGGCATCGAGCGCCAGCAGCGTGTTTGCGAACAGGTTGTCGCCAACGCGATCCGCACCGTAGAAATCGGTGGCCGCCGATCCGGTTGGCACATAGACGATGCCGCGCTCCTGATCGAGCGCCATACCGGTCCAATTATTAGCGGATCCCGAGTAGGTCCATGCCTCTTTCGGCCACGTTTCGTATCCAAGTTCGCCGGGATGCGGAATGGTGTGAAAACTCCAGCGCAATTTCCCCGTGCGCACATCGTAAGCACGGATATCGCCGGGCGGCGAAGGGAGCGCCTCGGGATTGCGCCCGCCCACGATCAGCAGGTCTTTAAAAACGATGCCGGGGCTCGTGAGTACGATCGATTGCTTGGAGGGATCGCGTCCCAATTCTTCTCGAAGGTCGATTCGCCCTGCAACCCCAAATGTGGGGATCGGCTTACCTGTTGCGGGATCGAGCGCATAGACCCAGCTTTGCACTGCGGCAAACATGCGCTTGGTCTTTCCATCCGACCAGAACGTCAGGCCGCGATTAGGTCCGTCACCTTCCACTCCGGAGTCAAACTTCCATAGCAATTTTCCGGACGCACCATCGAGCGCGACCACGTGATGTTTCGGAGTGACGCCATACAGAATGCCGTCGATGACGATCGGTTGGGTCTGCGAGTCTCCACGCCCTTCGGCGGCGTCCCATGTCCACGCGACTCGCAGGCGCGCGACGTTCGAGCGATTGATTTGGGTGAGCGGCGAGTAACGCTGGCCGGAGGAACCACCGCCATACACGGGCCAATCCTTGCCAGGCTCCGCGCCCCAGCTAAGCGCCGAGACAAGAACGATCGCTGCGAACCATTTTCCAGTTGTGATTGTCATTCTCATTTCTGACTTGTATCAGATCCCTGCGTTGTCACTCCGACGGATTTTGCGCTGCCTTCTTCCTATCAATCGTGGCGTTGGCGATGAGCGGGTTGGCCCAAAAGCCGACACTGAGAACAATGGCAAAGGTGAAGTAGAGAAACGCCATGCCGCTGCGGAGGCCGACGTGATCTCCGATGCGCCCGACAATGAGCGGGACAACGGCGCCGCCGATTCCCATCCCCGTGCCGAGGATTCCAGCGAATGATCCGTGGTATTCAGCAACGGAATTTAACGCCAGCGAAATCACAATCGGCCACATGACCGACGCGAACAGGCCTATGGATGGAAAAGCGATGACGGAGATCCGTGCGGGTCCAAACAATGCCAGCGTCAGGCAGCACAACGCGCCGATGGAAATACCGATTAGAACTCTTCGGCTGTCGTAGATCTTGAGCAGCAACATTCCTACCAGACAGCCTGCCGTCATCAACCCCCAGAACCAGGAGACGGCTGCGGCGCCGGTCGTGTGCGGATCAAAGCCGTGATACTGCGACAGGAACTTTGAAATCCAGTCAGCAGTTCCCTGCTCGCAGCCCACATAGGCCAGCATCGCGATGAAGTACATCCAGACGACTTTCTTGCGCATGAGGTGGCGATACATGTCAAAGGATCCAGCGCGTTCCTCCGCGGTGTGCTGGACTTCTGGAAATTTTGAGGCACCCAAAACCGCCATCATTACGAGCGTGGCAGCGGCGAAGATCCAGTAGATGGAAGCCCAGGGAAGTTCAGCTGGCGTGAGTCGCCCTAGTAGATGCAAGAACGCATTCTGGTCCGGAGTACGATGAGTGAGGTTCACGACCAGATAGGAATAGATCCACGGGCTGAGAAAGGAAGCGCTGCCAAATACAAATTGTGCCAGCGATGAGTAGAAAGCGTAGTTTTCTTCGCCCCCGGAGACGCGCAGTACGGGATTGATGGCGACCTGCAACACGGCCATGCTGGCGCCGATCACAAAATACGAACCCATCGCCACGCGATACTGCGGAAAGAGAGCGAAGCTGAGCGATCCCGCGAGAGCGGCAGCAAAGGCACAGATCATCACTGGTTTTTCGGTGAAGCGCTCCATCAGGAAGCCGGCAGGGATGGACATCACTCCGAACGCGATGAAGAAGGCGAATGCCAGAAAGGCAGCGGCGGTCAGGCTCAGGCTGAAGCTGGTAATGATGTCGGGCACGATCGGCCCGAGAATGTTGGTCAACAGTGAGATCACGAAAAACGTGATCATGATCAGAGCGACCATGGTGCGGTTTCTTGTCATAGGAAATCTGGCCGTCAAACTTCGGGAGGATACTACACTTCTTGCGCAAACCTGTGATGCCAGACGCGGGCGGCTCCAATCAGGTTCGCATCGTCTCCAAGTGAGGCGAGGGCAAGAACTGTCTTTTCATAGGGAACAAAGCGGCAACCCCGGCAGATAGTTCGGCGAATCTCCTCGAGAAACAGGATGGCACACTTGGCCACGCTACCTCCCAGGACAATCATGTCAGGGGTAAATAGATTGATCAGATTAGCCAGTCCCAGTCCAAGATAGTGGCCTTCGCGTTGCACAACGCGGAGAGCGGAGGGATCCCCAGCGAGCGCCAGTTCACAGATTTGTTTTCCGCTAATGTTCTGCCGACGCTTGTCGTCAGTAGCCTGGAACCACGCGACCATCGCTGGACCCGCCGCAAGGGCTTCCCAACATCCGTGGAAGCCACAGGAACACAGCGGTCCCGAGGGATCAATTACCTGATGGCCGACTTCAGGGTGCGCGCCATCGACGCCGCGATAGAGTTTGCCATCGAGGACAATGCCCCCGCCGATCCCGGTCCCGATTGTGACGTAAATGAGGCGGGACTGCCCCTTCCCCGCTCCCCATCCTGCTTCGCCCAGGGCACCCGCATCGCCATCATTTTCGATGGCGACCTGCACGCCGAAGGCTTGGGCCAGATCCTTCACCAGGTTTTTGTGCCGCCAATCCGGAAGGAAATCGACTTCGCCATATTCTCCGGTCAGCGGATCGACGGGCCCGGTTGATCCTATGCCGATGCCGGCAATATTCGTGCCCGCTTGCTTTGCGGTTTCGCGCAGCATGCTGGCAGTACGCTCAAGGCCAACGGCATAGGTGGAATCGGAGCCAGTGGGTGCGTCCATCTTGGCCAGGACGACACCATTCGCGTCGACGATGCCGACCGAGAGTTTCGTGCCACCGATATCAACGGCGCCAATCATGGATGGGGAGGTCCAGGTGACGATTGAATAAACTAAGAGTGATTAGGGTTAACGGTGTGAGCGACGATGGGAGCGCTATACCAACGATACTGGGAGGGCAGACGCTTGTAAACAGCGTCTGCCCTCCAGCTTAGCTTAGCCTTTTATCGTTCTGCTGGCTTCGTCCCAGGTCACGGCCTGTTTACGAATATACGATTCGTTAGCCATGTGGCAGGCGAGAGCAGCGTGATGACCGAAGACTGCATCTTCAACGACCGGCTTGCGGGAACGCACGGCTTCGAAGAAGTTCCAAAGGTGCGGGTGCATGTCGTCGTAGTCTGGTCCTTTGTAGGTGATCGTCTCTGGCATCGGTTCGTGGCCGAGTTTCGGAGTGTTCTCCGCGCGCCACTTCTTCTCGTACGCATCGCGCATCGCATGCGGGAAGCCGCCAGCGTAGTAGCTGGGAGCGGTGTCGATGCCGGCTTGCGGAGTAAAGCTGAGACCGAACTCGCCCATCTCCAGAATGCCTTTCGAACCCTGGAAGCGGTAGGTCTCGGGCATTTCCGTGCCCAGGCTCAAGCGCATGTAGACGGGAATTTCGCCGTACTGGTAGAGGCTGGCATGGACGTCAGGCATATTGCGACCGTCTTTCCAGCGCAGTATTCCACCCATCGCCATCGCGCGTTCCGGCGCCTTGTTCCAGTTGAGAACGAACATCATGCCGCTGACCAGATGAACGAGCAGATCGCCTGCGACGCCGGTTCCGTACTCTTTCCAGCAGCGCCAGCGCGCGAAGATTTCAGGATTGAACGCCCGCTTTGGAACCGTGCCTTGCCAGGTATCCCAGTCCAGGTTTTGCGGTGAAAGATCCATGGGCGGCGGATATTCCCATGCGCCGGTCGGATCGTTGCGGCCGAGCCAACCTTCGACCATCATCAGGTCGCCGAGCATGCCCTGATCGACAATCTCCTTGGCCTTTTTGCAGATCAGCGAACTGACGCGTTGCGAGCCAATCTGCACGATGCGATTGTTTTTCTTCGCGGCCTCCGCCATATCAACGCCTTCGGCGGCGGTGTGCGACATCGGCTTCTCGCAGTAAATGTCTTTTCCCGCAGAGACAGTGTCGATCACAACTTGCTTGTGCCAGTGATCCGGAACGGCAGCTACGATGCAGTCGATGTTCTTGTCTTCGAGCAGTTCGTGATAGTGGCGTGTTGCCGGCAAATCGGCTTTGCCGGTGATTTCGCGAGCTAATGTGTGGCGCCCATCGTAAAGATCGCAGGCGCGCACGCACTCGATTCCGGGCAATTCAATGGACTGGGCGAGCAGGCCGCATCCCTGCATGCCGATGCCGATGATTCCAAAGCGCAGCCGATCACTGGCAGCAACAGCACGAGTGGATGCGAAAAGAGGTTCGGGTTCAAGCAGGATCGCGTTCGCAGCCAGCGAGACACCCGCGGCTGCGGCACTAAGTCCTAGGAACTTGCGGCGTGATAGAGAATCTTTGTTCGTCATGAAGCCTCCTGGGGCGTGAGTTGTCAGGCTGCTACTTTGTCAATTTCTTGATGGCGACTGACTTGAAGAACACGACGTCGGTGTCGCTGTGATTTTGCAATCCCATGTAGCCTTCCAGAGGCCGCGGGCCAAGTTGAGGCTCAAAGGGGAACTTCCGAGCCGGGACCGGATCGCCTTCCTTGTAGTCGGTCACTTTGACACCGTTCAGCACAACAACGGTATGCGGGCCGTCCAGAGTGATCTCCATCGTGTTCCACTCCGGACCAGGCTTGCCGGGCTTGGCCAGCGGCTTGGTCAACGAATAGAGAGTGCCGGTAATGTGATAGTCGTCTTCGTTGGATTTCTCCGGTTCGTTGTCGATTTGCACTTCGTAGCCGTAGTGCACGGGCATCCATTCTTCGCGGGGTTCGAGCGGAATGCGGATGAAGACACCAGAATTGCTGTTGTGGTCACGCATCCGGTATTCCACATGGATGACGCAATTGCCTAACTTGCCTCCCGTCCAGTAGAGCAGGCCCATGCCGCCTTCGCTCTTGATCAGTCCGTCTTCTACCCGGTGACTGCCGGGGCCGACGTGCTTCCACCCGGTCAAATCTTTTCCGTTGAATAATTGCTGCCACTCTCCCGCTTGCGCTTGCAAAGCGAGGGGCACAAACAAAAGAAGCGTACACAGACCAAGTTGAAACCGACTCATATTTTTTCCTCCGGCGATATTCTAGTCCTTATTTCGCATCCTTCGGCGCACTGACTTCTGCGGGCAACAATCCGAATTCATCTTCCACGACATAAGAGCAGAGGCGGAACGAGTCGGAATCCACTCCAGCCAATCGCGCCAATCGTTCAGCAGCAAGCTGGGCAGGGATCGCATCGACTATAAACTGCCAATCTGGCGGCATCTGCGGGATTTGAAAAACCAGATCGGCCGCGTCCGCTGGCAGATTCTGGCCCACCAGCAGGACTGGCGCGCCAAGTTTCTTCAGGTCGCGCGCGACCGCCAAGTCTGCCTCACGCATGCGATGGCCGTCGATCCAGAGTGCAAAGCGGGTCGTCTTGGTGAAGATCTCCTGCGGGCCGTGGCGGAAACTGCTCGCGCTCATGGCGGTGGCGGGTGATTTCGCGCCTTCTTCCCAGAGTAGACGAGCCTCATGGGCTGTGCCGAGACTGCATCCGCGTGCCAGAAAATAGACTGTGGCGCCGGGCGAGAGCCATGCGGTGTTCTCTATTTGCCGCTGCCAGCCGGGGATATCGCGCTCCGTCTGCGCAATTCCGGATTTGATGGCATCCGCCAGCCCAGCACTGAATTGATCGACCGTGGCTGCTGCCAGTGCCCCCACGGCGGTCGCGAGCGTGGAGTAAGTGTTCACCGAGATCGCGTGGTCAGGCTCGGCAGGAATGACGAGCGGGATCTGCGCCTGGGCGGCAAGGGGTCCCTCTGCTGCGTTGGTCACGCCGATCACGGGGATCGCAGCTTCCCTGGCCTTTGCCAGCAAGCTCACGATCTCCGTGGTGCGTCCGCTGCGGGAGATCGCAACAACTACCGAATCGCGGGGAAACTCCGCGCCGTACAACAACTCTGCGACGTCGCGCAGATACACCGGACACCTTCCGCGATAAAACAATGGCGCTGCGGCCAGCGCCGCGTGCCAACTGCTACCGATGCCGGTTAGAAAGACGTGGCGAGCGCCGCGTACCACGGTTGCGGCTTGCTGTAGTGTGGCGTTTCCGGGACCTGACAAGTGATCAACCGCTCGTTGTAGTTCGAGTGGCTGGCGAAGGATGTCACGCAGAAAGTGGGTCATATTGCATACCGCAGGCGAGGAGCGGTAGCCGATCCCCTTCTTGGAAACCGGTAATGAAACCGGTTTCGTTTCGCACACCCTTGTAAGCGGCGCGAGCCGCTGTTGTCAAGAGAGCTGCTTAACGTCCGACAAAATGCTCGAGGGCCTCGAGGTCGGCCGTGGTGCGGTCATAGTATTTCTGCGCCTTAGCGAGATCATTGTGCTCGGCGGCGTCCTGAGCGCGCGAGAGGTTGATCTTCATACTCTCCTCGCGCTCGGCCATATCGCCGCGCAGTCCGTATCCGGCAGCAGCCTGCTGCTGCTTGAGACGATCGAGGCTGGCATTGACAGAGGCAGCACGGGCGGCGAGATGGTCGATCTCGTCGCGAAGCTCGTCCAGTTGCTTCGCGGTCGTGTCTTCGCTTCCCTGCTTGGAGTGCATCTTGCCACCACCTTTGGCAAGGACGACAGGGGCCTCTGGCACTGGGTTTTCCACGACGGGTGCAGGGGCGGGTTCAACCGGAGCGGGCGCCGGGGCCGCGACGGCTTTTTGCGCCTGATCGTCGGCCTTCCCCCGTTTAGGGAGGTAGATTCCGGCAAATACCAAGCCCGCAAGTACGATAAGCGCTCCGAGCGTCATGTACAGGCCACGGTGACTGGCCGGGGCTGGAGGCGGAATTGGAATGCTTGGAGTCGCTGCCACTTGCGTTCCGGCGGGCACCGCAGCCGCGAAAGAGGCAATCTGGCTCACCGAAGTCGCAGGCGATGCCGGGCGGCCCATGGTCGCGGTCGCATCCCCCGTCGGAGCGAACGCAGGCGCCTGGACGTCCGCCACAGCAGACGTTCCCCGCACATTGTTCAGTGCGTTGCGAAATGCGGTTGCCGTCTGGAAGCGCCGGGCTGGTTCTTTAGCGATTGCGATCAAGATGATCTGATTCAGCGCAGGCGGAAGTTCCGGTTGAAACTCCACCGGGGGCCGGGGCACTTCGTTCACGTGCGCCGCCATAATCGAATAGTCGCTGCCGGAATTAAACGGCTTCTTGCCAGTCACCATCTCGTACAGACAGACGCCGACGGAATAAATATCGGAGCGCGGATCGGTGGCCTCGCCTTTCACCTGTTCTGGCGACATGTAATTCACGGTGCCCAGACTTGTCCCAGCCTGGGTGAGCGTGCGATCCGAATCCGAGCGGGCGATCCCGAAATCCATCACCTTCACGAGCCCCTGCGGAGTGAGCATCATGTTGCCGGGCTTGATATCGCGATGGATGACGTTATGCTCATGCGCGTAGCCGAGCGCGTTCAAAACCTGATCGATGTAATTGATCGCGTCGGCAACCGAAATCGGCGCGCCCGACAGGTGAGTCGCCATCGACACGCCTTCGACGTACTCCATGATCATCACCAACTGGTTTTCGTTGGTGAAGGCGGTGCGCAGCTGCGCGATGTTGGGATGGTTCAGGCTGGCCAGAAGCTTGATTTCGCGAAGAAAACGAGCAGCGAGTTCCTGGCGTCCAGCCAAGTCGGGCAACAGGATCTTCATGGCCTCGATACGGTCCGAAATCGTGTTGCGGACCTTGTATACCCGGCCCATTCCGCCTGCGCCTAGCTCAGAAAGAATTTCGTAGTCGCCAATTCGCTTGATTTCTTCGGTCACGTGGAACTCCTGGGAAGTCGGCTGGGGATGCCGCTTTTAGGACAGAAAACTAAGGCGGAAATTATCCCTCGGGCCGGGGGGTGGGTCAAGAGGATAGGTGGGCCCGTCGGCCCCAAAATGGCCAAATCAGCACGCCGGGACACTATTTCGGAGCCCCGACCTGCTTAACAAGCGCTCGAAATCGTGAATCACCATGCAGCGCGGCAAAACGATGGCTTTGCCCAATTGAGATTAAGTCGCCCACATCCTTCTCGTTGGCCTTTCCCAGCCAGTAAACTGCCTCACCCTTTTGGCCTAGCCCGGAATAAATCGTTGCCAAGTCCAGTGCGGCTCGCGATCGTTCCGGCCAAAGCTGCTTGAGGTCACGAATCGCTAGTTCCGCGTTGCCGCGATCTCCTGCCACGGCATAGGCATATCCAAGAAGACCGTGCATCTCCGACGATTCGCCGCCCAATTGCAGTGCGAGCTTATACTCGCGGATCGCCTCGGGATAGATTTTCTTGTCTTCGTACCACATGCCAAGTACGGCATGGGTTACGGCGGAGTTGGGATCAATCTCCAAAGTCTTCTTCGCCCGGTCGAAAGCTTTGTCGTACTCTCCGTTTTCCTGCAAGATTTTTGCCAGGTTCGCGCCGACAACTGGCGACAACGGATCCAGTTCCACGGCTTTTTCGGCCTCGGCAAGTGCCTCCGGCTTTCGGCCCATAAAGGACAGGTACATGGAATACCAGTGGTGCGCCGGCGCATAGCCGGGATTGAGTTGAAGAGCACGCTTGAATTCTTTCTCGGCGCCAGTCCAGTCCCTGTCGAAGCGGTACAGCAATTCCCCCAGGGAGTTGTGCGCTTCAGCAAGTCCGCTGTCCAGATCGAGCGCTTTTTGCAACGCTTCCCGCGCCAGGCGAGGGTTATCGGCGAGCTGGGCGATGTCCGCGAGGCCGGTATACGGGGGAGCATAGTTCGGATCCTTTTCGATCGCCTGCTGAAAGAACGATTGCGCTTTCTCGTTACTATTCCGCTTGTTAAAGAAGAAACGTCCTTTCAGGTAGTCTTCGTACGCTTCGGGATCAACCGCTTTCGTGCTTCTCAGTGCTGCTTGTTCGTTGGGGGTCAATTCAATCCGGATCTGGTCGGCGATCGCACTCGCCACCTGTTTTTGCAGCGACAAAGTGTTGCGCAAGTCGCCCTGGTAGCTCTCAGCCCACAGATGCTTGTCAGTAGACGCTTGGATAAGCTGCGCTGTAATCCGAACCTGGTTGCCCGAATGAAGGACAGTACCCTCGACGATAGCGTCTACATTCAGCTCTCGCGCGATCACGGGCAAGGGCCGTCGCGCCCCTTTGTAAGGCATCACCGAAGTACGGGAGATCACTCGCAGGGCGCTGATCTGGGCCAAGTCGGTGATGAGTTCATCGGTCATTCCATCGGCAAAATAATCCTGCGTATCGCCGGAAAGATTTTCCAGCGGAAGGACAGCCAGTGATCGAATGGGGCTCGACAAAGCATTCGTTGCGGAACGGTCGCGCCAACGCATGATCGCGACCGCGAGGAGAGCCAATAGAACGAGTGCGACTCCGATGAACTTCCAATTCAGTTTGGGGGAAGAGGTTTGCGGTGTAGCTGGCGCAGCGACCCCGGCATCATTCCGCGGGGAGTCTTCGCCGGGCTTTCCGGCGTCCCCGTGCAGCACGGAAACTTCAGCGAGAAATCGGTAGCCGCGGCGGGGAATGGTCTCGATAAAGCGGGGATTGTCGGCGGAGTCACCGAGAGCACCCCGTAGTTTCGCGATCGCGACGTTGACGGCCTGATCGAAGTCCCCGAAACTTTCTTCCGGCCAAACGCGGGAGCGTAATTCCTCCCGAGTAACAACCTCTCCGGGATGCTCCAACAATATTTCCAGAAGTTTGAGGGGTTGCTGCTGGACCTTGATTCTGACGCCGCCTTTACGCAACTCGCCAGCATGCGGATCGACTTCGTAGGTCCCAAATCGCAAGACCGAAGTGCTCCGCCACTTTTCCATTGCGCTCCTCGCGTCGGCTGGCAGTCTAGCACGATTCAACCCGACCGATTCAGGGGATATGTCTTGTCTTAATTTTATGAAAATAAATCGCTTAGCTGGAAAGGCACAGACTATTCGCAAAAAAGTCGGGGTGAATTGACCCTTTGCTTCCAGCCGCGTCATATAGCGAATATGCCAGACGATCCACCAACGCCGTGGTATTGGGAGGGGCATGGGACGGTGCTCGGGAAGGCACCGGGGGCGACACCCGTTCTCGATAGCCTGAAACTTGGCCATCGATCAACCCATGCTCCTCGAAGGGGAGAGGACTCGCATCGGGTACACATTCAGGATTTGATCCCGGGCGGGTAGCACACTGAGGCTCATATGGAATCTGCCGTGCTTGAAGAAACTAGATCATCAACTCGCGATCACTTTGATCCAGATCTGCAACTGGTCGAGTCAACCAGGAACGGCGACATAGCCGCATTTGAAGAGTTAGTGCGGCGATATGACTGCAGGCTCCTGAGAATTGCCCAGCAAGTAACCAACAATCTGGAAGACGCGCAAGAAGCCGTGCAGGAAACATTCCTCAAGGTGTTTCAAAAACTCGATCAATTTCAGGGGAACTCGAAATTCTCAACTTGGCTGATCCGCATTGCGCTGAATGAATCGATCATGAAGATACGGAGGCAGCGCTACAAATACGAAATCCCACTGGAATACGAGAGTCAAGATGGGGAACACACTCCGATGGATGTCGCGGACTGGTCTCCCAACCCGGAGCAACTTTACAGCCGTGCGGAACTGCAGGAGATTCTCCGCAAAGCCTTAGGCGGACTACTGCCCGCGATTCGCATCACTTTTGTGCTTCGCGACATCGAGGGCCTGTCGATCAAAGAAACTGCATCGGTTCTAGGCATCGAACAGACTGCGGTGAAATCCCGCCTGTTACGCGCGCGACTCCAGCTCCGCGAAAAGCTGAGCAAGCATTTCAAGCTGCCACCGACTACCCAACCGGACGGGGGCTGGCCTTGGAGGGTTTCGACGTCGCCCCTGGACTAGTTTCGCGCACCATTCCGACGGTGCACATCAACTCGCGAATTGCATGAGTTCCACCCCTCCTTCCTTTCCTTTCCTTTTGTTTCGATTATGATCTATTATCTTCGTTAGCAAACAGTCGCCATTCAATACTTGCTGTGCGAGGAGCGGAAATGAATCGACGCAGGTTCTTGCAGTCTGCTGCCGCCACTGGAATCACTGCTGGCTTGTGCCAGGCCACCGCCAACGCTTACACGCCGGAACACAACTGGGACAAGTACGATTGGGGATCGGGGCCTGCGGTGCCGGACCGGCTGTATCAAGGCCCGTTCCCGCAGTATGGTCCAGCAGCGGTTGTGCCTGAGAGCGAGGTCTGGATGGTCACTTCGCCATCCAAGGACATCGTCAGCAATTACGGCATGGGCCTTGTCGTCTATGCTTCCGACGACACAGGACCGCTTCACGTCGCCGGACAAACGCTGGAACGCACGCTTGAGGACCTGATCAAGCTGCCCTTCGCTCAGAAGATTTACATCCGTCCAAACTGGCGCGATGTCCAGAAGCAATCAGGCCGCCTCGACTTCTCGGAATCATGGAAGATCACGTTCGATCTTGCCCGCCGCTATAACAAGCGCATCGGATTCCGAGTGCAGTTGGAGAACCCTGACGTCCCTGAGCCGGGGATGCCGGATTTTCTTATCAACAAGGTTCCCTACGTCAAACTCAAAGGGGAGTGGAAGGGCAACCCTGCGGAGATGCGATACAAAAAAGACAATCGCGTACCGCAATACGATCACCCCGCGTATCAAGCAGCGTTTCGCGAATTGAATGGACTGTTGGCCGCTGAATTCAACGGTCACCCGCTGGTCGAGTTCATGGACACGATGATGTACGGATTTTGGGGCGAAGGGCACACTTGGCCCTACGAGGGCAATCCTTTCGCCAGCCCGTTGGTTGCGGAGCAGACTTGGGCCTCTATGTTTGAGACGCAACTCGAGCACTGGACCAAAGTTCCGCTGGCTACGAACACCCAGCCCGACTTCAGTAATGTTGGCAACTCCGACCTAGTCGATCGCACGCTGCGCACCGGCAACTGGCTGCGCACCGACACTATTTTCATTGAGAACACGCAAATCGAAGCACTGTCCTACCGCCCTCCCTGGGCCGCTGCAATCTGTGAAGTTGGTTTCACTACCGGCGATCCCAAGGAATTACAGATTGACGAAGACGGAATTACTTACAACGAGCAGATCATCTCCCACGCAGCCGACGTCGGTGTGAACTACCTGTCGCTTTGGAGTTGGCACAACCAGACTGTCGGCAACATCTTGAGCTACTACGACAAGTTCCCTGGGCCGATCGATGAAATGGCTCGCCAAATCGGCTATCGGGTTCGGCCGTCGTTCATTTGGACGTTCAAGCGTGACGGAGTTGCCGGACTCGTGCTCGGGCTCGCGAACGACGGCATCTCACCCGTGCCGGGAGTGCTTCGCCTCAGCGTGTTCAGCGAGGATGGCAAGATCAATGTTTCCGGTTGCGTTGACGCTGGGTATCCGAAGCCGACTGGCGTTCATCAAGCGATGCTGATGCTGCCCGCGGGCGTTCGACCGGAAGGGTTGCGGTTGAAAGCCGAACTCGAGGTCAAGGGCGTACGTTATCCGCTGCGCTGGGCATGCCGGCAGAAGGTCAATGCGGATGGCTCGCTCACCCTGCGCCACAATTACAACCCGGAGCAGCCGCTCGTGTAGAACGCGTTCGATTGCGCATCCCTTAGCTGGATAGCTTCAGTTCGCGAATTGCGTCTCCCGCGCCGCTCAGGTTGGCGAGCCGCATCTCGGAATACTTGCGCGACAAGATCACGCCGGGCGCACCCGCGCTGAGGGCCGCCGTCACGGCATCCTTCACGCTTTGCCGCGTGCGCTTGCTGTTAGGAGCCTCAGTCGGGATGTCCACATCAAGGCCGGCCCATATCTGAGTTTTCGTGCCGGCAACTCCCGCCAGTGCCCGCTTTGTTTCCTGCGTGACGTAGTCGGCCGACAGCCCTGTATACGGAATCTGGTCGTAGCCACGTTCCTTGAAGCCCATGACCTCGTTGTTAAACTCCGTGAATTGCTGTTTCGTGAGGTCCCCGAAGAGGGTTGAGCCGAGGTTGTCAACGTAAAGTGCCATTCGCTCGCCGCCGCAGTTGTTGTACATCACGACTTTGATGAAGTCGGAATACTTTGAGAGTTCCTGCCAGTCCTGTTCCGCGCGGTATATGGGATTGAAGGAAGTGTTGTGCCATATGTGCCAACCCACCGGAACCGCCGGCTTGGCCGTCTTTACAGTCTTGTAGAGTGCGGCATAGGTCTCACGTAGGCTATCGGTGAAGAGCATCTCCCAGGCAGCA
The DNA here is from genome assembly GCA_016196065.1 of Acidobacteriota bacterium. Classification (NCBI taxonomy): domain Bacteria; kingdom Pseudomonadati; phylum Acidobacteriota; species Acidobacteriota bacterium. The sequence goes on along the minus strand of JACPYL010000010.1, from coordinate 30,380 downwards.
AGTTCGGGATAGCGCAATAGAATCCGCCAGAATTGCACGTAATAACCGTCCGACGGACGTTTGCCGCTGCGTGCCGCGCGAACAAATTTTTCCAATTCCAGAAACCCCTGCTTCGCGCGTTCGGGATTGATGCCACGTTCTTTCGCTTTCTTCTGACAAAATTCGCAGAAGCAAGTTACGTTTCCTGGATCAATGGGCGGTGTGTCGTGGGTGGCGCCCAGGCTGTCCGAAAGCGCACCCTGCCGCTCGGATCCCCACATGATCCCATCGATGTCGTAGGAGCGCGCGAAGTCCTCGACCAGGCCCGTAAAGAAATTCAGGTAGTCGGGATTATTCACGCACAGCGTCTCCATATTCCGCCCGTACAGATCCCGCTCCTGCACTTTGTCGATGTTCGGCAGATCGGGGCGAAATACGTCTTCCATCCAGCAGATGACCTTCAGCCCTCGCTTTTTCGCGGCCGGAAGCACTTCGGCCAGGATGTCGAGGTCGCCGTGGTCGGGCGCGTGAGCGGGCTTTATTACAGTGTTCTTGTAATACTGCGGATGAGGCGTAGCGAAATTCCCGCCATGATAGTTGAGGTCGTATTCCTGCTTGCCGTGATCGGGCAGCGGGTATCCCGGAATCTGCCTTCCGGCGATGCCGCGGCCGTAGGTAAACACCGCAAGAAACAGGGTGTTCACGCAGGCGCGTTCCTGAAGGATATCCAGCACCCTCTCGGTGCCTTCATCGATGAACGAAATTGCTCCCACCTGGATGCCGATCATCTTGGATGAAACAGCACTCTGCGCCAGGTTTGGCACGGCCAGCGCCGCGCTAGTTGCAGCGGCGATCTTAAGGAATTCGCGGCGATTCACATCCAATTTCGACATGGATTACTCCTCTTGCGACGTTAGGACCGGCAACGGGCTTCTCTCTAACAACCTCGCTGAATGAAAATGATCGCGTTAAAGGAAGTCCGTCTGGCGCGTTTCCGGATGCCGACGAGACACGACAAGCCGCGTCTCGTCAGATGGATTGATCGAAGTGCGCTAAGCCGCAATTATGCCCATCGCAGTTTATCCAGGTAGTCGTGGCTGGCCTTGATCTCTTCGAAGGCCGCGCCCTTCGGGTAGTCGTCTTCGACGAAGTAATGCTTGATCCCGGCTTCTTTAGAGTGCTCGAAAATCTTTGCCCAGTTGATGACACCGTTGCCGACCGAGGTCATCTCCGGGAAGACTTTTTCAAAATCGACCGGCTGGCCGGGCGTCACTACGGGTGGCACGACTTTTACGTCTTTCACGTGAACCATCGGGAACCGGCCCGGGTACTTCTTGAAATAGGCCATCGGATCCTGCCGGGCGATGGTCATCCAGCACAGATCCATTTCCATCTGGACAAGCTTCGGATCCGTCTCTTCGAGGATGATGTCGTAAGCGTACTTGCCGTGAACCTGGATGAATTCGAAATGGTGGTTGTGATAGGCGAACTGAAGTCCGGCTTTTTTGCAGGCCTCACCGCAGCGGTTGAAGATTTCGGCGGAGCGCTTCCATCCGTCGGGGTCTTTGCGGACATCGTCGTCGATCCAGGGCATCACGATGTATTTGTGGCCGATGACTTTGCTGTCTTCGATTACCTTCGGAAAGCGGTCGACGGCCAGGCTCTTGTAGTCGACGTGGACAGCGGGAGCGGTGACGCCGTTCTTGTCGAGCAGGGCGCGCACCTGCTGGGGCGTGTGATCGAAATATCCAGCGAACTCGAATTCCTTGTATCCGATGGCCGCGACCTTGGCGAGCGTACCTTCGAAGTCGGTTTTCATCTGCTCGCGCACGGTGTAGAGCTGTATACCGATTTTCTCGACGCGGTTGGAACCAGCGGCCCATGTCAGGCGGGGCGCAAGAAGAGCAGCCGCTGCCAGGCTCCCCACAAAAGTGCGACGATCCCAATTCTGGCGATTCATATCTAGAGTTCTCCTTTTTTCATGGAGGCTACCGCGAAATCACACGCTCGCGCGGTCAAAGCCATATAGGTCAGAGACGGATTCACGCATGACGACGACGCCATACATGCGCCGTCCGTTACAAACAGATTCTTCGCGTCGTGTGCCTGGTTGTTGGCATTCAGCACCGACGTTTTGGGATCGCGTCCCATGCGCGCCGTTCCCATCTCGTGGATGGTGAGGCCAGGCGGGTTGTCTTCCACGAAGGGCATGATGTCGCGGGCGCCTGCGGCGGCCAGCATTTCCGCAGCGGCGATCGACATGTCCTTGAGCAGGGCGCGCTCGTTGTCGCTCCACGCGCAGGCAATTTTCAAAGCAGGAATACCCCACTCGTCTTTCACTTCCTTATCGAGTTCGGCAACGTTATCGGGATTAGGCAGGCATTCGCCAAAGCCATAAAAATCCATCATCCATGGACCGGGGTGTGTCAGTGTGTGCTTGAATTCGGGCCCGAAACCTGCAAGATCGCTGCCGCGTTCCCACGACTGGCGATAACCTCCACCCTGAAAGCCGTATCCGCGCAGGAAATTCGGGTGCTTGGTCTTCACGTTGCGGAACCGGGGTACGTAGATGCCATTAGGACGCCGGCCGTTCGAAATCTTATCTTCATTGCCGGGGATGCGTCCGGTCGCTCCGCCGCCCATGGTGTGGTCCATGAGATTGCGCCCAAGCTGGCCGCTGGAATTGGCGAGTCCGGTGGGAAATTCCGGGGTCGTGGAATTCAGCAGGATGCGGGTGGACTCCAGCGTCGAAGCGTTCAGGAAAACAATCCGTCCATGGAATTCAAGTGCAGCCTTGGATTGGCCATCGATCACCCGGACGCCAGTCACTTTGCGAGTCGCGGAATCGTAGATCAGGCTGTGCACAACGCTATGGGGACGGATGGTGAGCTTGCCTGTGGCAAGCGCGGCGGGCAGCGTGGAATTCAGGCTACTGAAATACGACTTCGTGATGCAGCCGTGGTCACACGGTCCGCAATAGTGACAGGCAGCACGCCCGCGATGGGGGCGTGTGAGCACCGCGCTGCGGCCGATCGTCATCATGCGTTCGCCGGGAAAGTATTTTGCAATGGCGTCCTTGACGAGGAGTTCGCTGCACGACATTTCCATCGGAGGAAGAAATTTCCCATCGGGAAGCTGCGGGAGTCCTTCCGCCTGGCCGCTAATGCCGGCGAAATCTTCGACGTGGTCGTACCACGGAGCGATGTCCTGATATCGAATGGGCCAGTCAACAGCGATTCCTTCGCGCTGGTTGGCCTCGAAATCAAGGTCACTCCAGCGATAGGACTGGCGTCCCCAGATAATGGAACGCCCTCCAACCTGGCGGCCGCGGATCCACAGGAAAGGCTTGTTGGCCGCCGTGGTGTAGGGATTCTGCTGGTCGTTGACGAAGAACTTGCTGTTCACCTCGTCGAGCGCGCCGCACTTCTGCTGAACGGGTTGCTCCCGGTTGAAGCGATTGCGGTCCCCCATATCACGAAACTTCTTCTGCCAGACGGGGACATGCTCGACGTAGTCTTTATTGGGCTCGATGGGTCGCCCCGCTTCGAGGACCAACGTTTCCAGGCCCTTCTCGGTGAGTTCCTTGGCTGCCCAGCCTCCAGTGATACCGGAGCCGATCACGATGGCGTCGTACGTTTTCACCGGCATGCTTATTTCGCAGCCTCCTCTTCTTCTGGCAACGGAGCACACTGTGAATGCTGCGAAGGGATGATCTCGTAATGTAGAGCTTGTTTGGCGCCGTCTTCCGATGTGAAGTACCCCATCAGCGTCAATTGCTTCATCGCATAAAAGAAGGAATTCTCGGCCACGGCGCGAGTGCGGCGGCGGCGCGCGGCATGAAGTTGCCCCTGGCGCAATTCGGTGAGTTCCTCATCGAAGACGGTCATCAAGTGCTTTTGCTGCGGGATCGGGCAGTCGACAAAATCCTTGCCGTACAAATCGTGGGATTTCACGTCCACGTCGGCGAGGCCATCGAGAAATTTTTTGCGGTCTTCGTCGTCATACCATTCGGACAGAATCAGGTCGATGAACTCGTTAACTCGAACTGCCTTTGCGCCCGGAGTATCTGTTTGCGGAATGATCCACTCGGCAATCGTCGTCACGGTGGCATCCTGATGCGAATTCAGAGTTTTCAGGGCTGGAGTTATGGGAAGGCCTTTGTGGACCTGCTGAAAAAGCGCAAACACTTCCCTGGGAAGCAAAGGCAAGGCTGCTGTCCCCATGAGAAGCCGGATGACTTCACGTCGCTGCATCGATTTTCTTCGACCCCGCAGAGAGGTTAGCCTAGCGCCGCGTGCGCGTCAATCATACAAGCGGTTAGGTAGTGCATGAGCGGGCCTCGCTCTCATTCGTGCCGCAAAGCTTCAATGGGATCGAGCCGGGACGCACGGATTGCAGGGATCGTTCCGCTTACCAGCCCGACGACTCCAAGGATGATGGTCGCGACGATCAAAGTGACCGGATCGATCAACAAGCGTATGTCGCCGGCTTCGGCGTGCTTCGCCAGGGCGCTGTACAACGTAAGGCGCCCAACGGAAATGGAGATGGTGTAGGCGAGAAGAATTCCCAGGACTCCGCCGAAGAAGCTGATGGCGAGGGCCTCGGCGAGAAACTGCATGAAAATATCGCGCCGGCGGGAACCCAGCGCTTTTTCCACGCCAATTTCGCGCGTACGCTGCGTTACCGAGACCAGCATGATATTCATCAGGCCAACGCCGCCAATGCCGAGCGTAAGCGTGCCGATGAACGCCAGCAAAACTTTCAGGCCCATGGTGATGATCTGGAACTGGTGGACCTGTTCCATCAGGTTGAACACCAGCACTGCACGCCGATCCCCGACATCGAACTTGTGCTGCTGCGCAATCACGCCCCGGACGGCGCGCTCCAGGCCTGTGTAGTCATTCACTTCATAGGTGATCCAGATTGCTCCGATGTAGTGGGTATCGGTCAGGTCGCCAACGGAGGTGAACGGGACGTAGATAATGCGGTTAATGTCGTTATCGCCTTCCTGCATTTTGGGCTGCAAGACTCCAATCACTTCAAAGCTGAGGCCATTGATGCGGATGCGTTCGCCAAGAGCGTTGCGTCCAGAAAAGAGTTTTTCTTTCGCCTCGGAACCAATGACGGCGACACGGGCACGTTGCATCTGGTCCTCGAGATTGTAAAAACGGCCTTGCGCAACATCGAGCACACGGATCTGGGCAACCGTGGGGTAACTGCCCGACACATTGAAGTTAAAGGTGCGGGTGTCGTACTGAACGCTGAAGTCCCTGCCTACATCCGGGGTGATGCGAGTGATCTGCGGGACATTGGAGCTGAGCAGCTCCACATCTTCCATCGTGAAGCGCAACTTCGCGCCCGCTTTTTCGCCCCCGGCCTGCATGGACGTGCGGCCCGGAACGATGATCATTGTCTTGGTGCCAAAGGTGGCGAAGATGTTCTCGCAGGCCTTGGCAAATCCATTGCCATAAGCGAGCAGTAGCACAACCGTGGCGATACCCCAGGCCATACCCAGCATGGTCAACGCAGTGCGGCGCTGGTTATGGCGCAACGCATTCCAGGCTTCGCTGACGACATCACGGGTCATAGATCTATTCTTACCTCTGTCAATTCACTATTCCTGCCGCAAAGCTTCCACTGGTTGCAGCAGCGCGGCTTTGCGGGCGGGATAAAGTCCGGCAACCACTCCTGCGATGGTCAGGGATCCGATCGCGAGCACCGCCGTTCTCATTACTAGCTTCGGCGGATCAAAACCGCCTGGGCCTTGAATCGTGCCCAAGGCTGCCATTATGCCCGCCGACAATCCCATGCCGATCAGTCCACTGACCACCGTCAACAAAATCCCTTCCATAAAAAACTGAAAAAGAATGCTGCGATTGGTCGCGCCCAACGCCTTTCGGAGGCCAATCTCCCGCGTGCGCTCTGTGACGGACACGAGCATGATGTTAACCACGCCGATCGCACCCAGTGCGAGCGTGACCATGCCCACTCCACCGAGGAATACGCTCATGGCATCAAAGATTGCGCCTACCATTTCCGATTGCTTGATCGTGTCCCAGCCTTCGAAAGCGTTGTCGTCGCGATAATCGAATCCGTGATTCCGGCCTACAACCTTGCGCACTTCCATGAACGCTTCGGTGTGTTCTGCGCGTATTCGAGGCTGGTAGTTGATGAAGCTGATCGCGCCTTTCTGCTGTTCCCACTTGAGCGGAAAATATATCGCCATGACCTGGTACGGAATATATCCACGGGCGTTGGTGGAGTTGTTGTCGCCGCGCCCCACGCGCTTGAGCGTGCCAATCACTTCGAAACGAAGTCCGTTCAACACAATGGTCGCGCCCAGGGCCGGACGTCCGACAAACAGGTTGCGAGACATTTCATCGCCGAGCACAATCACGTTGCGCTTCTGCGCGCAGTCCAGATCGTTGATCCAACGTCCTTGCTTCAGAGGGAGAAAACGAATGTCGGCGAATTGTGGTTCGATGCCGGTGATCTGCCCGGCGGCGCTGGCGTAGTCACTCACTGCGCGCAGGTCATCGCGCGTCAGGACCGGTGTCGCGTTGCGGATGTAAGGCGCGTTGCGGATGTCGAGGTAGTCCTGGTAGGTCAGATGATAATTACGTGCGGACTGCATACTCCCCTCAACCACCGGAGCGCGACCGGGGAAGAGAAACATTATGTCCTTGCCGAATTCCTCCATCTCACGCTTGTTGCCCGAGCGGAAACCTTCTCCGAGGCCTACCAGCAGCAAAAGCGATCCAATGCCCCACGCGATGCCGAACATGGTGAGGAACGACCGCAGCTTGTGGGCCCACAAGGTACGGAAGATCTGCGCGAGGGTGTCGGCCAGGTTACGCATAGACAAACGAGACTACATTTTACATTCGAGGCGCGCGACGCGGGAAATCGCGCCCTGCGCACGTTTTGCCGCAACTTGCCTGATAAGCTGTTGTTCGCGTGGATCAGCAATACGACGCCATCATCCTCGGAGCAGGCGCTGCCGGACTGATGTGTGCCATCGAGGCCGGAAAGCGTGGCCGTCGCGTGCTTGTCCTGGAGCACGCCGATCGCATCGGAAAGAAAATCCTGATCTCGGGCGGCGGACGCTGTAATTTTACGAACCTGCACACGACCGCGGCGAACTTTCTTTCGGCGAATCCTCATTTCGTGAAGTCCGCGCTTGCTCGCTACACACCCGCCGACTTCATTGCCCTGATCGAGAAACACGACATTGCCTACCACGAGAAAAAACTTGGCCAGTTATTCTGCGACCGGTCCGCGCAGGAAATTGTCAGCATGCTGGAACAGGAGTGCCGGGACGCAGGCGTCGAAACCAAAACGGGCGTCACCATTCGCGAAGTACATAAAGTCGAGGGGTTTGTCGTGCGAACCGATTCGCAAGACTTGCGTGCTCCTCGTATCGTGGTTGCGACCGGAGGCTTGTCGATTCCTAAAATTGGGGCCACCTCATTCGGATATGACCTTGCCCGACAATTTGGTCTGAAGATTCAGGAGCCTCGTCCGGCGCTGGTTCCGTTGGTGTTCAGTGACGTGGACAGCAAACGGTGGAGCGGCTTAGCCGGGGTCTCTACCGAAGTCATTGCTTCGGTCCCTGGCAGCAAACAGTCTTTCCGCGAAAAAGTGCTGTTCACCCACCGTGGACTCAGCGGTCCCGCCATTCTTCAGATTTCGTCTTACTGGGATAGTGGCGAACCCGTCGTTCTCGATCTTGCACCGGAACGCGACCTGGTCCGCGAATTCCATGCACTCGGACTCCGGGACCCGGCGAACTGGAAATCGCTTTTGCGTGACGTTCTTCCGCGAAGGCTCGCGGACCGTTGGCTGGAAGTGCAACCGCTCGGCGGTATTTCTGATCTCGCTCTTGCCGAAGCGGAAAGTCAACTCCACGGATGGAAGATTCTTCCCGCGGGAACAGAAGGTTATGGCAAGGCGGAAGTGACAGCCGGCGGCGTCGATACCGACGAACTCTCCGCCAAGACGATGGAAAGCAAGAAGGTTCCCGGATTGTTTCTCGTTGGAGAAGTTGTGGACGTCACGGGACAGCTCGGGGGGTTCAATTTCCAGTGGGCGTGGGCGTCAGGATTTTGTGCGGGTCAGGCCTTGTGAGGACAGCAGCAAACGTGCGGTATCCTAGCTCGCCTCGTCCCCGAGCGGTGCGCCATCCTGCATGAAGGGCATTTGGGCCATGATGTTTGCGGCTTGTTCCAGGCGCTTCAAATCATCGTTGGTAAAATCCGTACCGGCAAGCGAGGAATCCAAGCCTTTGCGCGAAACCTGAATCGCACCCAGCACTTTCCCGTCTCGAGCGACTGGGACCGACATGATCTTCTGAATCGGCATCTGCTCGGAGCCGGAGTTGTCTTCCGACGCACCCAACTTCACCGACTCAAACAAACTCACATGTTTTACGCGGGCAAAAGAATTGGACAGTAGGGACGTCCCGGTTGCAACGGTGCGCGCGGCGACCGCCGAACTCGACATCGGAATTACGCCCGCGGCTCGCAGTTCGGGCGGAAACACGAAACGCAAGCTTCCTTTTTCTACCCGCAGCAACGCAACCTCATTGCGGGATACATTCAGAATCTGAGCAAGTTTGGCGCTTACCCTCTCCGGACTGGGAGATTCCGCAAGCATTTTCTCGAGATCTTTGAGGACGATGGCGAGGTCTTTGGCCGCCTTCGCCGCAGCACCCGAATTACCGAAAGACGACATAGATGGAGCCCAGTCCTCTGTTTATCCTGAAGTGACGCTAGAGTCCTGACAAGTTACCGGAGTACTCCGGGTTGAGTTCGGCCAATCGCGTACGAACCCGCACATTTGCCGAGATGGTTTGTACAGGTAAAAGCGCAGTTTGTGGTGTGTCTGCGTGATTTCCACAGGCAGGAAGTTTATACTTAAGTCATTAATTACTACGAAATATGCCCGAAAGAACGTTGAGAAGAGCCGTAATATGCATTTTATTGATCACTTTCGGCCTTTACTAGATCTAGGGAGATGCAAGGAGTACGTTATGGCAATCAAGAACAGTGAAACCAGCAAACGACGCGTTCGCAAAGCAACATCCGTCGCTCCACCAGTGGTCACGGAGCCGCGCCAGGAAGTGGCACTGAGTAACAAGCCTGCCGTCAACAACATCGAAGAGGAAATTCGCCGCCGTGCTTATGAACTCTACCTGGAGCGCGGAATGACTCCGGGTGACCCGGGCCAGGACTGGCTAGTCGCGGAGCAGCAAGTCCGCTCCCACCACGCGGGATAGTTCGATCCTCTTCGGCGGTCAGAGTCCTGCCACTTTACCTCGCAGGACTGTGATCGACGCCTTCGGCAGCACAAAAGTGCCTTGAGGGCTTCCTGTGACTACCGTTGCCATGGGAGGTCCGTCGGGATCGGCATGGCTGGCGGGACCCTCATCCTTCCAAACATATTGCTCGCTACCGAAAGTTGTGACCTTCACCGGCCCTGAGAACGACAATTTCCGCCGCTTGGCTCCCGAAAACTCCACCTGCACATTGTGAGCCTTGCTCTGGTCGCGATTGACCAGCATCAGGGACCAATCCCCGTCCGGTCGATGGACAGCGTAGGACGTTACCAGCACATTTCCCTGTTCATCCTTGATATCCGTCATGGCCGGAAACAACTGGTGTGTGCCGGAGCGATGCTGGACCCACTCCAGGTTGATCATGTGCGCGGCAAAGTACAGAGCCGTGTATCCGGTAATGTTGTAGTCGTTGTCCGCCACAAAATTCGACCAGCTTGCCCAACCCAGACAACTGTTTTGCACCCCTTGCGGCTGAATTGGCGAATGATGGAAGACAGCGCCGCCGCCTTCAAAAAAAGATCCCACGTTATCGGCAAGCCATAGCGCCGAGAACATCGTACTCATCGGGCCCGTCAGTTCGGCGGCTAGGTGGTCTTCCGTGATCATCAGTGGAACATCGGAGGGCACGCCGTCATCTCTCCAGACCTGCAGGATGTGCTTCATCAACTGCGGCTCAGCATAGAGCGACTCCCATTTGACCGTGCAGGCCTCAAAGGGATAGTGCTCGAACGACACGAACGACAGATCGGCAAGGCGTCCATGCGACTTCAGGTAGGCAACGAAGCGGCCCATCCACGAAGTGCGGCCTTGTGCGTCAGGCCAGAGGCGGATGTCTTCGTTGACGCCTTCGAAAATCGGCCCCCCAAGTTTCAGTTTCGGATCGACCTTGTGGAGAGCGGTTGCCCATTGCAGGTAAAGTGCGGCGTAGTCTTCAGGCATCGCATGCTTGCCGTCGGGCTCCTCGCCCATTTCGATGTAGCTGATGGGATAGCCGCGCTTCTCGATGTAAGCGATCTGCGCCGCGGCGTCTTCAGGAGTTCCGTACAGCATGGTGACCGGAATCATCGCCGGTAGATTGTTGGTGATGCCGCTGGTAAAGAAGAGATCGAAGCCGGTGTGCTGGTATTTCCCATCGTCGCGCGCATCGGTGGCGGAGTGCCAGGGATCAATCGAAGACGCACAGAAAGTCGGCTGCAGGTTGCCCTTGGCATCCAACACGGCGTTGGTGAAAGCACCGCCCGCATCCAATGTGCCGGCATCGATGGATTGAATCGCGTACCCAACGCAGTTGCGGATGTCGCTGGAACCGTGAAGATCGCAAGTATTCGATGACTCGGTCATCAGAACGCGCACAAATTGCGTCGAGACGGGAGCGTCGGAAAGCTTGAGAGTGACCGTGCCGCCCGTGGAATTTTTGATCGCGCCGGACGAAAATACTTTCCACCGGCCATCTGGTCCGCGATCAAAATCGAGAGCGTCCTTCCCTTCCCAATATTCGACTTGATATGTCACCGCGTAAGGACTTTCCCATGCGATGCGGACGGCATTCACCGATTGCAGCGTGCGTAGATCTACCACGACCCATTGCGGGTGCAGCGCATCGCTCTCACCGGTAAATCGGCTGGTGAGATAGGGATTGCTCTTCCAGTAGCTGAGGTTGGGCCCGGGCACGGGAGCGTCTCCGCTGGTCGCGAAACCTCGATGAGGCAGTGCATAGGCAAGAATGTAGCGCGTCGGGTCCTTGAGGTCGGTACTGCCGGTAAAGTATCCGCTCTGGTGGGCTGCGTCGCTCCACGTCCCGTTTTCAGTCCAGTGCCAGGCACCCATGCGGAGTTCGGTGTTGTTCCGGTACGTGATTGGTCCCCACCCCGCCGAGAGCGATTCCTGCACGATATGCGGGGAATGAACTTTGTCGATTCCGGCGCGCGACAAGACGTCGAGGGAACTTCCCAACGCGCGATCGGGATCAAAGGAGTTCAGGACGTGCTTCGGGTCCGCGTCGACGCGTACCGTTCCAACCCGGGCGGTGGGATTCTTCTCGACTCCAGATTGAGCCGATGCGTGTCGGCCGGACAATAGGATCACGCAAACAACTAGAGTTGTCATCACTGCACGATTCACGTCGTTCCTCTTTCTTCGGGAGCGCCAGCGGTCCAGAAACACCATGGTCGCTACCCATAGGGTACCCGTCAGATAGCCTGCAATCACGTCGCTCGGATAGTGCACGCCGAGATAGATACGCGATAGTCCAATGGCAAGGATCAGGACAGTCGCAGCGCTCCAGATCGCGATGCGTGCGGCGCGCGAGCGGATTCTGACAACCAGCAGTCCCGCGAGCACTCCATAAAAGCAAAACGAAAATAGCGAATGCCCGCTGGGGAAACTGTACGTGCGCGGGATCGGCCCAAAGAAGGGCGTGGGCCGTGCCCGGTGAAAACCATATTTGAGCGCCAGATCCAGAAAGATCGCTCCCGCAAATGTGACGACCAGCCACAATGCGGCGCGGCGCCGGTGGAAATAGAGAAAGAGTCCGAGAGATACAAATGCAGCCAGCACCAACCCGTCGCCGCCCAGAAAGGTGATCGCGAACATCGCCTTCGTCAATCCTGGGGACGCATACTGGTGAACGGCCGTACGCACGCTCAGATCAAAACTCTGGGTGCGATTGTGCTCCATGCTGTCTGCAATCCACGTAAACAAAAGAAGAGAGAGCACAGCTAGCACAAGGCTCGCAACCACGATCGTCTCTTCAAAGAGAGTGGGCCTGGTCAGGTCCTCAAAGTCGGGCGGAAGGTTGGAAGGACTTTCGTTCATTTCTTTTGCCGCCCTCCGCCAGGACGGGACACAGAATACTCCGCGATCAGCGTGTCGAGCTTCGCCAGCAGCGCCTGATTCCCTTGCCGCGGATAGCTCGTGAGATTTTCCCGGTAGTGCGGCAAATTGTAGAGGAAGGCTTCCACTCGCTCCCGATTTAACTCCTCCCAAAACGCGCCGTAGCCCGCCTTTTCGAGCCAGTACGCATTGAAGACCTGCTCAAACTGGTGCTCGACCGGAATCGCGAGGTACGGTTTACCGAGGTGAAGAGCCTCTGTAACCAGGGAGAATCCGGCATTGGCGACGACGGCCTTCGCGTTGATCAGGTCCTGCGTGAATCCATCGACGCTCGGCTTTTTGTATAAAACATTTCCTTCCTGCCATTCTTTTCCAAAACCGTACGCCACGAACCGGCACCGAACTCCCGCCAGTATCTTCGCCAGCGCGGGCGCGGGAGAAGTCACATACACCAGTACCTGCTCACCAGCAGTGGGCTTCGCTTGCAGCACGCTCTCGCGCAGGATCGGGGGAAACAGGAAAGTATTTCGCCGCTTCGCCCTGACAGTAAAAAATGACGTCACCAGGTAAGCAACCGCGCGCGGAACCATCATGCGAACGACCATCTTCGTTGCCGCAGCGTCGGCACGATGCTCGCGCGGGAGGGCAACGTCGAAGTTTGTGATGCAGTGTTGATTGTCGATCGAGATCACGGGTACATGGCGGCGACGTCCCTCATGACAGGACAGCGGCTCAAAATCCGTGACGACCAGGTCGATTTTCCATTCTTCGCCAAGCTTCTTGAGGAGTGCCATGCTGGCCGCAGTTTTGCGGGCTCCCAGCAGGTTCTTGGCGATGGTGCGCTGGTATCTGACCTGGTTGTTGACATAGGCAAGCCGCCAGCCGTGGATCTCCGTGACTTCGAAGTCGCGGCGCAGATTCGTAAACCCACGATCGAAGGACACGACATGCACAGCGTGTCCCTTCTGTTGCAGATGAGTTATGACTTCCTTGGCGCGCGTGGAATGGCCCGCCCCTTCGCCGTTAACCCCATACAGTATGTTGGCCATTGTTCTCTGGGCGTGAGTATATCGCGGCGGATTCAAAAAACGGACGCCTCGCGGTTTCTACTTTTCTGAATCTTGCATCACAATAGAGGAGACCTTGGAGTCACTTTTTGTGATGGATTCAGAACGACGCTTGGCCAACTCCCTCCCCACCCGGTCTCAGATCGAGGGAGCGCGATGTCTCCGCATCGCATGGGCTGCTCTGGCGCTGGTTGCTACTTTGCTCAGTACTCGCGCTTCGGCCCAGCTATCCAACAGTGAAAGCGCCGGCGTGGTTCGCGGAGTTGTGGTCAATAAAGTTACTCGCGCCCCCATCGCCCGGGCGCTGGTTTCATCGTCGGACCAGCGACTCGCCGTCCTGACGGACAGTGAAGGGCGCTTTGAGTTCAAGTTGCCGGAGACTCGCGCAGGCGACGGTCCCGAGAACTCCGCTAACGTTTCAACATTCTTCTTCGCGCGCAAGCCGGGATTCCTGCCGCAAAACGGCAATGCTTTTGCCGGAGGCAGAGACCTGACCCTGACCCTCGTGCCGGAAGCAGTGATCGTCGGAAAAGTGACACTGCCGAATTCCGAAGCTCCCGATAGTATCTTTCTGCAGGTTTTTCGGGAGCAGGTAATGGACGGGCGCGCGCACTGGGTCGCTGTCGGAGGCACGCAAACTCGTTCGGATGGAGAGTTCCGGTTTCCCGAGCTTCGCGCCGGCACTTATAAAGTGCTTACACGGGAGTTGCTCGATCGTGATCCGCTGAGCGCTGATCCGCAAGGACAGTTATACGGTTATCCCCCGGTGTACGGACAGAACTCGCCGGACTTCGGCTCGGCGGCTACGATCCAGGTATTTCCGGGAATCACCACTGCCGTCAACCTTTCCGTTGCGCGCAAGCCCTACTATTCCGTCCACATACCGGTCATGAACGCGGCGCCTAACACGGGACTCAACGTCAACGTGTCCGTGTTGGGACGCGGGGGGCCGGGATATTCGCTCGGTTACAACAATCGTGAACAAGCGATCGAGGGCATGCTTCCTAACGGAAGTTACACACTCGAAGCGCTCGGATATGGACAAAATGGACTTGCGGGAACGTCCACAATTACCGTCAACGGAGCCGCCGTACGGGGGCCCTCGCTCATGCTCGTGCCGAACGCTTCCATCCGGGTAGATGTGAACGAGCAATTTACTTCGACCGACAATTCGGGGTCGATCACGTTCAACGGCACCCGTGCGATCACCCTGAAAGGCCCTCGACGTTACTTGAACGTCATTCTCGAGCCGGCTGACGATACCGCGCAAAGCGGCGGTATCACGCTACGAAATCCCACTCGTAATGGCGACGAGGCCCTGGTCATCGAAAATGCGTGGCCTGGACGGTATTGGGTTCGAGCAACGTCTTCGCGCGGATATGTCGCGTCGGTTCGCTCGGGAAGCGTCGACCTGCTGCATGAACCGCTGGTCGTCGCTGGTGGCAGCTCTCCGCCTCCGCTTGAAATCACAATGCGCGACGATACCGCGGAGATTAACGGCACGGTAGAGGGAATCCCCGCTCCGTCAAGTGGTGCTCGCAACGCCACCGATTTGAGCAATCGAGCCGTGGCTTTCCTTTATTACATTCCGACTGCAGACAGCAGCGGCCAATTCGCGGAGAGTGCGTCTCCGGATGGAACATTTTCATCGCCGCCCTTGGCTCCGGGCGCGTATCGGGTGCTTGCGTTTGATCGTCCGCAGCCGGAACTGGAATATCGGAACCCGGAAGCGATGGAGGCCTACTCGGGAAAAGGTCCGACGGTCCGAGTGGCCGGTGGCCAGAATGAGCATGTGCGTTTGCAGTTGATTTCATCGAGTGAAGAGTGATGCCTGGTAGTTTTCGATCTCGAATGGTACTTGCAGCGCTGATCGCTGGGGTATCGCTGTGCAATCCCGCCCACGTCTGCGGACAGGATCCGCAAATCGGGCAGATTCCCACCGGCTCGTGGCGCATTGCCGGTACGGTGGTCAACGCAAATACCGGAGTGCCCCTCGCGCGAACCCGCCTCACAATTCAAGACACGAAAATTCGCCGGAACACGCAGAACACCATCAGTTCGGACTCCGGGCATTTTGAGTTTCACGTTCCGGCTGGGAAGTTCGCTCTGCAAGGGGCAAAGCGCGGATTCATCACTGGCGCGTACAACCAGCACGACCAGTATTCGACGGCAATCGTGACTGGAGTGGCAGGCGTGGATTCCGGGAATCTCACGCTGCGTCTTGCGCCGAATGCCGTGCTGTCGGGGAAAGTTCTGGACGAGTATGGAGAGCCCGTTCGGCAATCACAAGTCATGGTGTATCGCGAGAGCCGTTTCTCCGGTGTAAGCCGGATTACCCGTTTTCGCGGGACAGTCACCGACGACCTGGGCAGGTACGAAGTCACGCCGCTCGACTCCGGTACTTACTTCGTATCGGTGAAGGCATCACCGTGGTACGCAATGCATCCACCCTCGAATCGCGAAGGTCCGAATTCTCCCGTCCAAGTTGATCCGGGGCTGGATGTCGCCTATCCCGTGACGTTTTACGGTGATGCCACCGAGGCGGACGAAGCCACGCCCATTCCGGTGCGAGGCGGCGACCACCTGGAGGCGGACATCCACGTGAATCCCACTCCTGCCCTTCACCTGCTCTTTCATGCTGGAGATAACGGCTCGCCCATTGCCTATCCCGAACTGCAACGGTCCGTGTTTGATGGCCTCGAAGAAGTGGACGGCGGTAACTTCGAAATGGTTTCTCCGGGGATGTTTGAGCTGACCGGCGTTGCCACGGGACGGTATCTGGTACGGATGCCGGATTCGAACGGTCACCTCAAGGAACCGATTGCGGCTAACCTTACGAACAGCCAGGAATTGGACACGGCTGCCGGCAATTCGACCAGCACCGTAAAGGTGAAGGTCGAATTAACAGGAGCGAACGCGCTCCCAGCGCCAATCCAGATCGGGCTACGCAGCAGCCAGGGCGCCGTCATCGCCTCGCGAACCGATGCCAAGGGAGAGGCTACATTCAGCGAAGTCATCCCCGGCAAGTACGACATGATGGCAGGTTCGCCGAATGACAATTACACAGTGACTCGTGTCAGAGGAGAGGGCGGAGCGATTGCGGGGCGAAGCCTTAATGTTCCGGCAGCAAGTTCCGTGTCAGTCACCGCCACTTTGATCGGAGGCTCGGTCACGATCGATGGATTCGCAAAGCAAAACGGCAAGGGATTCGCCGGCGCAATGGTCGTCCTGATCCCGGACAATCCCGAAGCGAATATCGATCGTTTCCACCGCGACCAGACCGACCTCGATGGCAGCTTCACGTTGTACAACGTAACCCCCGGCACATACACCGTGATCGCCATTGAAAATGGATGGGATCTGGATTGGGCCAAACCCGCAGTCCTGGCCCACTACGGCAGCAACGGACCATCCGTCACGGTGCAAGCCAATCAAAAAGGTACGGTGCACTTAGCGGCCACTGTGACGGTCGCGCAGAAGTAAGAAACCGCAAGGAGCCTAGAAAATTCTAGGCGTAGAGACGAGGCTTGCCTCGTCTCCTTTCGCACCGGGAGACGCGGTGAGCCGCGTCCGAACATTAAGAGTCTTGAGATTGGCGGAAGCGTGTGTGAGTCGAACTCTCGTGCAAACGTAGTTACAACAACTTACAGCGCGGCAGATGGCATCTATCGCGGCTAATTCAGCCCAGTTCCGTGTTAACGGCACGGGAAAGAACAAGCGAAGTAACAATCAAAGACGAAGAAACTTGATCTCGGCCGATTACTGGAACCCGCTCGGGCGGTGCGCCACGTTTAGGCTAGAGGGGTATTGTTTTTCCTCTTCGCGAGACTTAATTTGAAAGCTCCTGCCACAGTCCCGATAGCGGTTCCTTCCGACGGGGGACAGAACACGATCTACATGGCCGGTGTTATACCCATCTCTCAGTTCTCTCTTTGCCACGCGTTGCCTCGAAAATCGAGCGAGTATCTTTTTTGGCGATTCTAGCCATCTTTCTCGGCCGGTCACCGCTTTCACCATCGTTCAAAAGGTTCTCGGCGTTGCTGATTGTCTCGTGCCGGACCACGCCATTCCAAGTCCCCCCAGTGCGTCGCGCAACTGGAGGCGGGCGCGAAGAAGTCTGGTCTTGACGTTCGCTTCCGACAGAGAAAGCGCCTTAGCTGTTTCCCGGATGCTGAGGTGCTGCACGTCGCGCAGCATCAGTACCGCGCGATAGTTATCCGGCAGTGCCGCGACCGCATCGGTGAGGACCTTGCGAAGTTCCTTCTGCTCCAGAGCCTCCGATGGTATTTCACGCCAATCGGCAAAATCGGTGGGGACGTAGTCGCCTTCGTCCGTCCTTTGCCCCTCGTCCAGAGATTCATAAAGATGTCGGCGATCCTTACGCAGCTTCATCCGGGCTTCGTTGATGGTGATCTGGGTGAGCCAGGTGCTGAACCTGGATTCACGGCGGAACGAGGCCAGGTTCTTGAAGGCCTTGAGGATCGCCTCCTGAGCTACATCGTCTGCGTCGGCCTCCATCCTGAGGATGGAAAATGCCGACAAGTAGATCAGGCGCTCATAGGGCTTGAGAAGTTGGTGGAAGAGATCATGGTCGCCTTCAAGGACTCGCTCGATCAAGGAGTTCTCGTCGTCCAGAGACGGAAGGTCCCTCGACGGGGCGGTGGCGCGGAACGAAAACTCAACATTCAGTAGAGGTTCGTGAATCGGAAACGTTGACATGGAGTGCCCTCCAAAATTTTCAAGCTCTCCTGCGATGCCCCGCAGTCTAGGCAATGGGACTAGCCGATTCAATTCACGAAACGTCTAATGGTGGTCTAGAAAGTGTCTCCAGATATCACTAGATTAATCAGATAGTTAGCGGGATATATCTCCGACTTACAGGGCCCTTGCATGGTAGACTCTTGGGCACTTGGACCCCGTTCCTCACGCTCGACGTCGGTTGCGCTTTGGAGTTTTCGAACTCGACCTCGTGTCGGAAGAGCTTTTCAAGCGTGGAATCCGGGTGAAGATTCAGGGGCAGCCCCTTCAGGTTCTGGCGGTCCTGCTGGAACGTCCGGGCGAGATCATTACCCGCGAGGAATTGCGCAAGCGGGTCTGGGATGACGACACCTTCGTTGACTTCGATCACAGCCTGAACATCAGCATTAACAAATTGCGCGATACCTTGGGCGACTCGGCGGCCACGCCCCGCTTCATTGAGACCTTGCCGAGACGCGGGTACAGATTTCTGGCGCCCGTCAGCCTGGAAGTGCCACCGGAATTCTCCCCCACAACTCCTGGTCCCGAGGCGCCGCTTTCGGCGGTGTCCGAGGCCGCCTTCCCCAAGCTAGCGACGGCTGTTCCAACGAAGGAGGAAGGCAAGGCCATCCGGTTGCGTCCGAGTATCTGGATCACAATTGCGGGCGGCGCCGTCTTGCTCGTGTCCTTCGCTCTATGGCTGTGGCCCCTTGGAGACCGGTTAGGAACCTCACATCGCAGACCGATGCTGGCGGTTCTGCCATTCGACGACCTTACAGGCGATCCACATAACGAATATTTTGTGGCCGGACTGCACGACGAGCTGATTTCACAACTTGGACGGCTCGATGCTTCGCATCTGGGAGTGATCGCGCGGAGTTCCGCCGTCCAGTACTCGAACACACACAAGTCCATCGACCAGATCGGACGCGAACTGCACGTCGACTACATCCTAAACGGCGCGGTACGGCAGGGGGCAGGACACTTTCGCATCACCGCGGCTCTCATTAAGGTGTCGGATCAGGACCAGCTTTGGGTCGAGACCTACGAACCCGACATGGGGGAGATTCTTTCCTTGCAGAAGGATCTGGCACAAAAAGTCGCGAGTGCTCTCTCCATGGAGTTCCAGCCCGCGACCGAAAAAAAGATGCGCGAGGCAACTACGCAAAACGCAGCGGCCTACCAGGCTTACCTCAAAGGGCGGTTCCTCTGGTATGAGGAGACGCACTCAAGCCTGCGACAATCCGTGGCTGAGTATCAACGCGCTCTTGCATTGGATCCGAACTACGCAGCTGCTTATGTCGGCATGGCGGACGCGTATAACGTCCTGGGAGGCTATGGGTTTGAACCTCCCGAGGAGGCCTTTCCCAAGGGCAAGGCGGCCGCCGCCAGGGCATTGGAGTTGGCGCCGGATCTGTCGGATGCTTACGGGTCGCTGGCTTTCGCTGGTTACTACTACGATTGGGATTGGGGCAAGGCAGAAGAGCTTTTCCGCAAGGCGCTGGTTCTCAACCCGAACAACCAGGTTGCACACGAGTTTTACTCCTCGTTCTTGCACCTGAGAGGACGGCTCGACGAAGCGCAGGCAGAGAATCGGGCGGCACAGCAACTGGATCCCGTGTCAGGGTGGCTGCACGACGATCTGGGATGGATGCTCCTATCGCAGCACAAACCGGAAGCCGCCATTGCCGAGTTTCAGCGCGCAACGGAACTCCTGCCTAATTTTCCCGCCGGCCACCTGAGTCTGGCGGTCGCATACATGCGGACGCGGCAATTTGACAAAGCGCTGGCGGAGGTTCGCAAGGCGGAAGCTCTAGGCGGCGAGCCGACTCGAGTGCTGGAAATCATGGGATCGGTGCAGGCGCTTTCCGGAGACACTGCCGGAGCGCAGACCACCGTCGACAAGCTGCGGACTGGCGCGGTTGCAGGACGCGTTTCTCCCTACAGTGTTGCGCTGATCTACACCGCAATGGGAAAGAAAAGCGAGGCCCTTGACTGGCTCGAACGGGCCTATCAGGAAAAAGACCCGTGGATCGTGTGGGTCGGCGTACTCACCGAGTGGCAAAGTCTGCGGACCGAGCCCCGCTTCATGACCCTTCTGCAAAAACTCAAACTGTAAGGCCTTCTCACGGGCGTATTCCTGCGATGTTCAACCGGACGCGGTAAAGGCCAGTCTTGGCACAAAGGTAAAGAGTCTTGCTGTCGTCGTCGCCCCACGCGAAGTTGTGAGCATGCTCGGGTCCGATGATCGTGCCGAGGTGTTTGCCTTCCGGAGAAATGATCCAGAGCCCGCCTGGACCGGATGCGTAGATATTTCCTTTCTGATCTACCTTCAGTCCGTCGAGGGCGTCTTCGCCTTCCGCGGCGGTCATGTCAAAGAAGACCTTCCCGTTCGCTATTGTGCCGTCGGCGTTGATTTCGTAGCGCATGATGATTTTCTTAGCGGTGGCCCAGTCGTCGACGTAAAGGTATTTTTCGTCGGGAGAAAATGCCAGGCCGTTGGGGCCGGTAAGGTCGGTGGTAAGGAGTGTGATGTCCTTGCCGTCGGGCGACACCCGGTAAACGCCGCTAAAAGGCAATTCCTTGCGGGGATCGTCGAAGGACTTCGGGAGCCCGAAGGGCGGATCGGTGAAGTAGAGCGCGCCGTCCGACTTGTAGACGAGGTCATTCGGGCTGTTCAGGCGCTTTCCCTGATAGTGATCAGCCAGAACTGTGAGTTGCCCGTTCTTCTCCATGCGAACCACGCGGCGATTGCCATGCTGGTTAATGGTGAGCCGTCCTTGCTTGTCGAGCGTGAGGCCATTCGAGCCGGGCTGTCCGTATTCGCCGATATCCATGCCGCGGTAGCCGCTCTTGGTCATGAAGATAGAGAGCTGGCCGTCTTGCGTCCATCGATAGATGAGGTTGTTGTTCGGATCGCTGAAGAGAAGATAGCCGTCTGTGTCGTCAGCTCGAGGAACCCAGATTGGGCCCTCGGTGAAGAGAAATCCGCCGGCGAGCTTCTCGATCTTTGCATCAGCGGGAAGGATTTCATCGAATGCGGGATCTTTGCGGATGATCTGCGGCGCCGTTTCGCTCACCACCACCTTGGGTGATTTGTAGAAATCCAGCGTGGCGGACTTGATCCAGATGAAATTCTGCGGGCTGAAAGAAATCGGCCCGTTGATGCCAAAGACGGCCAGTTGAATTTGCTGGCCAGGTTGGGCATTGCGAGTGAGGATCACGCGGTTCGGAGCATTGAAGCCTTTGATCACAGGACCGCCGAGTTGTCCGAGGACGCGCGGCATATTCCCGCTCACCCAGACTTCGGCGTAGTCGTCGATGACAATTTCAAAAACGACAGTAGAACCCGCCGTGCTGACGTTGCCGACCTTTTCCGGGATCGTGACGTTGATGCGATACCAGTTGAAGCAGACTTTGGCCGTCGACCGCCGTTGGTCGAGCGTGATCGGATCGATTTTTTCCCACTGCGAGTCGTCGAAGTCAGCAGGGCCGGCGTGCGGAGTGTAGTCGTAGGTCTTGATCGGGGCGCCGCTCGGCTTTAGATCGGGACCGACAGCGCGGGAGTCCGCATCCACGATATTCACGCCGTGATAGCGCCACTGACCTTTGATCAGTTCCACGCCTTCGCGCGAGGCCAGGTCGACGATCGCGTCGGGACGTCCGGAGGGCGGGTCTTGCACGACCTGGCCGAGCAGCGGCGCGGCCTGAAGCAGGAGCACGAGCGCAGTTGGCACTAGAAATCGCGACAACGTTTTTGACGGCATGTTGTTCTCTTTTCGCTCAACGAACTTTTACGACGTAATAGAGGAATGGGTTGGTGACTTCGGCGAACTGGTGTGCGACTCCACGGGGCACGATGATCACGTCGCCCTTAGATATCTTTCTCGTTTCGCCGCCTTTGATACTGGTGCCGCGAAGTTCATCGGGAGCGATGGTCTTGGTGTCGACGGCTCCGCCTCCCGTGATGAAGGTTGCGGTACCCTGCAACACGTAGATCACGTCGGCATCTTTGCTGTGAACTTCGGCCAGGCCGGGCTTCTCGCGACGGCTGGCGTGGACCATGTAGTTGCGGCCGTCGCTGGCACTGAACAGTACCGCCCCTTTGGCGAACGCTTCTTCAACTTTGGCATTGTCCCAGTACGAGACCGGCGGGGCAGGATCATTCATCGATGTCATTCCGGTTTCGAACGCCTTCGATCCTGCGATGGCTAGTTCCTCGTCCTGTGCGGCACTGGCTGCTCCACTGACACCGACGCCGCCGACAATCTGTCCGTCGACGGAGATGGGAATGCCGCCAATTAAGGGCGTGAAATCGTTTAAGGCGGTCATCACGGTGCGGCCTTTGCCGCTGGAGTTGATGAGTTCCTCGAAAAATCGCGTGGGCTTCTTGAACAGAACCGCAGTGCGCGCCTTTCCAATCGAAATGTTGGCGCCGGCGGCGAAGGTTCCATCCAGACGCTCGAGGGCCATCAGGTTTCCGCCGTCATCGACGACCGCGATCACTCCGCCCGGCGCTTGAAGCCTTTGTGCTTCCGCTTTGGCGGCTGCAATCACACGTTCGGCGCCTTGCAGAGTTAATGTTTGTTTCGCAACAGTCTGTGCGTTGACGGCGCTTCCGACGCAAAGGATGAGTGCGGCAATTCCGAAACAGCGAATCGAGTCATGCTTGTTCATGTTGATCCTTCTTTCTTGGCGACGAGGGGCGAGCCGTCCAGGTTCGAATCGGGTCACGCCCTCTCGGTTGACAGTTGTCTCACTTCACCGGGGAACTGAAGCTGGCTTCCCCGAGGTTGGCCTCGGCCCACGCACAATAGATCACGACCTTGGACACGTTCTTCACGTAGCTCGGCACGACGATTTCCTTTTGATACTTGTCGCCGATGAAGGCTTTCTTCTTGAGTTTGTCGACGAGGTAAGTGTTGCCGTCGGAATCGACCAGCTGCCAGTGCGGATCGGGTGTGTCTGGAACAACGAAGTCGTCGGACAGCGTAAGGACGCTCTTGCCATCGCGGTTGCTGTGCGTGACTGTTCCCTTGTTAGCCTTCGGGCCCTGGAACTGGTTCGAAGTGTGAGTTTGAGCGGCGGCCGAGACAGCGAGCAGCATGGTCATCGCCAGGATTGCGAAAAGCGAAGATTGAATTCTCTTGGTCATTTCGTTTTGATTCCTTCTTGAATTGGGATTTGTGTGAGCGCGCACGCAGCAATCAGAGGAATCGTTAACGATTCGCGAACTCAGGTTCTGCCTGCAGTTCATCGGCGGTGCTGGGTGTCTGCTCACGGGCAGTGGGATTCGGAAACGTCGCGGAGGTTACAGTGTTTGCTGATCAGCCCGTGCCGAACGCGGCATGTCACTTTGAGGGGGCTACGGCATCCAATCGGCTGGAATATTTGTGGGCCAAAGTCAACCGATTGAAGTCGATTGCTACCTGGTTCGCCGCGAACTGGTGAATTGGATGGAAGGCGATCTCACGCCAGAGTTGCGAGCCGACATCGCTCTCCATCTCAAGAACTGCGAGCACTGCACGGCTGTTTATGACGGCGCTCGCAATGTGGTTCGGCTGCTGAGCGACAAGAACGCCATCGACCTGCCGCCCGGGTTCAGCCAACGCTTGTATGTGCGGCTGATGCGAACGCAGTAGTTTCTTCCCTCTTTAGAACACTCCGTGTCACTTTCCTGAAGTCGGTGAATCACACCGCCCATGAACGGCATCGAGCACAACCTGGTGGCGGACGCGTCAAACCTGGCGCTGGCGCCCGAACCGCCGATGGCGGTATCGCTTTCCGCGCCTGCACGGGGCGCACTCGCTTCACTGCTTAGTCATTGGCCAGAGTATCTGATGGAAGCAGGTTTGCTCGGTGCCTTCATGGTGTCTGCGTGTGTCTTCGGAGCGCTGTACGAGTTTCCTCAGTCCCCAGTCCATCAGGCAATCCATTCCGGTTTTCTGCGGCGTGTGCTGATGGGATTGTCGATGGGGCTAACCGCCATCTCGATCATCTATTCGCCGTGGGGCAAACAATCGGGAGCGCATATCAATCCTTCAGTGACGTTCACTTTCCTGCGGCTCGGCAAGATCAAGTTCTGGGACGCAGTCTTCTATATGACGGCTCAATTTACCGGCGCGGTATTGGGAGTGGTGCTGGTCGCTCGGTTTCTGGGCACAGAAGTTTCCGATCCGGCCGTGCGCTATGTGGTCACAGTGCCAGGACCGCAGGGAATCTGGGTGGCGTTGGCGGCGGAATTTGTCATTGCATTCGGACTGATGTCAGCCGTTCTTTACTTTTCGAATCACCACCGGCTCGCGCCATATACAGGTCTCTTCGCGGGACTGCTCGTCGCGACCTACATCACGCTAGAAGCGCCTTTCTCGGGAATGAGCATGAATCCGGCGAGAACGTTGGGCTCGGCACTTCCTCCCATGATCTGGGACGGGATATGGATCTATCTCACCGCGCCGCCTCTCGGCATGCTGGCAGCCGCCGAATTCTATCTGTGGCGGCACTGGCGAACGGGAGTGAAGTGCTGCAAGCTCCATCACCAAAACAACAAGCGCTGTATTTTCTGCGGAGCCAACGGAGGGTTCGCATCATGACTGACCATCACTACGACGTGATCATTATCGGAACCGGCGCGGGTGGTGGGACGCTGGCGTATCACCTGGCTCCATCCGGCAAACGAATTCTGATTCTCGAGCGTGGCGACTACGTGCCGAGAGAAAAATCCAACTGGGACCCCCAGCTGGTGAACGTTGACGGCCACTACAACACAAAAGAGTCGTGGCTCGACAAGGACGGCGAGAACCTTCATCCACACACGAACTACTACGTTGGCGGGAATACGAAGTTCTATGGCGCAGCATTGTTTCGTCTGCGCAAGGAAGACTTCGGCGAACTTCGTCACCACGGCGGCATCTCGCCGGCGTGGCCGATCAGCTACGACGAACTGGAGCCCTACTACACACAGGCGGAGCATCTTTACCAAGTACATGGCAATCGCGGTGAGGATCCCACCGAGCCCGTGGCCAGCGCGCCGTATCGGTACCCTGCGGTGAGCCATGAGCCTCGCATTCAGCAGCTCGCCGACGACTTTGCGCATGCCGGCCTCAAACCGTTTCACGTGCCCGTCGGAGTCATGCTGGACGAGAAGAATCCGCAGAAGAGCCACTGCATTCGTTGCAATACGTGCGACGGCTTTCCCTGCCTGGTCGGCGCCAAATCGGATGCGCAAGTGGTATGCATTGATGAGGCGGTCAAGTATCCCAATGTGACTCTGCTCACGCGGTCAGAAGTAAAGCGCCTGGACACCGACGCCTCAGGCCGAGAAGTGAGCGGAGTGCTTGTGGAGCGCAACGGCAGTTTGGAGACCTACTCCGCGGATATGGTTGTGGTGTCTTGCGGGGCGATCAACTCCGCCGCCCTGCTGTTGCGTTCCGCCAATGACCGCCATCCACGTGGGCTCGCCAACCGTTCCGACACGGTCGGACGCCACTACATGGGCCATACCAATTCGGTGATTATGGCGATTTCGAAGTGTCCCAATCCAACAATATTTCAGAAGACGCTGGGCGTGAACGACTTCTACTTTGGCTCTGACGACTGGCGGTATCCGATGGGGCACATTTCGTTCGTGGGCAAGCTGGATGCAGTGACGTTACGAGCAGGAGCACCGGCCATCGCTCCGAATTTCACGCTTGAATTGATGGCGAAACATTCGCTCGATTTCTGGCTTACGTCGGAAGACCTGCCGGATCCGGACAATCGGGTGACGGTCGATCGTAACGGCAAGATCGTTCTGAGCTATACGCCCAACAACCTGGAGGCGCACGATCGCCTTCAGGCCAAACTCAAGCAGGCGATGAAACAGACGAACTGCGAAATGCACGGCCACGAATGCCATCAGGGTTTGTTTTCGCGCAATCTGTTTCTTGGGCAGAAGATTCCGCTGGCCGGCGTCGCGCACCAGAACGGCACGATTCGCTTCGGGCATGATCCAAAAGCTTCCGCGCTGGACGTCAACTGCAAAGCGCACGACGTTGACAACCTTTATGTGGTCGATGGAAGTTTCTTCCCGTCGAGTGCAGCGGTGAATCCGGCGCTGACGATCATGGCAAATGCGATGCGGGTCGGAGATCACCTGCTGGAGCGGATGGATGTGTCGCAATCTGTCATGCAGTCCGCACTGGCACAAGTCTAGAGTTGCGCGCCGCCCCGGCGACTGTCCCGAGAGCACCCTGCCCTCGACGGTGGAGGCGAGGCGTCCCCACGACAGCCGGCAAGGTGCCGGCGCTACGGTTAAGAGGAGTCTTCCGATGAACTACTGGGTACGAACCCGTCAATTTGTGATCGCTTCGGCGCTGTTTTGGACGCTGGGCCTTCCGCAGCTATTCGCTCAGCGCGCAGCACTGGTCGATGGCGTCGACGCGGTCGGCATCACCGTATCCGACATGGATCGCGCGGTGGACTTCTATTCTCGTGTGCTCACGTTTCAGAAGATCTTGGACGTCGAAGTTGCGGGCGAGGACTACGAGCAACTCGTGGGCGTGTTCGGCGTGCGGATGAGAGTTGTGCGCATGACACTGGGCGACGAGTCGATCGAATTGACCGAGTTCGTGGCTCCCAAAGGACGTCCGATACCCGTTGATTCACGCAGTAACGATCGGTGGTTTCAGCACATCGCCATCATCGTCAGCGATATGGACAAGGCGTATCGCGTGCTACGCCAGAACAAGGTAGAACACTCATCGACCGGGCCCCAGCGCCTTCCGGAATGGAACAAGAACGCTGCTGGAATTTCGGCGTTTTACTTCAAGGATCCGGACGGCCATCCAGTGGAAATCCTTCAGTTTCCTTCTGACAAGGGACTGGCGAAGTGGCATCGGCCGACGGACAGAGTTTTCTTGGGTATTGACCACACCGCCATCGTGGTTGGGGATACGGACGCGAGCCTCAAGTTTTACCGTGACCTGCTCGGCATGCACATCGCAGGCGAGAGCGAGAACTACGGGACTGAGCAGGAACATCTGAACAACGTTTTTGGAGCTCATCTTCGGATCACCGCATTACGTGGCGAGAAGGGGCCGGGGATCGAGTTACTCGAGTACCTGGCTCCGCGCGACGGCCGGCCTTTCCCCACAGACGAACACGCAAACGACATCGTCCATCGGCAAACAATTCTCCTGTCGCACGAGGGCGAAGCGGTTGCCCGCGAGGCCCGCGATGCAAAAGTCAGTTTTGTTTCTTCGGACATAGTTGCGAATCAGACAAGGCAACTGGGGTTCACGAAAGCCCTGGTCGTTCGAGATCCAGATGGGCACGCGGTTGAGATCGAGGAGAAGTAGAAGAGGACGAATATGAGCAACGGCATCCTGCAAACTGCGCTGACGAGAGTACCGCTGGAACTGGAGTATCGTCCGCATTCCACTTCCGACGAGGGCAATGCATTTTTAGGACCAGCCTGCAACATGCTGGCGTTCCGCCAGGATGACAGCACTCTTCGCGACGAATTCGAATATCTGCTGAGCGCGATTTAACGAGGAGAACAATGAAAGCTATTAGTGTGTTCCCGGGAAAACCGGACAGCGTCCACATTGCCGATCTGCCAAAACCCGCTCTGGATCAGGTTTCCAACGGGCGGGGCGTCCTGGTGAAGGTTCTACGCGTGGGCGTGGACGGCACCGACAAAGAGATTAATGCCGCCGAATATGGCGCTGCGCCTCCGGGGTACGATTTCCTCGTCATAGGGCACGAGGGCTTCGGACAAGTGGAAGCGGTTGGTCCGAATGTCACCGAACTGAAGCCAGGCGACTACGTCGTGGCGACCGTGCGCCGGCCGGGCAAGAGCATCTATGACCTGATCGGCACCAACGACATGACCACGGATGACACCTATTACGAGCGCGGCATCAACTTGCGACATGGCTACCTGACCGAATACTACGTCGACGACATAGAATTCATCGTGAAGGTCCCGAAAGGACTGAAGCATGTCGGTGTGCTGCTTGAGCCGACGACCGTGGTGGAGAAGGGCATCCACCAGGCCTACGAGATTCAGCGGCGTCTGAAAGTCTGGAAGCCCCGCAAAGCAGCAGTCATGGGAGCCGGAACCATCGGCCTGCTGGCAACCATGGTCCTGCGCCTGAAGGGGTTGGACGTCACTACGTTTGCCCGGACGGATAAACCGTACTTGAATGCCGACCTCATTGAGGAACTGGGCGCTCGCTACATTTCCACCAAGGACACGCCCCTGCTCGAAGCCGCGAAGGAACACGGTCCCTTCGACTTGATCTTTGAAGGAACTGGGAGTTCGTCGGTCGTTTTCGACAGCATGCAGGCACTGGGCAAGAACGGAGTGCTTGTACTCTCGAGCGTGACAGGTGGGGACAAGATGATCTCGATCCCGGCAGATCGCATTAACCTGGAATTCGTGCTCGGCAACAAGGTGATGGTCGGAACGGTCAACGCGAATCGCGAGTACTTCGAGACCGGTGTAGGACACCTGTCGCAAGCGGAGTTGGAATATCCGGGCTGGCTGAGCAAACTTCTGACCGACCCGGTCAAGGGCCTTGAGAACTATGGTGAGTTGTTTCAGAAGTTGACCTCGCCGAATGGTGCGATCAAAGTCTTTTGCCAGGTGGCGGAACTCTAAGGAGCGGGAAACATCCGGAAAGCGTCTCAAGAGAGGGAAGCGGTCATGATTCAGTTCAAGCAGGAAACATGCGGTGATCTCGATGCAGCCCTTCGCCGCGAGTGGCTGGAGACAAATGGTCTGGGCGGTTTTGCTTCCTCCACGATCATCGGCCTGAATACACGCCGCTATCACGGCCTGTTGGTGGCGGCCACCAAACCGCCGGTTGGCCGCTTCGTGCTGCTTTCCAAATTGGAAGAAAATCTGATCATCGACGGCCAGATGTTTCATTTGTCCGCCAACCGTTATCCCCACACCGTGTACCCCCAGGGTTTTCAATACTTGAAAGAATTCCGTCTCGATCCATTCCCCGTTTTCACGTATGAGGTTGAGGGGATCGAAATCGAGAAGACCGTTTTCATGGTGCAGGGCGAGAACACCCCGAGTCGCCGAGGAACCTCGCGCTCGAGATTCGTCCCCTGGTTGCCTTCCGTGACTACCACAGCACGACGCATGAAAATGGCGCGATCAACTCGGCGGTCGAAGAGAATTCCGGGCTGGCCACGGTAACGCCTTATCAGGGACTGCCCTCGTTGCATCTGGCGCACAATGCCGTCGAACTCCGAAAGACTGGCGATTGGTATCGCAACTTTGAGTACGACGCAGAACGGGAACGTGGCCTGGATTTCTCTGAAGACCTCTTTAATCCCCTCGTTCTTCGGTTTGACTTGAAGTTGCGACGGCAGGCTTCGGTGATTGCATCGACGGAAAAACGCGACGTGGCAAACGTGGCGGAGTACCGTCAGGCTGCGATCATGCGGCACAGCAACGCCGCCGTGTCGTCGCCAGTTGAAGATGATTTCGCGCAGGCTCTGGCTGCCGCTGCCGACCAGTACATCGTCGCCCGTGGAGATCAGAAGACGGTGATTGCAGGCTACCACTGGTTCGGAGACTGGGGCCGCGACACCATGATCGCGCTGCCGGGCCTGACGTTGCCGACGAAGAAGTACGATATCGCGCGAAGTATCCTGCGGACGTTTGCCAAGTATGTGGACCAGGGAATGTTGCCCAATCGATTTCCTGATGCGGGCGAAACACCGGAATACAACACGGTCGACGCGACTCTGTGGTTCTTCGAAGCAGCGCGAGCGTTTCTTGAGTACACGGGCGATGAAGAGTTTGTGCTCGCGGAACTTTACCCGGTATTTGCAGACATCATCAGCTGGCACGTTCGCGGTACTCGTTATGGGATCAAAGTGGACCCCAGCGGACTACTGGCATCGGGCGAGCCCGGCGTGCAACTCACCTGGATGGACGCCAAAGTCGGCGACTGGGTTGTGACGCCGCGCCGTGGCAAGCCGGTCGAGATTCAGGCGCTCTGGTACAACGCACTCTGCATCATGGAAGATCTCGCGCGCAGACTGGGAGACGAGACCAGTCAGAAACGTTATCGCGGAATGGCTACCGTCGCGAGCTGGAGTTTCAACCGCCTTTTCTGGAATGAGAAGGACGGCTGCCTGTTCGACGTGACCAACGGCGCGCCTCCAGATTCGTCCATCCGTCCCAACCAGATCTTTACCGTCAGCCTGCCCTACAGCATGTTGACGCCGGATCGCGCGAAGGCGGTGGTGGAGAAAGTTCGCGCGCATCTGCTCACACCCTACGGCCTGCGCAGTCTGTCGCCTAGTGATCCGCAATATCGCGGACGCTACACCGGTGGTCCGGCAGAGCGCGACGCCGCGTATCACCAGGGAACCGTGTGGCCGTGGCTGATGGGACCATTCATTACTGCCTACGTGAAGGT